>CASDTR010000048.1 GCA_949283785.1 uncultured Oscillospiraceae bacterium
AGTAGTGGTTTGGCGACCGCATTACTAAAACAACAAGGAGGTTTTAAACAAATGAAGAATGAAATAAAGAGTACGGCACATTCAAAATATCGCTGTGAATACCATATAGTATTTGCTCCAAAATATAGGAGAAGAGAAATATACGGACAATTAAAAAAAGATATAGGAGAGATATTGAGAAAATTGTGCGAACAAAAAGGAGTAGAAATCATAGAAGCAGAAGCATGTCCGGATCATATACACATGCTTGTAAGTATTCCACCGTATTTGAGTATAGCACAGTTTGTGGGATATCTCAAAGGAAAAAGCAGCTTAATGATATTTGACAGACAAGCAAACTTGAAATACAAATACGGACAAAGAAGTTTCTGGTGTAGAGGATATTATGTAGATACAGTAGGAAAAAACGAAACAGCAATAAGAGACTACATAAGGAATCAATTATAGGAAGATTACGCAAAAGACCAAATATCATTCAGAGAATATATAGACCCGTTTACGGGTAACAAGAATAAGTAGGCAAAAAAGACAGCCGCTTTAGCGGCTGCCTGAGATTGTAATGCGGTGTCAAACTTTCAGTACCCCTTCCAGGGGTTAAGTCCGTAATAGCCCCTTCTAGGGGCTGTGCAAACCACCAGTTTACTGGTGGTTTTGATTGTTAAGCTTCAAATTCCAATGTCCTTCATGGCGGGGTTGTCAATCAGCTCGCCGTTTTCCGTAAACCTTGAGCCGTGGCAGGGACAGTCCCAGCTGTGCTCTGACGGGTTCCATTTTAAAGCGCACCCTAAGTGGGAACAGCGTTTCGTTGTGGGAATACAGAAATCAATAAATGTGCTGCCGAAATTTGAAAAAAGCTGCGGGGTGAGCATGCTGCGATCGGGACTGAACGCTTTTGCGTATTTGTTTTCCCTGTTTAAAGCCAAATCCGCTAAAATATCGGCAGCGTACATGGAGGTGGTCATGCCCCAGAGATTAAAGCCGCAGGCGACATAAACGTCGGGAAGCGAAGGGCTGTACTGTCCGATATAGGGAATCCCGTCAAGGCTCACGCAGTCCTGATTGGACCAGCGGTATTTTTCTGCGGCTTCGGGGAAATATTTTTTCGCAAAATGGGATATGGCTGCATATCCGCCGCCCTGTTTTCCCGTGCGGTGGTCTCCGCCGCCTATCAGCAGCAGATTTTTGTAATTTCTCATGTAAAATCCGTTTTCTGCAATATCTTCGGCGGTCATATCAAGGGGCTGAGTATTATCATATGCGATAACATAGGAACGCTTCTGGAAGAGCTTCATGAAATAGAGTCCGCGGCTGTTTAAAAAAGGAAAATGGGTCGCGATGATTATTTTTTTGCCTCTTATTTTTCCTTTATCCGTAACGGCGTCTGTGCCCTCGATTCTCCTTACAAAGGCGTTTTCATAGATGTTTAATCCCTTTGCGGCGGAATAAAGAAATTTAAGCGGATGAAACTGCGCCATACCGGGATAAACTACCGCTCCCGCGATTTTAAACGGCAGGCTGATTTCCGTTGTGAACTGAACTTCAAAGTCCAGAGAACTTACGGCTTCTGCCTCTCGTTCCATAAGGCTGCGGTTATTAAGCGAATACATAACCGACGGTTTTCCCTCGAAATCGCAGTCTGTTTCTTTTGACAGATCTCGAAATTTTTTTACCGCTTCGAGATTGGCTTCAAGGTAAAGCCTCGCTTTTTCCCTGCCGAATTTTTTAATCATGTCCTGATAGAGAGTGTCGTGCTGAGCCGTCAGAACGGCAGTAGTGCCCTTTGTTATGCCGCGGCCTATTCTTTTGCTTTCGAGCAGAACATAGTCTGCGCCCGCCTTCTGAAGCTGTGCAGCGCAGAGTATTCCCGCCATACCTCCGCCGATAACTATTATGTCGGTTTCGAGATCACCGTTAATTTCGGGGAAGGACGGCGCATTCATATTCTTTGTCCATAAAAAATCCATTTCTTATCATCCTTTCAAAGGATAGTATTACCGCTTTGCAGTAATATAATGACGGATTCGCTGAGATGTTGTAATTACGGCCGAATTGTGATATAAAAAATACAAAAGCATTCGCCGCATTTCGGTGCTTATATTGATTTACAAAGAAGGAACAGAAAATGACATACAGGATTTTGATAGTTGAGGACGATCCGGGAATTGCCGCAGCAATTAAAAAACAGGCTCAGATGTGGAATTTAGACGTTAAATGTGTTCAGAATTTCAGAAATGTCCTTTCCGAGTTTTCCGAATACGACCCGCACTTGGTGCTCCTCGATATTACTCTGCCCTTTTTTAACGGTTATCACTGGTGCAGCGAAATCAGAAAGGTATCGAAAGTTCCAATTGTGTTTATCTCCTCTGCCTCCGATAACATGAATATCGTTATGGCGATGAACATGGGCGCCGATGATTTTATAGCCAAGCCCTTCGATCAGAGCGTACTGATGGCTAAAATACAGGCTATGCTCCGCCGCACATATGATTTTGCTTCATCGGTTCCTGTCCTGGAGCACAGGGGAGCCGTACTGAATACGGGAGACAACACCCTTACCTATAAGGATGAAAAAATATCTCTCACTAAAAATGAGTACCGTATTTTGCTGGCACTGATGGAAAGTAAGGGAAAAATAGTCAGCCGTGAAAAGCTGATGGAGAAGCTTTGGGAAACGGACAGCTTTGTAGATGAAAATACCTTGACCGTAAACGTGAACAGGCTCAGGAAAAAGCTTGACGCTGCGGGCCTCAACGATTTTATCACAACGAAATTCGGCATCGGATATATGGTGATTTGAGGGAGAACAAAATGAAATTTACGATAGTTTATTTAAAGAACAGAGCGAAGGAAATTTCGGTATTTCTTATCTTTTCGCTGATTTTTGCCGTTATTTTCTTTTTGTACGAGCTGCCCCTGAAGGCCGTTCTCTATCCTGTGCTTATCTGTGCGCTGGCGGGAGTAGTATTGCTGGTTCTTGACTGCAAAAAAGCATCTGCCAAGCATGAAAGACTTACGGGCATACAGACTCTCAGCTCGGCTTTAATGGAGCATTTCCCTCAGCCGCAGACTCAGGACGATATCGACTATCAAAACATAATCGACTCACTGCGAAAAGAGATAAACGACATTGAGACAAACTCGAACTTGCACTATCAGGATATGGTCGATTATTATACGACATGGGTGCATCAGATAAAAACACCCATAGCATCAATGCGGCTTACACTGCAAAATGAGGATTCCGATACGGCAAGACAGATTTCGGAGGACCTTTTCAGAATTGAGCAGTATGTGGAAATGGTTCTTACATTTTTAAGGATGGATTCCTCTTCCACAGATTATGTTTTCAAAGAGTACGACCTTGACGAAATTGTAAGAGGAAGCATCAAAAAGTTTGCTCCGCAGTTTATACGCAAGAAGCTAAAACTGCGGTATGAGCCTCTGAATGTAAATGTGCTCACCGATGAAAAATGGCTTTCCTTCGTCATTGAGCAGCTTTTATCAAACGCTGTTAAATACACTCCTCAAAACGGGGAAATCGCTATCTATATACAGGAGCCGAAAATCCTTTGCATAAGGGATACGGGTATCGGTATCGCCCCTGAAGATTTGCCCCGAGTTTTTGAAAAAGGATATACGGGATATAACGGACGCAGCGACAAAAAGGCAAGCGGCTTGGGACTGTATCTTTGCAAGGGTATATGCGATAATCTAGGCCACGGTATAACGGCGGAGTCCTCTCTCAAAAGCGGGACCGTAATGCGGATAGAACTCAATAAAAAAGAACTTAAAGTTGAATAATCATCTTACAAAAGTGTAAGAAATAAGCGGGGAAATGTAAGCCGATTCTATGGAGGCGCCTTTCCCTTTTTTGCTACAATAAGGGTGCAAAAAAGAAAAGGAGGCAAAAGTCTATGAGTATTTTGGAAGTAGACGCACTGAAAAAGACATATACTACCCGCTTCGGCGGAAATAAGGTTGAGGCTTTGAAAAACGTATCTTTCAGAGTTGAGGAAGGCGAGTATGTAGCCATAATGGGTGAGTCGGGCTCAGGCAAAACGACCCTTCTCAATATCCTTGCTTCTCTCGATAAGCCTACGGGGGGAAGCGTAAGGCTTGACGGACGTGACCTTTCAAAAATCAAGGAATCATCAATGGCTGCGTTCAGACGCGACAATTTAGGTTTCGTTTTTCAGGATTTTAACCTTCTGGACACCTTCTCCCTTGAGGATAACATCTATCTTCCCCTTGTCCTCGCAGGAAAAAATCCCGATGAGATGAAGGTGAGGATAAAGCCTATCGCGGAGACGCTGGGAATTACGGATATTCTGAAAAAGTATCCCTATGAGGTGTCTGGCGGACAAAAGCAGCGTGCGGCAGTTGCCAGAGCCCTTATAACGAATCCGCGCCTTGTCCTTGCCGATGAGCCTACGGGAGCTCTCGACTCAAAGGCAACCGATGAGCTTTTGGGGCTTTTCGAGGAAATAAACGCCGCGGGACAGACCGTGCTCATGGTCACTCACTCGGTCAAGGCCGCGAGCCATGCCGGACGTGTGCTCTTTATAAAAGACGGAGAGGTGTTTCACCAGATATATAAGGGAGACAGCACCGAAAACGAGTTTTACCAGAAAATTTCCGACACTCTTACTCTTTTGGCGACGGGCGGTGAGCGCAAATGAAAATAGGATTCTATGAAAAACTCGCCTACACGGGAATAAAGAAAAACAAAAAACTCTACACCCCGTACATCTTGACCTGCATAGGCATGGTAATGATGACATATATCATCTCCTTCCTGTCATCAAGCGATACTATCAAAAGTATGCGCGGAGGCAGCGAAATGCAGGGATTTCTCGGAATAGGCTTCGGCGTAATGAGTGTTTTCTCCTTGATTTTTCTCTTTTATACAAATTCATTTCTTCTCAGAAGAAGAAAAAAGGAATTTGGACTTTACAATATCCTCGGAATGGGCAAAGTAAATCTTGCCGTAGTTTTAATGTGGGAAGGCCTTTTTGTTGCACTTATCGCGATATTAGGCGGGATTTTTTCGGGCATCGTCTTTTCAAAGCTTGCAGAGCTGTGTCTCATTAAAGTGCTTCAGGGCACCGCTGAGTTCGGAATGACCGTCAAAATCGCATCCGTTTGGCAGACAGCTCTGCTTTTTGCAGGAATTTTCGTTCTTATTTTTCTCAACACTCTTCGGCAGATCCATCTCACCAATCCGATTGAACTCCTTCACAGCGAGAACTCGGGTGAGAAGCCGCCCAAAGCAAACTGGATTTTAGCTATTGCAGGCGCAGTGATTCTGGGAGGGGCATACTATCTTGCCGTTTCCATTGAAGATCCCATAAGCGCTCTGACTATGTTTTTCGTAGCGGTTGTAATGGTGATCATCGCAACATATTTTCTTTTTGTGGCGGGCTCTGTTGCACTGTGCAAAATACTCCAGAAAAATAAAAAATATTATTACAAGACAAATCACTTTGTTTCCGTTTCCTCAATGATTTATCGTATGAAAAGAAACGGCGCGGGCCTTGCTTCGATCTGTATTCTTTGCACCATGGTTCTGGTCATGGTTTCCTCTACCGTATGCCTTTACATCGGAACAGAGGACAGTCTGCGCGTGAGGTATCCCAGACATATCAATATTCAGGTAAACACTTCTGACATTGCTGAATTCAGCTCAGACAGAATTGAAGAAATTCGCTCAGTTGCCGCCGAGGAAACGGCAGAAGAAGGAGCAAAGCCCGAAAATACTGTAGATTACCGTGTGGCAGCTTTTGCCGGATACGACATCGCGGACGGCACTGTCGATGTAGAGCAAATCGATAATTTTACCGAATATTCCGATGTGTGGCAGATTTTCATGATACCCGTTGAAGACTACAACAGCCTGATGGGTAAAAACATAACCCTCGAAGAAGACGAGGCGCTCATTTATACAACAAAAATGGGTAAATATGAAAATCCCACCATTGCCATAGGAGACGGAGATCCCCTCAATATCAAGGACACCGTCACTGATTTTGTCGATAACGGCGTTGACGCAATGCAGGTTTTCCCCAGTATGTGCATTTTTGTTTCCGGCTTCGATGAAAAAGCAGAATCGCTGAAGGAGTTTAAAAACAATAAAGGAAATCCGCTTATTCAGTTCAGCTGGTTTTATGCCTTTGACGTCGATTTGGATGATGATACACAGATAACCCTGGAAAAAACTCTTTCAAATGAGCTGCTCGCAATTCAGAGACAAGCCATAAGTGAAACTGGAGACGAGAACTATTACATTGTCTGTGAGGGAGTATCTGCTGAAAGGGCAGGAATCTACGGCCTTTACGGCGGCTTATTCTTCCTCGGTGTGCTTCTCGGAATAGTCTTTATTTTCGCTGCAGTGCTCATTATTTACTACAAACAGGTTTCGGAAGGCTATGAGGATCAGTCGCGGTTTGATATCATGCAGAAAGTGGGCATGACAAAGAAGGAGATAAGAAAGAGCATAAATTCTCAGATCCTTACGGTATTTTTCCTTCCTCTTGTAACTGCGGGAATACATCTTGCCTTTGCTTTCCCGCTCATTAAAAAGCTGCTGCTTCTTTTCAGTTTAACAAATACAGGTCTGCTCATAGGTGTTACAGCCGCATGCTACCTCATTTTCGCTTTGTTTTATGTAATAGTCTACCGCGTGACATCTGGCGCTTATTATTCAATAGTAAGCGGAGCGAAGGAGGAAAACGGATGAAAAAATTTATCGCCGTTATTACGGCCTTAATTTTACTGAGTTCTCTGTCCTCGTGCAATTCAAAAAATAAGGAACCCGAGAGCATTACAGACCGTCTCGACGGTATTGTAGGGCAAATCGGCGCTTCACAAATAACTCCTGATGAAGCGCTTTTGGGAGTCAGAAACAATTCGGAAGATTCCTATACGGGAGAATATACGTCAGAATGCGGCGAACAGACGGGGAGAGACGTGGTGTTCGGAGAAGGCTCTGTTCAGGAGCGGATTGTACACATTTACGGCCGTATCGTGCAGCAATCGGGAAGTGCCAAGGTGCGAATCAGGATGAACGCCGAAGCAGATGACCTTGAAATTGATGAAAACGGGAATTTTGAAACCACACTGCATATGACAAGCGGCGGAAACTATATTATGATTGACTATAAAAATTTCATCGGCAGCGTGGAGCTCATATCTGAATATTGCACGGTACGGGAAATTTGAAACTGTCAGGAGGTTAAAAAATGCATTCTACAAATCTCATGCGCGGGACTAACCCGATATATAAAAGGAGTTCTTCAGTGAACGTAAGCAGTCCTCTGAGCGACATAATAACGTATGCTGCCCTTATAATAATCGCATTGCTGGCGGTGCCCTTCATAATTATCGCCGGGCTGATGCTTGGAATTTGGACATTGGCAGATAAGATTTTAGGTTATGTAGACAGCAGAAATGCATTTTAATCTCCGCAGTCACACCGCAACAGTAAAAAGCGCCTCCCGAGGCTTAAATAAGCCATGAGAGGCGCTGATTTTTTTAGGTTCTATGTCAAATGTTGGGGTAGCCAATAAATAAAGGAGCAGGGGAGCAGGCGAAAGTCGGAGACTTTTGCCTGCTCAATTTATGTTAAGCGGCGTCGGCAAACATAAAAAGTAT
>CASDTR010000049.1 GCA_949283785.1 uncultured Oscillospiraceae bacterium
AATATCTTGTTTGGACATATTCCTTCCTGCCTTTCTTTAGGTTTGAGCAACTTTATTGTATTGGCTTTTGGGGGATATGTCTATTTTTTTGCTAATAAATAAATGTTGAGGTCTTCACCCCAACATTTATTATAGAACCTGTAAAAGTCGGTAAATATCGTATTTACTGAGAAGTCTGTTCACTTTCCGAAGAGGTGCTGCCCGAACTGAGAATCTTTATAGCCTCTTGAAGCTGCGTATCCTCCTGAGAAGTGAGCATCTCAAACTTTGCCTTTTTGTCGGCTGACAGTTCGACCTGGTAATCAGGCACTATTCCCACTCCGTTATAAGACCCGCTCTTATAAGGAAGTATCTCACCTATTGTAAGAATTACGGCGCTTCCGTCTTTAAGCTGGAAAAGCTCGGTAGCGGTTCCTATTCCCTTTGTAGTTTCACCGAGTATCTGCGCTTTTCCGAAGTCTCTCAGGTCACATGCAAAAAGCTCCGCAGGGCCCGCCGTATCGCCGTTTGTAAGCACAAGCATGGGCATGGTTATCGTCTGAGCGTCGGAAGTGTATGTCGCTATTTCATTCCCGTTCTTATCGACCACCTTAGCCACTGAACCCTGTCCCTCTGCCGCAGTGGGAACAATAAGATCGAGGGCCTTTACGGCATATTCCAAATCGCCCTCGCAATTGCCTCTGACGTCTATTATGATGCTCTTATAAGCCGATGAACTCGTTACTTTTTCCAAAGCTGCGGAAAGCTGGGACGGAGTATTACTGAAAAACTCAGTGATACTGATATAGGCAACCTCTCCCATATCTTCAAAGAAAACGGACTGGCCGCTGTTTCCTTTAACAACGCTTACCTCCGTGGTTTTTCCGTCACGAAGATATGTAAGCTTAACAGAGCTGAGCTTTTTGCCCGTAAGCTGTTCCACAAGGGTGTTGTAATTCGATGCCGTCGCTTTAGTGCCCTCTACCGAGGTTATCCTGTCTCCTTCACGCAGTCCGCTGGTGTAGGCCGGAGAATTATCAAAGACCCTGGAAACATAAATATAACCTGTCTCGGAGTCAAGACATACTCTCGCGCCTATTCCGTAGGTTTTACCCTGAAGCTTGCTGTAATAGGAGACATACTCTTCAGCAGTCATATAGAAGCTGTTAGGATCTCCCAGGCCGCTTACATATCCTGCGGAAGTCTTGCTGCTTAAAGCGTCGCTGTCGATTGTACCGAAATATTCTTTTCTCACAAGCTCATCCAGCTCGCTCAGGCCGGAATACATCTGTGATCTTCCGGGCAGATCAACTATGAGCTTATTATAAATTGCTATCGAAACAGACATTGTTACAGCTATGGCAGCTGCTATCGAAATGAAAACAATGGCGAGCAACGCGCCAACCGATACCTTTTTATTCATAGCCCTCTCCTATTCTATACAGTATTGCTTAATTTAGTTTGTAAATTACGGATAATAAGGCATTGAGGGAAGATAGGGTTCCGGATCCACATACTGTCCGTTTTTAATCAGCACAAAATGGCAGTGGGGACCGAACGAATATCCGGTGCTGCCCATAACCGCAATTTGCTGTCCTCTCTCAACATATTCGCCAACCGACACAAGCAAAGAGGTGTTGTGGCCGTAACCGGTTCTGACTCCTCCGCCATGGTCGATAAGAACATAGTTGCCTAAATCGCCCTGATAACTTGCAATAGTTACAACTCCGCTCTCTGCGGCATAAATGGGCTTGCCTAAAGCTGCACGGCAGGTTATGTCAAGACCGCGGTGTGAAGCTCCCCAGGGATAGGCTCCGAATTTGGCTGAAATATAACGGCTTGATTCCTGAACGGGACAATAAAGACTGCTTCCCACGGAAGATTCACTGCCGTCTCCTGCACTGGAACCGCTTTGCGAAAGCTGAAGGATTTTGTCCTCAATAGCAGCTTTTTTAGCCTCAGCCTCCATAATGGCCTGCTGATAAGCTTCACTGTCTTTATCAAGGCTTGCAAGGTAACTGTTTGCCTGAGCATATTTGCTTTCCATAGCAGACTGCTCCGAACTCAGCTCAGTCTGGGCTGAGAGCAGCTCAGCCTGCTGATCGGTAAGTTCCTGTTTTTTCTCATTCAATTCTTCCTGCTTTGCGTTAAGCTCTTCCTTTTCCTTTTCAAGTTTTTCAAGCTCCTCAATCATCTCGTTGACAAGCTCATCGTCATGCTTTGCTATTCTCAAAAGCAATTCGCTTCTTACAAGGAAAGTCGAAAAATCAGAAGCTCCCAGAAGCATGGAAAGAGTGGCTGAAACATCGCCCGACATATACATAGCCCTCAGCCTCTCGCTCAGCTGCACATATATCTCGTCTATCCTGTCGTTTGCGGCGTCTATTTCATCCTGTGTTTCGGCAATTTGGTTATTTACCTCATCTATCTGTGCATTAAGAGCGGCGATGGACGAGTTGATATCATCTATCCTTGAATTGAGCAGTGAAACCTTTTCATTCATCGCTGAAAGCTGCTCATTTATAGCACTTACATACTGCGACTGCTTTGTTATATCTCCTTTTATTGAGCTGAGCAGTTCTTCGTTATCCTTAATTATCTGGTCAAGCCTGTCAGCCTCTTCCTCAAGATCGGTAACTGATTCCGCTCCGGCAAGAAAAAACACATTACTTGCAGAAATCAAAGCCACCACCAGAAAAATCGACACAAAAATCTTAAAAAGCTTAGATTTCATCACTTTCACCTTTCTGCTCAGTAAGGTATCTTCTCATAGATACCGCGCTTCCGAAAACACCTGTCAAAACGCCGACCGCGACAAAGCACGCAAGCATCTGCCACCAATATCCCGAAAAGCTGAGAAGGGAAAATCCGATACCGGACATAAAATCCATAAAGGCTTTCGAGACTATGGAGTAAATCAGTGCGACAAGTCCCAAAGAAACAAACGCCGCAATAATGCCGAGCACGATGCCTTCTATCATAAACGGCCAGCGAATAAAGCTGTTTGTAGCGCCGACCGCTTTCATAATGCTGATTTCAAGTCTGCGGTTGTACATTGTTATTCGTACCGTATTGGAAATAATAAACAGAGACACAAGGAACAGCAGTATTATTATTCCGAGGCTTACAAGGCCCACGGAATGGCTTAAAGAAGAAATCTGCGCTGCAAGGTCACTGTTTTCGCGGACATTAAGAACGTTTTCAACCTCACTGATTTTTTTGACCGTACTGTCAAAAAGCTCAAGATCTTCAACGGTGACCTCGTAAGCGTCGGGGAGCGGGTTTTGAAGTCCTTCAAGTATACCTGCACTTTCACCTAAGGATTCTACCTGTTCTTCCCACGATTCTTCTTTCGGAACAAAAGTTACTTGTCTTACATTTTCGATTTTGCTTATAGCGTCTCCGACCTGTTTTGTAGCGGCATCGTCGGCGCCGTCTTTTACAAAAACCATTATAACGCTTTGATCGCCGACCTTATCGAGCATTTCCCCGACGTTAAAAAACAGCATGGCGGCGCATCCGATTATAGTAAGGCACGAGGTAAGCACCGCAATTGAAGCAATGGACATCATGCGGTTGACCCAAACGTTGTGGAGTCCTTCCTTTGTAAGATAACTCAGCGATTTTCCGTTATTTTGCATCGGAATCACCTCCGTTATCTTCTTTTTCTTCGGAGCCGTTCAAATAAAAGGAATAGCCCTCAAGCAATGACTCCTTTATGCTTTTTCCCAAAGCGTCTCGGACGGCTTCGCTTCTCTTGCGGGATTTTTCATCTGTTTCGGATTTTTCTTCGACATCCGACTTCTCTGAAGACTGCACATGCTGTCCGTGCGGCGCATTATCGATGTTTTCCTGCTTCACTTCGCTGTCTCTTACAGTTTCACAAGCATCAGTATCCGGCACCTTTTCCTCTTCGGCAGAAGCCTGTTCCGGTGCCGAAGAACCTGAATCAGCTCTCTCAGAACCTGAATCATTCTTCCCTGCGCCGTTATCCTGTTTGGGACGGTCTTTCTCTTCTGTAACGGCATCGCCTTTTTCAGCGTCCGAAACTTTCGCGGTATCAGAAGAAGCCTCCGTCGCTTCCCCGCCATCTGCTTTATCCTCATTCTTTTGCGAAACAGGCAAATCGACTTCTTCCTTTTTTCCTTTTCCTACTTTGACTGCCAGCTTATTCCAGCTGAACTTATTCTCATTCTTCTTCTCCGAATGGGATTCGGAGGAAGTATCCTCTTCTTGATGAGGAACCTGCTCGTCCGGATTTTCCCGGCTGTCATGTCCTTTTTCGGAGAGATATGAACTGATAAACCTTGACGTTTCATCAACCTCGGAAATATCATAATATCCGGTCATTCCGCCGTGTCTGAGCCTTTCCTCGACCTCCATGTTCATCTCATGAAGATGCTGGGCGCTTTCACTGGAAAAATCAAAATTATCTCCGCCCGCTCCGTCATATATTATACTTCCGTTTTCTATAACAACGGTCCTGTGGTTAAACCGGCGCACGAGGTCGTGCTCATGTGTAACCATGACAACCGTAGTTCCGGAAGCATTGATATGATTTAAAAGCTCAACGATTTCATATGACATCTCAGGGTCAACGTTTCCCGTGGGCTCATCGGCAATTATCATATCAGCATTGTTTACAAGGGCTCTGGCAAGGGCTACTCTCTGCTGCTCTCCTCCGGAAAGCTCCGCAGGCAGATTTCTCGCCTTTGACGCCAACCCCACAAGGCTTAAAACATAGGGTACTCTTTTTCTTATTTCTCTTTCATTGGCTCCGATTACCCGCATTGCAAAGGCCACATTATCAAATACGGTCATCGTCTGAATAAGACGGAAATCCTGGAAAACAACTCCCATGGTACGCCTGAAATAGGGAATATCCTTTTTCGGTATACTTACAAGGTCGTAGCCGTTTACCACTATGCCGCCTGAGGTGGGAACTTCCTCTCTCAAAATCAATTTTAAAAACGTGCTCTTGCCCGCTCCGGAGGCACCTACAACAAAAACAAATTCTCCCTGTTCTATGTTTAGGGTTACATCCTTTAATGCCTTAGTGCCATTCTCATAAGTTTTTGATGCATTTTTGAGTTCGATCATCGGCACACCTTTTTTCTTTTAAAAACAGGCACCTTAATATTTTACAGGATTGGAATCAAGATATTTCTTAACCATAAGCGCTACTTTAAATACAATCGCATCATCAAACTCTCTCAGGTCTAGACCGGTAAGCTTCTTGATCTTCTCAAGTCTGTAAACCAAGGTGTTTCGGTGGACGAAGAGCTTGCGCGACGTTTCGGAAACATTGAGATTGTTTTCAAAGAAACGCTGGATCGTAAAGAGTGTCTCCTGGTCGAGATTTTCTATTGAACCCCTCTTGAAAACCTCTCGGAGGAACATATCGCAAAGCGTTGTGGGAAGCTGGTATATAAGGCGGGCAATACCGAGATTTTCGTAGCTTACAATGGGCTTCTCCGTATCGAACACTTTACCTACCTCAAGAGCCACCTGCGCCTCCTTAAAGGAGCGTGCAAGATCTTTGATGCCTGTAACCGTTGTTCCGATACCTACAAGAGCGTGAGTGTAGAACTCGGTGCTGAGGGAATCTGCGATAGAACGGGCAAGCTTTTCGAGATCCTTAGGCTCAATGTTTGTACGCACTTCCTTAACAAGCGCAATATCAGTTTCATTAATATTGATTACAAAATCCTTTGTCTTATCCGGGAAAAGATTCTGTATAACGTCGTAAATCGATATGTCATTATGCTCCGGAATTCTGATAAGAAGAACAACTCTTGTTGAATCGTTGTTAAAACGCAGCTCTCTTGCTTTCAGATAAATATCACCGGGCAGGATGTTGTCCAAAATAACGTTTTTGATGAAATTGCTTCTGTCATACTTCTCGTCGTAAAACTGCTTTATGCTGTTGAGCGCCACTGCAATGACATCGGTGTAATGTACTGCGAGTTCATCCGTTCCCTCAACAAAAACAGCATACTCGGGATGCATATGAGATCCAAAGGTACGATAGGTAAAGCTGTCAATAACCTCAGGCTCACCGCTGACAAATACGTCGGCAACCGCACCGGACTGCACCTCGCCTATCCGGCCCAGCTCACTGCAAGAAATAATAGTTCCTGTTTCGTCAACTACTCCGATAGTTCTGTTGATAGCATCGCGCATCTGGTGGATTACGCCTTGAAAAAGTCTGTTTGACATAAGTTAATGTACCCCCAATTTCAAAATTCTGAATTTTTTTATACATAATGCCCACTGATACGCTATATATTTTACACAATCCTACAGAAATTTGCAACATTTAATTTGATAAAAGTTAAAAATCTTTTTAAATTTATCATATCATGTGTTTTTTTTATTGATTTCTAACAACAAAAAACCGCCTTTATAGGCGGTTTAGCTTTTGTCTATTTTCACTACAAGGCATTGTTTTTAAGGCTATTATTGAGTTTCAATGCTGTTTCATCGGGATTTTTCGTGATTTTGTCAAAAGACAGTCAAAGGTTTTTTTATGCATAATAGGCAATATTTTATTCCCCGCCCGTTATCCTGCCGAGCTCCTCAGCCGTTAATTCACGGCACTCCCCCGCCTTCAGTGAGCTGTCAAGGTGAACGCCTCCTATGGCGGTGCGATGAAGCGCAGCGACCCTGTTTCCGCAGGCTGCAAACATGCGCTTTATCTGATGATACTTTCCCTCTCTTAAAATAACTTTAAATTTAATCCTTTTCCCGCCGTCTATACACTCCGTTTCAGCAGGAAGGCACTGATAACCGTCGCCCAAGGTAAGGCCGTCACTGAACTTTTTCTCTGCGCCTTCCTCGAGAGGTTCAGCCAGGAAAACCTCGTATTCTTTATCCACATGGCTTTTCGGAGAGAGCATACGGTGGGCAAAATCTCCGTCGTCGGTTATGAGCACAAATCCGGTCGTATCCTTATCGAGCCTGCCTGCGGGAAAAAGTCCGCGGCGCAAAAACTCCTCGGGAAGAATATCAATGACCGTCACGCCGCCGTCATCCGTTGAAGAAACCACTCCCAAAGGTTTATTCATCATTATGTATATTTTTTCTTTATAGCATATCTCTTTTCCCGAGAGAGTTATCCTGTCTTTATGGGGATTTATTTTCGCCGCAGGGTCTTTTATAACGTTTCCTCCGACAGCTATCTCCCCGCTCTTTATGAGCTTTACAGCCTCTTTCCTTCCTCCCTGAAGAATAAAGGCAACAGTTTTATCAAGTCTTTCGCTTTTCACTTCTTCCGCCCCTTTAGCCCGTCGTCTGCTGAGTTTCCGCTGCCTGTGAAGCCGTCTGAGTGGTCGGAGCCGACTGGGTCTGTTTTTCAAAACCGTGCATAAATCCGTCCAGTTCCACGGAGCATATATCTCCGCCTATAACTCTGCCTTCATAGACAAGCAAATCAGCCCTCACGACATCGTTCTTGTTTTCATAGCCGGGATAATTCTTTACGGCGTAGGTCCATCGCTTGACCCTCATTCCCTTATATTTTTCAAGGTCAAGGTTCTGTTCTTTCTGTATCTTGTTGTAATTTTCATAAACGTCCGTAAACTCCGTGGGGATTATAACCTCCTCCACCTCTATGGGGCCGGTGTCTATCTCCCAGCCGAACTGGGAAATAAAATTGACGCGCTCTTCATTGGTGGACGCGCTGTAATTTATCCCCGATACGTTAGCCGCAGGCTCAGCAATTCCCGAAGCGCCCGCCCATATCAGCGCCCCTATGAGGACAACTCCGGCCGCTGCAAGGACCGCCAGCTTCTTTTTTGATGATTTAAAAGATACAACGAACATAAGAAATGCCGTCCTTTCTGCTGATACTTCGGTAATAAATATGCCGTGAAACGTCATTTTATACTGCTTATATTCGTATAATCCTCATTCTGCTGATTTTTAACTTTTTGCATTTACAGTTTAACATATCCTGTAAAAAAATAAAATTCCAAATTTTCTCAAAAATACACGGCATCAAACGGCACATACTATTTGTGAACGGAAAAAAGTCTGAATAATCAGCCCTGTGTAAAGGGAAAAAACCGTTCTATAACAGGAGGTAACAGGCTATGATGACAACAACTAAAAACTGCAAACCTAACCACTGCATCGCTTGCACCGTGACAAATTGCGCTAACCACTGCCAGGGCGAAAATTACTGCGCCCTCGACATGATCACAGTCGGCACTCACGAGGCAAACCCCACTCAGCAGCAGTGCACGGACTGCCAGTCCTTTAAGATGAAGGCCTGACACATTCTGCGAAAAGCCGACGGGTTTTCCGTCGGCTTTTTATTTTGGTTCTATGTCAAATGTTGGGGTAGCCAATAAATAAAGGAGCAGGGGAGCA
>CASDTR010000050.1 GCA_949283785.1 uncultured Oscillospiraceae bacterium
CAGCCGTTACCCTTTTTTCAGGACTTTATTTTTACAGGACGAGAAAAAGCGAAAGCTCCGAAAGCTATCCTTCAAGCAGTGTACCTTACAATGTGGGAATAATGGGCGTTTCTGTTTTTGCCGGAGTGCTTGCCTATATGTCCTCAAAGAATATTTTTGTCGCCGTTATTGTGGCTTCAGTGATTGCCCTTGCCGCGATGTTCCTGATGAATTACATCGCAGAAAAAAGGATTAAGAAATCTACGGTATTCTACTGGCTGGGCTTCACCGCCGTTTTTGCAGGAATTATGATAACTGCCAAATACGGAACCGCATCATATTCTAACAGGATACCCGAGGCATCGCAGGTTGAGTCAGTTGAAATTGACGCCAATGTTTACGGCTACGGAACCGCAGACTTTATCAGCAGGATATTCGGCAGCAGCTATATGCAGAATCCAAGCATAAAGCTTGAGAGTGAAGAGTCGGTCAATAATGTAATCGATTTCCATAAAGAAGCTCTCGAGTCTTTAAAGAGCAAAGACAGTCCGATAAGCTATGTGAAATTAGTTTATACCCTTAAAGGCGGGGACATGATCACAAGGATTTTGCCTTATGAATATTATTACGAGGAGAAATCTGAAAACACAAATCAGATAATGGGCTCAACGGAGCTTCTCGAATCCTATGATAAAATTCAGAAGAGCGACGAATATGTCCAAAAGCAATCGATGCCTTATGATAAGGAAGATTTAGCTTCTGTCTATGTTTCCCTCAATAACAGAGCGATACTTTTAAAGGATGACGAAGCAAAAACTCTGTTAGAAAACTATCTGCTGGATGTTTCGGATTCAGAGACAAGCCAGACCACAGGAGCCTCAAGCCAGAGCAGTGACATTATCAGCAATATAATCACCTCAGTTTCCGGAAGCAGCGATTATGACCTTTCAGGAAACAGCGGGTATAATCTTGATATAAAATTTGTATTCTTTACCGATAAGACAACGGAAGCTGCAAAAAAGGTTTTCTATGAGATACCTCTTGATGCCTACAGATCCCTGTATCAGTCAAACACCCTGATAAACGTATACAATGTTCAGATCAATACCAGAACCTTTAAGAACACGGAAAAGGTACTTGAAAACAGTGAATTGTTCGCTCAGGCTTCTGCTTTATCTGAAGTAGGTGACGATTGGAATGTGGTCATAACTCCAATTGATTATTCTCTGGAAGATACATTAACGGGCTCATATGAGTTTGTTTATCCCAAATACGGTGGGGATTCTTGGTTCTTAACTGATCTGGAGGCAGATTTGAGCGGAAACGAATCAGGCGACGTGCTGATAAAAACTTACGTTCTGGAGGAATATGATTTTGACAGATCATATCTGATGCACAAGGCAGAAAGCTTCAGTGCCGAACAGGCCATTGAAGATCTGAGAGCATACAAAACGGGATATGTGTATTATTTTACAAATAATACCGATGTCACCTCCGCAAAGACGACAAAGCTTTATTTTGCTACGGCTTTAAAATAATCACACTTGACATTTCGTCAGATTAAATAGGGCCTTTTACCGCTGTGAATTTTGTTTTGCTCAGATCATCAGGAGTCTTGCAATAAACTGTAAAAGGCTATATAATTAGGTAAACACTTGGAACAGCGGCGAATAAGAATATTTGTTGCCTCGGTGTTTTATGCAATGAGTACGACGTAGAAGCTATAGAGAATGATGAGAGAGGCAGAATCCCCTCGCTAAAAAGGACAAAAATTTCCCGGTAAGCGATTGTTCTTACCGGGAGATTTTTTTATTTTGATTTACTTTTTAATCATGCTAAATGCTTGTCCAAAAAGTTTTTAACGGTGCTCCAATACCTTTCGGGATCTTTCGTTGAAGACATGGCGTGACCTGCGCCTTCTATAACCAGCTTCTCTTTCTCCGTATCGGCGGCATTATATACCGTATCGAGCATTTCGAAGGGTACAAATTGATCCTCGCTTCCGTGAATGAACAATACAGGAAGCTTACAGTGGGCAAGCTGATTGACTGCACTAGCTTCCTTTAAAAAATATCCGCCTCTTATTTTTGTAACAACAGATGCCGCGTTCATAATCGGAAAAGAGGGGAGACGGAACATGCTCTTCATCTGTTTTTGGAATTCATCCCATGCTGAAGAGTATCCGCAGTCTTCTATTACGGCGCATACCTGTTGGGGCAGCTTTTCACCTGATGCCATCATTACGGTTGCCGCACCCATTGAAATGCCAAAAAGCGCTATCTTTGCATCTTTATGCTCACTTAAAATTTTATCAATCCAAATCAGTATGTCCTTGCGTTCCAGCCATCCCATGCCTCTCACATGGCCTTCGCTCATACCGTGCGCTCTGGCGTCGGGGATTATAAGACTGTATCCCATACCGTAATACCATTTTGCGTAGCGGGCCATGTCATCGGCGCTGCCGCTGTATCCGTGACAGG
>CASDTR010000051.1 GCA_949283785.1 uncultured Oscillospiraceae bacterium
CACCCAAAGTGTAGCCTCTGTATCCCACTCTTATCATAACGTAACCGACTCCGGCAGCTTTTACCTTTTTCCAGTCGATGCTGCCCTGAGCGTAGGATACGTCGATTCCCACCTTTGAGGAAAGGGCTCCCTTTGAGTCGAAGTAATATTTCTTGCCCTGGATTACCTGCCAGCCTGTGACGGGCTTTCCGCTTTGATAGAGATAGGTTTTTCCGTCTATTATATGCCAGCCGTCGGAGTAAACTGGAGGCTCTGTGGGCTTTTCGGTAGGTTTTTCGGTAGGCTTTTCCGTTTCGCTTTCAGTAGGTTTTTCTGTGGGAGTTTCTGTGGGCTTTTCCGTTGCGGGCTCATCAGGCTCTGCCGCGGGGGGAGGAGTATCAACGTTGACGGTATCGTCCCCAACCGTATTTCCCGAGCCCTGAGGACGCTGGTTTTCCGGGTCCTCTTTTATGCCCTCTTCGTCCATTTCAAATTCGGGGTTGCCGATAATTTCTTCGGCTTCAAGATGAATATCTTGATTGTCAAGGCTTTCCTCTGTCTCATAAATCTCCGTCTCAAAAATCTGAGAGGGGAGCAGCAGGTCGTCGCCTGTAACTTCGTTTAAAGCTGTGGTTCCCGCCAGCACCTGATGATCTTCAGCAGGTATGTGTGCCGCGCTCATAAAAAACAGAGAAGCGAAAACCAGCAGCACGGAAATCATAATTTTCAGTTTCTTAGGCAATGTACTTCCTCACTTTTCTCATCATCTTAAAGCATAATACCATAAAAAAAATATCCGTACAATAAAACCGTCTGAAAAAACAATGCCAAATTATGTTAACGGAAATAGTGCAGAATTTATATTTTATTAATATTTATTTTAATTTTAAACAATAAAATTAAGATTTTTTAAACTGTTTAAGCTTCGTTAATTGCAAGAATCAGCGATATGTGGTAAAATATAAAAAATTTGTTTTTTAAATTGCGAGCATATATTTTTTACATTTTTTACGAAAAAGTGAGGAGGTTCCAAATGGATAGTTTTATTGATTACATTGAAAATACCCTTAAAGATGTCCCGGATGAGGACAATTCACTTTACCGCTATAAGCGCAAGCTTTTTGATACCATGACGGAGCGGGCCAACGAGGTTACCCAGAGCGGCCTTCGCGACGAGAAGGTGCTCAGCGACCTTATAATAAGCGAGCATCCCGATTTGAAAAAGGATTACGAAAACTTTTATTTAGCCGACCGCGCAAAGAGGAAAGCGGAGAATTTCAGAAAATTTCTGCTGGTAGGCTCAGTGTGCTACATACTTTTGTTAACGGTGCTCTATTTGGGAGTCAGCTTTATCACTCATAACTGGGCTCAGACCTGGCTCATCATGCTTGGCGGCATAACCCTTTTGGTTGATTATCTTTTCACTGTGGGAGCGAAGGCTATTGCCCGTCTGAAAGTGATTTTTCATCCCATTGCCCGAGTGATGCTGGCCTTTAACATAATGCTCACGGCAACGTTTATTTTCCTTTGCTGCGTGGTAATTTTCCATTTGCCCATGAGCTGGATCATCTATCTGACCGCAGTCATATTTATATTTGCCGCAGACGCAGCTTTCCTTGCCTTGACAAAGAGAAAGCTTGCCATTATCAATTATCTTCTCTATATCCCTGGAGCCATGTCGATGATTTACGTTATCCTCGGTCTGCTGGATGTTATCCCGTGGGATCCGGGCTGGCTTCTGATGATTCTCGCCGTAATAATCGACATCCTGATAGTTGTCGGCATAATCGTAGAAAACTCCAAGTACATCTACAAGCAGGAAGTCGAAGACGTATGGGATGAGCAGTGAGAGCCGGATAAGGGGGATAAAGATACATGAGTTTGTTCAGTGACTATATCGACGCGGCGCTCAACGGGGTACCCGATGCGGGAGGCTCCCTGGGCCGCTACAAGAAACAGATTTTAAGGGAAATGCAGATGCAGGCTTCCTCTCCTGCTTATAAAGGCATGAGTGAGGAGCAGATACTTGCGGAGCTTAAATCAAGGGGCTTCGGAAGTCTCAAAAGCGATTACAGAAAATATTACGATGCAGCCTGCGATAAAAAGCGTTCGAGAGCCGTAGGGGCGTCGGTGGCGTTAGGCTCGGTAGCTTATATTCTGATGCTGATTGTTGTGTATATAAGCGTCAGCTTTATAACTCACCTCTGGTCATATACATGGCTTATCCTTTTCGGAGGCATCACCCTCGGAGCTGTGGGGCTGCTGATTTACTCGGTGAAAAAGGCTTTGGCGCGGGGAAAGGGATTTAAGTTTCTTGCGAGGTTCTTCTCGGCAGTGGTGGTCATGCTTACGGCGACTTTTGTGTTCCTGTGCCTTCAGCTGATTTTCCATTTGCCATATAGCTGGATAGTATTTTTATTAGGCGTAATCGGTATATTTGCTGTGGACGCCGTACTCATGGCTGTGTTCGGGCAGAAGCATAAAGCCGTAAGCTACGTCTTCTATATTCCCATAGTGGCAACGCTGCTGTACGTGATTTTGGGCAGCCTTCACGCTGTTCCGTGGAATCCCGGCTGGCTTATGATAATTGTTTCTCTTATTATAGATATAATAATCATCATCGCTTCTATCATTCACAAGTCGTTCGCTTTTAAGAAGGAGGGAGAAGACGTATGGAAAGAAAATTAAACGCCGAGCTCTGGGATAAAATGCACTATCTGTTCCGCGACTTCAACGACAGAATGGTCCACGTTGAGCTCCATTACGATTACGAAATCAATATTGAGGCTTTAAAGACGGTTCTCATTTGCTTTTTCGAGAAAGCGCCCGTGCTTCATTCAAGCTTTACGGACAATCATATAAGCCCCTATTGGAGCGTTCGCAATTATAGAATCGAGGATGTCCTCACCGTTGAGAGGCCCGAAAATCTTGAGGAGGCCGTCAACGCCTTTTTGACTCAGTATATCCCTCCCGAGAGCGATTTACAGATGAAGGTCGCCGTATTTTTCCATGAGGGGAAATCGGTGCTCTGCATAGTGGAAAACCACATGTGCATGGACGGCGGCGATTTCAAATATTTCCTCAAGGCCCTTTGCAAGAATTACAACGATTACGTTGAGAGGGGAATAAGCCCCATTGACCTTAAGCACGGCACACGCTCCTATGAGTCGGTCTATTCCGATTTTACTCCCACCGAAAAGCGCATGGCGAAGAATCTTTATAAAAATGTCTGTGCCAAGGACGACCATAAATTCCCTCTTACCCCCGACAGCATCAGGGATAAATCCTTTATCGCCAGGAGAAAAATCGACGCGGAGCGTTTCCTGAAGATAAAGCAGTCGGGCAAAAAGCACGGCGCGACCATAAACGATATGCTTGTGGCGGCGTATTTTTACAGCCTCTATGAGCTGGCAGGCTACGACAAGAGCGAGAGCGTCACGATTTCCTGCGCCATTGATTTAAGACGCCATATACATGATGCAAGCGAGCAGGGAATGACTAACCATACGGCCTTCATGCAGTGCTCCATTCCCGAAAGGGGAAGGGACATATTTGAAACCCTCAAATATGTTGTTCACAGCTCCAACAGGTTCAAGAAGGATAAATTCATGGGCCTTTACGGACTGCCGCTGCTCAACGTAGGCTATAAAATGCTTCCCCATGCGGCGTCCGAGGAGATAATAAAGATAGGATACTCAAACCCGCTGCTGGCAATGAGCAATATAGGAATACTCGAGGCCGACAAGCTTTCCCTTGAAGGACACGAGCCTTTCGACGGCTTTATGACGGGCGCCGTCAAGTATAAGCCCTATGTGCTTCTTTCCGCAACGTCCCTTAAAAACGTCCTTACCCTTTCAATGTGCGTAAGGGGCAATGAGACCGACAGGGAGACCGTTGAGCTCTTCTTTGACCTTATGGAGAAAAATATAGATACCCTCATCGCCGATGCCGACTGACAGCGGCAGGTATCCGCAATAAGCAAGTGAAATACAGCAAAAACAAAGCCTGCAATCGGAATTAACCAATCGCAGGCTTTAATCTGTAAAAAGACAGTTAACTTACTTCATGCTCACCCGGCAGAAATGAGAGCAGGCAGTGCGACAGCCTTGCGGTTTTTCGCATTGCTGTCAGCAGTTCGGAGAGCGAGGGAACGGAAAAGCAAAGCTTTTCCGCAAATCGCCGACACTGACCCTTGGCGGCGATTTGCCGAGACATTTTTTAAAGGCAATTTTAAGCGAGTGCGAAAACCGTCAAGGCGTATTTAAATGCGCTTTTGCCTACTTTTGTCGCTATGGACAAAAGTAGGTGCTCCGCCGCAGCATGAGCGGCAAATGTTGATTTTTAATCAAAATTTGGTTAAGGAGTAAAGGCAGAAATACATCGATTAAAAAATACGAACGCCTTGTTTAACCCGAAAATAATTTTATGGATAAAAACTAAAGCCTGCTATTGGAATCAACCAATCGCAGGCTTTTTAAAGTTTATTCTCACTTATTTTGAAATTGAGTTAAGCAGTCCGCCTTTTTCGATGATGTTCTGGATAAAGGGCGGGAAGGGCTCGGCCTGATAGGTTTTGCCGCTTGTGTTGTTTGTGATGATTCCCGTATCGAAATCGACGCTTACATCATCGCCGTCCTTGATATCCTTTGAAGCCTCTTCGCACTCGAGGATAGCAAGGCCGATGTTGATAGCGTTCCTGTAAAAGATGCGGGCGAAGGTGGCGGCGATAACGCAGGAGATACCGGAGGCCTTTATGGCGATGGGAGCGTGCTCTCTGGAGGAGCCGCAGCCGAAATTGCGGTCGGCAACCATGATGTCGCCTGCCTTTACGTTTTTGACAAACTCTGTGTCAATGTCCTCCATGCAGTGAGCGGCAAGCTCCTTGGGGTCCGCCGTATTAAGGTAGCGGGCAGGGATGATAACGTCGGTGTCAACGTTGCTGCCGTACTTGTGAACTTTACCCTGTACTTTCATGGTGTAGCCTCCTTATATTTTGTCGGGGTCGGCGATATAGCCTGCAACTGCGCTTGCGGCGGCAACGGCGGGGCTTGCCAGATATACTTCGCTTTCGGGGTGACCCATTCTGCCTACGAAGTTGCGGTTTGTTGTGGCGACGGCGCGCTCGCCCTTGGCGAGGATGCCCATATGTCCGCCGAGGCAGGGGCCGCATGTAGGCGTGCTTACAACCGCGCCGGCCTCTACAAATATTTCCGTAAGGCCTTCCCTGATGCAGTCAAGGTAAATCTTCTGTGTGGCGGGAATGACGATTGTCCTTACGTTTTTATTTACCTTCCTGCCCTTGAGAATGGCTGCGGCTGCGCGCATATCCTCCATTCTGCCGTTGGTGCAGGAACCGATAACTACCTGGTCTATCATGACCTCTTCGGGCTTAATCTCGTCGATGGTCTTTGTGTTTTCGGGAAGGTGGGGGAAGGCCACTGTAGGACGAAGGGCGGAAAGGTCTATTTCCACAACCTCATCGTACTGGGCGTCCTCGTCGGCCTCGAATACCTTGTAATCCCTCTTTGCCCTCTCATTGACATATGCGAGAGTCACGTCGTCAACGGGGAAGATGCCGTTCTTGGCTCCGCCCTCGATAGCCATGTTGGCGATGCACAGACGGTCGTCCATGGAAAGGTGCTTTACTCCTTCGCCGCAGAATTCCAGCGAACGGTAGAGAGCGCCGTCAACGCCGATTCTGCCGATAAGGTGAAGGATAACGTCCTTGCCGCTTACGTTTTCGGCGGGCTTTCCCTTGAGCACTACCTTTATGGCTGAGGGGACCTTGAACCAGGCCTTGCCGGAGATCATTCCCGCTGCCATGTCCGTTGAGCCTACGCCTGTGGAGAAAGCGCCGAGAGCGCCGTAGGTGCAGGTGTGTGAGTCGGCGCCGATTACGGTGTCGCCGGGGAGGACAATTCCCTTTTCGGGGAGGAGGGCGTGTTCGATGCCCATCTGTCCTACGTCGAAGTAGTTGTCAATATCATATTTGCCCGCAAATTCTCTTACCTGCTTGCAGTGCTGAGCGGACTTGATGTCCTTGTTAGGGGTAAAGTGGTCCATAACAAGGGCGATTCTGCTCTTATCGAAAACAGAAGACGCGCCGCAGCGTTCAAACTCGTTGATTGCAACGGGAGAGGTAACGTCGTTTCCCAGAACAATGTCGAGCTTTGCCTCGATGAGCTGGCCCGCCTTTACCTCAGGCAGACCTGCATGGGCGGCGAGAATTTTTTGCGTCATAGTCATTCCCATAAAAAATTCCTCCGTAGATTTTAATGTGATGAAAACCGCTTTTGGCGGATAGATCAGTCGGGAAGTGAGTCTTCGTCGTCGTTGATGCTCACGTCACCGCTTGCAAGGGCGGCGATACCGGAGCGGGAAAGCTCCACGATGTGATGCTTTGAAATAGCCTCGATGAATTCGTCGATTGTGGCGGATTCTCCCGTGAGCTCGGCGGTAATGGTCTTGTGGCCGATGTCCCTGACTCTTGCGCCGAATTTAAGGAGCGTCTTGAGCACTTCGGGACGGTCCTTGTTGAGGGCGCGTACCTTTACGAGAAGGAGCTCGCTGGAGGTGGTCTTTCCGTCCTCAAGGCGGATGACCTTCTGAACGTCCTCAAGCTTTAAAAGCTGCATCTCTATCTGGCGAAAGGTTGAAGGGTCGGCCTGGGAGACGATAGTCATTCTTGAAAATTCGGGATTTTCGGTCTGTGAGACCGTAAGGCTCTGAATGTTGAAGCCGCGTCTTGCGAAAAGGCCGGCAACTCTCAGAAGTACGCCTGAGTGGTTGTTTACGAGAGCCGAAAGAGCTAATCTGTCTGTCATTTTATATTCTCCTTTCCCCGTATTAATAGCACATCTCGTCGATTGTATCCTGTACTGCTCCTCCGGGAGGGATCATGGGCAGAACGGAAGCGTCGTGAGCTATGCGGCAGTCGATGAGAACGGGGGCCTGAAGGTCAAGGGCCTTTTTGATGACGGGCTCAATATCCTCGGGCTTTTCTATTCTCATGCCGTTGATGCCGAAGGCTTCGGCAAGCTTTACGAAATCTGTTTTGCGGTGAGGGTCGGTCTGGGAGTAGCGCTTGCCGTAGAAAACGGTCTGCCACTGACGGACCATTCCGAGAACCTCGTTGTTCATAAGCACAATTACAACGGGGATGTTGTAGGACGCCAGAGTGGTCATCTCGTTAAGGTTCATGTGGAAGCTTCCGTCTCCCGTAATGAGCACTACCTGTCTGTCCTTTTTGCCCATTTTGGCGCCGATTGAAGCGCCGAGGCCGAAGCCCATGGTGCCGAGGCCGCCCGATGTCACAAGGGTGCGGGGCATACGGAAATTATAATACTGAGCCGCCCAGAGCTGATGCTGGCCGACGTCCGTAGCGATTATGGTGTCGTCGGGGGTGAGCCTGTCGATGGTTGTGATGATATCCATGGGATTTACATATCCCTCAAAATCGACTCTCTTGTAGGGCTGCTTTATAGCGGTGAGCTCCTTTATCCACTGATCGTGGTTTGCTTCGGGGAGCATGTCGCACAGGGCTCCGAGGACCTGCTTGAGGTCGCCCTTTACATGGCAGTGGGAGAAGACGTTCTTATCCATTTCGGCGGGGTCGATGTCGATGTGGATTATTTTGGCGTTGGGTGCGAACATGGCGCGGTTTCCGGCAACGCGGTCGGAGAAGCGTGCGCCCGCCGTAATGAGCACGTCGCAGTCATGGGCCGCTCTGTTGGCGACAACGCGTCCGTGCATTCCTATAAGGCCCATGTAGAGGGGATTGTCGTAGGGGAATCCGCCGAGACCCATCATCGAGGAGGTGACGGGTATCTGGGCCTTTTCGGCGAGCCTGAGCAGCTCGGGGGAGGCGTTTGAGGAGATAAGTCCGCCGCCTATGTAGAGAAGGGGCTTTTCGGCGTTCTTTATGAGCTGAGCCGCTCTTTCGAGGGAAGAAAGCTTTGCAGGCTTTGTCTCGAGGGGCTGTACGGCGGGAGCGGGGGTGTATTCCGTCTCGGCGCCCGTAACGTCCTTTGTAACGTCAACGAGAACGGGGCCCTTTCTGCCTGAGGAGGCAATTTTGAAAGCCGCACGGAGGGTGGGGACAAGCTCCCTGACGTCTTTAACGATAAAGTTATGCTTTGTTATGGGCATTGTGACGCCCGTAATGTCGATTTCCTGAAAGGAGTCTCTTCCCAGAGAGGGGACGGGGACGTTTCCCGTTATAGCAACTATCGGCACTGAGTCCATATAGGCGTTTGCGATGCCTGTTACGAGGTTTGTGGCGCCGGGGCCGGAGGTTGCAAAAACAACGCCGGTTTTGCCGGTTACTCTGGCGTATCCGTCCGCCGCGTGGGCAGCTCCCTGCTCGTGGGCGGTGAGGACGTGGGTGATTTTTCCGCCGTACTGATACAGTGCGTCATATATGTTAAGTACCGAGCCGCCCGGATAGCCGAAAACGGTGTCAACGCCCTGTTCAAGCAGAACTTCGATTATCGCTCTTGCACCTGTCATTTTCATTTTAATTCCTCCTGTAAAAAAGATTGAAGTATTCCGAGCGGTGGGGCGAAAATGTTTAAAAAAATCTCCGTCTCACAAAAGAGACGAAGATCAGAAACTCCGTGGTACCACTCTTATTGCCTGAATAAATCAGACCGCTCAGCGCATCGGGCATAAATGCCGAATGCAGGCCCCCGCTAACGGAGGGAATCCGTCGCTCCTACTTGCCGAAGCTTTCAGATTGAAGCTGATAGGGTGACATTCGCTTGATCCTCGCAGCCGCCTCGCACCGTACCGGCGGTTCTCTGAATACTCAGACCAGGTTACTATCCCCGTCATTGCCTTTTTAATATTGAGTTTATGCTATCACTTTTAAAAAGGTTTGTCAATACTTAAAAGGGCGCAATGTCTCCCTTTGTATCAAATGCGGCATGTAATGGCCGCAGGGAGGCGATTTTTATAAAAAAGGAACCTTCCGGCTCAGTTTGGGGAGTGATAAATGTCCGGGAAAGTTGAAAAGGGAAATTATATAATGTATAATAATAATTACATTTTGTCGTATTGGGGGGCTTGAAAATGTCCGAATGGAACTCTGAAAAATATCTGCGTTTTAAAGTCCAGCGCACCCAGCCGTCAAAGGATCTGGCTGCGAGGCTTTCGGCTCTTTCTCCGGGAAAAATCGTCGATATCGGCTGCGGACCGGGAAACAGCACGACCGTGCTCAAAGAGGTGTTTCCGAAAGCCGTTATCACAGGCATAGACAGTTCTGAGAACATGATCGCCGCCGCCAGAAAACAGCATGGGGATATACCCTTTGAGGTTCGCCCCGCTCAGGAGCTGGAGGGGAAATACGACCTGATTTTCTCAAACGCCTGCCTTCAGTGGATACCGGACCATGAAAAGCTTATCCCTTTCCTTATGGAAAAACTGAATGCCGGGGGACATTTGGCGGTGCAGATGCCCATGAATCAGGAAGAGCCTCTGTTTAAGCTGATAAGCCGGATGACACGGGACCCGAAATGGAATTTTGAGAATGCCGATATTGAAACCAGCGGCATCCTGGAGCCCGGGGAGTATTTTGACATTCTCTCTGATTGCTCGTCGTCCTTTGACCTGTGGGAGACGGTGTACTATCACGTTTTGCCCTCCCATGAGGCCCTGATAGACTGGGTGGAGACCACGAAGCTGAGGCCCTACCTCGCTTTTCTCGGGGACGGGGAGAAGGCACTGTTTAAAGGTGAGCTTCTCCAAAAAGCAAAAAGCGTATATCCTTTTACGAAGTCCGGCGACGTGGTGCTGAAATTCAGAAGGCTGTTTTTTACGGCGCGCAGGTAAGGGGACCGAAAGAGTATGGAAGCCGCCGGGCCATTTTGAAATTCATTTATTGTTTATCCCGGTTAAACAATTTTTTCCAATAAATTTTAAAAAAAGTTCATCATTACCTATCGGAACATTGTATAATTGAAACGGAAAATAAAGCAGGAGGGTTTTGTATGAATACAGAAAAAATTCTTGTTGTAGATGACGATGTAAATATCTGTGAGCTTTTAAGGCTGTATCTTGAAAAAGACGGTTACAGCGTAATAATCGTAAACGACGGCATGGAGGCAATCTCCGCTTTTCAGGACAGTAAGCCCGATCTTGTGCTTCTCGATATAATGCTCCCCAAGCTTGACGGCTGGCAGGTATGCCGTGAAATAAGGAAAACCTCCGACACACCCATCATCATGCTCACCGCCAAGGGCGAAACCTTCGACAAGGTGCTGGGTTTGGAGCTGGGAGCCGACGACTATGTTGTAAAGCCTTTTGACGCAAAAGAGGTTGTGGCGAGAGTTAAAGCGGTTCTGCGCAGAAGCGGAGTAGCCCCTGCGGATACCGTAAAGGAGGTTCGCTACGATAAGCTTGTGATAAACCTCACAAACTATGAGCTGAGAGTAAACGGCGAGCAGATAGACACTCCTCCCAAAGAGCTGGAGCTCATCTATCACCTTGCCAGCAATCCGAACCGAGTCTTTACCCGCGACCAGCTTCTCGATGAGGTATGGGGCTTTGATTACTACGGAGATTCGAGGACCGTCGATGTCCATGTAAAGAGGCTTAGGGAGAAGCTTGAGGGCGTTTCCGACAAATGGACCCTTAAAACCGTTTGGGGCGTAGGCTACAAATTTGAAACCCACGACTGATTCCGATTTCGGGAGGGTTAAGGATGGCAGCCAATAACGGCAAGAGAAAGAATATATTCACTAAATATTTTACGGTCATTTCCTTTATCGTTTTTATCTGTCTTGCGGTTGTGGGAACCTTTCTGCTGTTTTTTATTTCAGATTATTGGCAGAAGGGAAAGGCGGATCTGCTCAGCGAAAACGCCAAAAGCATTTCCCAGAGCATGTCGAGCCTCATTGAAAGCGAGACCATCGAAGCCGACAGGATGCAGACATATCTGCTCATGTACCATTCCATGAAGCTTATTTCAGAGGCCATAGACGCCGACATATTTATATGCGACACTTCCGGCGAGGTGGTGGTCTGCGGAGATTCCGCAGATTATACTAATCTTATTCAGGACTGCCCCATTCACGGGGATATGCAGATATCCCAAAGCGTTTTGTACTCAAACCTTACAAAGGGACAGGCTGAGGTAACAACTCTCGGCGGTGCGTACAGCACTCCGCACCTTACGGTGGGAGAAACCGTGATGTTCAGGGGAAGGGCTATGGCCTATGTTTTTGTCACTCAGTCGAGCAGCGCCACTGTGCGGCCCTATATACTTGATATACTGAAAATGTTTTTGTTTTCGGCCCTGTTTTCCCTTATCATCGCGTTTATAGCTGTGTATGTTTTGACATATAATATGGTTAAACCACTGAGGGACATGTCGAAAGCCACAAAGGCTTTTGCCAAGGGAGATTTCACCTACAGGGTAAAGGTAAGGGGCAACGACGAGCTGAGCGACCTTTCCGAGGCGTTCAACACCATGGCAAAATCCCTGGGCGTGCTGGAGGCGTCGAGAAGGAGCTTTGTGGCCAATGTATCCCATGAGCTCAAAACGCCCATGACTACTATCGGCGGCTTTATAGACGGAATACTTGACGGAACCATCCCACCTGAAAAGGAGGAATATTATCTTCAAAAGGTTTCCGACGAAATACGCAGGCTCTCAAGGCTTGTTATGACGATGCTGAATATGTCTAAAATAGAGGCGGGAGAGCTAAAAATCAAGCCGTCAAGGTTTGATATTTCCCAGCGAATATTCCAGGTGCTTATCGCCTTTGAGCAGAGCATAGACAAAAAGCATATAGAAATACGCGGACTTGACTCCATGGAGAGCATATTTGTGGAGGCCGACGAGGATATGATACATCAGGTTATCTATAACCTTGTTGACAACGCAGTGAAATTTACTCCCGAAAACGGATATATAGCCGTTTCAGCTCTTTTAAATAACGGAAAGGTATTCGTAAGGATACGCAATTCCGGGGAGGGAATTCCTTCAGAAGAGGTCAGCCGCATTTTCGAGCGCTTCTACAAGGTTGATAAATCCAGGAGCATCGACGTAAAGGGAGCGGGCCTCGGCCTTTATATCGTGCGAAGCATAATAGATATGCACGGAGGTCAGATAACGGCCGGCAGCAAGGTGGGCGAATACACCGAGTTTGTATTTTGGCTTCCGGAAAAATTTTCAGGAAAATAAGGTTTTTATTAAAAATTTGTTTACCATATAAATATAGTTATGTAAAAACCGTAGTTTAATATTTAACCATAAACTACACAGGAGGGATTCCCGATGAATGAGTGGGATAACAACTTTAATAATACATCAGGATCCGGCAGCACTCCGCCGGAGGGAAAGTTCAATAATCAGAGCGCAGGCGAAAATCCCGAGGAAAAGGAAGTTGTAATCGAAAACCCCTATGAAAACAAGGAGAAGAGCTTTACTTCAGGAAGTTCTTCAAGAAACGATTACAATCCTTATCAGAGCAGATATTCGAATAACGTATATCAGGGATATAACAGCCAGACATACGGTTCCCCTGCGCCGCCCGTTACGGATGAGCCTGAAAAGAAAAACAGAGGTCCGAAAGTGGCCGTTGCCCTTGTGATAATCCTTTCTATCGTGGCGGTAGTAGCTATGATATTGGGAGTGGCGGGCATACAGAACCGCGAAGAGGGACAGACAAACGATACAAACAGCAATTCACCTACCCTGAGCCTTGAGGAATCGAAGGGCGAGGGAGAGGTTTCCGATGACGGAGTTTCCTCAGTGACTATTGCCGAGGACGTAAGGCAGTCCGTAGTAGGCGTAACGGTTTATCTTGACAACCAGGTCGTAAGCGAGGGTTCAGGCATTATCATGGACTCCGACGACACAAAGTACACCTATATCATCACCTGCGCACATGTAATAAACATGGACAGCAGCGCCATAGAGGTACAGCTCCTTGATGAGACGACATACAGGGCGACAATAGTCGGTTACAGCACCAGAGATGACATCGGTGTTTTGAAGATAGAGGCCCAGGGACTCCACGCTGCAAAGTTTGCAGACTCCGATGACCTTCAGGTAGGCGAAAGAGTTTACGCCGTCGGTAACCCGGGCGGAGCCGAATTTTTCGGTTCCTTTACGGGAGGCTTTGTTTCAGCCATTGACCGTCCCATTTCCACAAACTCCATCGGATATACCATGAAGTGCATCCAGCACGACGCCGCCATTAATCCGGGCAACTCGGGCGGTGCGCTTGTAAACAGCAACGGCTATGTTGTGGGCATAAATTCCTCAAAGATAGCCAGTGAGGAATATGAGGGCATGGCCTTCGCGATTCCCATAACCTCAGCCAAGAAGGTAATAGACTCCATCATAGCCAACGGATACGTTCCCAACCAGCCGAAGCTCGGCATAACCTATTCGGCTGCATCTCAGAACCAGACCTATTCAATGATCGTCCAGCTTCAGAAGCTTCCCGCAGGTACGATCATCGTCAGAGAGATCCAGGAGGACAGCTCACTTGTCAACACTGACCTTCAGGTGGGCGATATGATTACGGCGGTCAACGGTCAGGAAATGACCTCTTCAAACGTATTGGCTGAGGTCATCGAGAACAGCGCAGTGGGCGATAAGATCACTCTTTCCGTTTGCAGAGTTGACAGGAGCTTTGACGTCACTACCTTCACCGTAGAAGCCACTCTTGTGGAAGATAAGAGCGACGCGGACGCGGTGCAGACAAATACAGAATCAAGCCTGCTTCCGTAAACGGCGCCTGCAAATTCAGTTTATATATCAAAACACGGCTATGCCTTTGGGTATAGCCGTGTTTTTGCTTTATGGCTGAAACAATATTATATTAGAGGGGTTCTTTCGGCTCTGCTTTACTTTTAATACATACATAGGTTATAATAATATAATAAGGAGATTTTTCCGGAATGTATTGGTATCTGACTCAAAAAAGACGGGAAGTGGCGTCGCTTCCCGATATGGGAGAAGAACAGATTCGGAAAAATCCGTGTTTATTTTCGGACACGTTAAAATTAAACCGCGAAAAGAAGGTAAAATCATGCCATTTATTATTGTACGTCAGGACATAACAAACATGGCGGTGGACGCCGTCGTAAACGCCGCGAATACACAGCTTCTGATGGGAGGAGGCGTTTGCGGCGCGATTTTTCGTGCGGCGGGAATAAAAGAACTGAGCGACGCGTGCCGGGGACTTTCGCCTGTCGATACAGGCAGAGCCGTAATAACTCCCGGCTTTGCACTTAAGGCAAAATATATAATCCACGCAGTGGGACCGGTATATAACAGAGAAAATTCTCTTAACTGCGAGAGGCTGCTGCGCAGCGCCTATCTTGAATCTCTGAACCTGGCCCTTGAAAACGGATGTGAAAGCATCGCGTTTCCCCTTATTTCAAGCGGCATATACGGTTATCCCAAGAGAGACGCTCTGCGCGTAGCGGTTGCCGCCGTGAAGGATTTCCTCTCTCAAAACGATATGGATGTGTATTTGGCGATTTTTGATAAAGGGTCTTTTGCCGTCAGCGAAGAGCTTTTCGGCGCGGTGAAAGCGTATATAGACGACAAATATACAGCCGAGTATGAGGCAGAGAGAGCATACGAACCTTCGGTCACTTTGTATTCGCGTTCCGTTGCCGCGCCTTCTCAAGGGGCTCTGGAGAAAATAGTGGACGATCTTGACGAGCCCTTTCATGTAACCCTTTTCCGCCTTATTGACGCCAAAGGCAAAACCGATACGGAAATATATAAAAAGGCCAATATCGACCGGAAGCTGTTTTCGAAAATCAGAACGGGCAAGGGATATCTTCCGAGCAAGCGTACAATTCTGGCCCTGGCCATCGCCTTGGAGCTGACCATTGAGGAAACCGACGACCTTCTGAAACGGGCGGGGTACGCTCTTTCCCACAGCCGGAAATTTGACGTGATTGTAGAGTATTTCATAGTTACGGGACAGTACGATATCTTCGCCATAAACGAGGTCCTGTTTCAATACGACCAGCCTCTTCTGGGCTCCTGCTGATGTCGCTTTAAAAGCGACCGTACTGCGCTCCTTGCGGTGTATTCTTTAATCAAAGAATACACAGGAGGTAAACACCATGAGAAAGAATTTAACGGAGCTTGTATTTATACTCGATAAAAGCGGCTCTATGAGCGGACTCGAAAAGGACACTGTAGGAGGATTTAACTCAATGCTG
>CASDTR010000052.1 GCA_949283785.1 uncultured Oscillospiraceae bacterium
AGTGAAATGCCCTTGGACAGGTTACAGCAGCGGAAGAGTTGTATACACAAAGCTTTCATATTTCTTCCAGAATACATCTTCCGTGTCAACCAAGACAGCAACGGTAAAAACAAAGTGTTACAGCAAAAGCAATCTGTCAACGTCTTTAGGATATGTGTACGCTAATGATAAGTGCTACATAATCGGCACATCAGGAAATTACTATCAGGTCCTGTGTCCGTGGACAGGAGGCGGATATCAAATTTGCTGGGTTAATAAATCAGCTTTTAGCAGCTCGGGCTCATCTGTAACATCTTCTGCTATTAAACTTAATGTTCCGCTTTATAAACAAAACGACAGTAGGTGGGCGAACGTATATATTGGCAATAAGACAATAGGAAGTATAGGTTGCACAACTACATGCATTGCGATGGTATACTCTTATAATACGGGTACGACAGTGTATCCCAATGCTGTGAAAAATAAACTCAAGTATAGTAATAATGATCTTTACTGGAGTTCTATTTCCAATGTTGGATTAACTTCAAAACAGTATAATTGCAGCATGTCAAATGATATTTTGTCAACCATATATTCAAAACTCAAAGCCGGCAAGCCTGTTATAATAGGTGCACAGACCAGCTCAGGAGGATCGCAGCATTGGGTTGTAATTACCGGGTATACAGGAAGCAGCACAACAAACTTTTCGACTGCCGATTTCACGATAAATGATCCTGGTTCGTGCAACTATTCTACCCTTAAAGCTTTCTTGGCCAACGGCAGCAATACCGACAGAACGAAAATAATAAGGATTATGTATTAATAGTAAAGCGAACTAAGTTTACTGCACTTTTAAACAGTGTCTCACGCAGCTTGCGTGAGACACTGTTGATACAAAAAGCGGTACAAATACGCCCAGCAGTTTTTATAACAGTAATAATATGCATTTAACGAGTAACTACATCTGCATTTTTATACGGCATATTACTTTCTGTATATCTGCGGATACAGGCGGGATTTTATATGAAAGGCTTCTCCTTGTGCTGCTGAAGTTGCTGAAAGAAGAAATTTGACACATTTTTGCATTTTGTATTGATTTCAAAAATAATTGTTGATATACTTGTAATGGATATATATTTTAACAAATTAAATCTTAAATTATGTTATTTTAAACTAACGATCATTGAAATGCTTTAACAGTATAGAAAGTTTTCTGTGACGTTTGGACAGGATGCGTTTAGGCTGCTTTTGGATTTTTAAAATTGAATGCTGAAAGCTGTTAAAAAAGAAAATAGAAAGTAATTATTCTAACATTATAATCGCAGTGAGCTATTGCAATTGCAATGCAAGCGATAACATTGAACGGACTGCATTTTTGATGCTAATGTGTGCCTTATCACATAGCCGACATACGGGGAGGTAATATTGCGAATGTTAATTTGTTTACTTTTTTACGCTTTATAGCGCGCTGCTGATTTTGCGAAGGAAAGAATTAAAATAGTGGAGGGGAATGTAAATGAGAACTAAGAAATTGATTTTTTCACTTTTAGCATTGGCAAATGTAATGTTTGTACCTATTTTTGAAGTGTGGGGCGGATTGTTTCCTCAAGATGTTGATGATAACTTTTTAGATGTGCTCGAATATGCAATTGAAGGCGATTTTAGTTATTGGGTAGTTTGCTTTACTCTTGCAATTTTTATTCCCAGCTTCTTTATGCTGGTATTCTCATTTTCAGATAGTGCAAAAGCGTTCAGATGCTCTGCGGCAGCAGGCATATTGTTTGTTTTATATTGGCTTATAAGATTTGTAGCCCAGTATGAAATTGACTATCTGTTCGATTTTGATGATGGAAATATTTCTATCGGCACGTGGATTGGATTTTTCTTGTTCATTATTGCTTTTATTGCGGTACATGATGAAAGGAAACAATCCTATGTACCGGTACAAGGACAGACTGGCAATATGAACGTTACCGGCAATTCTGAAGTTTCCGATAATGTTGAAGTCAATCCCGCACCTGCAAAAAACTTCTGCTCTCAATGTGGTTCCAAAATAACAGAGTCGGCAGAATATTGTGAAAAATGCGGACATAAAATCTAATAATTTTAACAGTAGATATAACGAAAAAGATGCTGGATTTTGTTCATCGCATTATAGGAGATTTGGATGTGCTTTGCAGCCAATTTTCTAAAATGAAAATAGCGAATGGAGCGCTGAATATCTGTCGTTGCTTTTGAGAAGATATAGCACAATACATATTGTCAGATTTCAATATGGGCGTGCATATTAATTGTTCAGTTAGACACCTAAACCAACAGAAAAAACCTTCGGGAATTCCGAAGGCCTTTTCTGTTTATGGGGAACAGCTGAACTTATACTTTAGTTCCTTATGCTTTTTCGGTTTTTTCTCTTTTCTCATTGCGCACGGCAAGCACCGCATCGATAGTTATAAATATGCTTAAAAAGGCGGCAAATGCCATTGTCAGAAGGATTTCCAAAAGGTCCATTCCGCTGTAATCGTAAAGGAGCCGCAAGTACGGAAGCAGAGAATAAGCGGAATTAAGGCAGATGATGCCGTAGGCGGAGGTTATTTTGCCTTTGACTGAGCCGCAGACGGTTAAGATTGTTCCTGCGATACCGAGCAGCGCCAAAGCGAAGGGCAGTGCGGGCGGGAATGCAAATAAAGATATCACCGCAGCAAAAATTATCACCGCCGCTGTTCCTGCCGCATATATTTTTTTATTGCTTCCGCTTTTTTCAAATACCGATATCAAGGAGCAAACAAATGCCGCAGCAGACGGAGCGCACGTTAAAACACGTGCATCCGCCCTGCTTATGCGGGGTTCACTGATAAAAATATCTGAAACTGCGCAGTAAATGAGGAATAAAGCTTCCGTAATCATCAGTACCGCAAAAATCAGGCGGATTACTGAAAATGCTTTAAACTTTTTGTCTTTCATAAATTCATCTCCTTAAAGAGGTTTGTCTTTCAAATGAAAGGTTGTTTATCCGTCTTTTTATTGCGCACAGTTGAAACCATATCCGAAACGACAAATGCAAAGAGCAGGGGAAGGCCGATAATTGTGCTGACAGCGTCCCTGGCACCTTGGCGTGCATGGGATGAAAGCATGCCGTACCCAAGCAAAGCTGTGACTGCAAAAAAGCATGCGTTCATAAAAAAGAGACCGTAGGAGGAAATTACTTTTGCCTGTGAAAATCCAATCAGGAACAATATGATACCCGTTATACCGATGACCGCCAAAATGAGAATGCCTGTCGGCAGAAAATAAAGTGAAAAGACTGCGGCTGCAGAAACGGCAGTGCCCGCTGTGAAAGCGCAAAGTGTGCGCAAGGGGCCTGCGCCCTTTTCGGCAACGGATAACAGGGCATAGATAAAAGTAACCGCACAGGGTGTATAGACCAAAATCGTTGTAATTACGCCGCGGAATTCAGCGGAAAAGAAAGTGGCGGCAATAATCAGGACCAGTTCATCTATGATTAGCAGCGATGCGAGAATTTTATCCGAAAAAGAAAGCAATCTGAAATCTGTGTATTTCATTATTTTCATCTCCTTGTGTGAGATTTTAATTTTGACCGATTTTTGTTGTCATGGCGTCCGATGATCTCCTCCTTTGGATTTAGAATTTTTATGTACATAAAGCCCGTGCAAACAAATTTATTTTCCTGTTTGCAGTTTTATGGTATTACTTTTATTTGCTGAAAACAATTGAGATAATACACAAACGGCATTTTTGGATTGTATTAGGTTTTCACAAAGCTTTTGCCGCTACAAAATGTATCAAGGGAAAAAACGTATTTTACTTATAAAATTAAAAGATTAAAATTAAAAGGCAAACAAAAAAAGCAGTGAGCCGATGCCGAAGCATATGCTCACTGCTTTTTTGGTGGAGATGGCGGTAATCGAAACCGCGTCCGAAAATCCCTTGCCACAACTTTCTACGAGCGTATCCTTTCTTTTAAATCTCCCGCCGCTTCACGCCGAAAGGCAGGCTTAAAGCTTTGGCAGCCTCTGAGTCATGACGGCCTTAGAGGTATGGGGCCGTTCACGTTCACTGCTCATCGACGTTCTTATCCGAACCGCAGTACTTTCGGTAAGAACGGGCGCCTAATTAGGCAGCCTGTAAAGAAACGTTTTTGTCGTTTATTTTTAAAAGCTGCGGATTTTATAGCGGTCCCGCACCGCTGCTCGCTTATCATGGTTCAGAATCCCCGTCGAAATCCTTTCATCCCCATGTTATTTAAAAGAGGAGGGGTAGTTAACCCATGCGCTCCTTGACGGCGCGCTCCATATCCCGTTTGGCGCTCTTTCTTGCCATATCCTCTCTTTTGTCATAGTTTTTCTTACCCTTGCACAGACCCACCTGTATTTTGAGCCTGCCTTTTTTGAAATATGCAGACAGGGGGATAATGGTATATCCCTGCTGCTTCATGAGGCCGTAAAGGCGGTTTATCTCACGCTTGTGCAAGAGAAGCTTTCGCACTCTTAAGGGATCACGATTAAAGATGTTTCCGTGGTCATAAGGGCTTATATGCATACCTCTTACGAAAATCTCACCGCCGTCTATTGAGCACCATGCGTCTTTAAGGTTTATTCTGCCGTTTCTCACGGATTTTACCTCAGTGCCGAAAAGCTCAATGCCTGCTTCAAGGCTTTCGATGACAAAATAGTCATGAAAGGCTTTTTTGTTGTTTGCCACTGTCTGTAATTCACTTGACGCCAAAGCCTTTCACTCCTTTTTTGCTTTGTTTGGATAGAAATTATATCATATAGATTTTAAAAATCAAGTCTAAAACCGTCTTTTGGAAAATATTATAATATGCGTCTGCCTTCAATTGCCCTTGAAAGAGTTACTTCATCGGCATATTCCAGGTCGGCTCCCACGGGAACGCCGTAGGCAAGACGGCTTACTGTAACACCGAGCGGTTTTAAGAGCTTAGAAATATACATCGCCGTAGCTTCACCCTCAATAGTGGGGTTAGTGGCAAGTATAATTTCCCTTACGCTGTCGTCAATCCTTTTAAGAAGCTCTTTAATAGTGAGCTGGTCGGGGCCCACGCCGTTCATGGGGGAAATGGCTCCGTGGAGAACGTGGTATGTACCCTTGTATTCGCGGGTGCGCTCAATGGCTATTACGTCCCTCGGGTCCTCCACAACGCAGATTACGCTTTTATCCCTTGTGTCGCTTGAGCATACGGAGCACTTTTCGCCGTCGGTGAGATTGCAGCAAACTGAGCACTTGTGAATTTTTTCATGTGCCTGAGTTATGGCCTCGGCAAACTCCTGAGCTTTTTTGTCGGGGAGATTGAGCACATAAAAGGCCATCCTCTGGGCGCTTTTTTTGCCGACACCGGGCATACGCTCAAACTGCTCTATGAGCTTTGCAAGGGGTGCGATATCATAGCCCATTAAAAGAGACCTCCGGGCATTCCGGGAATATTAAGTCCGCCGGTGACCTTGTTCATTTCGGTTTCCATGGTGTCGTTGGCCTTGCGTATAGCCTCGTTGAAAGCTGCCGTAATAAGGTCCTCGAGCATTTCTATATCCTCGGGGTCCACAACGTCGGGCTTAATGTCGATTTTCTTTACCTCGTGCTTGCCGTTGACGGTTACGGAAACTGTTCCGCCGCCTACGGTAGCGGAGTATTCGGCCTCTTCGACCTCCTGCTGGACTCTGGCCATTTCGTTCTGCATTTCCTGGATCTTCTTCATCATGTTTGCCTGGGACATATTGCTCTGTCCGGGTATTCTTGCTTTCATTGGTTATTCCTCCGTTTGCTACTTAACCGAAAATGGGACATCGGTTTCGTCTATTTTTTTTATGAGATCCTCAAGGGGATCCTTTTTAGGCGCCGCGCTGCCCGAATCGGAGGCGCGGTAAACGCCGAGTCTGTATTTTTTCCCCGTAACCTGAGTGACGGCCTGATTTATCATGGCCACATGGTTGTCCTTTTTAAGGAAAACCGATAATACGGGATTGGGGGATTTTATAAGAAGCCTGTTTGTGTCCCTCACGAAAGCGGAGGAGCCGCTTAAAATTCCCACCAGGGGCTTGTCGGTTTTGCTCAGCTCCGCAAGGACCTCGGGCCACATGCTGAAATTTGAATCGCTGCTTGAAACGGGAGCGGATGAGGTCGGCTCCTCTTTTTGCCGTGCGGGCGCTTGGGAAGCAGGGACGGACTGAGTAGGAACGGGCGCTTCTTCGGCGGCCTCCCGCAAGGGTCTGCTTTTTACGGGAGCGGGCTCCGTATCCCACGGCGGCGGCTCGTCCTCAGGCTCAAACGCTTCGGGAGCAGAAGCAGGCGTTTTCACATCAGGTTCACCTTTTGCCTGCGCCGCACTCTGAGCGTCGGGAGCAGAGGGGGCGGCAGCCGATAATACGGCGCCGTTTTTGACCATGTTTTCAAGCACCGATATCCTTTCGAGGAGCGCCTCGCTGCTTTCGCAGAGCCTCGGGGAAGCGAGCTTTATGAGGGTCATCTCCATTTTTACCCGTCTGTCCGCGCCGTTTCTCAGGCTTTCGAGGGCCTTCTGCAAAAGGTCCAGGACGTAGAGTATCTGTTCGAGGGTAAACCTTGAAGCCTCCTGCTTTATGCGGCTGAGCTCATCGTCAGTGCAGATTATAAGCTCAGCAGGGGAGGCCATGGTCTTGCATATCATAAAGTTTCTGAAATGCTCAGTAAGCTCCGTGCAGAGCCTCTCCATATCGCAGGAGCCCGTGTGGAGGGAGTCGATTATTTCCAGAACCTTTTGGCAGTCGTGGCTTATTACGGCGTCGGAGACGGCGAAGAGATAATCCCTTCCCGCGAGTCCCGCGCATTTTCGCACCGTTTCCGCGTTTACCTCCCTGCTCTCTCCCGCACACTGGTCCAGCAGGGAAAGGGCGTCTCTCATGCCGCCGTCGGCTATTCTGGCGATGAGCATGGCTCCGTCGTCGGTAAGGGCGATGTTTTCCTCTCCGGCCACATATTTGAGCCTGCCCGTAATATCCTCGGGGGAAATGCGGCGGAAATCAAATCTCTGGCATCTTGAAAGGATAGTGGCGGGAAGCTTGTGGACCTCCGTTGTGGCAAGGATAAACATGACGTATTCGGGAGGCTCCTCCAGGGTTTTCAGCAGGGCGTTGAAGGCTCCTATTGAAAGCATGTGAACCTCGTCGATTATATATACTCTGTATTTCGCCTTTGAGGGTGTGAAATTGGTCTCCTCTCTCAAATCTCTGATGTTGTCAACGCCGTTGTTGCTGGCGGCGTCGATTTCCACAACGTCGAGAATGGAGCCCGAGTCGATGCCCTTGCAGATTTCACATTCGTTGCAGGGATTTCCGTCAACGGGGTGCAGGCAGTTTACGGCCTTGGCCAGAATTTTGGCGCAGGTTGTCTTGCCGGTTCCCCTTGAGCCCGTAAAGAGATAGGCGTGGGCGAGTCTGCCCGCCTTAAGCTCATTTGTAAGGGTGGAGGTGATATGGGGCTGGCCCGCAACGTCGGAAAAGACCTTAGGCCGCCATTTTCTGTACAGTACCTGATACAAAATAAACCCTCCCTCGAAAATAGGACAGAAAAAAAGAACCCTGTCCCTTTGGTCACACGGCGTGCAGGCGAAGCTGCGGCGCACAACGCTGACCGCTTAATGCTGCTCGGTTCCCCGCCTGACATGGTTCACGGTGCATTGCCGCACAGAACCCGCACACCGCATGACCAACTGGACACGATTCTAACGGTTTGTGCCGAATAAAACACAGCACAATTCTTATATATTATAATATAAGGAAACACTGTTGGCAAGTAAAATTTAAATATAATAAATTATTTTGACCGAGGGGTTTTGGATTATGAGATAAAAATATTTTTAAATTGATGTTTACTGTTGTTTATCCGTCCGCTATGTGATAAAATCAGTTCAGCTTAAAAAATCAGGAGGCAGAGTAAATGGAGATAATCGAGATAATTAAGACCATAATTATCGGAATAATTCAGGGTATAACCGAATGGCTTCCCATAAGCAGCACGGGACACATGATACTTGCAAACGAGTTTCTGAAGCTCAACGTTTCGGAAAGCTTCTGGCAGATGTTCCTGGTGGTCATTCAGTTCGGCTCTATCCTTGCGGTAGTTGTCCTTTATTTCAAAAAGCTCAATCCCTTTTCGGCGTCTCACAGAAAGAATTATATAAAAGAAAACCCCAACGCTGGATTTTTTGCAAAGCAGTGGGCGATTTTTAAGCCCGAGACCGTTTCCCTCTGGTGCAAGGTCATCGTAGCGGTAGTTCCCGCAGGAATAATCGGAGTGCTCTTCGACGATTTCCTTGAGGAAAAGCTCTATAACTACATCACCGTTGCAATTACTCTTATTCTCTACGGTATCCTTTTCATACTTCTCGAAAATAACCCCAAAGCCCCCAAATTCAAGGATTTTGATTCAATCACATATAAGACGGCCCTTCTCATCGGCGCATTCCAGGTGCTCGCCCTTATTCCCGGAACCTCACGCTCAGGTTCAACCATTCTCGGAGCCGTGTTCCTCGGCTGCTCGAGAGCGGTGGCGGCGGAGTTCTCCTTCTTCCTTGCAATCCCCGTCATGCTGGGCGCCAGCGTTCTGAAAATCGGCAAATACGCCATGGATCAGAGCGAGGCGGGCCTTGCCCTGTTTACCTCAAACGAGTGGGTGACGCTCATTCTCGGCATGGTGGTGGCCTTTGTGGTCTCCCTCTTTGCAATCAAGTTCCTTGTAAGCTTCGTAAAGAAGCACGACTTCAAGGTGTTCGGCTATTATCGCATAGTTCTCGGCATCGTGGTTATCGCCTACTTCCTTATAACCACCTTCGCGCTCTGATTTTGACTGCGAAAAGAAAAACAAGACCCGATTCCCGCATGGGAATCGGGTCAAAAAGTGTCAAGAAACCAAAATTCAGCGCTTACCCATGCATACTTTATTCAGCGGTCAGAATAAATTGAGCACTCACCCCCGTCTCCCTTGTGTAAAGGGAGATGTCAAGGCGCACGCCTTGACAGAGGGATTGGCAGGCTGAGCCTGCACCAAATCCGCGCCCTGAGCTGCGGTAAAAACTAACCGTACCCGCCCGCGAAACGGTTTTCATATTGACGGAGAAACAGTATCGAAAAAAGCTCGATGCTACGCTGTTTTCTGCGCCGCATCGAGTTTTCCTCTGTTCGTGAAAAACAGCAACTCAAAAACTGTTTAAACATAAAAATAACTTTATCGACAAGCTGCAGGACCCGATTCCCCCACGGGAATCGGGTCATTTTGTATTCAGAACACGAAATTATCGAGTATGAGCCTTAAAACGAGAACTCCCGCGCAGGAGCACAGGGCCACGGTAAGCAGGCTTTTTTCGAACATGGCAAGAGCGAGGGCGATGACAACGCCCAGGCATGCGCTGATGAGAGCCGAAGTGCCTTCGCCTGCGCCGAAGAATATGGCGGGGAAGGTCATGGCCGCAAGTACGGCGTAGGGGATGTAGTAGAGGAAGGATTTTATAAATCGGATTTTAATTTTCTTTCTGAATACGGCCAGAGGGACAGCCCTTATGAGATAGGTGACTCCCGCCATGACTAATGTATAAATGAGAAGTGAGGAGGTCGTTATCATTCCTTCACCTCCTGTTCCGTTTCGTTTTCCTCGTCGTTTACGGGATTTACGACTGCGGCTATGACGCTTGCGGCCACGGCGCAGATGATGATTGAAAATCCGCTTGAGACGTTTTTAAGCACGGGTACAAAATAGAAAAGACAGCTCAGAACCACTGCGGCCAGTATCACGAGGCGTATGGGGGCGCTGTTTTTCGCGGGCGGGATGATTATGGCTATGAACATGGCGTAAATGGCGAGACCCAGTGCGTCGTTTACCACCTCGGGGAGGAAGCCGCCCGCCACGGCTCCGAAAAGCGTGCCCAGAGCCCAGCCCGCATAAGGGATGACCGAAAGCCCGCAGTAATATTTCGCGCCGATTTCCTTTCCCTGATTTACCGCCACGGCGAAGATTTCGTCAGTGTTGCTGAAAGCGGCTAACAGACGCTTGGGGACCGAAAAGCGTTTTTCAAGCTTTTGGGAAAGGGTCAGGGACATGAGGGAATATCTTGCGTTGATGACCAGCTGAGTCATGGCCATTTCCACGAGGGAGCCCCCTGCGGCTATTATTGAAAGCCCCGCGAACTGTCCCGCCGAGGTGAGGTTCGTCATGGAGATGAGCACCGCCGCCCACACGGGTATGCCCGACGCCACGGCCATCATGCCGAAGGTGAAGGAGACGGAAAAATAGCCGAGACCTATGGGAAGGCCGTCCTTGAGCCCCTTTTTGAAGCTGTTTTGAATCTGCGTATTATCCATTTAAAAAACTCCGTTTTGATTTATTAATTCAGACAAAAGTATTATATCATTGAGTGCTGTCTTTTTCTACAAAATTTTTACGGATATATTGACAAATGGGATATAATAGAAGTCGTAAAAGGGGGATAAAGATGTATAAGGCAATATTGTTTGATTTGGACGGCACGCTCCTCAATACCCTCGACGATTTAAACGAGAGCATGAACAGGGTGCTGTTAAAAAACGGATATAAAGCACAGACTAAGGATGAGACCAGACGCTTTGTGGGCAACGGAGTGCGTCTTTTGGTGGAGCGATCTTTGCCGAATGAGAGCAAAGAGCTTTACGACAGAATAGAGGCGGAGTTTAAAGAGTGCTACGGCAAAAACATGAGAAATAAAACCGCGCCCTATGAGGGAATAGAGGGGCTTTTGAAGGCTCTTAAAGACAGGGGCGTAAAGGTGGGCGTTGTTTCGAATAAATTTGACGGAGCGGTAAAGAGCCTTTGCAGTGAGATATTCGGAGAATACACTCAGGTGGCGGTAGGCGAAAGAGCGGGAGTGAGAAAGAAGCCTGCGCCTGACAGCGTCCTTGCGGCCATTGACGAATTGGGAGTGAAGAAGGAAGAGACAATTTACGCAGGGGATTCCGACGTAGATATAGAGACTGCGAAAAACGCCGGGATAAAAAGCATCGGCGTCACCTGGGGCTTCAGGGACAGAGAACTGCTCATTTCCTGCGGAGCCGATTTCCTTGCCGACAAAGCGGAGGACATTCTCAAAATAGTTTGCGGATAAAGACGAAAAGGGGAGAGTCAAGGGGAAGAAAACTCTCCCTGTTTTTATTGAAAAAGAAAGCGGAATATGATATTATTAAAATTACGCAGAAACAGCGAAAAGAAAATATAACCGCTCGTGGCGCAGCCGGATAACGCAGCAGATTCCGATTCTGAAGATCGGGGGTTCGAATCCCTCCGGGCGGGCCAAAAAAGACGGCGGGGCAATATGCCCCGCCGTCTTTTTCCGTGAGAGAGGGATTCGAACCCTGAGAGGGTGAGCAGCGTTAAGAAAACAGTCCGGCGGACTGTTTTCAGCTGCGAAGTCCGAAGCGGCTGCGCCGTGAGGACGGTTCCCGCCGCATAGCGGCGGAAACATCCCTCCGGGCGGGCCGGAAAAAAGCAAGTCGCAAGACTTGCTTTTTTCAATTAAATCCGTCCATTCGGACGGGTGAAATCTGCTTTAGGGCAGATGAAATCACTTTGTGATGAAATCCGCTAAAGCGGATAGGACGGATTTGATTTCATCTGAGAGCAATGCTCGGGGATTTCATCTGAACGCCGAGAAGATTTCATTACAAGACTTGAAGGCTTGTGATTTGATTTTTCCTGTGCTATTATGCGGGCGAGGTGATAATATGAGCGAAAATAAATTGGTTGATTATTCCATGGATTTGGCAGTTGGCGTAATGAAATTATGTGAAAATATAAAAGGACATTATTCCGTTGTAAATCAGCTCGAACGTTCCGCTACTTCAATCGGGGCAAATATTCGAGAAGGCAACTCTGCTCACGGCAAGGCGGATTTTATTGCTAAATTTCAAATAGCTTTAAAAGAATGTTATGAGACTGAATGCTGGCTTGAGCTGATGAATAAAGCAGATATTATCAATGATGATTCGGCGAAAAGATTACTGCACACCTGCGGAACGATTCGCCGCATGCTTATTGCTTCAATCAATACTGTAAAAAACAATGGAAAATAACACGTTTCACGTTCTCAGCGCACCCCCGACGGGGGCTTTCCCGTTCACGATCCGAATTTTCCCGCCCCCGAAAAACTTAATACTTTTTCAGAAAAAAATCCTTGACATTATACATTCGACTGTATACAATAATTTTAGAATCAATCTAATTTTTGCGGCGGTGGCTGATATGACCAAATACGAGAAAAAGATATATGAAATAGTGAGCGGGTCCCGTGAGCATATGACGGCGGAGCGGGTGCTGGAGGAGCTTAAAAAGACTTATCCTGCGGTTTCCCGCGCCACCGTGTACAATAACCTGAACAAGCTTTGCGACGTAAACCTTATTCACAGAATATCCCTGGAGGGTCAGCCAGAACGGTATGACAGGATTTCGAGGCACGACCATCTGGTCTGTCAGAGGTGCGGAAGGCTGTCGGACGTCACATTTGAGGATTTGACCGCGTCTCTCAAAGGACAGCTGGGGGAGGATTTCATTTACTACGACTTAAAGGTGTTTTACGTCTGCCCCGAGTGCCGAAAAAAGGACGGCTCTGAGCGGTGAGGCTTTTGATGCCGCTGTACGGCGGCGTGAAATAAAAACTTAAAAGAAAGGAGATAATGCCATGAAATATGTCTGCTCCGTGTGCGGATACGTCTACGATACGGAAAAGGAAGGCAAGGCTTTTGAGGAGCTTCCCGATACATGGGTGTGCCCCCTGTGCGGCGCCGCAAAATCGGCTTTTGTTTCGGAGAATGAGGAAAAGCCCCGCAAGGCGCCCGTAAAGCCCATACATATTGACGGGGATATGATAAAGCTTTCCGCAGGAGAGCTTTCGGCCCTTTGTTCAAATCTGGCTCGGGGCTGCGAGAAGCAGTATAAGCAGGAAGAGGCGGCGCTGTTTCGTGAAATAGCCGATTTCTTTGCTGCGGCCGTTCCAGAGGAGCCCGACGCCGACATTCAAAAGCTTACAGAGCTTGTTGAGAAGGATTTGAATGAAGGATACCCCGCCCTGCGTTCGGCGGCAGAGGAAAAGGGCGACCGCGGAACACAGCGCATCTGCGTCTGGGGAGAAAAGGTGACGAATATCCTTGACACCCTGCTCAGACGGTGGGAGAAGGAAGGTGACTCCTTCCTGAAGGATACCGAGGTCTGGGTATGCACCGTTTGCGGCTTCGTTTATGTGGGAGACGCTCCGCCGAAGCTTTGTCCCGTGTGCAAGGTGCCCGATTGGAAATTTGAAAAAATCGAGAGGAGGGCTTCGGTATGAAACGAACGGCAGTGAGAAATCTGCGCCTTTGTACAAAGGACTGTCTGTGCCTTTATGTGTGTCCCACAGGCGCTGCCGATACGGAAAACAGCATTATCGACATTGATAAATGTATCGGCTGCGGAGTGTGCGCCGATGCCTGTCCCGGCGGAGCCATCTCCATGGTCCCGACTGAGTACCCTCCCCAGCAGAAGAAGGAGGAGTCCGTGACGCAGCATGCCTTCGCCGTGGCCAAGAGCAAGGCAAAACAGGAACAAACGGCGCGTCAGCTGGCGCAGAACGCCGAAAACGACGATATGCGCCGTCTGATGACAGCTGTGGAAAAATCCGTCCGACTTGTAAACGAGGACATCCTGCGTGAGGCGGGCTATATGCTGCCTCAGAGCGGCAATGCGCACAAACTGCTCAGGGAGTGGGTAAAAAATCCCCCTTCCGAAGAATTCCCGGTAAAAGCAGCTGAAAAGCTTTTAGAAAAAATACCCTGTAACGAAACTGAAAAAGGAGAGAAAAAAATGAGTAAATGGAAATGTAAGGTATGCGGTTATGTCTACGAGGGCGAGGAGCTTCCCGCCGATTTTACCTGTCCCGTCTGCAAGCAGCCCGCTTCTTCCTTTGAGAAAATAGAGGATGAGCCCAAGGCGAACAAATACGCAGGCACACAGACAGAAAAGAATCTTGAGGCGGCCTTTGCAGGCGAGTCTCAGGCCCGCAACAAATACACATATTTCTCATCGGTAGCAAAGAAAGAGGGATATGAGCAGATAGCCGCCCTGTTCTTAAAGACCGCCGATAACGAGAAAGAGCACGCGAAAATGTGGTTCAAGGAGCTTAACGGCATAGGCGACACCGCAGAGAACCTGCTCCACGCCGCCGAGGGCGAAAACTACGAGTGGACCGATATGTACGACGGCTTTGCCAAAACCGCCGACGAGGAAGGCTTCCATGAGCTTGCGGAGAAATTCCGTCTGGTAGCCGCCATTGAGAGGCACCATGAGGAGCGTTACCGCGCCCTGCTTCACAACGTTGAGCTTGCAGAGGTATTTGCCAGAAGCGAGGTCAAGGTCTGGGAGTGCCGCAACTGCGGACATATCGTAGTGGGAACTTCCGCTCCCGAAGTATGCCCCACCTGCAACCATCCCCGGAGCTATTTTGAGATAAACTGCGAAAACTATTAATGGGCTAACGGGTCCGAAAATGCCGCCGACGTCATCCCGAAAGGGATGTTACATCGGCGGCTTGTTTTATGTTTTTGATTTTTATGTTTCGCTTATTTTGCTTTTTTCCGTATCTCTGCCCTGTCGGGGACAGCTTATTCGGAATAAGGAAAAATTTATGGGCGGACATATGCTTTGCCTGCGATATTGCTCGGCCACGGTCCGCAAATACTCCGATTGTGCTTTTGCTCTTTGTATGATATACTCCCAATGGCGGGGAAAACAGAGCCGTCTGATTTAAAAGTGAGGCGTATATACATATGACAGAGAAAAAATTCAATCGAAAACTTTATTTTATAATGATTTTCTTCGGCTGCATACTCCCGTTGGCGGCACGGGTCGTTTTCATGCTGATTTCGGGACAGATTGTCGATGAAAACAACGTTCCGCTCTCTGCGGGACTTGCCGCCTTCATGTGTTTTGTCATTATTTTTGTTTGCAGCACATATGCCGTCACTTTTATTGTTTTATTGAAACAGGTGATAAAGTTTAACAATACGGCGTTTACGGCTGACAGTCAGGGGATTCACAATACTGTGGTGATAATGAATCTGTTCGCCGTCGTGATTGCGGCGCCCGTAAAGCATATACCGTGGAAAGCCGTTTCATGTGCGGATACGGAGGACGGGAGCTTATATATTCGCGTCAAAACAGGGGAGATTGAGGCGTCGCTCATTGCAAAGCTTATTCTTAAAATCGTGGGATACCGATTTTGCCACGGGCTTATAAGCCGCAGCTTGTCCTTCGGCGAAATCAATATGATATATGATTATTGCCGCGCTTACTCGCCGTACTTTACGGATAAAAACGCCGAATGATTTATTATCAGACGGCGAGAGGCGCAGGAAAATCAGTATCCGCTCAAAGAAATTTATTTTATTCCAAAAGCAAATTCGGGGAGGTGAACGTCCGTGAACGATGAAGTGATTTCTCATTATGATTTTTTAGCCGATAAAAACAACGATCCCGTCCATGACCCTGAGCCTCTGCGTAATTATATGGACAAATGGGACGGCTCGGCTTTTATAGAGAAAATGAACCTCGACGGCCTAAAATCGGTTCTCGAGGTTGGCGTGGGTACGGGACGCCTTGCGGTGCGCACAGCCCCGCTGTGCGGGAAATTCACGGGCGTGGACATCTCTCCCAAAACCGTAAAGCTTGCCGAAAAAAACCTTTTTCAGTATAAAAACGTAACGCTCCTGTGCGGAGATTTTATGGCTCTTGATCTCAGCGAAACATTTGACGTTATCTATTCCTCCCTTACCTTTATGCATCTGAAAGATAAACAGGGGGCGATAAATAAGGTGAAATCCCTTCTGAAAAGGGACGGGATTTTCCTTCTCTCCATCGACAAAAATCAGGATACTTTTATTGATTACGGTGGAAGGCGGACGGAAATTTATCCCGACACACCCGAAAAAACGGCGGAATGTATAAAAAACGCTCAAATGACGGTTTTAGAAAAATACGAAACACAGTTCGCGCATATTTTTATAGGTTCTATAATAAATGTTGGGGTGAAGACCTCAACATTTATTTATTAGCAAAAAAATAGACATATCCCCCAAAAGCCAATACAATAAAGTTGCTCAAACCTAAAGAAAGGCAGGAAGGAATATGTCCAAACAAGATA
>CASDTR010000053.1 GCA_949283785.1 uncultured Oscillospiraceae bacterium
AATATATCCATACTGATATTATCTATTTTTTTGCTTCTCATGTCAATAAACAGTTTATACATATTTGCAAAAAATCTGCGTGACTGCTCGCTGTCCTCAGAAAACGGAGGCACAGTCATAAGTCCCCTCACTTTTATGCCCGGCATTTGCGCAGCTGCGTAAATGAGTTCTTCAAGCTTCGATGTATCAAGTCCCGTTTTGCACTCCTCACCTCCTATATTCACCTCGATAAGCACGTCGGTCACAAATCCCGCCGCTGCCGAACGGTTTGAAATCTCCTCGGCCAGATGCAGACTGTCAAGAGACTGTATCATATCCACCTCGCCGACTATTTTCTTAACCTTATTTGTCTGAAGATGACCTATAAGATGTGCTTTGCAGTTTTCAAGATTCAAAAATTCCTTCTTGGACATAAACTCCTGCACCTTATTTTCTCCGATAAGGTCTATTCCCCGGGAAATGGCAAAATTAATATACTCGGGCTCCACGGTTTTTGTAACCGCCATGAGCTTTATATCCTCAGGTTTTCTGCCGCTTTTCACAGCGGCTGCGGCAATATTTTCCCTGACAGCCTTGAGATTTTCTTCAACTCTCTCAAAGCCCTTATCCAATAACTTTTCCGTCATACAAATCCTTCCCTTTTATAATTATTTCATCATAGATTTTCAAATATCCGGACATTTCCTCCGGACTAATTTTCTCAACTATTGAGTATTCTTCCGTGGAGTAAAGTATCTTTATCTTTCTGAAGCTTATTCTGTTTCCGCTTAAAACGTATACTCCCATATTCCCGTCCACATCGCGTATCGCATCATTTGAAACCCTGTATCCGGTATATTCATTTTTTACTATCTGAACTTCCTCAAACCGCAGATGTGTTATGTCTTCGCTCATTTCATTTGCTCTTAATATAACCGTGCTTGTTCCGTCGTCGCCCTTATTTATGCTGTCAATAACAGCCGTAACCTCTCCTACTGACGAATTCGGGAATTTTACCTTTATTGTTTCATCAACAGCAAGATCCAGCGTGCTGTCGGTAGGCACATTGCAGACAATATACCAATCAAACCTTCCGACTATTTTTCCCATGGCATTGGCCGGAACGGAAGCCTTTGCGTCAAATATCTTTTCCACATCCGACGGCTTCAAGGACGAAACACTGTCATAATCCGCAACAGTTTCATATCCGTCCGTTACGCTGATATAATATCCCGAAACGGGAGCAGAAATGGTATTGTAATTGCTTTTCGCGCTTTTAAGCGTGGCAAGCTCGTTGCTCAGCTCGGTCAATTTCGCGTCAAAGTCTATCGTATCACCTATGGCAATCTGTCGGCTCGTTATGCTCGAGGCAACCTCCCTGGCGCTTTCCGCGAAGTCCTCAAAATTGCCCTTATCTATAATGTCAAGACACTGGTCAAAGTTCTTCTTTATCTCTTCATCAAGAAGCGCAGCGTCGATGGTCCCCACGTCGGATTTATTGCTCAAAACCTGATAATACTCTATCTCCTCCTGGACTTTGAGGATTCGATTATAGTTTTCGGCTCCCGCCTCGTCTGCGAAGATAATAGCTACATCGTCATCCTTGGCCACTCTCTTGCCGTCGGAGGCTATGGGTACTACGGTACCTGGCGTGCTGTTGCTTATGTAGGACTCATCTCGAATAACCACAGCCTGAGCATCTATGATATTGCCGGTACTGTAAACATAGGCGATTTCCGTAACATAAGGATTATAGGAAATCGCATATATCTGGTATCCTATGTAGACCAGAAGGCTCAGTCCTGCGAAAAAAGCGACTGCCTTTTTTATGTTTTCCTTTTTTTTATCGTTCATCGTAAAAACTCCTGTTTATTATATCGGAAGCCTTTTCAATAAGCTCCTTAGGCGTATTTTCATCAATGTAAAGCCAGTGTATCTCCTTATTCCTTCTGAACCATGTGAGCTGCCTTTTTGCGTATCTTCTCGTGGACTGCTTTAAAAGCTCCACACATTCTTCAAGGCTTTTTTCCCCGTCCAGATAAGGCTTCAGCTCTTTGTATCCGATAGCCTGTACGCTTGTGCCCTGAGGATTCCCTTTCCAGTATTCCTCAGCTTCCGCAAGGAGACCCTTTTTCATCATAATGTCAACTCTCAGGTTTATACGCTCGTAAAGATAATTCCTGTCGCGGGCGTCGAGGCCGATATATACGCTGTTATAGGGAGTTTCGTTTATACGGGAAAGCTCCTTCTGCTTTGTTGCCGTAATTCCGGTAAGCTTATATATCTCCAGCGCCCTCACGATTCTGTTAAGATCGTTTTCATGGAGTACCTCAGCAGATTTGGGATCAACAGCTCTGAGCTCATCCAAAAGCCTCTGCACTCCCTCTTTTTCCGCTTTTTCAAAAAGCTTTTTTCTCATTTCAAAATCCGTTTCGGCGGGAGTAAATTCAATATTCTGAAGGAGGGAGTCTATATAAAGTCCCGTCCCTCCCGCTACAAATGGCAGCTTGCCTTTTGAAGCTATCTCGGCAATACATTTGCCTGCCATATCCTTAAAGGACGCCACGCTGAATTTTTCGTCAGGCTCAGCAAAGCCCAGAAGATGATGGGGCACTCCCAACATTTCATCCTCCGAAGGCTTTGCCGTACCTATATCCATGCCCTTATATATCTGCATGGAGTCTGCGGAAACCACTTCTCCGTCAAAATTTTTTGCCAGGGATGCCGCAAGAGCCGTTTTACCAGACGCAGTAGGGCCTACCACTGCTACAATATTTATCTTTTCCGGCAAGGGGCATCCTCCTTTTACTGTATTCTGCCGAAGCTTTTTTCAAGCTCGTTTCTGGTCATCTTTATCATAACGGGCCGGCCGTGGGGACAGTATTTGATATCGGGATTTTTTAAAAGCTCCCCGATAAATTTCTGCATCTCGTAATCCGTCGTGGCGTCTCCCGCCTTTATTGCGCTGCGGCAGGCCACGGAATGATAAAGCCAGTCCGTCTTGCTGCTCCTTACGTCGATCTTGTTTGAAGCAAGAGCGGCGGCAAGCTCGCACACTATTTCCGTAATGCTCTCCCCGTCAAGCTCCATGGGAGTTTCACGGACTATGACTGTACCGAAGCCGAAATCCTCAACGGAAAATCCCGCCTTGGAAAACTCTTCAAGGTTCTCCGTTATAACGGAATACTCCTCCTTGCTGAGGGTTATGGTCACGGGCTTCAAAAGCACCTGACTGAAATGCTCAGTTTCCCTTTTCAGCCTTTCGTATATCATTCTCTCATGGGCGGCGTGCTTATCCACTATAAGCAGTTCTCCCCCGCACTCGACAAAAATATAAGTCTTAAAAGCCTCGCCTACTATTCTGAAAGAGGGAACGGCGATTTTCCCCTCTGCAGCCGCCTGCGTCTTATCCTCTTGTGTCGGCTCGGAAACTTCGGCCTTTATATCGTCCTTATCGTTTACAGCTCCTTCATTTACGGCACCCGTTTCGTCCTTCTCAGACTTATCCTCTTCCCCGTTAAGTAACGGCTGTGATTTGGACTGAGCCGACTTTCTGTCGTAATCGGCAAGAGTGGAAAAGCTTTCGCTAGCTGAGTTATCGTCTGCATATGTATGTTTAAAGCTGTCGGCAACAAAAAAGCTTTTTTTCGGCGCTTCGATTTTTTCTTTTACGGTTTCCGTCTTCGGCGCTTCCATCTTTCTCTCGAAAGCAAAGGCGGAAACGGATTTTTCTTTTTCTCCGCCGATAAAGCCGCTCTTTTTTTCGGCCTTGCCCCCGTTTACGAATTTTTCCCTGTATTCGGCGGCGGTCATCCTCAGCTGCTCGCCCTTCTGTTCCTTTACGGGAGGCTTCAAAAGGTCGCTTGTGCGGCCCGACTGAGCCAAACGCACCTCGGGCTTTGAATAATCCTTTGAAAGGCAGCTCTTTACTGCATAGTAAACTGCCTCGTAAACCTGCTTTTCGTTGGCAAAGCGCACCTCTGTTTTAGCGGGATGCACATTTACATCCACACATTCATTTGGCATGGTAAGGTGAAGGACGCAGGCGGGGAATTTACCCACCATAATGCTGTCACGGTAAGCGTTTTCCACGGCGCTCATAGCCGTCACGGATTTTACAAGCCTTCCGTTAATAAAGAAAAACTGCATTGTCCTGTTGGCCCTTGATGCGACGGGCTTGGAGATATATCCTCTGACCCCCACGCCTGAAAGGTTATAGTCAACGGGAAGAAGTCCCATGGCAAACTCCCTGCCGAAAATTGCGTAAATTGTCTCGCCCAGCTTTCCGTTTCCGGGGGTGAGAAGCTGCTGCTTGCCGTCGCGGATAAAGCGTATGCTTACCTCGGGATGGGAAAGGGCTATCCTGTCCACAACCCCTGCCACGGAGTTGCCTTCGGTGACGTCCTTTTTAAGGAATTTCATTCTGGCGGGAGTGTTATAGAAAATATCGCGGATTATAAGGGTGGTGCCTGCGGGACATCCTGCTTCCGAAAGCTCCTTTTCGGCTCCCCCCTCAATGGAATATCTCGTACCCATAACGTCTGCGTCGGGCCTTGTCATGACCTCCACCTTGGCAACCGCCGCAATGGAGGCAAGGGCCTCGCCTCTGAAACCAAGTGTGCCGATGCCCGCAAGGTCATCCTCGGTGGCTATCTTGCTTGTGGCGTGGCTGATAAAGGCCTTTCGCACATCCTCGGCGTCCATGCCGCAGCCGTCGTCGGTTATGCGTATATATGTAATTCCGCCGTGCTTTATCTCAATGGTGATGTTTTTGGAACCTGCGTCAATGGAGTTTTCCATTATCTCCTTGACCACCGAGGAAGGCCGCTCAACAACCTCTCCCGCAGCTATAAGCTCGGCTATGTGTCTCGGCAAAACGTTTATTCTGCCCATGCGGTTTTCCTCCTTTTAAAGTTGATTAGAAGAATTTGTACATCAAAAAAGTGCTGCACGGTTTTACAATCCCTCAGTCAAAGCTGCGCTTTGACAGCTCCCTTTACACAAGGGAGCCATAACTTTGAGCATTCTCTGCAATCTCAGCTCACCTTGCGCAAAGTAGGATTTTTTTGCTTAGTTTAAGTTCTTCGCAAATTATTAAAAGCTGCCGCTTTTTTATTTTTCCGCCAGCTTTATGAGCTCATAGAGCTTCGACATGGCCTCAATGGGAGTGAGAGTGTTTATATCTATCTCTTTAAGCCTTTCGACAATTTCGCTTGAAGAATCTGGAATAAGCGAAAGCTGGAGGTTTTCCTCGTACTCATCCTCTTTTCCCTCGGCAGCAGTACCGCTTATGCGGAGCGTCTCATGGCCGTTTTCCTCAAGGTCTTTGAGAATCACTCGCGCACGCTTTACAACACTGCCTGGAATTCCCGCAAGCTTTGCAACGTCAATGCCGTAGCTGCCGTCGGCTCCGCCTCTGACTATCCTTCTCAGGAAGGTGATATCGTCGCCGCGCTTTTTAACGGCTATATTGTAATTCTTTACTCCGTCAATTGTGTTTTCCATTTCGGTAAGCTCATGGTAATGGGTGGCGAAAAGAGTTTTCGCTCCCAGCTTTCTTTTATCGCAGACGTATTCGAGAACCGCCTGAGCTATGCTCATTCCGTCAAAGGTTGAGGTGCCCCTGCCGATTTCGTCAAGGATAATAAGGCTCTTTGAAGTTGCCTGAGAAAGTATAGAGGCAACTTCGCTCATCTCCACCATAAAAGTGGACTGTCCCGCCGCAAGGTCATCGGAAGCGCCGACGCGGGTAAAGATGCTGTCGGTTATACCGATTCTTGCCTTTGAAGCCGGTACAAAAGAGCCTATCTGAGCCATTAAGACAATGAGCGCCACCTGACGCATATATGTGGATTTACCTGCCATATTGGGTCCCGTAATGATCGCCGCGCGGTTTTCTCCGCAGTCAAGATAAGTGTCGTTTGGCACAAAGGGCGCGCCGTCCAGCATTTTTTCGACTACCGGATGACGGCCGTCCTTTATTTCGATAACGTCGGAGTCGTCAATATCAGGCCTTACAAAATTTCCCGAAACCGCCGCCTGGGCAAAAGAGCACAGCACGTCCAGCTTTGCCACGGCCTTGGCCGTCTGCTGTATTCTGTGAAGCTGCTCCGACACTCTCTGCCTTACGTCGCAGAAAATCTGATATTCCAGTTGCACTATTCTCTCCTGAGCTCCCAGAACCTTCGATTCCAGCTCCTTGAGCTCCTGAGTTATGTATCTCTCGCAGTTTGTAAGGGTCTGTTTTCTTATGTATTCCTCGGGCACAAGCTCCTTATATGAGTTTGTGACCTCAATATAATAGCCGAATACACGGTTATAGCCGATTTTAAGCTTCTTTATGCCTGTGCGCTCTTGCTCCTTTTCCTCGATTTTCGCAAGGTATTCCTTGCCTCCGCCTACGATCTCACGAAGAGAATCAAGCTCTTCGCTGAATCCGTCCTTGATAAGTCCGCCTTCTCGTACGGAAAATGGCGGGTCCTCGGTTATGGCGGCGTCGATAAGGTCATGGACGTCGTCGAGAGTGTCGATGTCTTTTCTTATCTCCCCAAGAAGCATGGAGGTGCATCCCTCAAGACGCTCTTTTATAGGAGCTGTGTGCTCCACCGTATAAGCAAGAGAACGAAGCTCCCTTGCATTTGCGGAGCCGTAAACTATCCTTGTAAGCAGGCGCTCAATATCGTAGACATCGGTTAAAAGAGAAATAATTTCGCTCCTTAAAACCATATTCATCACAAGCTCTTCAACGGCGTTGTGACGCTTTATTATGGCGGCGCAGTTTACAAGAGGCTGTTCTATCCAGCTTCTGATAAGCCTTTTGCCCATTGCAGTCTTTGTCTTGTCGAGAACCCAGAGAAGGGAGCCTTTCTTTTCGCGGCTGCGCATGGTTTCCGTAAGCTCAAGGTTGCGCCTCGCGTTAGGGTCAAGCTGCATAAATCCCGACTCGCTGTAAAAACTGAAATCTGTGATGTTTTCGAGATTGGTCTTTTGGGTTTCGTAAAGGTACCTAAGAGCGCAGCCTAAGGCGCATACCGCCTGACGGGCATTCTCAAGACTGTCGAGAGAAAGGCTTTTGAAATGATTTTTGACAACCTCAAGACACTTTTCGTATTCCGTCTCCTCCGACTTTAACGGCTCCACCGTAGCTTCGATCTTCTTCGAGAAAAAGCTTCTCAGCTCCGGCATCACAGCCGCATGGGAGTTTACAAGTATCTCTTTCGGGGAATAGCGTCCGAACTCGCTGATAATTCTGCTCTGAGAATTTTCACCGTCTATTTCCGTCAGCTGCACTTCGCCTGTTGAAACATCGACAAAGCAAAGTCCGGCGCAGGTTTCGTCAGAACAGATTACCCCTAAGAAGTTGTTTTTTGACTCGTCCAGCATATTGCTTTCTATTACGGTACCGGGAGTTATGACCCTTATGACCTCGCGCTTTACAAGTCCTTTGGCAAGGGCGGGGTCCTCGGTCTGCTCACAGATTGCCACCTTATGGCCGTTTGCCACAAGGCGGGCTATGTAGCCGTCGGCGCTGTGGAAGGGAACGCCGCACATGGGCGCGCGCTCCTCCTGGCCGCAGTCCCTGCCTGTAAGGGTCAGCTCCAGCTCCTTGGAGACGGTCTTGGCGTCGTCAAAAAACATTTCGTAAAAGTCGCCTAAACGGAAAAGGAGAATGGTATCGGGATACTGCTCCTTTGTTTCAAAATATTGCTTCATCATCGGAGTGTACTCCGCCATTCTCTTTTTCCTCCTGTTTAAGTCAAATGATTTCGATTGCCGCTTAAAGCGGACTTAAATCAGTGGCAGCCGCCGCAGGCGCCGCACTCTCCGCCGCAGGAATGCTCCTGAACGGGCTCGCAGGTTGCGGGGTCCTCGCCGTTTACGCAAAGTGAAAGAAGCTGCATAACATAGTTCATCATGTCGTCCACTTCTTTTCTCGCCGCCTCATATGCAAGCATATTGGGGTTTGACATAATCTTCTCGTAAAGCTCGCGGAACTGCTTATCATACTCGCTCATCTTGTCGGCGTCGGCATCATCGCCCTTGCCCGCCTCCTGCTGATAGGAAAGCTGAACAAGATTGAGCTTGCCGATCATATCGTTGAGCTCCGTGTCCTTGTCGTTGTTCTCTCTTGCCTTGCTGAAATTGAGATAGCGCTCATCCTTCTGGATCTCTGCGCCGAGCTGTCTTGTAAATTCAACTACGCTCATGTTTGTACTCCTTCTGTTTTACATTTTCTTTTATAAAAAACTCTGCCTCAAAGGCAAAATTAATTATCGCTTATAAGCTCGCCCTCTACAATCCATGTGAGGGCGTTTGTGACCTTCACATTTACAAAATTGCCTATTACCTTTTCGGGATCGTCACATTTAAATCTGATTATTACGTTTCCGCCTGTTCTGCCGGAAACATAGCCTTTTTCGTCCTGCTCTTCAGCAAGAACCTTGGCCGTGGTTCCCACAAGCTTCGCCGTGCGCTCACCGGCGATTTCCTCCTGAGCTTTCAGCATCTCACGGAACCATTTGCCCTTTTCCTCTGCGGAGACAGGGTCGTCCATTGAGTAAGCGGGAGTTCCCTCTCTGGGAGAAAAGATAAATGTGAAAAGGGAGGTAAAGCCCACTTCACGGATAAGTGAAACGGTATCCTGAAACTCTTCATAGGTTTCTCCCGGGAAGCCTACAATTACGTCGCTGGTAAGTGAGATATCGGGCATTTTCTCCTTGGCGTAATTTACAAGCTCAAGGTATTTTTCCCTGGTATAGCGGCGGTTCATAGCCTTCAGCACACGGTTATTTCCCGACTGGAAGGGCAGATGAAGATGTCTTGCGGCCTTTTCGCAGCCTGCCATCGTATCGAGAAGCTCATGGGTGCAGTCCTTGGGGTGGGAGGTCATGAATCTTATTATGAAATCCCCCTCGATATCGTTTATGCGCTTTAAAAGCTCAGAAAAACTTACGGGGTTCGGGAGATCCTTTCCGTAGGAGTTTACGTTCTGTCCCAAAAGGGTGATCTCTTTGTATCCCTGCTTTACAAGCTCCCTTGCCTCATTGACCACCGTTTCGGGGTCGCGGCTTCTCTCCCTGCCCCTTACATAGGGAACTATACAGTAGCTGCAAAAATTGTTGCAGCCGTACATAATGGGAAGCCACGCTTTAAAGGAGCTGTCACGGGAAACGGGAAGTCCCTCGGCGATAACACCGTCGCTCTGGGGGAGCTCAAAAACTCGGCTGCCCGTACACAGGACTTTATAGAGCATTTCGGGCAGCTTATGGACTACATGGGTGCCGAAAACCAGATCCACAAAGCGGTAGCTGTTCTTTATCTTTTCAGCAACCTGCGACTGCTGCATCATGCACCCGCAAAGGGCTATGACGCAGTCGGGATTTTTCCTCTTTTTGCTTTTAAGGGCACCTACGTTTCCGAAAACTCTGTCCTCGGCGTGCTCCCTTATGGCGCAGGTGTTGAAGAGGATAAGGTCGGCATCATCCTCACTTTCCGTAAAGGTATATCCCATTTCGGAAAGCATGCCTTTTATTCTCTCGCTGTCCGCCACGTTGCCCTGACAGCCGTATGTGTGTACAAATGCCTTTGGCTCACCTGATATTCTCGCCGAAAGCACCGTGTGTACCATTTCGGCATAGTTTTTCTGACGCTGAAGCTCCGCCTGAGCTACTGTTTTTTCTGACACCTTTAATCCTCCGAAAGAAGTTCATATTTCATAATATGATACCACTTCGGGCGATTTTCTTCAATAGGAAACGGTAAAATTAGAGGGATTACTTAATAAAAATAGGTATTGCGGAAACTGAGATTTATGAGCAGGGAAAAAGGAAATGCGGGCGGCACAAAATCGGCTCCGATGTGATTTAATGAACCTTCGCAAAATTGAAGCCGCCGAAAAATCGGCGGCTCAGCTTGTCGATAAAGTTGTTTTATGCATAAACAGTTTTGCACAATCAGAGCAAAACGCGATGGGGCGCAGAAAACAGCGCAGCATCAAGCTTTTTTTGAATACAATCCCTCTGTCAAAACTGCGTTTTGACATCTCCCTTTACACAAGGGAGACGGTGGTTAGTGCCGAATTTGCACTCACGGACACTTATGTTATTTTTACCGTCACCGGGTGCGCGTCATGCGTGCAGGCTCAGCCTGCTTTACAGAAGGGAGACGGGGGTTAGTGCCGAATTTGCGCTCGCGGGCACTTATAGTTA
>CASDTR010000054.1 GCA_949283785.1 uncultured Oscillospiraceae bacterium
ATATCTTGTTTGGACATATTCCTTCCTGCCTTTCTTTAGGTTTGAGCAACTTTATTGTATTGGCTTTTGGGGGATATGTCTATTTTTTTGCTAATAAATAAATGTTGAGGTCTTCACCCCAACATTTATTATAGAACCCATATTAAAAACGGTATGATTTCGGTCATACCGTTTTTTATTTTACCTTTGCAAGAATCTGTTCCGTCTCCTTGCCTTTAAAACGGCGAATTTTTTCTGCACTTTTGTTTTGCTTTCCCGTTATCTTATATTCCTAACGTCCGCGGACATAATATAGGCAGCGCCGAAAACTCAAAATTTAGTTAAATCTTTACTTTATGCTTTTTAAAGTCTAGTCATTACATCCATACATTTTCCGTTTAGATGTAGCATTCAATAGTAAAATTTAACAATTTTAAGGGCTTTTAGTTAATTTAAACAAAGATTTGAGTAAAACTTTTACTCAAAAATTAAGTAAATATTATTGATTTTTTAGTCAATCGGCGTTAATCTTTACTTGAAGGCGAAAGCCAAGCAGTGATCGAAAAATTTTTTGAAAAGGAGAATATGAAATGAACGGAAAACTTTCATGGAGATCCAAACTGAGCTTCGGTATGGGCGCTTTCGGTAAGGATATGGTTTACGCTATCGTCTCCACATTCCTCATGAAGTACCTGACCGACGTAAGACTTGTGGACCCCGCTTTCGTAGGCGTGCTCTTTATGGCCGCCAGAATCTGGGACGCTTTCAACGACCCCTTCATGGGCATGGTCGTCGACAACACTCGCTCCCGTTGGGGCAAATTCCGCCCCTGGATACTCATAGGCACTCTCCTCAACGCAGGAGTGCTTGTGCTGCTCTATCTGGACGTTGACCTGCCCGCCACACAGTACGCAATTTATGTTGCAATAATGTACGTCCTTTGGGGAATGACCTACACCATTATGGATATCCCCTACTGGAGCATGGTTCCCGCTCTTACAGACAACGAAAACGAACGCAGCCAGGTAAGCGCAATCCCCCGCTTCTTCGCCAGCATGGCGTGGCTTGTAGTCGGCTCCGGCGGACTTTACATCGTCAAATACGCAGGCGACGGAGACCAGATTCTTGGCTTTTCACGTTTCGCAATAGGCGTAGCGCTCATCTTCATTGTGACGATCCTCCTCACGGTCTTCAACACAAAAGAGCGCGTCGTGGCAACCGTGGGCACTGGAGAAAAAACCACGGTCAAGCAGATGATAAAGGTCCTTATCAAAAACGATCAGGTTATCGTAATCATGCTCATAGCCCTTCTCTTCAACGTAGGCTATCAGCTCGCCAACAGCTTCGCCCTTTACTACTTTGAATACGTCTGCGGAGTCAAGGAAAGCCTCTTCGCCACCTACACAGGCGTCGCGGGCTTCGCTCAGATGGGCGCTCTTGCTCTCTTCCCCGTTATTTCCCAGAAAATCAATAAGAAATTCATCTTCGCCACGGCCAGCTTTCTTCCCGTAATCGGCTTTGTGCTTCTGCTCATAGTTGGCTATACAACTCCCACATCCATTTTGCTGGTCGGCCTTTGCAGCGTAATTGTCAATATCGGCATCGGCTTCATGCTCGTGCTCATAACGGTTATCCTCTCCGAGGTCGTTGACTACGGCGAATATAAGCTCCACACCAGAAACGAGAGCATCCTCTTCTCTACTCAGACCTTCGTTGTAAAATTCGCAGGCGCTTTCAGCGGACTTGTTTCCGGCGTCGGACTTAAAGTCATCGGCTTCGAGGCGAACCGGGTTCAGAGCGCAGGCACCGTAATGGGCATGAGAATAATTATGATAGTTATCCCCGCAATCCTCTCACTGCTCTGCCTTGTAGTCTATAAAAAGGGATATAAGCTCAACGATGAATTCTATCACCATGTACTGGCAGTCCTCAGAGGAGAAAAGAAAGAGGAGATCGAGACAAAATAAACCACGAGATGATTTTGAAAGGAGAAAGAAATATGCTTCTCGGCGTAGATTACTATCCCGAACAGTGGGATGAAAAGCTCATGGACGAGGACATGGACCGTATACTTGAACTGGGCTCCAACGTAATCAGAATAGGTGAATTCGCATGGCACCTTATGGAAAAACATGAGGGAGAGTATGATTTCTCCTTCTTCGATAAAGTTATAGAAAAGGCAAAAGCAAAGGGCCTCAAGGTGATTTTCGGCACCCCCACCGCCACAATGCCCGCCTGGCTTGCCCGAAAGCATCCGGAGGTACTCTCACAGTTCCCCGACGGAACAAAGCGTACCTTCGGCGGGCGCCACGTCTATTGCTTCAGCAGCGATATATACAAAAGCTACTGTGAAAAAATAGTTACGGAGCTGGCTCTCCACTATAAAAACGAAAAGGCGATTGTAGCCTGGCAGATAGACAACGAGCTGGGCCATGAAGGCAGCGACGTTTGCTGGTGCGAAAACTGCCGCGAAGCCTTCGACCTGTTCCTCCACGCCAGATTTGACGGATATATAGACGAACTGAACAAAACCTACGGAACGGCCTTCTGGAGCCAGGAATACAACTCCTTTGATGAAATCCCTCTTCCCGCTCCCACCATAACCACCCATAACCCCGCCCTGCGCCTTGACTTTGAGCGCTTTTGCAGCGCGAACATAGAGAGCTTTGCAGAGATGCAGGCGGATATAATCAGAAGCATCATCCCCGACGCCGTCATAATGCACGACTTCCCCGGCGGAGGACTTACAAAGCACGTTGACTACTCCAAGGTAGCTTCCCATCTCGATAAGGTGGCCTTTAACAACTACCCTGTCTGGGGAGGACAGAAGTATCCCATAGCTCCCAACGAAATCGCTTTCGGCCTCGACTATATAAGAGGACTTAAAGGGGAAAACTTCTGGATAACCGAAGCCATTATGGGCGCTCAGGGTCACGACATCACGGGCTTCCTGCCTCGCCCCAACCAGGCAAAAATGTGGAGCTGGCAGGGCATGGCAAGGGGCTGCGACTCCCTTATGTATTTCCGTTACAGAGGCGCCACAAAGGGCGCGGAGCAGTTCTGCTACGGAATCCTTGACGCAGACAACGTAAAAAGGCGCCGCTTCTACGAGGTACAGAGCTTTTTCTCCGAGGCAAAAAAGTATGAGGAAGTCCTTTCCTCTCCCGTAAAGAGCGACGTGTGCATAGTATACGATTACGACTCCCTTGCGTCCTTCCGTATACAGCAGCAGAGCATACTCCTTGACTGCGAAAGGGAAATGAAGCGCTACCACAAGCTTTTCTACGACGTAAATAAAACAGTGGATGTCATCCCATCAGACAGGGATTTCTCACAGTACAAAATCGTCATAGTCCCCCACATGATAGTGGGAAAAGGAGAATTCCTCACCCGTCTCAGGGAATATGCCGAAAAGGGCGGCTGCGTCATCATGACCTACCGCACCGCAATCAAGGATGAAAACAACAACCTCACCTTCGGAAAGGTGATACCCGTTGACTGCTGCGGCCTTGCTGGAGCGTATATAGAAGAAACGGAAAGCGTTCAGGAATATGCCTGCATCCCCCTTGCGGGAGAAGGCGAAAACAGCGGCAAAACCGCAGCGGCGGGAATTTTTAGGGATATGCTTGTACCTGAAACTGCCGAGACCCTCTACCGCTATGACGACGATTTTTACAGAGGCTTTTCCGCAATAACCCGGAACTCCTTGGGAAAGGGCAGGGTCTACTATATAGGCACTACCCCCGAGGAAAAGGTACTCAAAGAGATAGCCGCCGAAGCTATGGCCTTTGCGGAAATCGAACCCCTTGAAAGTCCCGAGGGCGTTGAGATTGTCGAACGCAGCAGTGAGGAGCGCACTGTGAAATTCATAATCAATCACAATTACTTCCCCGCTTCATGGGGCTCGGTAACTCTCGCTCCCTTTGAAGTAAAAGCAATTACCGAAAATTAAAGCTTCACGTTCCCATAATAAAAGAAGCCTGCAGTCGGGTAAAACCGATTGCGGGCTTCTCGTTTTTACTTTTATCAAAGAAAAATCAAAGTGAGTTCAAAAGATTTCTCACGGTTTTAAGTGAGGATAAGAACTCCTTAAACACCTTGAAAATATTTTTTCCGACAGATTTATTGTTGAGAATCATCAAAATGGCCTCGGCCATCTCTTCGGTTATGGCTCCGCCGCTGACCGAAACAAGGGTTTTCAGGGGAGTCTGAACCGATGTCATGGCTATGTGGGAGGCATCCTCGCCGGAAGATTTGACTGAAGACTCGGCAGATGAAAGAACGGCCTTATATATCTTCTTGCCCCACTTTGTATTTTTTGCATCCTCAAATGTGCTGGTCATGTTGAAGATATGGTTTTCCGAATATTCGGCGGGAGGAAGCGAGCGTCCGAGAACGGCCTCAAACTGGCTGTCGGGCACATCTGCAACTCTTCCTGTATAGTACAGGGGTGCGATCTCCCTGAGACTTTCCGTGGGGTCGGGATTTTCCGCAGGCCTTATTTTAAGACTTCCCTTGAGACGTATATCCCTGCTGCTGGCACCTATCAGAACGTGGAAAACTCCGTCCTCAACGGTCCAGTCATTGATCAAGGTATTATAAAAAGCAAAGGCCCGTGTATCAAGATGCACCGTAACGCGCTTTTCCTCACCCGGCTCAAGGTATACTTTTGTAAATTCCTTGAGCTCCTTGGCAGGACGGTAAACGGTGCTCTCAGCGTCGGAGACGTAAATCTGAGTCGATTCCGCTCCTCCTTTGTTTCCCACATTTGCAACGGTAAAGGAAACGTCTACCTCATCGCCGTGGTTTATGGTACGCTTTGATATTTTAAGAGCCGAATATTTAAACTGCGTATATGAAAGTCCGTGGCCGAAGGGGAAAAGCACTTCCTTTTCGGCAGTGTCATAATATCGGTAGCCTACAAAAACGCTCTCACGGTATTCCGAGGTTATAACGGAACCGGGGAAGGTTTTAAAGGTGGGATTATCCTCAAGGCGCAGCGGGAAGGTCTCCGCAAGCTTTCCGCTTGGATTTACCCTTCCTGTGAGTATATCCGCCACTGCGTGTCCGCCCGCCTGTCCCCCAAGATAGCTGTTTAAAAGTCCCTGTACCTTGGAGACCCACGGCATCTCAACGGGGGCGCCGCAGGAGAGCACCACCACTACGTTTTTATTTACCGCGCACACCGCGTTTATAAGCTCATTATGGGCGGCAGGCAGCCTCATGGACGTCCTGTCGTAGCCCTCGGACTCATAGTCGTCGGTAAGTCCTACGAAAATTACGACACCGTCGCTCTTCTTCGCTATGCGGCAGGCTTCGCCTATGAGCCTGTCGTCGGGAGCGGAGGATTTATCTTTATCGTAGCCTTTGGCGAATTCGCATTTTACTCCCGCCTCAAGAAGGGCGTCAAGGGCGTTGTCAAGCTTAATGGGATTTATCTTTGAGCTTCCCGCTCCCTGATATCTCGGGGAAACGGCAAGTTCGCCTATTACGGCATATGTCTTTTGGAGATCAAGAGGCAAAACGCCCTCATCGTTTTTAAGAAGCACCATTGACTGAGCCGCAATTTTTCTGGCAAGGAAATCATGCTCCTCGGGGTCGAAGGTAAAATCGCCTTTTTCAAGAGTTTCCTTTGCTTTGAGAATGATATCTATTATCCTGTCAACGCTTTCGTCGAGAACGCTCTCCTCGAGTATGCCGTCTTCCAGCGCTTTCAATATTTTCCTTTCCGCAATTCCCCCTGACGAGGGCATTTCTATCTGCTGGCCCGCTTTTATTCCGTCGGCTATCTCGTTTTCGGCACCCCAATCGGTGATTACGATGCCTTCATGGCCCCATTCATCCTTGAGTATGTCCGTAAGGAGCTTTTTGCATTCGGCGCAGTATTCTCCGTTAAGACGGTTATAAGCGTTCATAACGGTCCAGGGCTGAGCTTTTTTAACCACATTCTCAAAGGCAGGAAGATATATTTCCCTCAGAGCCCGATCGTCCACAACGGCGCTTACCGTAAAGCGTCTTGTTTCCTGATTGTTAACCGCAAAGTGCTTAAGTGAGGTTCCTACGCCCTTTGACTGTACGCCTTTAACCCATGCCTCACCCAACTGACCGGCAAGGTACGGATCCTCTGAAAAATATTCAAAATTTCTTCCGCACAGGGGGCTGCGCTTAATATTTACTCCGGGGCCGAGAAGTACGGAGATTTTTTCTTTCAGACATTCCTCGCCTAACGCCTCGCCCATTTTTTCGATAAGCTCTCTGTCCCAGGAGCAGGCCGTGGTTACGGCGGGGGGGAAGCAGGTTGCGGGATAGCTTGAATTTATTCCTATGTTGTCCGTTTTTCCGTCCCCCTGCTTACGCAGGCCGTGGGGACCGTCACTGACCATAACGGAAGGGAGACCCAGGCGTTCTATGCCTTTAAAATGCCAGCAGTCTCTGCCTGAGCAAAGGGACGCCTTTTCCTCCCTGGTCATTTTTTCTATAAGCTTCTGATGTTTCAAAACAGCACCTTCTGTCTGTGTTTTCTTTTTTCCTTAGATAAAGCCGTAATGTTTAAACCAGCTTTCGCATAAATCGCTCCACTGAGCCGTAAGGGGATTGAATCTTTTTTCGCTCTCTGGGTCATCCGTTCTTAATGCAAGCCCCTGTCCGTGGTCTCCCTCAGGGAAAAGATGCATTTCAACGGGTACTCCCATATCGCCGAGCTTTTCCGCAAGAGCCAGTGAGGTTTTAAAGTTTATGAGGGAATCCTTCATGGACTGCCATATAAACGCGGGGGGAAACTGCATGTCCTTTCGGAGCACGAAATCAAAATACGCAATGATGTTGAAATCCTCGTCGTCATCCTCGTCGTATTCGTCCACAAAGTTCACCGCCGCATAGGCCAGAACAGCACCGTTCGGACGTGATGACACACGCTCTATAGGGTCCTCATCGCAGGGATTGCCGTCATCACCGCAAAAACAGGTAAGGGCAGCAAGATTGCCTCCCGCCGAAAAGCCCATAACCCCTATTTTATTTTCAAGGATACCGTATTTTTCTGCGTTGTATCTTAGAAAGCGCACCGCTCTCTTTGCATCAAGAAGTATTATGTCCCTGGAATACGGTATAACTCGGTAATCGAGAACAGCCGCATGAAGCCCCATTTTATTCAGCCGCAAAGCTACGTCCTTTCCCTCATGGGGAGATTTATTTATATATGAGCCTCCTGCCATTACAACTATGCAGCCCGTTTTTTTATCCGTTTCGGCAGGGAAAAATGTAACAGAAGGCACTCGCTGACCGTATTCTTCTTTAAATCCCGGTACCTGTGAATCCCAAAGGGGGATCTGAGTGTATTCGGAAAGCATTTTGCGCCAGGGCGCATCCGAATCAAAATTTCCGAACAAATCTACCGTACCATCCATAGAATTGCCCCTCTCCTGTTTATATTTTTTATGTGTATTTCTCAGAATTCCTTTTTGACATTGAAAATCAGTAAGTTTTGACAATACACCGTTATTAAATCAGTTTGCGCATGATTTTTTCAAATTTCTTATAAAAATAACTCAAACTTTCATTATATTATACACTGATTATGAACCAATTGTAAATAGATGAACATCTCTTTATTCAAAATCGTCAGTCTGACCGTTTTGAGACGTCTCTTCCGTATCTATGCCTAAAATCTGCTCCGAATCGGGGAAATCTATTTTCTCAACTCCTTTGAGCTTCTTTGTTATAATGGTATTTCTCTTCTGGGCGTCGTCGAGAGCCTTGCCCGCTTCATCTATCTTTCTCTTTGCTTTGTCAAGGATACCGCCGAATTTATCATACTGGCTCTTGGCGGCGGCAAGAATTTTTCGTACTTCATTGGCTTTTTCATTTATGGTCACAGCCTTGAAGCCTATAGAAAGAGAGTTCAAAAGAGCGGTTATGGTGGTGGGGCCCGCTATCATAATATTGTCGCTCAGGAGGTTTTCGGGAAGCCCCGTCCTCGAGGACGCTATTTCTGCGTAAAGCCCCTCAGTGGGAAGATACAAAATAGCGAAAGGAGTGGTCACGGGCTCGTTAATATATTTTGTTATCTCTTTTGCCTCGCCTTTGACCCTTGCTTCAAGGGCCTTTCTTGCATCGTTCAGGGCAGCCCCGTCGCCTCTGTCCGCTGCGTCGCAAAGGCGTACATAATCCTCCATGGGAAATTTTGAGTCTATGGGCAGCAGAGTAAATTTGCCGCTGTCGTCGCTGGAGGGAATACGCACGGCAAACTCAACACGCTTGCCTGAGTTTTTAACAGTTTCCACATTTTTTTCATACATTTTCGGTATTGTCTGGTCGAGAATAGCCTCAAGCTGCACCTCGGCCCAGGTTCCCCTGGCCTTGACGTTTGTAAGAACCCTATTAAGGCTGCTTATATTGTCGGTAACTCCCGTCGAAAGCTCCTTCATTTCACCTAAGGATTTATAAAGGTTTTCAAGCTGCTGCGAGACCGTCTTAAAGGAACTGTCAAGGCGTGAAGTAAGAGTGGAGGTGAGCTTTTCGTCAACTGTCTCCCTCATCTGGTCGAGCTTCTTTTCGTTGCTCTCCTGCATCCTCGTCATGTACGCTTCAAGAGCCTTGAGTTGTTTCTCATTATTGGCGGCGTTTGTAAGGGCGATTTTATTGAGAGCGTCTCTTGTCTCTATTATAAAAGCCTGCTGCTGTTTTACGCTTTGCTGCATCATATCAGAGAGCTTAACATTCATGCTCTCCATGCCCTTCGACATCTCACTCCTCATGTTCATCTGATGCCTTGCGGTCTCGTCGCGGTTGCTCCTCATCTCCTCGGAAACACGTCTGTCATTTCTGTTTACAAGCTCTGCAACGGTTCCAAGCCTTTCCGACAGAGAGGAAAGGCGGGAATTTATCTCAGAAAAATTTCTTTCATCGGCAGATGAATTTTTCTGTTTTGAAACCATTAAAATCAAAATTATTGACAATACCGCCGAAATGGCAGCAAAAATTACTGCAAGTATATCCATAAATTAAAATGACCTCCGCTGCAAAATCAATGTATATATGATACAATTATATCAATACCTTGGTTTTCAGTAAAGGCAGAGCAGCATCAAAATAAATTGGTATTCTTATGTTAAATTTGCACAAACTTCACCTTACAATATCACATAATTAAAATTACTGTTACTCTAAACTATTTAAATAATTTTTATCCGCATATATACTTAAAATTCTTTGATAATTTACTTTTATTATTCTGATGCAGCAATATTATAAACTTTTCAGTATGTGTAAGCATCTGCATGAAGAGAGGAACGTTAAATTATGACTTTAAATAATAAGCGAAATATAAAAATAACAGAGTATTCGGAAAAATATTCCGAAGAAGTCAAGGAACTGCTCATTGAACTTCAGGAGCACATTGCAGATTTGGACAAAGAAAAATATAATATACTTACTGATCAATTCGGAGAACAATATTTTGAAAAAACAATTAAAGAAGTACAGGAGCATAACGGAAAAATACTGCTTGCTCAGGAAGATGACAAAATTACGGGACTTATAGCAGGAATCATAAATAATGAAGCCGAGGAAAGCTTCTGTTTCCGCGCACCTAAAAGAGGCAAAATTACCGAGTTTATTGTATCGGAAAAATTTAGGTCACACGGAACAGGAAAACTGCTTTTGGAAAAAATGGAGGATTTCTTTAAGAAATCAGGATGTCGAGACGTGCTTCTGGAGGTTTTCGGCAGCAACAAAGAAGCCCGAAAATTTTATTGTTCAAAGGGATATGGTGAAAGAACCGTTGAGATGATGAAAAAATTATAAAAAATGAAAAGAAAAAGCTCTCGGGAATATTCCCGAGAGCTTTTATTCTGGAGCGGATGACGAGGCTCGAACTCGCTACCTCCACCTTGGCAAGGTGGCGCTCTAC
>CASDTR010000055.1 GCA_949283785.1 uncultured Oscillospiraceae bacterium
ATATCTTGTTTGGACATATTCCTTCCTGCCTTTCTTTAGGTTTGAGCAACTTTATTGTATTGGCTTTTGGGGGATATGTCTATTTTTTTGCTAATAAATAAATGTTGAGGTCTTCACCCCAACATTTATTATAGAACCAATATTAAAAGCTCATCAATTTCCGATGCGTTCCTGTGGGCGCATCGGATTTTTGTTTTCAGCACAATGCATAAATATGATCGCATAAAAATGTTTATATTTTAATGTAGCGGTGTTGACTATTGCAGGACTCAGGTGTAAACTTTAATAGTTAACTGATTAATAATTAACTAATTAACTATTTGGAAGCAAGGTGATAAGAAATTGATAAATTATAAAATGGAAGTGGTAGGCAGGCTGAACCAGCTTACGCTGCTTCACAGGATGAAGATATATCAGGTTGCTAAAGAGAGCGGGATTTATGCCGGTCAGAAATTTATCCTTGATTATATCATCAGACACGACCGCTGCACCCAGAAGGAAATAGCCGAAAAGCTGTACGTTTCCCAGCCGTCGATCGCCATGTCGGTAAAGCGTATGGAAAAGGCGGAGCTGATCACAAGGGAGTCTGATGAAAACGATTCGCGCACAAATCGGCTTTCCGCTACGGAGAAGGGCATACAGCTTATGGAAAAATGCCGAATAATTTTCGATTCCGTCGATGACGATTTGTTTGCGGGCTTTTCCGCCGAGGAGCTTGAAACCTTCAGGAAATATCTCGACCGTATGATATTGAATATATCCGGCAAGGAGTTTAATCATGAAGATTTCTGCCGTCTCATCGCTGAGGAAAAGCATATTTTATCACAGGAAAAAAAGGAGGAATAAATAATGATAAGAAAATTGGCGCCCTTCCTTTCAAAATATAAGCTTGCGGCTATTTTGTCGCCGCTTATGATGGTGGGCGAGGTTTTTGCGGAGGTGCGGATACCTTTGCTTATGGCAACCATTGTGGATGAGTATATCCCTGTGGGAGACACAAAAATGGTAATGGAAACGGGACTTCTGATGACAGGTATGGCTCTGATGTCCCTGTGCTTCGGAGCCATGGGCTCATTTTTCTCTTCCAAGGCCGCCATGGGCTTCGGTGCAGAGCTGAGAACAGGGATGTTTTCAAAGATACAGAGCTTTTCCTTTGCCAACGTTGATAAGTTCAGCACGGCTTCCCTTGTAACGAGAATGACTACCGACGTTACGAGAATACAGATGGCCGTGGTCATGATTCTTCGCGTCTGTGTAAGAGCTCCCGTGATGTTCGTAAGCGCTCTTACTATGGCTTATTCGGTAAATCAGAGCCTTATTATGGTTTTGGCTTTCGCGGTGCCCGTCCTTGCCATAGGAATCGCTATCTTTATGTCAATGGCTTATCCCCGCTTTATTCAGATGTTTAAAAAATACGATAAGCTCAACGCCGTCGTACAGGAAAACCTTATAGCCATAAGGGCTGTCAAGGCTTATGTTCGTGAGAAGTTTGAAAAGAGCAAGTTCGCCAAGGTAAACGATGAGCTTATGAATTTCTCAATAAGAGCTGAAAAGGTCATGATTTTCGGCGATCCCCTTATGATGATAGTTATGTTCTCCTGCATAATTTCCGTGCTGTGGCTCGGAGGCAGACAGATTGTGTTCGGAGAGATGGAGGTCGGAGCCCTCACAAGCTTCCTTACTTACATAACCCAAATACTTATGTCCCTGCTCATGGTTTCAATGGTTTTCGTAATGCTCGTAATGTCAAAGGCTTCCGCTGCCCGTATCATCGAAGTGCTGGAAGAGGAAAGCAGCCTTAAAGACGGAGAGAAAATGATAAGCGAGGTAAAGGACGGCTCCGTTGAGTTTAAGGATGTAAGCTTCAGATACAATTCCGATTCGGAGCGCGACGTTCTCGAAAATATAAATTTAAGCATAAAATCAGGCGAGACCATAGGAATAATCGGCGGAACAGGTTCTTCAAAATCGACTCTTGTACAGCTTATTCCAAGGCTTTATGATGTCACCGCAGGACAGATACTTGTGGGCGGAGAGGACGTAAAGGACTATTCTCTCGACGCTTTGAGAAACAGCGTTGCCATGGTGCTTCAGAAGAACGTACTTTTTTCGGGCACAATCAGAGATAACCTTCGCTGGGGCGATGAAAACGCCACTGACGAGGAGATAGAGGCGGCGTGCAAGGCGGCTCAGGCCCATGACTTTATCGTTTCCTTCCCCGACGGCTACGATACAGACCTGGGACAGGGCGGTGTAAACGTTTCCGGCGGACAGAAGCAGAGACTTTGTATAGCCAGAGCCCTTCTTAAAAAGCCCAAGATAATTATTCTCGACGACAGCACAAGCGCCGTTGATACGGCCACCGACGCTAAGATACGTCAGGCTTTCCGTGAGAATTTCGGACATATCACCGCTATTATAATCGCTCAGCGAGTCACCTCCATAATGGACGCCGACCGCATAATCGTTCTTGAGGACGGAAAGATAAACGGCTTCGGCACTCACGAGGAGCTGGTGAAAACAAATGAAATATACAGCCAGATTTACTATTCGCAGCAGAAAGGAGTTGAAGAATAATGCCAGGACCGGGACCCATGAAAGGCAGGCCGGGCGGATTTCAGAAGCCCAAGAATTTAAAGAGTACGATAAAGCGCCTTGCCAAATATCTTGAAAAGCATAAATTTTTGCTTCTGCTCGTCATGCTCTTTGTGCTGTTAAGCACTTTGGGCAACGTTGCGGGAACATATATGCTTGAGCCTATAATCGACGACTATATCACTCCTCTTATAGGCACCAATCCCTCGGGAGCGGATTTTCTTCCCCTTATAAAAATGCTTTCGGTTATGGGATGCGTCTATGTGGCGGCAGCTTTTTCCGCCTTTGCATACAGACGGATAATGCTCTATGTGTCACAGAAAACCCTCAATGAGATAAGAGGGGACCTGTTTAACCATATGGAGGATCTTTCCCTTAAATATTTTGATACCCATACCCACGGCGAGCTTATGAGCCGTTACACAAACGACGCCGATACTCTCAGAGAAGCTCTTTCAAACGGCGTGGTACAGCTTTTCTCTTCGACCGTAAGTGTTGTGAGCACCTTCATAATGATGCTTGTAATAAGCCCCATACTAACTGTTTTCATTGTGCTTATGCTTATTGTAATGCTTTTCTGCGTCAAAAAAATTGGCGGAAAGAGTGCCAAATACTTTAAGAAGCAGCAGAACGCACTGGGAGCTGCAAACGGATATATTGAAGAACTTATTGAAGGACAGAAGGTCGTAAAGGTATTCTGCCATGAGGAAAAGGCGGAAGAGGAATTTGCCGTACTCAACGAGGACCTGCGTCATGCGGCCACAAAGGCAAACACATATGCCAGCGTCATAATGCCTATAATGGGCAACCTTTCCTATGTCAACTATGCCGTGACCACAACGGCGGGCGCCTTCCTTGTAATCGGCGGGCTCCTCAAAGTCGGCTCCGTGGCGGCGTTCCTTCAGTACACAAGAAGCTTTTCACAGCCCATAACTCAGATCTCGCAGCAGTTCAACACTCTTATCTCGGCAATTGCAGGCGCCGAGCGCATTTTTGAGGTTCTCGACGAAAAGCCCGAGGTTGACGACGGCTATGTAACTCTTGTCAATTGCAGCGTGGATGAAAACGGAAACATCACAGAGAGCGAAAAGCGTACGGGCACATGGGCGTGGAAACATCCTCATTCCGACGGAACTCTCACCTACACGCTTCTTAAAGGCGACGTGCGTTTCCACAACGTTGTGTTCAGCTACGACGGCAAAAAGACCGTTCTCAACAATATTTCACTTTACGCGAGACCCGGTGAGAAGATCGCTTTTGTCGGCTCCACGGGAGCGGGAAAAACCACTATCACAAACCTTATCAACCGTTTTTACGATGTTGAAGAGGGCAAGATCACCTATGACGGCATCAACGTAAAGAAAATCAAGAAGAGCGATTTGAGAAGGTCTCTTGCAATGGTTCTCCAGGATACACACCTGTTTACGGGAACGGTAAGAGAGAATATCGCTTACGGTAACTTTGACGCCAGCGAAGAGGATATAGAAAACGCGGCAAAACTTGCTAACGCCGATTCCTTCATCAAACGTCTGCCCCACGGCTATGATACGATGCTTACCTCAGACGGAGCAAACCTCAGCCAGGGACAGCGTCAGCTCCTTGCCATTGCCAGAGCTGCCGTGGCGGACCCGCCTGTGCTTATTCTTGACGAGGCTACCAGCTCCATTGATACCCGTACAGAGGAGCTTATCGAAAAGGGTATGGATAAGCTTATGCACGGCCGGACCGTATTCGTAATTGCCCATAGGCTTTCGACAGTCCGCAACTCCGACGCCATTATGGTTCTGGAGCACGGAGTGATAATAGAGAGAGGCAATCACGACGAGCTTCTTGCTCAAAAGGGAAAATATTATCAGCTCTATACGGGACAGTTTGAGCTGGATTAAAAGCAAATTCGGAAAAATATTTGACCGATAAGTTAAAAGAGAACATTTTCAAAACAACAGCGGCGCAGAAAACAGCGCAGCATCAAGTTTTTTGAGTACAATCCCTCTGTCACGTCTTACGCCGTGACAGCTCCCTTTACACAAGGGAGACAAGGGTGTGTGCTGAATTTCGGTTTTTCGACAGCCTCCA
>CASDTR010000056.1 GCA_949283785.1 uncultured Oscillospiraceae bacterium
GCCCACAACTGAGCCCGTAACTGACGAGCCCACAACTGAGCCCGCTACAGACGAGCCCACAACTGAGCCCGCTACAGACGAGCCTGCTACAGAGGCACCCGAAGTAACACCCGATGTTCCTACAGGTGATTCTCTCGCAGTTGCTCTTGCTGTTGCAGCAGCTGTTGTTGCCGGCGGAGCTATCATGATCAGCAAAAAGTCACGCAAGGCTGAATAAGATTAAACGTTAATTTTACGGTCTTTACAGATTTTGTTGACACAGGCCGGAAATACCTTTAAAAGGTATTTCCGGCTTTTATTTTTTGACAGTTTTTTCTCCTTTTTGATATTGTTTTCAGTTATATATATTTCTTATTTGTACCCTCGCGGCAGTTGACATTTGACTTTTTTTAGTTTATGATTTGTGTGGTAATCTCTGTTTATGTAAGTACGGAAGAAGCAAAAAAGTCCGAAAAGTCCCTCACGAAAGGACGTCGCCGCGCTTTCCCAAAAGCCGTGAGCCGCAGGCTTTACCGCTGCGCTTCCGCTTGAAACAGATAAATATTCTCGAAAGGGAGACACAGAAATGAGCTTAAAAAGAAAAATCGGCGTTTTGATTTCCGTTTTACTGATTGTGTGTATATGCGTTGGCAGCTTCCCTGTCTTTGCAGGCACCGCAAACAATGAGTCCGAGGAAAATCCCGCATGGCTTTCCGATATATATGTGCGTGAATCGGCGTATGACTTTGTAAAAAACGAAATGGTTCCCAGAGCTAATGGCGTTTACAGCCGTACTTTGGGCGGCTTCAGGAAAGAAGTTTCAGAGCTGAAAAAGCTCTGCAAGCTGTCTATAGATGATTTGGTAAACGCGTATACGCTTATACTTGAAGAAGCTTATAAGATTATGGAAGCAAGCGGTGTTTTCGAAGACTATGACACAATGAAGAATTATCTCGAGACAGAATGTAAAATCGTCTTTCCCGGTGACGGTTCCTCTGTAAACAAAACATATGTCGCTATCGCCTATGCCTGTTTGAAATATGATATGCTTTACATAATAACGGGTAATCACTTTACCGTACCCGAAGGCACTACAATTAACCGAACCGTCGTGCTTATTGTAGCTTTTCTTCTCGGCGAACAGAATGTGAGCGAAGATATTAAGTCACTGGAAGATTTCGCTGTTTACAGCCTCAAAAAGAGCCTTATCGCAGCCGGTTATCCCGTGTCCGACGATGCAGACCCGGAAGAAATCTTAATGCTCTATAAAATCATGATGGCCGAAAAACAGGGCTATAAAATCGAAAATCATGATGTTTCAAGCTACACTCAGAAGGAAATTGAGTATCTCAACGGCGCTTATGCGGCATCCCTTATAAAATCATCTTACGGAGTATCTCCTTCTCCCGAGGACGCCTATATCGCCGCCTACGGTCCTTCCGAAGACCTTATGCCCATGCTTATCCTCAGCCTTATGATCGAGTCAAAGGGTGAAAGCACCGCAAGCGACAACTCCCTTGAGGATCTCTTCAAGCACGCCTGCCGTCTCGGATTCTTCGACCTTGACAACGAATTCTATTCCGACATCTACGAATACGACGTATACCTCCAGTATGACTGCGAATTCGTTTGGATAACTCCATTCGCTTACGCCATGGAACTCGGTACAGATAAAGTACAGTATGTTAAGATTACCATCAACGGAACAACGGTCAATAATCTCGACAGTTACCAATGCCCCATTACGGGAGATGTCACTAAAGCCACGATCAAGGTGTCTTATAATGACGGAAGCCTGAGCGGCAACGCCACTTACACCATCTATCTCCATAACGGAACTAAACCGTTCCCGGAAGCACCGGATCTCCTGCCTTCTCCGCCCTCCTTCAGCGGAGGCTCCTCCTCAGGCAGCAGCTCCTCAGGCAGTTCCTCGAGCGGAGATTATTCGGGAGAATATATCTTTGAGAATTCCGACGGATTGACCTTTACCCCCTATGAGATCGGAAGCGAATCCTCCCTTCCCGGCTTCTCCTCATCGGGCAGCAGCAGTTCCTCCTCCGCCGGCACGACGGGAACCTCTTCAAAGGGCACTGCGTCAAGCGCCGGGGAAAACAACACCGTTAAAATTATCATCATATGCGCAGCGGCCGCCGTTGTTCTTGCGGGCGCAGGCACAGCCGCCTTCTTCATCATCAAAAAAAGAAACGGCAAAGTAAAGAAAAATTAACCTGACATTTAAACAGAACTTTATACCGAGAGCAGATGCATGAAAACATGCATCTGCTTTTTGCTTATCCCCTCTTCTCCAGTTCGCTTATCCTTTTTTCGTGGCTTACAAGCATGGTCTCGTGGCGCTCCAATATCTTTCCCTTTCTGTCAAGGCGGGAATAAATATCGTGATGAGCTTCTCGGTTGTCCTCGCGGAATTTGTCCGTCTGCTCCGTAAAAAGCTTCATGGTGGTATCCAGCTTTACAACGGATGAATTGAGCTTGAGCACAGGTGTCACCACTGCACTTATAAGCCCTATAAGGGCGATTATGACCCCTACTACTTCCCATTGGGTCATTTACCCCTCACCTCTGAGCCCACATAGGCTCCCACTGCAGAAGCGTCCACATAACCCGTTACATTTTCGCCTACTGGCTCTTTCCCGCAGCGTTCCTTTGAGGTTGTGATGCGATATCTGCCGCCGATGTTTTCGCCGTCGTAGAGGTAGTAGGTGCCCGTCACGGTGTTTGCAGGGGCTGAGGCCGTGGCGGAGCCGTAGAGCTTCGCACCGCTGAGCTTTACCGCCATGCCCATGTATGAGGTTGAAGGTGCGGGTGTGGCAGTAGAAGGGGAGTCGGAAGATGATGAAGAGCTTTCCCCTGAGCCGATTGCCGCTCCTATTACTGAAGCGTCCACATAACCCGTTACATTTTCGCCTACGGGCTCTTTCCCGCAGCGTCCCTTTGAGGTTGTGATGCGATACCTGCCGCCGATGTTTTCGCCGTCGTAGAGGTAGTAGGTGCCTGTCACGGTGTTTGCAGGGGCTGAGGCCGTGGCGGAGCCGTAGAGCTTCGCACCGCTGAGCTTTACCGCCATGCCTGCGTATGTAGCTGAGGGTGTGGGGGTGGGAGATGCGGAGGATGAACCGCCCGAATCTGAATCGGTATTATCTGCGGGGTAAACCTCCCTGCCGCTGCCGTCAAAGACCCTGTAGCCTTCGCCCAGCCCCTTGCAGAAATTCACGGCGTTCTCGTATACCGCGAAGGCGCCTTTTTGACCCAGGCATTTGTTATCACTCCACCCTGTCCCGACACGGTAGAGGGAGTCCCCTGCGGGAACCGAGGAAGTGCCGTCGGAAGCTTCGGGCGTCTCTGGCTTGGCAGCCTCCTTTTTCTTTAAGCCGAAATACTCGATTACGGCTTTTGCTACGGCCTCTCCCTCTCGCCTTAAGTCCTCGTCGCTGTCAACCATTTGACGGTCGGCGGCGTTATCGAGGAATGCAAACTCCGAAAGGATTGCAGTGATACCCTGCTTTGACGGCTCCCTGACCATGGCGAAATTATAGGCGCTTTCGCTGCTCTGCTTTACGCCTCGGCTGTTCTGGCCGAGGGCCTTGTAATACTCTTCGAGAACGACGGCAAAGGCCTTTGACTTTGCATCCCCCTGCCGGTAAAATATCTCGCAGCCGTCTCCGCCTCCCGCATTGTGGGCGACGGTTACAACAGCCTTTGCCCCCTCCTTTTTGAGAAGGTTCAAACGTTCCGTGATGCCCATATCCTTATCCGTCTCTCTGGAAAGAAAGGCGCTGCACTCGTAATCTTCAAGATAATCACAGCAATATTTTGCCGCCTTGAGATTGAGGGTCTTTTCAACAAAGCCGCTGTAGGCGGCTCCCCCGTCGCTGCCCCCGTGCTCGGGATTTATCATGATTTTAAGCATTGAAATTCTCCTTCAGCGTATATTTTAAACTTGACCTTTGGCGGTCATATCTGTTTTTCAAATCTATCAAACTGACCGTACCTCTTTCCGTCCTTCGGAAATGTCCTGTCCTCTGTGTCCCGCTGCATATGATCGGTCAAAATTTTTCTCTTTCAGCCGCCGCAGCCGTAAGCCCTCAAGATTATACTGCAACAACCATTCTTTATTTCTTTATCATTCTTTATTTCTTTTATGGGTGACATTTAACTGACTCTCAGGCTGTCATTTGACTGACATCAGCGTGACATTCTGCCTGACACATCAGAAATTTTCAACATCAAAAAACAGCGCATCTGCGCGGAATTTCGGGGTTTTCCACCCTGACATCCCGCCTGACATTTCCTGACCGACCTTTTGCGTTTTTGACTGACGCGCAACAGCGGCGCAAACGCTCCCCTTGCAGCGCGCCGAAAGCACCTCTCCGCTGTCCTTGTGCCGCCGCTGAACTTTTCATAATCTATTAGCCGTTTTGGCTAATAGATCTCTAAAAAAATGGGCGCGAAAAGGAGCACCAAAAGCGGTGCGCTGTCCGACCGATGACCGAAGGATGCAACATGACTTCAGTTTCGGCCTGTGCCTCTCCGAATCCACCGCTGAAAACATGAAGTCATATGAAATTGCCCTTATTTTCCTTTTTCTTGTTAGCCATATTGGCTACTTATAATACTAGCAGCATTCAGCCCAATTGTCAATACGCGGAGACTATTTATATTATAAATCCCCTTTTTCGGACGCTTTGTGAAAGTCGGAGAGGGCAAATGACCATAAATATAAATTAAGAAAACTCAGGAGGCGGATGCTGCTGTACACAATGAGCATTTTATCAGAAAAAGGTTTAGAAAAAGTGTTAGAAAAATGCTCGAAGCTGATTCTCAAGAAAAACAAAAATGCCTTGGAAAGCGAAAACCGCTCTTCATAAGGCTTTCACGTTTAAACCGAAAAGGAAGCAGGAGAAAAAGGGAGATTTAAAAAATTTCATGGAAAACAAAGAAAAGCCAGTAACTGCGAAAAACAACGCAGTCACGGGCTTTTTCACTGAAAACAGGTTATGAAAAATATAGCCGAAAGCCTTTGAGGACTTAGGAAAAGAAAAAAGAGCCCGAATGCAAAAACATTCAGACTCCTTCTGGTGCGGATAACAGGAATCGAACCTGCATGAAGGAATCTTCACTAGAACCTGAATCTAGCGCGTCTGCCAGTTCCGCCATATCCGCTTAAATATGCGCTCTCTATATTTTACACGGTGAGAGCCTCCGAGGCGGGGCCGCAGCCTGATCCGCAATAAAAGTTACGGCGGGTTAATAACCCGCCGAACCTGGTGCGAGAGACGGGACTTGAACCCGTACGGGATTACCACACGCCCCTCAAACGTGCGCGTCTGCCGATTCCGCCACTCTCGCGTGACAACGTATTGAATTATAGCAAAAGAAATCCGTATTGTCAACAGTTTTTTCAAAATTTTTGACTTTTTTCCTGAAAATTATTTTTGCGGCGTTTTACCCCGGCGGCAGGCAAGCTGAGACCGGCAGCGTGACGCTGCATCCAAACCGCGGCAAGCTCCGCCTGCGGCGCGGTATGTTTTGGTGTGTTCAGCGGGAAATCCCCGCCCTTGTGGGACGGGGATTTTTCTTTTATGCGTTTGTCTTGCGACCCTTTCCGTGGATAACTCTCTTCCTATGCCTCACACCTACAAAATTATGCATATAAGGCCGCTGCAGCCCTCGTTTATGACCTTTTCGAGGGTTTCCTGTATCTTCATCCGTGCATCCACGGGCATTCGGTAGAGCTTGTTGTGAAGCCCCTCGTTTACAAGCTCGTGAAGGGACTTTCCGAAAATATTCGATTCCCATATCTTGGCAGGATTTTCCTCAAACTCCTGAAGCAGATACTTTACAAGCTCCTCCGACTGGCTTTCTGAGCCCACTATGGGCGCCACCTCCGTTGTTATATCCGCCTTCATCATGTGTATCGACGGAGCCGAAGCGCAGAGCCTTACGCCGTATCTGCCGCCCTGACGCATGATCTCAGGCTCCTCCAGTGAAAGCTCCTCCAGAGTCGGCATGACTATTCCGTAACCCGTAGCCTCAACCTCGTCAAGAGCGCCCTTTATCCTGTCATAGGCCTTCTTCATCTGCGCAAGCTCGCACATACAGCTCATAAGATGCTGCTCGTTCTCGATTTCAAAGCCCGTCGTCTCCGCAAGCACCTTGAAAAAGAGCTCCTGATTCATTACCGCGTTTATTCTCGCGCTGCCGCTCGCCAAATCCATATTGCTCACAGAGGCGTTTTCAATGTACTCGCAGGAGCACAGGTCCCCGGCAAGGAGGTTTACCTCCCTGATGTGGGTTATGTCCCCCGCCGCCTCCTCAACGGCCTTGCACACGGCGCTCCTGAGCCAGTGGTCGGGCTTCAGGGCGGTTATCCAGCGAGGCAGGTCGATGGAAATCTCCTTCACGGGGAACTCAAAGAGCACCTGGGAGAGTATCTGACGTATCTCCTCCTCGTCGAGCTCAAGACAGTTTACGGGCACCACGGGGACCGCGTATTTATCCATAAGCTTCGCCGCCAGTGCGTGGGCGTTATTGGTGTTGGGGTACATGCAGTTTAAAAGGACGATAAAGGGCTTATTTATCTCCTTGAGCTCCTTTATAACCCTCTCCTCCGCCTCCTCGTACTCGTCGCGGGGGATGTCGCTGATGCTGCCGTCGGTGGTGATGACAAGGCCGATGGTGGAGTGCTCGGAGATGACCTTTCGCGTACCTATCTCCGCCGCCATGTTAAAGGGTATCTGCTGGTCGTACCATGGGGTCTGGACCATCCTAGGCTGCTCGCCCTCAACATATCCGAGAGAGCTGGGGACTATGTAGCCGACGCAGTCTATCATCCTCACCTTGAGCTTTGCCTCCCCCGGCAGGGAGATTTCAACGGCGTCCTCGGGAATGAATTTCGGCTCCGTCGTCATTATCGTGCGCCCCGCCGCAGACTGGGGCAGCTCGTCGGTAGCCCTCTCCCGCCGGTAATCCCCCTCGATATTGGGCAGGACAAGGGTATCCATAAACCGCTTTATGAAAGTGGATTTTCCCGTGCGGACGGGTCCCACGACCCCGATGTAAATATCGCCCTGGGTCCTTTCGGCAATATCCTTATAAATGCTGCGTTCTTCCATTTCGTCTCCTCCTAATAAAACGGATAAAATTTTTATACGCTCGGAATAAGCAGCATCCTTCTACTGCCCACCGTTTCACTTTCAAGGCCGTTTTCGTTCATCACCGCCTCAACGGTCGTGTTGTACCTTCTGGCTATATTCCAGACCGATTCACCCTCCTCCGAATAATAAATGGTAAGTGCCGCCGCAGCGCTGTGCCTGGCCCTGCTCTCATCAACGCTGATGCCGCTGATTATCCTGTCCTCGCTGACCTCATACACCTCTGCGCTGATGTTTATTTCCGCCTTTATCTCAATTTTGCCTGAGGCCCCCGCTGAGGCCATACATTCGCCGGGATACACCCAGGGTTCACATCTGGCGTTAGGCCCCTGTACGGCCACGTCGCGCTCGTATTCGTAATCTATGGCCCTTTCCGCAAGGCAAGGCTGCGAATCGGCGTTCTGATAGAGCACGCACACCCCGAGGCTTCCGTTTACCTTCACCTTCCCCGACACTATAAAGGCCTTTTCCGTGACCCCCGTACACCAGACGTCGGTTATTTCGGCCACGGCCTCGGGGGCCTCAATGCTTCCGCGGCAAAGGCAGATGTCGCTGAAGGAGCCCGAAAGGGTCTCAAAGCTCATCATCTGCTTTTCACATTCCGCCTCATATTGAGTTGAATAAGCGTCGCATACGGTTTCGAGCTCCTTTTCGCGGCAGGCCGTGACGAAAGCCGAAACTCTGGCCGTAATATCCATAAGCTTCATTTCCCCCGCCGAATCGGCCTTCGGCACCGCCTCGAAGGAGCAGACATCAAGATGCACGCAGTTATCCGTATTCTCGTCAATGCCCTGAGCCTCGATTATCTGGCTTACGGGCATGGTGTGCTCAACGCAGCATACCCTGCCGTCGTCGGTGCAGTAGGCTATTTTGGCCCACACCTCGCCTTTAAGGAGGATCTTATTCGTTATGGCCTTCACTTCGCTTACCGAGGCACAGGCCCTTGTGTGAAGAATGCGCAGTACCGCCGGGGACTCATCGTCAAGCTCCTTGACCTCGTTTAAAACAAACATCTTTTCAAGGCGGCATATCATGTCGCTGGCCTTTACGCTTTTCTTTTTAAGCTGTACCCCCGCCCCGTCGGCTCCGCAGAGCAGCTCCTGTTTCTTTACGGCAGTTACGGCAAAGGAGACCGCGATACAGCCGTGGATATCGGCCCTGCGCTGATTGACGGCTCGGCAGTTGCAGTACTGGACTGAGGCCGCCGCGCGAACGCACACGTCCTCTCCGAGTCCGCTTACGTTCACCGATTTGGAAAATGGCAGAGTCTGCTCGTAGCAGCTTATTTTTCCGCTGTCACTGACATAGATGATCCTCACGACCGCCGTACCCTCAGCAGTCACCCTGTCCCCTGAGGCTCCCGCCGAGGCGATGCCGGAAGTTATGGTACACCTGAGTATACGCATAATGTCGGGGCAGTAATCGGGCAAAGTCACATCGCAGTCCACGGGCTGCTCCGCGCTGCCCTCATAGACAAGCTCGATGCGGTTTATCTCCTGCTTTTCCATATTAAAATCCATAAGGCTACCTCTCCTTCTCTTTGTTGGTATCTATAAAAGATATATTAGCCCCCTGTCCCGGTTATGAATATTTTTTATTTTGATAGGAAGGTTTTGGGGAATTGTGAAAGGAATGGACAGTTTCCTAGCCGTCACGGACAAAAGAAAAGGCCCTGATGCAGACAAAGCAATGTTGCATCAGAGCAATTCGCAGATCGGGTGCAGCATCACGCTGCCGATTTTTCCGTCAAAATGAAGCTTTCTCGCGGACACCTATAGTTGTTTTCTGCTGCCGATTGGTGTGCGTATTGAAAGCGGACATGTCCGCCAATCCCTCCGTCAAGGCTTACGCCTTGCCACCTCCCTTTACACAAGGGAGGCAAGGGAGAGTGCTGAATTTGAGTTTTCGGATACTCATTTTTCCGTAAACTATGACACGGTACGAACATGAAATCGAATGTGTCCGCCAAGGGAGGCAAGGGTGAGTGCTGAATTTGAGTTTTTTTTGACAGACGAAACCGCTAATTTCATCATAAATTTTAACGCCTTTAAGACATAAAAAAGAACCGAAAACCTTGAAAATCAAGGATTTCAGCTCTTCATTTTGGAGGCGCCACCCAGATTTGAACTGGGGCGTAAAGGTTTTGCAGACCTCTGCCTTACCACTTTGAAGCCCTTTATTTATAAGGCTTTAACATTACACTTCTTATTTTTTGGGGGGAGTATAAGATTAGTTTAAAGAGGAACCTGCATTATGAGCTCAGTAGTGAGTCCTAAAAACAAACAAATAACATAATAGTCATCTTCACATTTTTATGTATTAAGTATAGCACATCTGTCATTTATTTTCAACAAAAACATTTTTAGCATTTTGCATTAGTTGATTCGCAGATTATGTTAAAAAAAAGAGTTAGCAATATGAAATTGCTAACTCTTCACTTCGTTTACTTATAAGTAAATAATTGTTTGCTTCTATTTCTGGACAACCACTTTTCTAACTCTCCCTTTTCAACATACAAAGAAGTGTTTAACTTAAAAGATGGAAATCCGGACATATGCATTATGTCGTACGCTTTTTTTCTTCCGCATTTAAAAATAACTTCAATGTCTTTGTGGGTATATAATATTGTATCAGGAACAATTTCCTTATGTATTATCTTATTGTTTTTTGCTAATACCTGTACTGCCAAATTCTCCGCACCCTCTATCTGTTGAATCCAGTTCATTAACCTGTATAAAGTTAACCTCTAAGAAAGGCAATATAATCATTTGTGCGATTCTATCGCCGGGTGATACTATATTTGTAAAGAAAACCAACCTTGAGTCTTCAATATCATCTTTCGTCCTTAAGGTACTTTCAGAAACGTTATACGCAAGAAGTGGATTTAATGTATAATACAACAGCCTGCAAAACTCTTTATCACTTGCGTATTTTTGCAGAATAGAAATTTTGTTTTTTCTGCCACTTGCATTTTTTAGCTCGATAATTTTATTTATCAAATAATATCCCTCCATCAAGCTATTCCAAGCAACTCTTCTATTGACATATCACTTGGCTTTAAAGAAGAAACAACTTTTTTGCCTTTAAAAAAGTCTTTAAAATATATAACATCATAATTCATTTGTGTAAAATATCCTCTTCCGTTAATTACTTTTACACCGTTGTTTGTTACAAAAAATGCTACATCTCGCTGAGCCAAACTTCTACTACAACGTAAGCCTTCTTCAACACAAGGCCTTCCTCCCAAATATGTAATCCCATTACTTTCACAATACTCTAAGAACTTAACGCAAGCAGATTCTGTTGTACAAAGTACACAGATGTTTTAATTTATAATATCTTCTAAGCACATTTTAAAAACCTCTTTCTATAATCAATCATGTTCGCCATCTTCATTATCTTTCCACTCGTCATAACAAGCCGGAGACATCCCTTTATTTTCTTCTCCAATATGGCTAAAAATCCAATCTGCTAAATAATTTAAATATCTTTGCCATTCTTCATTCTCGTCTCCATCTTTTATAACCCAGTCTTCAAGGGAGAAACCACTATCTTCCAACCATCCGAATTCCCGTTCAAAATGTTCTCCACATTCACAATCTGGAAGTCCGTTAGTTTCCATAGAGCGAATCTCTACATCTTCGTTCACTTTAATAAGAGCAAATATTCCCCGTTCAGTATTCATAAAATTCTCCTAAAATATTAATCTAATAAAAAAGATATGTCATATCCACCCAAACAAATCTCTTCATCATCGTTTTCTGCGTAATGCCACATACCCCCGACAAGAGCAGTATGACCATATGTTATGGTTTTATTTTGAGAGGTTCTTATATAATAAACAGTATTCTGTTTATTGTGCTGCCATCGTGCATCATCTGCTCTAATAAACGTATATGCTATACAGCTTCCGCCTCGCCATCTAAACCCTTTCGTTCTGCACATCGATAACAAAATTTGAGCCTTTTCTTCTGTATCGCAACGAACTACGATATCTTCTCTGCTGTCTATTCGTTCTGCAATTTCTTTAAACGTCATACATTTACACCTCCGCATCAAGCAAAAAGCTTATGGGTAAATCGCTCTTTTCAATTTCACCTTGGTCAGGAAAGGGTTCAACCCAGTCATATAACACCGCCCACTTATCATTGCCTGAAGTGCTTCCCTTTGGCCATTGAATCCTAAGGTCTAAAACAGAAGATGTCGGCAGTACCTCTACTATTGTTCCTACTGTACCTACTTTAGGATAATATTGTGGGCCGAATTTGTGCTCATGAGAATCCACAAATACAACTTCGTCCCCAATTTGAAATATATTTTCAGACATTTACACTCACCTGCTTGCGTTTAAAATTTCAACAAAAGAAAAACAAGCTCGACTCTATCAAGTATATGTCCGCAAACATATACCCCAATTAAGCACGGATAGAGCCAAGCTTGCTATGGATGGGATGGTTGGACTTGAACCAACGTGTATAGAGTCAGAGTGTAAAAATTATTCTGAAAATCCTCCATTTTAAGCCATATTTTGAGGTTTGAGTCTCTCAAAAGTCTCTGACATAAATTATTCAAAATATTATTCTATAACTTAGTTACCACCATTCAAATCAGGATAAGAACTACTCTCAATATCGATTGGCTGCAGCGACTTATTCATTGACTGCAACGGCATTATACATTGTATCAATTTCACCGAAACGGGCATAATTCTCTGCCTGCTCAATGTATTTCTTTGCCTCAAAATATACCTTTGTGCTTTCAGAAAAGTGTTGATATTCCTGCTGCATAAGTTTTATTTCTTTTGAAAACGATTTTAGCTTGCTTGAAAGTTCTGCAATCTCGTCCTTTTCGCCTTTTGCTTTAAGCAATGCAGATTTTCTTTCTGTTAATTCTTTTTCTTTTTCATAGAGTGCATTCAGCTTATCCTCATCAAAGGGTCTAATTCCATCTGTATAATATTTTTGGGCTGCTTTTTTGCATCGATTTGCAAGCTTCGCATCAGCAATAGCTTCTTTGCGTATTACCTTTTCTTCCTTTGTATTTTTCGGAAGATTTTTTGCTTTTTCAAGCTGATGCTTTGACATATTTGAGATACCGTTTATGCCTGCCGTAGTAACTTCTTTGGCCCATTCAAGCCTTGCAAGAGACTGAGGCTTGGTGAAACGCTCAAGTTCTTCCATAACAGCGTATGAAATTTCCACCTGCTCATTGAATTCATTGGCTTCTCTGATTTCCTGCTTTGGAGCTTTTTGCTGTTTTAGCAATCCCTTCACATGGATTAAAATACTCACCAGTTCTTATTCTATATTCTCTACAGCAAGCATTCACTGCTTCATATGCTTTTTTGATTGTAGAATACGACAATCCCCGTTCTACCAACTCATTAATCATGTCTTGAATATCCGAATGCGTTATTTTGTTTATGGGTATTGTGCCAAGGAATGGGTGTACCTGGTTTTCTAAAGTAACTTGTTTCCTGTTGTAACTAGACGGTTTTAGTTTATTTTTCAAAACTGAGTTCATCTAATGATTGGAAAAATCTTCAAAGGAGATATCGTTCTTTTTAATATCGCCCTCTGTAATTAATAGTTGCTTTTTAAATTCTTCCAACTTGTTTTTAACGATTGTTTTCTTTTTGCCGGAAAAATTTTTTCTGTGCTTTTCTCCCCTTTTGTCACTCCACTGAATTTCAGAATGCCACCTACCTTCTTTTGTATCGAAATAAATTGTGCCTTCACCATCTGATTTTCTTCCCGTTGTGTTCTTATTCATTGCAAATCTCCTTTCTAATTACATAGTGTCAACACCCTACCACTATACCGTAAAGGGGGTCTGTTTAAAGATAACAGCGGTATGTAATATCCGATATTTATGGGGGGATTATGGGGGGATTAGAAAGATAACTAGATGATATTATATGACACTATATGACATCATACAGTGAATATGGCAAAAATTACAACTCGTTAAAAATATAAAAAAAGCGCTGAAACCCTTGAAAATAAAGGGTTCCAACGCTTCAGTTTTGGAGGCGCCACCCAGATTTGAACTGGGGCGTAAAGGTTTTGCAGACCTCTGCCTTACCACTTGGCTATGGCGCCGAATATAAAGGACGCTCACATATTCAAATGCAGCGTCCTTCTTTGGAGCGGATGACGAGGCTCGAACTCGCTACCTCCACCTTGGCAAGGTGGCGCTCTACCAGATGAGCTACATCCGCAAATACGCCTGAAAATCAGGCGTGGTGCCTCCGATCGGAATCGAACCAATGACACGAGGATTTTCAGTCCTCTGCTCTACCGACTGAGCTACAGAGGCAAAAATGGCGACCCGGAACGGGCTCGAACCGTCGACCTCTAGCGTGACAGGCTAGCGTTCTAACCAGCTGAACTACCGGGCCGTGTGGTGGGAACAACAGGGCTCGAACCTGTGACCCTCTGCTTGTAAGGCAGATGCTCTCCCAGCTGAGCTATGCTCCCACATAACCGCCATTTTCCGTCATCCGCTTTCCTTCGCTCCTGCTCTCGATTTCGCTTGTGTGTAGCGGCGACGTTGTATACTATACAGCATTTGGGGATAAATGTCAACACCTTTTTTTAATTTTTTTCATCTTTTTTTCGGGGCCCCGAAAAAACAACGAGGATGCGTTGTTTCAACTTGTCGATAAAGCTATTTTTATGCTTAAACAGTTTTTGAGCTGCTGTTCTGCGCGATTAAGGGGAAAACGATACGGCGCAGAAAACAGCGCAGCATTAAGTTTTTACGAATACAATCCCTCTGTCAAGGCTTACGCCTTGACATCTCCCTTTACACAAGGGAGACATGGGTAAGTGCTGTGTTTCGGTTTTAACCGTTATATTAAGAAAGTCGTCTGCGGTTTAATCAGAGTAAATACGCAGGCGTTTATATTTTATATTTGCCGGCACTCAGTGTGCGATTTATGTGCAGGTTTAACCTGCCTTCACGGAAAAATCCCCGAATTCGTATCTGCCCGTATTCAAAGCACAACAAAAAATTTATATTCTCGTATCCAAAAGCTCCGCGTATTTATTTTTGAATTCCTCAAAAGAACCTTCGTCCAGAGCCGCACGGATTTTTTCTAAAAGCGTATTATAGAAGTATAGGTTATGCATTACGCAAAGGCGCATTGCCAGCATTTCCTTGCTTTTAAAAAGATGCCTTATATAAGCTCTCGAATGATTGCGGCAGGTTGGACAGTCGCAGTTTTCGTCAACGGGCGAAAGATCCCGCTCGTATTTTGCGTTGTTTATATTGATGATGCCGTTCCATGTGAAAAGGTGGCCGTGGCGGGCGTTTCTGCTGGGCATTACGCAGTCGAAAAGGTCAACTCCCCTGCTCACCGCCTCGATGATGTTCCCCGGCGTTCCCACACCCATGAGATACCTTATCTTATCGGCAGGCATGTAGGGCTCAACGGCAGAAATCACGCTGTACATGACCTCCTTGGGCTCTCCCACCGCAAGGCCTCCTATGGCGTATCCGTCAAGGTCCAGCTCGGCGATTTTCTTCATGTGCTCGATGCGAAGGTCCTCAAAGGTGCAGCCCTGATTGATTCCGAAAAGCATCTGGTTTTTATTGATAGTATCGGGCAGAGCGTTAAGGCGCTCCATTTCCGCCTTGCAGCGGCACAGCCAGCGATATGTCCTCTCGCAGGAATTTTTCGCATACTCGTATGTCGCGGGATTCTCGACGCACTCGTCGAAGGCCATGGCTATGGTGGAGCCTAAATTCGACTGTATCTGCATACTCTCCTCGGGGCCCATGAAAATGCGCCTGCCGTCCACATGGGAGGCGAAGTATACGCCCTCCTCCTTTATCTTGCGAAGTCCCGCAAGGGAAAACACCTGAAATCCGCCGCTGTCGGTGAGGATAGGGCCGTGCCAGCCCGTAAAATCGTGAAGGCCGCCCAACTCCCGTATAAGCTTATCCCCGGGGCGCACATGCAGGTGATAGGTATTGCAAAGCTGTACCTGACATTTAAGCTCCTTCAAATCATAGGCGGAAACGGCTCCCTTGATTGCTCCGCAGGTGGCCACGTTCATAAAAGCAGGGGTCTGAACGGTGCCGTGTACAGTCTGAAACTCGCCTCTTCTCGCATTGTTCTCTTTTTTAATTACCTTAAACATTTACTTCTCCTTAGATTATAAGCATTGCGTCGCCGAAGCTGAAAAATCTGTACTTTTCCTCAACGGCGGTTTTATAGGCGTTCATGGTGTTTTCATATCCGCAGAAAGCGGAAACAAGCATTATAAGCGTGCTTTCGGGAAGGTGGAAATTTGTAAGAAGTGCGTCTATGCACTTAAACTCGTATCCCGGATAGATGAATATATCGGTCCAGCCCTCGGCCTCTTCGATTTTTCCGTTGAAGGTCGCAACGGATTCCAGAGTGCGGCAGCTTGTGGTGCCGACGGCTATGACCCTTCCGCCCTTTTTCTTCGTCTCGTTTATGGCGTTTGCCGTTTCTGCGGGAAGCCGGTAGTGCTCAGAGTGCATTATATGGTTTTCTATATTCTCTTCCTTTACGGGTCTGAAAGTTCCAAGTCCCACATGGAGGGTTACAAACTCCACCTTTACCCCCTTCTCACGGAGCTTATCGAGAATTTCGTCGGTAAAGTGAAGTCCCGCCGTGGGAGCCGCCGCGGAGCCCAGCTCCTTTGAATAAACAGTCTGATAGCGCTCCTTGTTTTTGAGCTCCTCGGTTATGTAGTGAGGCAGAGGCATCTGGCCTATCTCATCGAGTACGTTATAGAAATTGCCCTCATAGGTAAACTTCGCTATTCTGTTGCCCCCCTCCAGAACGTCGAGAACCTCGGCTCTGAGTATGCCGTCGCCGAAAGTGAATTTTGAGCCCGGCTTCGCCCTTTTTCCGGGGCCGGTTATCACCTCCCAGCAGTCGTCGCCTTTAGGGTTCAGGAGAAGGAATTCAACGTGGGCTCCCGTGCCCTCCTTTACGCCGTAGAGCCTTGCGGGAAGTACCCTTGTGTTATTGAGCACAAGGCAGTCGCCCTCATTAAAATATTCCGTAATATCCCTGAAAATCTTATGCTCTATATTTCCGCTTTTCTTTGAGAGCACCATAAGCCTTGAGCTGTCTCTGGGCTCAGCAGGATGCTGCGCGATAAGCTCCTGGGGCAAATCATAATAAAAATCGCTTTTTTTCATCGTTTGTTCCCGCCTTTTTAACGTAATTTTGAATAAAATTCAAAGAAAATCATTGTGTAAAATAGTTCAAGAAGCTGTTTTTGCAAAATTGGTGTTTTTTTGCCTTTAAATAAAGTTGACTTAGCAACCGTGTAATGGTATGATAACCTCAACATATAATTAAGGATAGAGGTGCGTTACTCATTAGTAAGCTGTTGCAGGTCGCCGGCCGCACAAACATCAGCTGAAAGGGTTTAACGCCGAAGGCGTTCGGTTCGGCAAGCCGCGCGGCCTGGGTGTACGGTTAAGAGCCGTGCAACTGTCATCAATGCTTGATGGGGAGCTATCTTACAAAATGCACGTTTTTCCGTGCAAACGCTTTCTCTATTATATTGCATTGATGACCGGTTTACAACCGGTTTTTTTCATACACTCAAACTTTTATCCTATTTTGAAAATCACGGAGGTAGAATTATGAAAAAGTATAAGGTTGGTATCATCGGCGCAACGGGAATGGTCGGCCAGCGCTTTGCAACTATCCTCGAAAATCATCCCTGGTTTGAGGTCGTCGTGCTTGCGGCAAGCCCCCGTTCCGCAGGAAAAAAATATAAAGACGCTCTCGGCAGCAAATGGGTAATGGATACTCCCGTCCCCGCTTCAATGGCCGATATGATCGTCAAGGACGCCACTGCCGACGTTGAGAAAATCGCTTCCATGGTCGATTTCGTATTCTGCGCGGTGGACATGAAAAAGGACGAAATCAAGGCTCTCGAGGAAAGATACGCCAAGGCCGAATGCCCCGTCGTTTCAAACAACAGCGCCCACAGAGGCACTCCCGACGTTCCCATGATCGTCCCTGAGCTCAACGCTGACCACGTTAAGGTCATCCCCGCTCAGCGCAAGAGACTCGGCACAAAGCGCGGCTTCATCGCAGTCAAGTCAAACTGCTCCCTTCAGAGCTACGTTCCCGCCCTCTTCCCCCTTTCAAAGTTCGGAGTCGAGGATGTTCTCGTATGCACATATCAGGCTATTTCGGGAGCGGGCAAAACTTTCGACACATGGCCCGAGATGGTGGATAACGTCATCCCCTACATCGGCGGCGAAGAGGAAAAGAGCGAGCAGGAGCCCCTTAAAATCTGGGGAAAGGTCGAAGGCGACAAGATCGTCAACGCCGCTTCTCCCCGCTTCACGGCTCAGTGCCTTCGCGTTCCCGTTTCAAACGGCCACATGGGCGCAGTATTCGTAAGATTTAAAAACAAACCCTCTAAGGAAGAGATTCTCGAAACCTGGAAAGACTTCAAGGGCCGCGCTCAGGAGCTCCAGCTTCCCAGCGCACCCAAGCAGTTCCTCAACTACTTCACGGAGGACAACATGCCCCAGACAAAGCTTCAACGCAACCTTGAGGGCGGCATGGCCATCTCAATCGGAAGACTTCGTGAGGACACCCAGTACGACTACAAATTTGTCTGCCTTTCACACAACACACTCAGAGGCGCTGCGGGCGGTGCCGTACTCATGGCTGAGCTCCTTTGCGCCGAAGGCTACATGGACTGATTTCGGAGGTTTTGCCAAATGAAAAAGACTATTTTTACAGGAGCGGGCGTAGCCATAGTGACCCCCTTCAACAAGGACGGCTCCATTAACTACGACCTTCTCGGAGAACTCATTGAATATCAGATAGCAAACGGCACAGACGCCGTCATTATCTGCGGAACAACGGGCGAAAGCCCCACCCTCACCCACGAGGAGCACACCGCGGCAATCGAGTACACGGTCAAAAAGGTAAATAAGCGCATACCCGTTATCGCGGGCACGGGCAGCAACGATACGGACTACGCCGTGAAGCTTTCACAGCACGCCGAAAAAGCGGGCGCCGACGCTCTCCTTCTCGTAACTCCCTACTACAACAAGACCTCTCAGCAGGGTCTTATCAGACATTACTACTACATCGCCGACAGAGTAAATCTCCCCATGATCCTCTACAACGTACCCAGCCGTACAGGCGTTAACATTAAGCCCGAAACATATTTTGAGCTTTCGAAGCATCCCAACATCGTGGCCGCCAAAGAGGCCAACGGCGACATCTCCGCCCTTGCAAAGACTATCGCTCTTTGCGGAGACAACCTTGACATCTACTCGGGCAACGACGACCAGATTACAGCTTTCCTTTCTCTCGGCGCAAAGGGAGTTATCTCCGTTCTCTCAAACGTTGCTCCACAGCTTGCCCATGAGATTGTAGCGTCTTATCAGAGAGGCGAAACAGATAAGAGCAGACAGCTTCAGCTCGAAAATCTCCGCCTTTGCAACGACCTGTTCATCGACGTCAACCCCATCCCCGTAAAGGAAGCCATGGTGATGATGGGCTGGGACGTAGGCGAATGCCGTATGCCCCTCGCTCCCCTCAGCGACAGCGCGCGCAATACCCTTAAAGAGACGCTCAAGCATTACGGTCTCATCAAATAATTTTTCAAGAGGAAGTATAAAATGATAAGGATTATTTTATGCGGATGCAACGGTCAGATGGGAAAGGCCATCACCAACAGCGTCGCCGAAAGGGACGACTGCGAGATCGTTGCGGGAATAGATATAAACACTGAGCGCTATTCGGATTATCCCGTTTTCGTCAGCATTTCCGACTGTGACGTAGCGGCGGATCTTGTGATAGATTTTTCACATCCTTCTCTGCTTACACCCCTTCTCTCCTACTGCAAGGAGAGGAAGTATCCCGCCGTAATAGCCACTACGGGACTCAGCGAAGAGCAGAAAGCGGAAATTGCAGAGGCTTCAAAGGAAATCCCCGTTTTCTTCTCCGCCAACATGTCAATCGGCGTAAGCCTTCTTTCGGAGCTTGCTAAAAAGGCCGCCAAGGTTCTCAGCGGCAGCTTCGATATTGAGATTGTGGAAATGCACCACAACAAGAAGATCGACGCCCCCAGCGGCACGGCCCTCATGCTGGCCGATTCCGTTTCTCAGGTTCTTGACGAAAAGCCCGTATACGAATACAACCGCCATGCAAAGCGCGAAAGGCGCAGCAAAAACGAGATAGGCATCCACTCGGTCAGAGGCGGAACAATCGTCGGAGAGCACGAAATCATTTTCGCGGGCCACGACGAGGTTATAAAGCTCTGCCACAGCGCCATGTCGAAGGAAATCTTTGCCGTGGGCGCAGTCAACGCGGGAATTTTCATCGCAGACAAAGAACCCGGTCTTTACGCAATGGCAGATTTTGTATCCGCTCAGTAAAAAGCATAATAAAATGTTTGAGCCGCGCCTTAATCGGTGCGGCTTTTGCTTTTCGATAAAGTGATTTTACTGTTACTAGCGTTGCTGAAAAAATTATAAGGTAATAAAACATTATTTTGCAAAGCATAAAAACGCTGTATTATTCTGATTTTTTCTTTTACAATCCCTCTGTCAAAACTGTGTTTTGACATCTCCCTTTACACAAGGGAGACATGGGCGAGTGCTGAATTTTGGTTTTAACTGTTATAGTTATATAAGAAAATTTCCTGCGGTTTAACCAGAGTAAATATGCAGGCGCTTATATTTTATATTTTGCTGAAACTCAGCGTGCGATTTATATGCAGGTTTAACCTGCCCGCAGACTCTTATATTCTCTCATCTCTGTTGTTCGGTGTGCGGACTTCGTGCAGGCTCAGCCTGCCAATCCCTCTGTCAAAACTGCGTTTTGACATCTCCTTTTACACAAGGGAGACATGGGCGAGTGCTGAATTTTGGTTGTGCGACAGTCTCAAGCCGCACCGTAATCGGTGCGGCTTTTTTCTCTGCTTTCTTTTCGGCTTGCCTTCGCCCTTCGGGATATTTATTTTAAAAGATTCTCTTTTCCGCTTGTTTCCATCTGCCTTTATGTTTATAATTTTTATATCATACTCTTTAAACCTATTCGCGGAAGGGAGCGCTTTTTATGGTAATCAAAAAATTCCCCCGTCTGCTTCACGGCGGCGACTATAACCCCGAACAGTGGCTGAGATACCCCGATATTTTGGAACAGGATGTTGCCCTCATGAAAAAGGCCCACATAAACTGCGTATCCCTGGGAATTTTCTCCTGGGCAGCTCTGGAGCCCGAAGAGGGAGTATACTCCTTTCAGTGGCTCAAAAATGTAATCGACCGCCTCTATGAGGAAGGGATATACACGGTTCTGGCCACCCCTTCCGCGGCGATGCCCCGCTGGCTCACACAAAAATATCCCGAGGTCATGACAATGAGCTCAATGAGGGTAAGGAATATCCCCGGCTGCCGCCACAATTTCTGCCCTACGTCCCCCGTCATGCGTGAAAAAATCCGGGCTCTCGACACACGTCTGGCCCGTGAATTCGGAAATCACCCGGGGGTGATACTCTGGCATATCTCCAACGAGCTGGGCGGAAACAACACGGACGGCGAATGTCACTGTCCGCTGTGTCAGGCGGCCTTCCGCAAATGGCTCAGAGATAAATACAAAACCCTCGACGCCCTCAATGAGGCCTGGTGGGCCGATTTCTGGAGCCACACATACACCTCATGGGAACAGATACAAAGCCCCGCCCCTAACGGGGACATGGAGATCCACGGCCTGAACCTCGACTGGAAGCGCTTTTGCAGCGAACAGACGGCGGATTTCGTCAAGGGTGAGATAAGAGCCGTAAAGGAGTACGGAAACCTTCCCGTAACAATAAATATGATGACCCTTTTCAAGCATTTGGATTACGGAAAATTAGCCGAAATCGTCGATATAATATCGTGGGACAGCTATCCCAGCTGGCATGAGGAGGAGACGGAAATAAGGCAGGCAACCGAAACCGCTTTCATGCACGACCTTATGCGCAGCTTTAAGAAAGCCCCCTTCCTCCTTATGGAGAGCACCCCTTCCGTTACCAACTGGAAGCGCATAAACACTCAGAAGCGTCCCGGAATGCATATGCTCGCCTCCCTTCAGGCCGTTGCCCACGGCTCAAACAGCGTGCAGTATTTCCAGATAAGAAAGAGCCGCGGCTCCTCGGAAAAATTCCACGGCGCCGTTATCGGCCATGACGGCGCCGAAAATACCCGCACCTTCCGTGAGGTCTCACAGGTGGGCGAGGTTTTAAGAAAAATTTCCGACAGGATTTATCCCACCGTCAACAAAGCGGAGGCGGCCGTCATTTTCGACTGGGAAAACCAATGGGCCGTCGAGGACGCAAGGGGCCCGGTAAATCCGATAAAATACTCCGATACCGTCCTCGCCCATTACGTCCCTTCTGGAAAAGGGCAGTCACAACGGACGTAATCACCATGGGGGCTGATCTGTCGGGATACAAAATCGTCACGGCTCCCCTTGCCTATATGATGAAACAGGATTTCTCAGAACGGATACATAAATTTGTAAGGGAGGGCGGGGTATTTGTAACCACATACTGGAGCGCCGTGGCCTACGAAAACGACCTGTGCTTTACGGGCGTCATACCCGGGCTTATTTCAGACGTTCTGGGCATAGAGGAGGAGGAGATCGACGCGGTCATGCCCTGCCGCAAAAACCATATATCCTATAAGGGAAAATCCTACCGTGTCGGCGCAATTCGGGACGTGGTTCGCCTTTCGGGAGCTCAGTCAATAGGAGAATATGAGGCCGACTACTATAAAGGAAAGCCTGCTCTCACGTTAAATTCCTACGGAAAGGGAAAGGCCTACTGCATCTGCTCCGAAAACGAAGAGGCCTTTTTGGATGACTTTTACTCCGATCTGATAAGGGAATACGGCGTCTCCCCAAACTGGGAGGGAAATCTCCCCTTCGGCGTCACCGTGAGCAGGCGCTCGGGAAAGGAATCCTTTTTGTTCATTCAAAATTTCAATGAACACGAGATCTCTCTTGACCTTCCCCGCGAATATCTCACCGTCAGCGGCGAAAAGCTTTCTGGAAGCCTTTCGCTCAGTCCTTTTCAGTGCGTGATTTTAGCGGAGGACTGAAATTTAAAGTCTTTCAGAGAAACCGCACTCGAAATTTACAGCTTTAACTTAAACAAATTCAGAAAAAAAGAGGCGGTGAAAACCGCCTCTTTTTTAAAACTTTACATACTGAGCGCTGACGTATCCCTTTATCCCGCCGGAGAGCTCAACGCTGTACCAGCCGTTTGAGGCGGAGCCGATGACTTTGAAGGACTGCCCCCTGCTCAAAAGAGCCCTGATAGAGGAAGAGGTGGAGGGAGCCGAGCGCACGCGGACATTGCTGCCTGTTGAATAACCCGTCCTTGTCTGAGTCACCGTGGGCTTTGTAAAGGAAACGTATTGTGCGCTGATA
>CASDTR010000057.1 GCA_949283785.1 uncultured Oscillospiraceae bacterium
ATGCACTTTTCGAGGCATTTCTCCCGATACCACAAAACAGTTTCTATGTTATCGGCTCCTCTGTATTTGGCCCAGCTTGAGAGAGGATACAGCTTTATATACTTTTTCTGGAACCTGAAATACCTATCGAAAAACGGCAGAATTCGTTTATCCTCATTGCCGAGGTACAATTCCCCCTCATAGTAATCCCGAATGGCCATCAGCATGGGCATTCTCGCCCACCACTGCTCCGCGTTCACACGGCGGCTTTTAAAATAAATATCCTTTTTCAGTATTTCCGCGCTTCCGAAATCCCCGTTGGCCTTCTGATTATTGACGGCGTAATCTATCCATTTCTCCGCCCTTTTCATTAAAGCTCTGTCGTTCAAAGTATAGGCAAGAGCTACAAGTCCCCTCACATAATAGGATCCTCTCTCCCAGCCCTCGCCGCTTCCTCCCAGCCAGCCGCTGTTCGAGCCGAATTCATCGTAAAGCTCCATATTTCCCGTGAGATTTTTCGCCTGGAGCAGCATCTGCGTTCTGAGATACCCCATTGGCCTCACCGCTCCCGGAGGCAGGGATTTGAATTTTCTCCTTAAAGCTTTATCCATGGTCTTTTGTTCCTTTCACCTTGGTTTTTCTTCGACTTCTTCTAAAAGCAGCGGTTATCCATTCATTGTATAAAAAAGTTTTATTAAATCTGATTCTTTTATTAAAATTGTACATTGTTTTTTAATGCAAAAAAATAGTATCATTAAGCCATTATATGGCATAATGTATCCAAAATCAGGGAGGTTTGCTATGGAAAAGGGCATGAGAGTCATTTACAACACTTCTCCAATGTCGGAAGAGCTGTATATTTACGAAATCGGCACGCAGATCTGCCCGCCCGAAAAGCCTGTCGTAACCCATGTCTTCGAATACAACACCATTCACTTTGTGGTTTCGGGAGAGGGCTGGTTTGAGGGTCAGCTCCTTAAAGCGGGCGAAGGTTTCGTTGTAAAGCAGGGACAGCTGGCAGTCTATCAGTCCAATCCCGAAAACCCATGGGTCTATCACTGGATAAACTCCTCCGGCGCCGCTTCCGACGAGGTTTTCGGGAGAGTCGGATTTTCGGAAAACAAGCAAACCTTTAAATTTTCCGAAATCGGGAAAATCTCCGCCCTTTTTGAGGAGGTCATCGAGGGAAAATGGGAGTATAACGACAGGCACCTTATTCTCAACAGCTATTTCTACGGTATTATGAGCATACTCAGCAAGGATTTTGACGAATTGAACTTTTCTTCCGTCTCATATTCGAGAGCCGAGGAGCATTTTAAAAACGCCATGCGGTTCATCGCCAACAATTTTTCAAAGCATATCACCATCGAGGACATAGCCGACGCCGAAAACATCGAAAGGCACTACCTTAACAGGCTCTTCAAAAAATATTCCGACCGTTCCCCTCAGGCGCACCTCATTGATTGCAGAATCAGAAAGGCCCAGACCCTTCTATGGTCCACGGATTTTTCTGTAAGCACCATCGCCGCCAGCGTCGGCTACGACGACGTGCTCCAGTTTTCACGGATATTCAAGAAGAAGGTAGGGGTATCGCCCAAATTTTTCAGAAGCGAACGCACGGATAAATCAAGTGAATTTCAGAATAACTACTGATTATCGAACCAAATAAAAAAGAAAAGCCGCCGTCACGGGGTAAGCTTCCCGTTTCGGCGGTTTTATTTATCTGCATTTTGTATTTGCTCTGCTCAGTCGGCAAGGCCTTCGGGCAAAAAATCGTCCCGTGAAAAACGCTTCTTTATTTCAGCGATCTTTCCGCAGGAAAGCCTGCCCTCGGGACAAACTCCCGTGACAAAACAGCTGGGTCCGTATCTTCTGAAAATATCAGGAGAGGTATCCCTGAGAATTTTGAGCATAAGATAAGCGTAATCCCTTATTTCCCACTGGGCACGCTCACAGGTTCTGAGCTTTAGGAACAGCAGCAGCTCTCTCGCGTTCATGGTGACTGTAAGGTCAAGGGTATTGCCGCTCAAAAGCACATAGACGAGGTTTTCCTCACTCTCCCCTGCGGCCTTCAGCTCCTTATAAAATTTTTCGTTTTTTGAGAAAGCGTCGGTATATAATTCAAGCAGCTGAGCGTCGGCTTTTACGGCAGGCGGAATAATGTACCTGCCCCTGTTGGCTGCGGTGATCTCGGGCACCGTCACGCACTGGATGCGGTGGCGGACAACGTGAGTAACACAAGCTAAAGAGACATTATTGAGCCTGAAGGTATAGCTAGCCGCCTCAAGAGGACGGGGTCTCGCGCAGTCGATAACGGCGTCGATAATCCTTTTTCTCGTCTCTTCGTCTGAAGCAAGGGCGTTTACCCTTTCCTGCTCCAGGGCCGTTTCGCTGATTAGAGCAGTTTCGGCAACTGCCAAATCGCTGTTTTGCGTAGAGGAAATAAGCTCCGCAAGGGGCTTCTCCCTTACATACTCGCCTTTGGATGAAAGGAAGGTAAAATCGGGTTTATCTTTAAAGGCTTTGCCGAAGTTATCGAAGCTTTTCATTACTCCGGGGGCAATCTCACGGGCCTGAACCAAAAGGGATTCTCCGATTTCCCTGATTTCGGGATATCTGCTGCCTCTGCCGTAAAGCATGGCCCTTAAAACATTGAGAAACTCACGGGCGTTCATGGAGCAGATAAAATTGCTGAAAAAGCAGTAGGGCAGCACGAAGCGCGCGTCCTCCTTTGCAACGCCCTTTTCCGTAAGTGTATTGTATGTATCGAAAAGAGAGGTCATGTGCTCGGTATACTTTTCCTTTATCTCTTCGGAGGAAAAATCAGGAACAAAAAATCCCGCGTCACCGAAATCCACATATCTCCTTGACTTTACCGTAAAGGAGGCCAGACGGAACTCTATCATAAACTGCTCCACCACAACGGAGACGTTGCGGAAGGCAAGGTTAAAAAACAGATGCTCTATAACCGAGTTGTGCCCCGACCTTGTGACCTTCTCTATGAGAGACGCATTTTTTTCGGCGTCCTTCGATTTTTCCAGTATGTCGAAAACATCCCCCGGCTGGGTGGATATGCGTCCACCTGCGGCGCAGAGACTTTCCCCGCAGTTTGAAAATCCGACTATTTTGACTTCTGATTTGTAATCCATACGAAAACCCCCTTGCTGCTGATAATATACCATAAATTCTTTTTTTAGGCAAATAAAGACGCCTTTAAAAAAGCGGAAACTGATGCTATAATACCTTTGATGAAATAAGTCCTACGGACAAAAAACGGAGGTAATTAAATGATAAAGAGAAACAGCGACATGAAGCTTGTTGTAAATGAAGCCATGAGAGGCGGCGACGGCAGCGTAAAGGTCCGCCATGTGCTCAATCCCGACGAAATTCACGGAAAATCCAGAATGGCCGCAGTAATCACCCTTGAGCCCGGCTGCTCAATAGGCGACCACGTCCACGAAAACGAGGAGGAAATCTTCTACGTCATGAGCGGAAACGTAGTCTACAACGACAACGGCGAGACAAAGACCCTTTCCGCAGGAGACAGCTGTATCTGTTACGGCGGAGAAAAGCACGGCGTTTCAAACAGAAGCGACAAGACCGCAGAGCTTTTCGCCGTTATACTCACCTATTGATTTGACATGATTTCAGAGCGCATTTTCCCGACGGCTTGCGGGGAATGCGCTTTTTCTTTACACAGTCAGCCGCAGGGACAAACGGTACACTCTAAGAGCTGCACGCCGCACCTTCAGCGCTCATTTCCGAGAAATGCAAATACAGTATCAGGCATAAGAATAAAGCAAAGCGGAAAATCGTAAGATTTTCCGCTTTAGCTTGCAGATAAAGTTTTTTTTCCTTAAACAAGTTTTTGAATTGCTGTTTTACACCATTGGGGGAAAACTCAATGCGCGCAAAAAAGAGCCCAGTATCGAGTTTTCTCCATATACAATCCCTCTGTCAAGGCTTACGCCTTGACACCTCCCTTTGCACAAGGGAGGCGTTGGCTTGTGCTATTTTGGGTTTGCAGTCTGGTATATTTGCCGTCTGCCGTAATTCAGTGCGCGACATGCCTGCAAGCTCAGCTTGCCGCGAATTTGGTGTAGGCTCAGCCTGTCAATTCCTCTGTCAAGGCTTGCGCCTTGACATCTCCCTTTACACAAGTGAGACAAGGGTAAGTGCTGAATTTCAGTTTTTCGACATTATAAAGCGGAAAATCCTCAGATTTTCCGCTTGAGACTGTTTATTGTATGCCGATTAAAGGTCGCTGAATATCTTCCAGGAGACAACCTCCACTCCGTTGTCCTCGGCGCGCTGGAGAATATCCCCGCTTTTTAAAAGCTCAAGCTCCATTACCCGCTTTTCCCACTCCCTGTCGCCTTCAACGGGATAGGCGGGGTGGAGAAACATTTCGGTAACGCCGTCTATGCAGTTATCCACGGCTCTGAGATAATATTCCCTCAGCTCGTCATAGCTTTTAATCTTATCCATGGAATATGGGTTTGAGACAAGGTCGTCGAGCATTTTGACTCCCCGCTTCTCCC
>CASDTR010000058.1 GCA_949283785.1 uncultured Oscillospiraceae bacterium
ATCTTGTTTGGACATATTCCTTCCTGCCTTTCTTTAGGTTTGAGCAACTTTATTGTATTGGCTTTTGGGGGATATGTCTATTTTTTTGCTAATAAATAAATGTTGAGGTCTTCACCCCAACATTTATTATAGAACCTTTATTATAGAACCTTTATTTTTGATTCTTATGAAAACAGAAAGAAAAAGAGGCAGACTTAAAGTCTGCCTCAGTAAAGTTAAAGTTAAGATTACTCAGCGTCAACCTTAGCCATGTGCTGAATGAGCATGAGAACCTTGTTGCTGTAACCCCACTCGTTGTCGTACCAGGAAACAAGCTTTACGAAAGAATCTGTAAGAGCGATACCTGCTTTAGCGTCGAAGATTGAGGTTCTGGGATCGGTAAGGAAGTCACTGGAAACAACGTCCTCATCCGTGTAGCCGAGGATGCCCTTAAGCTCGTTCTCGGAAGCTGACTTGACAGCCGCGCAGATCTCCTCGTAAGTTGCGGGCTTTGCAAGGTTAACTGTAAGGTCAACAACAGAAACGTCAAGAGTGGGTACGCGGAAAGCCATACCTGTGAGCTTGCCGTTAAGCTCGGGGATAACCTTTCCGACAGCCTTAGCTGCGCCTGTTGAAGAGGGGATGATGTTGCCTGCTGCTGCACGGCCGCCTCTCCAGTCCTTCTTTGAGGGACCGTCAACTGTCTTCTGAGTAGCTGTTGTTGAGTGAACAGTTGTCATAAGACCGTCTACGATGCCGAAGTTATCGTTGATAACCTTTGCAAGAGGAGCAAGGCAGTTTGTTGTGCAGGAAGCGTTGGAAACAACGTTCATGTCCTTTGTATACTTATCGTTGTTAACGCCCATTACGAACATGGGAGCATCCTTTGAAGGAGCGGAGATAACAACTTTCTTTGCGCCAGCCTGAAGGTGAGCGGAAGCCTTCTCAGTTGTTGTGAAAACGCCTGTTGACTCAACAACATAATCAGCTCCAACCTCTCCCCAGGGGATATCGGCGGGATTCATGCAAGCGAAAAATTTAACGGTCTTGCCGTCAACTGTGATGCTGTCATCAGTATAGGAGATTTCGCCCTCATAGCGGCCATGCATTGTGTCATAACGAAGCATGTAAGCCATGTAGTCGGGAGTCATGAAAGGATCGTTAACTCCTACGAACTCGATGTCAGGATTGTTCAGACCTGCACGGAAAACAAGTCTTCCGATACGGCCGAAACCATTGATACCAACTTTAATTGCCATTTTTAACAACCTCCAAAAAATATTTTTTTGATTGGCGTCCGACTATTATATTATCCCTTTTGAGGAAAATATGCAAGGAATTCGTTACAAAATTAACCACTGTCTGAAAGATTTGTCAATTTGCAACAAAATATAATTTTTCTGCCCCAATTTGAGAATAATATTTCCCAAGAACAGGAGTGCTTGAAATTGGATTTGTCATTGCTTGAAGAGCTTATATATATTAAGAGTATCCCCATAAACAGCGAAAATGAATCGCTTATACGGGAAAAAATTCAAAGGCTGTTTCTCAAAGCGGCCGGCGGGCAAAAAAACTCCGGAAATATCAGCGAGGCCTACTATAAAAAAACACTGATTACGGGATGCAGAGGTATAATAAAAGAGATCAAAAACTTCAAAATACTCGCAGGAGAAAACACCGTTAAAAATCCCATAGATATTTTTTCTCTGCTCCGTCCCGCAGCCGCAGCCTGCACCTTTCTCCTCTCCCCGTCAATAAGCGTGAATTCGGATATACCCGACAGCTCTCCCCTCACGCTCCTTTGCAGCGCGGACGCCGTTCTCTGGTGCGTCCTCACTTTAATAGGAACCGCCGCCGCATTTACTGAAAACGGAAAAATCAAAATTTCCGTTTGGGAGACAAACAGCGGAGCCGCAGTAAAGGTTTCGGGAAATCTTTTATTGTCGGTATATGATTTAGAGGAAGAGACTTCACGGTGTGAGGATGCAGCGAACCTCTGTCGAAAAACAGCGGAAATGCATTCGGGCCAGTTCTTTTCGATGTATGAAAAGCACGGGTTTTCAATGGGATTTACGATTTCCTCCGCAAAGCTTAACTGTTCTCGGGACGACAACTTTCTCCCCGCTACAACTGTCTACGACCTCATCTCCGATCGTCTCTCACCTCTTTACGCCGCCCTCAACGACACCGCACCCTGCCTTCTGTAAAATAAAAATCCGCCTTCTGCGAAACACAAAAAGCGGATTTTTATTTGCTTTTTTCTTTTTCCCTGTACGGGCTTTTTATTTTACGGTTCCGATCGCCTTTTCAGGCCGCGGCGAATCACGGAATACTATAAGGAAAACATCGAACCGGTATCCCCTTTGCGTTTCTCCGTGACCGCTTTGCCTTTCAGCGATGAACCGTTTCAATACCTGTCATGCTGTTATCAGCCTAAGGCTTCTTTGATTTCCGCAGCGGCAGTATTTACTATTTCCGTAATTTCTTCCGTATTTTCGCCCTCTGCCATAACTCTTATAAGCGGCTCCGTACCGGATACTCGAACAACCACTCTTCCTGAATCCCCGAGAGCTGACTTTGCCTTTTCAATGGCACCTTTGACCTTTGAATCTGTATAGAAATTGATCTTTCCTTCGGGGCTTACCTTTACGTTGACCATTACCTGGGGATATTTCTTCATTGCGGAAGCGAGCACAGAAAGCTTTTCTGACTCTCTGTACATAACAGAAAGAACCTTGAGCGCCGTGAGCTCTCCGTCGCCGGTTGTGGCGCAGTCGCTGAAAATAACGTGGCCCGACTGCTCTCCGCCCAGCTTATAATCCTCCAGCAGCATCTCCTCGAGAACGTAACGGTCTCCGACCTTCGTGGGAATAAAGTTGATGCCGTTTTCCTGACAGAACTTTATAAAGCCGAGATTTGTCATAACAGTTCCTATGACCGTATCCTTTTTAAGCTTACCGTGCTTCTTCATATCTGAAGCGCAGATGGCGAGTATAAAGTCGCCGTCAACTTCGTTACCCTTTTCGTCGATGCAAAGGCAGCGGTCCGCGTCACCGTCAAAGGCGATTCCGGCGTCCATGGAATTGTTGAGGACATATTTTCTCAGGCTCTCCATGTGAGTCGAGCCGCAGTTGTCGTTTATGTTGACTCCGTTAGGGTCTGCATTGAGTATATGGCACTCGGCGCCGAGCTGCTCAAAAAGCATGGGAGCTGTTGTGCTGGCTGCTCCGTTGGCACAGTCAATGGCTATTTTCAGTCCGTCAAGGGTGTGCGATACGGTCTGACGAAGATAATCCACATAATCCTTGTGGGCGTTTTCTGCAGGAATTATTCTTCCTACATCCGCGCCGATAATGTCCGAATGCATTTTAACGTCGCCGAGGATCATATCCTCTATTCTCTCTTCAAGCTCGTCGGGAAGCTTGTATCCGTTTGCGCTGAAAATCTTTATGCCGTTGAATTCCGCAGAATTGTGCGAAGCGGAAATCACTACGCCTGCGTCGGCATGATATTTTCTCACAAGATAAGCTACTGCCGGAGTCGGAATAACTCCCAGAGATAACACATCGGCGCCGCTGGAGCAAAGTCCCGCACTTATTGCTCCCGCAAGCATATCCGAAGATATTCTCGTATCCATACCTACGGCTACAAGAGGTCTTTTCTTCTGATTTCCGCCGAGAACCGCCGCAGCGGCCTGGCCGATCTTTACAGCCAGCTCACAGGTGAGGCTTTCATTTGCAACGCCTCTTACGCCGTCTGTTCCGAATAATCTTGCCATATTAATCTCCCTATCCGATTATTTTTTCATTACTATATTTCCCATATTCTTCACTATATGCGACGATGGAATAAGCCCTCTTACGCATACAAGCGGATAGACCGTTGAATGTCTTCCGATGACCGTTCCGGGACAGAGCACAGCATTGCAGCCTATCTCCGCCCAGTCGCCTACCATGGCCCCGAATTTTTTGAGACCTGTCTCTATTTTCTCACCGTCTCCCTTCACCGTAACAAGGGTACGGTCGCTTTTAACGTTGGAGGTCACGGCTCCCGCGCCGAAATGTGAATGAGTGCCTAAAACGGAATCGCCTATATAATTATAATGGGGTACCTGAACGTTGTCGAAAATCACCGCATTTTTGATTTCGGCAGAGTTGCCAACTACGGAATTTTTGCCTATCACGGCACTGCCCCTTATGAAAGCACAATGGCGTATTTCGGCCGAATCGTCTATGATGCACGGGCCCGTAATGCTGGCAGTCGGCGCAACCTTAGCGGTTTTCGCTATCCAAATATCATCGCCTTTTTTCTCGAACTGATCTTTCGGAAGGGTCTTTCCGAGCTCAATTATGAAATTTTTTATCTTGGGCAGTACCTCCCAGGGAAACTGACAGCCGTCAAAAAGCTTCGCGGCTATTGTGCAGTTAAGATCAAACAAATTGTCTATTTCCATCTGTTTTCTCATATAATCCTCCTCTCGTGCTTATTACTGTCAAAACGACTTTAATATTATATTCTCACAAGAGATAAAAAAACAATGGGTTTTAAAAAACAGCCATTTTGGAATGCATATGCTTAATTGGTATTATTGTGTTTTTTTAAAATTCCACTTTTGGGCATATATTTATTAATCAAATTAATTAATTCACCTGTTTTGTAACTCTTAATTTATTTTTCTCCGTAATAACTGACACAAGAAAATTATCCTTAATAAACGCCGGCTATTCTTCAGACTGCATAAGTTAATTCACTTAATTAATATAACCTTTTTCGATGTTTTTCTCCAACAAAAAGAAAACGGTTTTATTCGATGTTAAAAAATCGCAATTTTCATATATAAATTTCCGAAGAAACGACGGACAAAATGTAGATAAAATCCCTATTAAAACAAAAATTACAAGGAAATCGCCCATGCTTTTGTTTATAGTTCCGCAATATTTTGCATAGTTTAGAAGAAATATATATTTTTTCATTCACTCAGAAAAGTGAAACTCTTATAATCAGCTTCTTAACATAAAAAAGCATCCGCCGAAATGACGGATGCTTTTATAAACTTTATTTCGATCTGCTTAACTGACTTTTAGGAGCTTATTCTGCATCCTTTGCGGGAGCATAGAGATCCTTAAGTCTGAGGAGGTGATCATACTTCTCAACAGCTGCTTCCTCAGCCTTGTCGAAGAGTGTCTCTGCTCTTTCGGGGAAGGAGCGGAGAAGTGAATTGTAACGAACCTCATTGAGGATGAAGTCACGATAGCTTGTTGAGGGAGCCTTGCTGTCAAGTGAGAAGGGATTCTCGCTTGCTGCAGTCTTTCTGGGATCGAAGCGGAAGTTGTGCCAGTAACCGGCTGCAACTGCTGCCTTCTCCTCAGTCATGCTGATGCCCATGCCGCCCTTGATACCGTGGTTGATACAGGGAGCATATGCGATGATGATTGAGGGACCGTGATAGCTCTCAGCCTCGCGGAACGCCTTGAGGCACTGGTTGTAGTCAGCGCCCATTGCAACCTGTGCAACGTAAACGTAACCGTAGCTCATAGCTATCTGTGCAAGATCCTTCTTCTTAACAACCTTACCGGAAGCGGCAAACTGTGCGACAGCACCTGTGGGTGTTGACTTAGATGCCTGTCCGCCTGTATTTGAGTAAACCTCTGTATCGAATACAAGGATGTTAACGTCCTCGTTCTGAGCGATAACGTGGTCGAGTCCGCCGAAGCCGATATCATATGCCCAGCCGTCGCCGCCGAAGATCCACTGTGATTTCTTTGCAAGATAGTCAGCGTCTGTGAGGATCTCCTGAGCAGCAGCCTTGCAGCAGTCCTTCTCAAATGTTGTTGCGGCAAGAACAGCCTTAAACTCCTCGGAAGCAACCTTGTTTGCATCGCCGTCGTTCATTGTCTCGAGCCACTTCTTAGCGGCAGCGGCAACGTCCTCGTGGGTGCACTCTGCAAGTACCGCTGCCTTCTCGGCAAGACGTGCTCTGATCTGCTTCTGAGCAAGGAACATACCGTAACCGAACTCAGCGTTATCCTCGAAGAGGGAGTTTGACCATGCAGGGCCGTGACCCTCTTTGTTTACCGTATAGGGAGTGCTGGGAGCAGAACCGCCCCAGATTGATGAACAGCCTGTTGCGTTGGCGATGTACATTCTGTCACCGAAGAGCTGTGTTACAAGCTTTGCATAGGGTGTCTCACCGCAGCCTGCGCATGCGCCGGAGAACTCAAGGAGAGGTGTTCTGAACTGGCTGCCCTTAACTGTTGCAGCTGTGAACTTCTCTGTAACCTCGGGCTTTGCGTCGAGAGTCTGGCCGTAGTTAAACTTCTCCTGCTCGCCGACCTGTGTCTCAAGAGGCCTCATAACAAGAGCCTTGTTGCCCTTCATGCCGGGGCATACGTTTGCGCATGAGCCGCAGCCTGTGCAGTCCATAGCGGAAACTGTCATGGCAAACATCATGCCGGGAACACCTGTCATGGGCTTCATCTTCATGCCCTCGGGAGCGTTCTTTGCCTCTTCATCAGTAAGAGCAACGGGACGGATAACTGCATGGGGGCAGACATAGGAGCAGAAGTTACACTGGATGCAGTTTTCGGGAACCCATGTGGGAACATCAACAGCGATTCCGCGCTTCTCAAATGCTGCGCTGCCCTGGGGGAATGTACCGTCAGCAGCATCGGAGAAAGTGGAAACGGGAAGGTTGTCACCCAGCTGTCTGCTTGTGGGATCAAGGATATCCTTAACGAACTTGACCATCTCGGGACGGTTGGAGTTAACGACAAGCTCTTCCTCGGTGTCGGCAGCGTCAGCCCATGCGGCGGGAACGTCAACCTTCTTCGCGCCTGCAACACCGGCTTCGATAGCCTGATGGTTCATGGCGACGATCTTTTCGCCCTTCTTGCTGTAGGAACGTGTTGCAGCGTCCTTCATGAGCTCAACAGCCTTATCGGCGGGAATGATTGCGGAAAGGCCGAAGAATGCAGCCTGAAGAATTGTATTAACACGTCCGCCGAGACCGATTTCCTTAGCAATGTGTGTAGCGTCGATTGTGTAGAACTGAATGTTGTTCTGAGCGATATATCTCTTCATGGAGCCGGGGAGTTTTTCGTCAAGCTCTGCGGCATCCCATGAGCAGTTGAGAAGGAATGTGCCGCCCTCTTTAAGGTCCTCAACCATGTGATACTTGTTTACATAGGAGGGGTTGTGGCAGGCAACGAAGTCAGCCTTGTTGATAAGGTAGGTTGACTTGATGGGGGTCTTTCCGAAACGAAGGTGGGAGATTGTTACGCCGCCCGACTTCTTTGAGTCGTATGCGAAATATCCCTGTGCGTACATGTCGGTGTTGTCGCCGATGATCTTAATAGAGTTCTTGTTGGCGCCGACCGTACCGTCTGAACCGAGACCCCAGAACTTACAGGAGTGTGTTCCCTCAGGTGTTGTGTTGGGATTCTCAGAAACGGGAAGAGAAAGATGTGTGACATCGTCTTCGATGGCAATTGTGAATCTCTTCTTGGGCTCCGCTGCGTCCATGTTGCGGAATACAGAGATGATGTGTGCGGGAGTTGTATCCTTTGAACCGAGTCCGTAACGTCCGCCGTAAACGGGAACATTCTCAAACTGAGTGTCGCGAAGAGCTGCGACAACGTCAAGGTAAAGAGGCTCGCCGAGAGAGCCGGGCTCCTTTGTACGGTCAAGAACGGAAATCTTTTTGACTGTTGCGGGTATGACCTCAAGGAGATGCTTAATTGAGAAGGGTCTGTAAAGGTGAACCTTGACAACACCTGTCTTCTCGCCGTTAGCGTTAAGGTAATCGACTGTCTCTTCGATTGTCTCGCAGACTGAACCCATTGCTACGATAACCTTCTTCGCATCGGGAGCTCCGTAATAGTTGAAGGGCTTGTAATCTGTACCGATTCTTCTGTTGACCTCGTCCATGTAGGCAACCGTTGCGTCAACGGCCTTGTCATAGTAGGGGTTGCAGGCCTCACGAGCCTGGAAGAAGATGTCGGGGTTCTGAGCGGAACCGCGAAGTACGGGATGCTCGGGGTTAAGAGCGTGACGGCGGAAAGCGTTAACTGCATCCCAGTCCATCATTTCAGCAAGCTCTGCATAATCCCAAACCTGGATCTTCTGGATTTCGTGTGATGTACGGAAACCGTCGAAGAAGTGAAGGAAGGGAACACGGCACTTGAGTGTTGCAAGGTGTGCAACGGCGCCGAGGTCCATAACCTCCTGAGCGCTGTTTGAGCAGAGCATTGCGTAGCCTGTCTGACGGCACGCATAGATATCGGAATGATCACCGAAAATGTTAAGAGCGTGGCTGGATACGCAGCGTGCTGAAACGTTGATAACGCTGGGAAGAAGCTCACCGGCAATCTTATACATATTGGGAATCATAAGAAGAAGTCCCTGAGAAGCGGTGTAGGTGGTTGTGAGAGCGCCGGCTGCAAGAGAGCCGTGAACAGCGCCTGCGGCACCTGCCTCGGACTGCATTTCGGCTACCTTAACAGGCTGGCCGAAAAGGTTCTTAACGCCGTCGGCTGCCATTTTATCGGTAGCTTCGGCCATGTTTGAGGACGGCGTGATAGGATAGATCGCAGCTACTTCGGTAAACGCGTAGGAAACGTGTGCGGCAGCTGAGTTACCGTCCATGGTTTTAGTTTTTCTTGCCATTGGATTTTTTCTCCTCCTTAGATTTTCAAATCTTATAAAAAGACCTGCTTGTCCGTTATCAATACTAACACTTTTGAGAAGATATGTAAACCTTTTCTTAAACGAATTTTCCCCAAATTTTGCACGCAATACCATATTTAATAGTATATAAATTGCGCATATTCAGTCTGTTTCGGCCCCTGCGCCGCAAACGGAGAAAAATTTCTCGCGGCAAAAATTATATTCCGATTTTAAGAAGAGGCAAAAACTTTAAATTTTTTTCGCGTTATGTGTCTTTTCGCCGTAAAATTTATCCTATATTTTTATTTGGGAATATGGCGCTGAAAAAAATAAGACAGACCGAAGGCACTGATCGGTCTGCCTTAAAAAACCTTGTGCACAATCTGCCGAGGCGCCTATGCATAAACCTCACAGAAAATTTTGTTTTCGATTTTTGAAAGCTTTCTGAAAATCTTTCTGTTTTTTGAAAACATTTTGCTCAAAAGCTTATCGGCGTCCTTGCTTACATATACGACAATTATATCGGTATCCTCTTTTTCCTCTCTGCGGGCGCTTTCGGTGATCCTTCTGAATATGCTCTTTCGCACGCTCTCTGACGGAGCGTAACCGGATACGGCAGCATTTATGAGTTTATCAGCACTGTCCATCTTCAATCCTCCATGTCGAGATTATGTAAAAAATTTTTCCTTGCCCTCTGGAGCCTTGAGCGCGCTCCCGAAGCCGTCATGCCGAGCAGCTCACCGATTTCATCTCCGGAAAAACCCGCCGCTTTCAGAGATAAGATTTCCCTGTCATCTGCGCTCAGAGATGCGAAGGCTTCCCTCACCTCGAGAGATGAATCCGGATTTTCCGTTTTGTTTATATCCCCACTGTTTTCCATACGGCTGTTCAAATCGGCACTTTTGTATTTTTCACGTAGACGGTCATTTTTTAAATTAACCGCTATTCTGAAAATCCATGCCTGCCAGTTGTCAGGCGGCGTCTGAGAGCACCTTGACCACACCCGCATAAAGGTTTCCTGCGAAAGCTCCTGCGCCGCGTCGCTTCCGAGGCACACGGAAAAATAGGCGTACACAGGTGAAAACCATTTTTCGTATAAGCTTTCAAAAAGCTTATTTTCCTCCGCTCCCATAGTTTTTAAAGCTTTATAAGGGCGGCTGCCGCCTTGTTTTTGGAATGTGCCTCAAGCTCGGTGCACTTTATTGCGGCAACTTTATTCAAAAGCTCCTCCCCTGTAACCGAGTGGGAAATTTTAACCTTTACAGCCTTTACCGCAATTTTCCCCTCAACAAGAGCCAGCATCTCTCTGTCTATTTTGATTTTCTCTCCGAAATCCCTTACCAGCAGATCCTCACAGTCAGTGTACATTACTCCGCCCGTGGTGCGGACATTCGACTTCTTTATGGCGCTGTTGGCAACGCAGCTTCCCGCTATGGTTCCGCAGGCATTCTCGGGAAGCTTCGGCACAAACGCAAGTCCGTTTGTGACCACCAAAGGCTTGCCCTCCAGAAAAATCTCAGAATCAACGCAGGTGTTGTCTCCGATGTCCACTATACGGTCATAGTCGTCATAACGGGCGTTTCCGTTAACGGAAATGATCTCTATATTGCCCTCTTCAAGATCCTTTTCACTTGCGATCATTTCACCGTTCACAATAACCTTTATTTTCTTTCCCGCAAGGGGCGCCACATAGGCTTTGCCGTTTACGATGTAAATCTTCTCTTTAGCGGAGGGATTGATAATTGCCTCGCCGTTGATGGTTCCGACTTCCGCATCCTTTCCTACATATACCGTGGAAACTATCCTCTTTTGCTTCACCTTGCCGAAAGCGTTTTTGACTGCGTCATCGGCGTCCTTGGGAAGAATAAGGAGCACTACGTCCTTGATTTCCTCTATCTCCCTGATCACCTCCGCGTTATTAAGGTGTCTCAAATCACAAATGACCATATGCTTGTATTTCATAAATCATTCCCCTTTTCTGCTGTTTCATAATATAAAGACGGATTCAACGGAAATTTGTCCCGCTTTTATTTTTGAAGCTGACGTATTTCAGTCCAAATTCCCCGCATCCTCTTAAAATACACCTGAGCTTTCTCTCGCTTTTCGCCGCCTGTATTTCGGCAGCGACGTCTGTCCGCTTTACCCTTTCAAGAACCTCTCTGACTTTTCGGTCGGCATCCGACAGCAAAATCAGCAGACCCACATTCCTGATTTCCTCTATCCTCTCGGCAATACATATATCATTAAGGCATCGCAAATCGCAGACCGCCATATTTTCCAGTATCATAAGCATTCTCCTTTCCGCCCTTTACAATAAGAAAGACGCGGAAAAGAGAATTTTGTCCCTGTATTCTGAAAATCAATTAAAAATAAATCCGAAAAAATTTACTGCTTCTTCCATGCCCTCGGAATAAAGAGCATAAGCATCGGGAAGAGCTCAAGCCTGCCCGCAAGCATGTCAAAAATCAAAACGTATTTGGCGAAGGGGCTGAAGCCGCTGTAATTTCCCATGGGTCCTACTACCTCAAGTCCCGGACCGATATTATTGAGGGTGGCCATGACAGCCGAAACGTTTGTCGTAAAATCGAAGCCGTCTCCGGAAACCAGAAGCACCGAAAGCCCCATAACCAAAACGTAAGCCACAAAAAACGCGGTAAGGGAGCGGGCCACGCTGTGCTCTATTTTCTTTCCGTCAAGAGTCACGACTTTGACGCTGCTCGGATGCATGATATGTCCGAATTCCCTGAACATGGTTTTGACAAGGAGCACGATACGCGATATTTTGAAGCCGCCGCCCGTACTGCCTGCACAGGCACCGAAAAACATAAGCACTATGAGCAGCACTCTGGAAAACTCAGGCCAGAGGTTAAAGTCGGTAGTCGAAAATCCCGTGGTGGTTATAATGGAACCGACCTGGAAGGCCGCCTGATGCCACGCCTCAAAAATTGAGCTGTACATGGGAAGAATATTCAAAGTTATAAGCGCGACGCTTGCGACGATGATGATTATATACCAGCGAAGCTCCTCGTTTTTAAGAGCTTTCTTGATATTCTTCTCGTAGAAAATATAAAAATAGACCGTAAAGTTTACGCCGAAAAGTATCATGAATACGGTTACAACCAGCTGTATATAGGGACTGTAGCTTTCAAGGCTTGTATTTAAAAGGGCAAAGCCGCCTGTACCGGCAGTACCGAAGGAGATGAGAAGTGCGTCGAAAATATGCATGTTTCCCAAACTAAGCAGTATTATTTCAACTACCGTAAGGGCAAAGTATATTCCGTAAAGGGCCTTTGCAGTCGTACTTATTTTCGGGGAGAGCTTTCCGACAGAAGGTCCGGGGCTTTCCGCTCTCATAAGGTTCATGCTGTATCCTCCGCCGGGTGGGATTATGGCAAGAAGGAATACCAGCACTCCCATACCGCCTATCCAGTGGGAAAAGCTTCTCCAGAACAGCATACACTTTGAAAGCGCCTCTACGTTTTTAAGTATACTCGCGCCTGTAGTAGTAAAGCCGGAAACCATTTCAAACAGTGCATCCGTATATGAGGGGATTTCTCCTGAGATATAAAATGGCAGTGCTCCTACGGCGCTGATTAAAATCCAGCTCAGGGCAACGGTGAGAAAGCCTTCCTTGGCGTAGAAAACGTGATTTGATGGACGTTTGGCGGAGAAAATTATGCCGAGGGCCAAAGCTATAAATATGGCGGGGAAAAAGGCCGCTCCGCTGTCCTCCTGATATACGACTGATACAAGACACGGCAAAAGCATGAGAGCCGCCTCCGTTAGCAGCACTCTGCCGAGCAAAAACAATACCATTCTTCGGTTCATGATAGCTTACTTCTCCTCTAATGAACATAAAATTAAAACATTTTACTGCTCTTTCACAATATCCGTAAGATCGTTAAGTCCTGTTTCCGTCGTGACGACAATGACCGTATCGCCTATCTTTATTGAATCTCTTCCTGACGGAGTTATGATTTCATTGCCTCTTATTATGCTGGAAACCAGAAGGTTGGGACGGAGATTGAGCTTTTCGAGAGGTATTCCCACAACGTCGGACTCGGCTCTTACAAAGAACTCCAAAGCCTCGACCTTGTTGTTTTCGAGCCTGTAAAGGGTCTGGACATTGCTGCCGAAGGAATTCTGCATGGCGCGCACATAGCTGAGTATGCTTTCCGCCGTTATGTGCTTGGGACAAACAACACTGCCTATGGGCATTCCGCTTATCAGCTCGCTGAATTTTATTCTGTTTACCTTTGTTATGACTTTCGCGTCGGAGGAAGCGCCTATGCACATAGAAAGCATTATGTTCTCTTCGTCGAAATCAGTGAGCAGGACTACCGCTCCCGCATCGAAAACGCCTTCCTCTGCCAAAAGCTGCTGATTGGTACCGTCGCCGCAGATTATCACCGCTTTGGGCAGAAGCTCGCTGAGCTTTTCGCAGCGCTGCTTGTCTATTTCTATTATTTTAACGTTTATGCCGACGCCGAGAAGCTCCCTTGCGAGATAGTAAGCCATTTTTCCGCCGCCGATTATGGTAACATCCTTCACCGTATTGAATTTTACTCCCGCTTTTTTCATAAACAGGCTGGCCTGACTGTGCGGGGCGATTATGGAAATTTTATCGCCAACCTGAAGGACGAAATTACCGTCGGGTATAATTGTTTCGTTATCTCTCTGGACAATACATATAAGCAGCTTGTTTGTAAATACCGATCTCGCCCTCGAGACCGCCATCCCCGCTATCGACGACCCTTCGGGGATGCGCACTTTAAGCAGCTCCACCCTGCCCTTTGAAAAGGTATCAACTTCTATTGCCGATGGGAATTTAAGAAGCCTTGCTATTTCCTTTGCGGCGGCTCTCTCCGGATTAATAATCATTGAAAGGCCCAGCTTCTCTTTTATAAAAGAACGGGAAGCGAGATAGTCGGGATTTCTGACACGGGCTATGGTCTTGCAGTTACCTGTCTTTTTAGCTATCAGACAGCACAGGAGATTGAGCTCGTCCGAGGGAGTGACTGCAATAAACAGATCTGTCCGTTCAACGCCTGCCTCCTCCTGAACGCTGTTAACTGCGCCGTTACCCACAATTCCCAAAACATCGTTTTCCGACACCAGCGAGCGAAAGGCCTCGGGATTCGGATCTATGACAACTATGTCGTGTCCTTCGCTGTTGAGCTGTTCCGCTATTGTCGCGCCTACTTTGCCGCAGCCGGCAATTATCACTCTCATTTCTCTTTCCTCCGGCAAGCTCTCCACACACGGACAAATATTCCCCAATCCTGAGAGCTTTAAGTTTAATAAAAATTTCGGTTTGAGCATGTGCTTTTTATCATCATTGTTTTTGGTTTTTATATTATAACATATTCTTTCGGCATATCTACCATTATCTTGAGAACTTATGTTATATTTTCAAAAAAATTGTCACTTTCCTCCGCGGGATTTGACACGCACCTCTTTCATGCTTATAATATATGATAATCAAAAATTGAAAGGAGCAAATCCAATATGGATGACCCCGGGTCTACAAGCCTGATTTTACAGATTATACTTCTTTTCGTACTCATTTTAGTCAACGCTTTTTTTGCAATGTCCGAAATCGCCATAATATCTCTCAATGACAGCAAAATTGAGAAAATGGCTGAAAACGGCCACAAAAAAGCAAAGCAGATCATGCGTCTTACGGAGAATTCAAGCAGCTTCCTCTCCACTATCCAGATAGGCGTAACCCTTGCAGGATTCCTGACTTCCGCATCGGCATCGCAGGTCTTTGCGCAGAGGCTCACCGACGCAGTGGCGCCCGTACTGCCCGATGCAATACCTCTTTCCTTTGTACACAGCATTTCGGTTGTGCTTATAACGCTTATTATGTCATATTTTTCACTGGTTTTCGGAGAACTGGCTCCGAAGCGCATAGCAATGCAGATACCTGAAAAAATATCCTTTCTCGCAGTAGGACCCCTGCTTTTCGTTGCTAAAATCACAAAGCCGGCAGTCAAGATTCTCTCCTTCTCCACAAACTTTGTTGTAAGGATTTTCGGATTTGACCCCAACTCCGATGAGGAGACAGTCACGGAAGAAGAGATAAGGATGATGGTGGACGTCGGTCAGGAAAAAGGAGTTATCGAGGATACCCAGAGAGAAATGATAGATAACATCTTTGAGTTTGACGACATCGACGTTTCCGACATTATGACCCACAGAACCGATATGTATGCCGTAGAGGCAAACGACAGCCTTCAGCACGTTATTGATATCTCAGTGGAGCGCGGATATTCTAGAATACCCGTCTACGACGACGATCCCGATAACATAATAGGCATAGCTTATATAAAAGATTTGATTCCCTATATCGGCAAAAGCCTGCCTGAAAACGGACTTCGCTCAATTATGAGAAAAGCATACTATGTTCCCGAAAGCAAAAAATGCGGAACGCTTTTCAAGGAAATGGGCGAAAGCCACGTTCAGATGGCCATAGTAGTAGATGAATACGGCGGAACGGCCGGCCTCGTGACTCTCGAGGATCTTCTTGAGTCGATAGTCGGCAATATTCAGGACGAATATGACCACGAAGCCCAGGAAATATCGAGAATAGATGACGCTACCTTTACCATAGACGGCACCGCCGACATTGAGGAGGTAGGCGACCTTATCAATGCGACCTTCCCCGACGGCGACTATGACACCCTGGGCGGATATATCATAAGCCGTCTCGGATTTTTGCCTGCCGACGGTGAAATGAACAGTCTGGAATTTGAGAATTTCAGGTTTACGGTTTTAACAGTTGAGGACAGACGCATAGGAAAGGTAAAAGTTGAAATCCTTCCCGGAACGCAACCTAAATCAAGCGAACAAGCCGAGCCGACAGAAGATGTAAAAGAAAAAAGAAAGTAACTCTCCCTTTTACAGTAATTTATAAGAGCCGAAGCAAAAGCTTCGGCTCTCTTTCTATTTTTATTCTACTTCTTCAAAGCTTCCGAGCAAAGCGTCGCCGAATTCCGACAGAATGCTCTCCGCCGTGTTGCCGATTCCCCCGAGAACCGCGTCGTTAAATGTGCTGTCAGCGTTTACCTTCCAGCTTCCGTCCTCCTGCTTTAACACGGTTACGTCTACTTCATTTGTTACGGTACCCACGTTTTCATCGGTCAGACATTCCATGAACAGCTCTTCCATATATTCCTGGTTCTCCTCATCGGTGGCCACGCCTGAACCGAATACGGAGGATAAGCTGTACTGCATTCCTTTAGTTATGTAATTTTTCATAACCTCAGTCATATCTATAGAAGTGACCTTAGTCTTCACCTTGGCGGTATTTTCATCTACTTCCTCCGATGATATAATTTCATAATCGAGTTTTTTGCCTATCTCTTTGAGGAATGTCTGCGCATCTTCGACCTTACTTTTATCGGAAATCAAATCCTCTATGCTCTCAAGATCCACATATTTTGCTGCTTCTATCATATCCTGATCCTTAAGAGCGTCAAACAGGCCCTCAACGGCACCCTCGGGCGTCTTGGCAGAGCCGCAGGCTGACAAGCCCATAACAAGTACCTGCGCGGCAAGCACCGCAGCCAAAATTTTAATTACTCTTTTCATATTCCTCTCCCCTTTACTCTTCCTGGTGTTCTTTCCTTTTCAGCTTTTTACCGATCTTCTCACCGATTCCTTTGAAAAAATCTATAAGCGGCTGAATTTTCGCAATGAGCTTATCGAGCTTTTCATACTCCTCAGCTGCCTTTTTCTCATCCTCATCGAGGCGGGCTTCCATATTGTAGGTCATCAGATTTGCCCCGCAGTTTTTGCATTCCGCTCTCCAGTCAAAGGGTGAAATCTTCACTCCGCATTTCGGACATTTTGCCATTATCATTCACCGGCCTTTCCGTCATTTTCCGCTTGAACCACGGCCATGCGCCTCATGTCGAGATCGTCACGTATCTTTTTGAGCTTATCGCCTACAAGGTCATAAGCCAAATACGGAACTATGCCCAGCAGTCCCAGCACGGCGGGAATTATCGTAAAGAAAGCCCAGATCCACGCTTTTGTAGCGTCTGTCTGCGGGACGTGGTCAACTCCCTCAACTATGATATAGCCTACAAAGCTTGCGCCTAAAAGAGCGGTACCGATAGATTTCTGAATGGAGCCCGAAAGCTTACCTACAAACGTGAGCACCGAAAAAGCCATACCCTCGCTGCGCTTTCCCGTTTTCCATTCCATGTAGTCAACGGTATCCGAAATCATCTCTGTGGGAACGACCATTCTTATGGCGCTCACCACTGCCGTAAGCGCTCCCTGTATGGCAAGTACGGGGGCTATTACCCAAATGTTTGACGCGAACCTTATTCCGACAAAATAAACAGCTATCGGTATTGCCGCAGTGTAAAGTCCCGTCAGGATCATAATCTTTCGGTTATCCCAGCGTTTTTTGAAATAGGGGATCATTAAATATGATATAAAACCGACAATGGTTCCGGGTATACCGATAAACAAAGATACCGTCGCGGAACCGAGGACGTCGATATAATAATAAGTTGAGAAAATTCCTCCGATGCCGCCCAGGGCACCTAAAACGTTTGAAAGGATTATCATCATAAGAGGCTTATTTTTAAAGAGGAAGCGCATACTGTCCGCAAACTTCGGCTCGTCGGAAAGGCTCACCACCCTCTCTTTGACGAATAATCCCGCAAGAGAGAAAATTGCCATTCCGACTACGGAAACCACTAAGCCCATCACAAAAAACATGGTGTGAAGAGGCACATCTATTTTTCCGTCCTTAGCCAGGTCTATAAGAGGAGAAATAACTATTCCGGGAAGTCCGCCGAGAATGCTTGAAATAAACCTCGCCGAAGTTATGGCGTTTGTACGCTCTTTGGGATTCGGAGAAATACTTGCCGAAAGTCCCCAGAAAGGAACGTCTCCTATAGTATAGAAAAGCTCCCAGATTATGTATGAAACATACATATACACTATGCGTTTTACGGAGTTTACGGGCTCATCGGATAAAAGCTCGGGACCCGAAAAAAGCATCACCGTAGCAATTGCAAGTGGGATCGGTACAATAAGCAGCCACGGACGAAGCTTTCCAAAGCGCGTTCTCGTGCGGTCGATGATGGAGCCCATAATGGGGTCGTTTATGGTATCCCAGATGCCCACAACCAGAATCATAAATGATACGGCTTCGGGATCGATCTTAAAAACGCTTACAAAAAAGTACACAAGCCATGACGACATAAACGTATAGCTCATGCACTGTCCGCCGTTTGCAAAACCGTAGATCAAAGTTTCTTTTACACCCACAAATCTGCGGTTTTGCAGGGTATGCGTACTATCCATAAGTAATACCTCCTCTTTGGTCTTTACCTTAGATAATATAACATCCGCGCCACGAAAATTCAACAGATTACATAATATTTAATGAGCATTTCTGCGTTTTATTTATAAAATTACTAATACTTTTGCACAAATTAACATATAAAAGTTGCTTAAATCATCGGTTCATATATTTACAACACAAATAAGTCCGTGGTGATCCGAGATGCTCACGCTTTCAAATTTTTCGCAGGCGGCCACTCGGCACATTTCCTCCCCCGAAGGCTCAATGCCTCTCACAAAGAAATGGTCTATGTTTCTTTCGGGCATTTCATCCTCCGCGTCAAGCTGATGATAGAGACTTTTCTGCTTCATCTTCGTTTCATCAACATAATACTTTTGCAGATTGGTGTTAAACCGCGGGTCCCATGTGCATATTTCTTCATCGGTGAGCTCAAGGCGTCTGTATCCCTTTTCCGCAAGATAAATGAGTTCGCTCCAATCAGCTTCGGCATTAAAATCTCCTCCTACGATCAGCGGCTTTTCGGGTCCGACCTGTGTCTCAAGCCATCCGCAAAGCCTTTCAGCCTCCTTTAGCTTGACCTCGTTTATTTCAAAAAGCTTTTTCTTCGCGGCATATATTTCTTCTTTGTCAAACCTCCACTTTTCGCAAAGCTCATTGAGCTTTGCAAAATTGTCTTCGCTCACCTTCGGCGCGGCTATCCAGTGGGTACAGCAAAGACACACTTCTCTTCCCTCAACTGAAATTTTTCCGAGAACACCTTGGGTGAGATTGTCAAAGTGGAAGGAAAAATAATTTCCGCAATAGCCCTTTCCGCCTAGATGGCGGCTCGAACAGTATTTAAGCTTCAGCTCTTTTTTAGCGAGTATAACGTCACCCTCCCTGAGATTCACGGGAAAACCCAAGCCGAAAGCTCTGACTCCCGAAACGCCCATATGGCCAATCCAGTCGTATCCCAGCTCGGCGGAGATGCGTTTTGCGTAACCGAACATCGGATTTACCTCGTTGAGAAAAACCACATCCGGGTCAAGATTCCTGATTTCCCGGCAAAGCCCTCTGTATCGGCGCACCCTTTCTTCTGGCGTCTCATATTCCTCAAGTTTCAGCAGGCCGTTGTAACGAAATCCGCTCCAAACATTCAAAGTAAAAATTTTAAGCTTCGCCATTTTAATCCGCCTTTCATAAACAAAAGCGGGACCGTTTTTACAGTCCCGCAATATTTCGGTTTTCTCAGCCGTTCATCTGAGCAAAATTCTTTTTGTTTGTCTTGTAGAGCACCTTGTATGTCTCAAAGCCCTTATCGTAAGCGGGCTTGTTTGCGGGATTGGGCTCAAAGCACTTGCTGGGCTTTACAAGCTTGCCCGCCTGAGAGATGTCCTCGATAATTCCGAGACCTACCGCCACGACAACGGCTGCGCCTACGGAACCGACATTCTGCGGACTGTCCACAGTTTCAACCTTGCGTCCTATGCAGTCTGCAAGAATCTGACTCGTTACGTCGGAAAGAGCTCCGCCGCCCACAAACCTGACGGGGTCGGAGGTGGAAACCTTCTTATCCTGAGTCTCAAGGAGCCAGCGCATATGATAGGCGACGCCTTCGAGAACGGAGCGGATAAGCTCAGTCTTGCCCGTATCGAGGCTTATATTGAAGAACATACCTCTGGAGTTTGGATCCTCAAAGGGACAGCGGTTGCCGTGGAGCCACGGGGTAAAGATAACTCCGTTTGAGCCTGCAGGCACGGTTTTGATTACGTCGGTCATATAGTCGTAGAGGCTTGTGTAGACAACCTCGGGAGACTCGGCAACATGTGTCTTTTTAAGATAGATGCCGATTTCGTCAAGGGCAAGGTGATCCTTAACCCACTCGAGGCATTTTCCTGCTGTTTCAAGCTCGGCAAAATAGTTGAACTTGCCTTCGTCAGCTCCTACTACGGCGGCTATCATGGCGCTGGTATCAACGACGCTCTTATCAACCACGGTGGATACCCAGCCCGATGTACCTGAATAAATATGTGTGTCGCCGACCTTAACTGAGCCCGCTCCCACTCCGATAAGGGAAGCGTCTCCGCCTCCGCCGAATACTGCGGTTCCGGGAGCAAGTCCGATTTCGGCGGCTGCTTTCTCGGTAACTCCGCCGACTTTATCGGTAGACTTTATGATTTTAGCAAGATGATCGGTATTTACGCCCAGCATTTTGCAGATTTCGGAGCTCCAGTTTTCCTTGCCCTTGCGTATATCGTAAAGCAGGCTGGCAAAAGCCGAGTCCTGAGTCATAATGAACTCGCCCGTAAGCTTGCAGATAAGATACTCCTTAACGTCCAGCCACTTGTAAACACGGCTGAAATTTTCGGGCTCATGGGCCTCTACCCATTTATACTTCCATACGGGGTCCTTGACGCTTGCCGCAACGGCTCCCGTTATCATAAGTGATTTAAGCAGCTTGAAAACGTTCGCGCCCGCAATCTGCAGGCCGTGAGCCATACCCTTCTGAAGCTCCTCACGAGCTCTCTGATCCATGTAGCTCATGGCTCTTCTGACAGGCTCTCCGTTTTTGTCAACAAGCACGAGTCCCTGCATCTGTGAGCAGAAGGAAATGCCCTTGATCTCTTCGGGAGCTATATCCGCTTTTTTGATGACCTCTTTGGTGGTTTTGCACATTGCGTCCCACCACTGTGCCGGATCCTGTTCTGCGCCGCCTTCCGGCAAAACGAAAAGCTCATATCCCTCCATTGCGGAAGCGACGATCTTTATCGTATCCGCAATTTCAAAAAGACATGTTTTCACCCCTGTTGTTCCTACGTCGTAAGCCATAACAAGCGTCGGCTTATTCATAATATTCCCCCTGTAAAAATATATAGTGTCCGATGAAATCAGGCTAAGGCCCGCAAAAGGCGAGGGCCTTGAAAGCCTTACGGCGCGCTTACGACAAAGCATCCTGTATCTCTCTTAAAATCGGAAGCAGCCTGCGCCGTAAATATAATAATTGCAGATAAATTTCAGATTCGGACAAATAATCCGCAGCGGAACCGACTGCAATTTCGGTATTAAAAGCGGAATTATTTTTTCTGTTCTTTTGACGCAAAAGCGGATTTGATGAACTTTATCATTTCTTCGGTAACAAATTCGTCCCTGTCGAAAATATCCTCGCCGGCAAACACTTTAAACCTTTCGGAATAATAATCACAAGCATATGTAAACTGCAGGGACATAAAGAGGTTATCCAGCAGGAACGCGCCCATTTCGGGGCTCAGATCCGAGCGTATCTCACCCGACTGCTGTCCTTTCCTTATAAGCTCCGCGTAAAGCTGAGCCGAAACCGACTCCATATCTCTCGAAAGGGCGCTGAGCATTTCCGAGCTGCTCTCGCCCGTCATTCCGTTATAAAGCTTCAGAAGGACATTATATTCTCTCGACGTTTTCTGGATCGCCCTTATTACGTCCCGCAGCTTTAAAAGCACGTCCTCGTCGGCCCCGGCGACCTCATAGAGAATGGCCTTGAGCTTATCTATGCCCACCCTTACGGTGGTAAGATAAAGGTCCTGCTTTGTATCAAAATACTTATAGAGGGAACCGACACTTACCTGCGCCTTCTTGGCGATTACATTTATATTTGTTCCCTCAAAGCCGTGATTTGCAAACTCTTCGGTGGCAACGTCAAGTATCCGCTGCCGCTTTTCAGGTGGAATGTTGTCAAAGGTGCTCTTATGATAACAGATGGATTCTTCTGATTTCATCGATAAATCCTCCGGGGATATAACTTTCTAATTTTGCGGCACTCATTCACTTTTTACAATAAAAAACACGGGTTTACGGTCCGCCGCGCTCAAAATATGAGCGCTCACTCACTTTATATTGTAATTTTATCACAAAGAAATCCTTTTGCAAATATCAATTCCTACAAAATTTCAAAAATATTCTTATAGCGTTTGACTTAAAAAATTTATATGCTATACTAAAGGTGAGCAGAAATTCACCTTACGGGGAGAATTTCGAAATTCATCGAAATTTATCGAAACAGGAGGATGTCAGCAAAATGGATAACAGATTTGCAATTTCAAATTACCATGATGCAGCTGCTGTTACAAAACAGCTCGATGAGCTTATCAAAAAGCCCATCTACAGCATTAAGCCCGATGCACTCGCCAAGTATGAAAAAGAGTACTATGACGTAAAGTGCGCTAAGTCAAAGGTTATGATCGAAGAGGCCAGCCAGGTCATCCCCGGCGGCGTCCAGCACAACCTTGCTTTCAACTATCCCTTCCCCCTTGTATTCACAAAGGCTTCGGGAGCAAAGCTCTACGACATCGACGGCAACGAGTACTACGACTTCCTGCAGGCAGGCGGCCCCACCGTCCTTGGCAGCAACGATCCCGTTGTCCGTGAAAAGGTTATTGAGCTTCTTAATGATTGCGGTCCTTCAACAGGTCTTTTCCATGAGTATGAGTACAAACTCGCTAAGAAGATCGTAGATTCCTTCGAGTCTGTCGATATGTTCAGAATGCTCGGTTCAGGTACCGAGGCCTGTATGGCTGCCGCTCGTGTAGCACGTCTTGCAACAAAGAAAAAGTACATCCTTAAAATGGGCGGAGCTTACCACGGATGGAGCGATCAGCTCGCTTACGGTATCCGCGTACCCGGCACAAAGTTCACACAGGCACACGGTGTTCCCCTTTACATATTCAAGGATACACAGGAGTTCTTCCCCAATGACCTGAACGACCTTGAGAAAAAGCTCAAGCTCAATCAGTTCAGAGGCGGCACAGCTGCTGTCTTCATCGAGCCCGTAGGTCCCGAAAGCGGCACACGTCCCCTTGATAAGGACTTCAACAAGAACGTTGAGAAGCTCTGCCGCAAGTACGGCGCACTCCTCGTATTCGATGAGGTTGTTACAGGCTTCCGTATCGGCATGGCCGGCGCTCAGGGCTACTTCGGAGTTTCTCCCGACCTGACAGTATTCGGCAAGGTTATCGCCGGCGGATATCCCGGAGCAGGCGGACTCGGCGGTAAGAGAGAGTACATGAAGTACCTCGGTGCAGGCCTTCAGGGTTCAAAGACAAAGAAGGCTCTCGTAGGCGGCACAATGGCTGCTAATCCCCTGAGCTGCGTTGCCGGTTACTACACCCTTGAGGAAATCGAAAAGAGAAACGCATGCCAGGTTGCAGGTCAGATGGGCGATCGCCTTACAGCAGGCCTTCAGCAGCTTATCAAAAAGCACGGCCTTCCCTTCGTTGCCTTCAACCAGGGTTCAATTTGCCACCTCGAAACAGTCGGCACAATGCACTTCTCCATCAACTGGAAGAAGCCCTGGCAGATCCCCTCAATCCTCTCTGCTACAAACGAAAGAAAGAAGGAGATGGAGCACATGGGCGCTGCATACATGGCAGAAGGCCTCGTAACTCTTGCAGGAAGCAGACTTTACACAAGCGCTGCCTACAATGACGAAATGATCGACGACGCTCTTTCACGTTTCGACAAGGTATTCGAGAACGTTGCAATTAAGGAATAATTCCTTTCAAAAGGCAGGAGGCCTTCCGCCTCTTGCCTATTTTTTAACTAAGGAGGTAAATGACGATGGATATAAACAAGGCAAAAGAAATCGTTGTCATGGCGGGCAAAAAGCTTGTTGAGTCAGGTCTTATCGCAAGGACCTGGGGAAACGTCAGCTGCCGTGTAAGCGATACTCAGTTTGTTATAACTCCCAGCGGAAGAGCTTATGAGACACTTACTCCCGAAGAGATCGTACTTGTCAATATAAGCGACCTGAGCTATGAAGGCGATATTAAGCCTTCATCGGAAAAGGGAATCCATGCCGAAGCATATAAGCACAGGCACGATGTCAATTTCGTAATCCACACCCATCAGATAAACGCTTCTATAGTCAGCCCTCTCGGATTTGATATTTTCGATATTTCCCCTGAAAGCACCGAGATAATCGGCGGATTTGTCCCCGTAGCCGCATACGGTCTGCCCGGTACAGGCAAGCTTCGCAAGGGGGTTGTCGCCGCAATTGAGCGCGCTCCCGAAAGCAAGGCCGTAATTATGGCTCACCACGGAGCACTCTGCATGGGCACCGACTACGACAACGCTTTCGCCGTCGCTTCAGAGCTCGAAAAGGTTTGCATGGACTATGTGCTTAAAAAGTATGAGCGCGTAACAGGCACCGTTGCAGAATCCTTTGCATCCGTAGGCGAGCTTATCGCTTCAAGAAAGTCAAGCGGTCCCGAAGCACCTGAGCTTATACCTTATGACAGTGAGCGCGAAGGCGACGAAATGACTCTCTACAAGGCGAAAGAGGAAGAGCCTGTGGCTAAAATTCGAGTAGGCAGCGGTATGATACTCGGCGAAGGTGAAATCCCTCCCGAGGCAGCCATGCACAGAGCAATTTACATGAAGCGCAAGGATATCAACAGTATTGTACATTCTGTTGACAGAGACATAAAAACAGTTTCCACCTTCAACATGTCATTGAAGCCCCTTCTCGACGACTGCGCACAGATTGCAGGAGCCACTGTTAAAACCGCATTTTTCAGCCCCGATAACGCTGCCGCAGACGCACAGAAGGTAGTAAAGAAGATGCGTTCACGCAGTTCCGTTATGCTTAAAGACAACGGCGCGCTTTGCTGCGGCCCCTCAAGATATGACGCTCAGGCAACTGAAATGGTTGTTGACAAGGGCTGCAAGGCATATCTCGGAGCCGCCCTCTTCAACAAAATAAAGCCCATAAATCCCATCGAAACAAGACTTATGCGCTTTATTTACATAACCAAATATTCTAAAAAAGCCGGTAAGTAAAGCGGTCAGTCTCCGACCGCAATACCCCCTATATGACTGCTGTTGTACAATAAGTATAACAGCAGTTTTTTTATAATTCGCCCTATCTTTTCCACCAAAAACATTTTGCCCGCTTTGGCAGCCCTTTAACTAATTTTACTTTAAGAGATCTTTTTGTTAAAAATTCTGCATTTATATCAAGTTTACTATTCGGATGCTGATATATATCTTTTCCTATCTCAATCGGCTCATCAATAATATATAAATAGCCTTTTTTCTTTCCGTTGTGCTTAATTATTCCATCATCATCATACTCAAGTCTGGTTGGCTTATGAGAAAACGCCTCCGCTAATTCCTTCCACGGTGTAACGGTGCTTCCCTTTCTCAGCTGAGAAAAAATCAAGTTTGAGCCGTGATACCAAACACCTGTTATTTTAATTTCTTTCATAATTTAATACCTCTGCATTTTATAATCAGTTAAGCAATAGATTACAAAAATTGAGGACAGCCGATCCATCGTCTGTCCTCGTTGTTTTAAGTGACGGATTTGAAATTTATTCGGTTTTCTCCAAAACAGCTCCGTTATATATTGCCCATGCCGCCGAACCGCCGAGTACCGATAAGCCCACCGCCAAGAACACGGCGGCATTCTCCCCCTTAATATCGTTGATGCTTCCCATACCGATAAATCTTACGGCGCAAATAAGAGCTCCTGTATAAGTCATAAGCAAATGACCCGCTCCCTGAGGATATCTTCCGAGATAAAAGTCATCGGCTCCGAACATACCGAGATACATAGCAAGCTTTGCGGCTCTTTTCCCGTCACGGGTCTTTTCATCAGATTCCGCCCTGTCCGTCACGGGATATATTTTTGTATGATTCGCCAAAAGCAGCAAAATCAGTCCGCCCAGCAGAGGAGCAATTTCCAGAAGGCCGCTTTTATCTGCGGCAAAATATGTAATTATCATTCCGACAAGGGTCGCCGCAATGATAAAGAGTGTTATTTTGTAAGAAATATGCTTTGTGAAATTTTTCAGAAAAAACGCTGCAAGAGATATTCCGTTCATTGCGATATAAGCCAGCGCCGCTGTTAAATGCACTGTACCTTCCCAGCCCCAATCGTTTATGAGAACGACTATCACTGCCATAAACGGAGCGGCATAAAGAGAGATGGTGCCGATTTTTCCCGTATATCCGCAGTTTTCGTAAAGCTGAAAGATATTGATAAAATATGCACCTCCCGTTAAAGCGCCCCAAAAAGCAAATCCCATGGGGTAATCATATCCTATCCACGACAGGGTATTTTCCACATGCACGGGATTTCTGACAAATCCGAAAATAAGGTTAAAAACCACCGCAGTCAGCAATATCACAAAAGATACCTTTTTGTTTTGCAGAAAGCTCGCGCCCTGCTTTTGCCACACCATTTTCACTGTCTTCTCCCCTTTTCCCGACAATGCATAAATAAGTTTAACGATTCTGCCGTTTGAAGCAAAAACACGAAAACAGACAAAGCCGTTGCAGCTTACAGCCTAACCAATTTTACATACCGAAAATTAATTTTTCAGGCATCGGCTTTTTCTGTTGCTCACAAATTCTTTTGCAGACTGAAACAGGCAGCCGCTTTACGGGGCTGCCTGCAAAAAATTTAAAACTCTGTCTTCAAAGATGAATATGTATAATATTTCCTCACGCATTTTCCCATGAGAAGCTCAGATTATTTCGCCTTTCTCAGGGCCGTGCCGTTATAAATCGCCCAGGCGGCGGAGCCGCACAGTATAGATAAGCCTACTGCAAGAAATATAACTGCGTTTTCACCGCTTATATCGTTCATGACTCCGAAACCGATGAACCTGTCAACACAGATCATAATCCCTACAACCGTCATAAGCAGATGTCCCTCTCCCTGAGGATATCTTCCGAGATAAAAATCATCGGCGCCGAACATTCCGAGGCACATGGCAAGCTTTGCGGCTTTTTTGGTATCTATAGCCTTTTCGGGAACTTCCTTCTTATCAATGACCGGATAGAAATCGGTACAGTTAATAAGGAAAAGCAGCATCAGAGCAAGCCAGATTGGAATAAGCTCAAGAAGTCCGCTTTTGCCTATTGTAAGCAGAATCACAAGCATAGACAAAAGCATAAGGGCAACGCCGAAGGTTGTGATCTTATAACTTATATGCTTTTTAAAATTGTGGAACAGGAACATGAGCAGCGCCGCTCCGTTAAGAGCGATGAAGCCTATGGCACCTACCCAGTGTACAACGTGCTCCCAGCCCCAGTCGTTAATAAAGATAAAGGCGCACGCCATAAAGGGAGCAGCATAGAGGGCAACGGTGCCTATCTTTCCCGTATAGCCGTGTTTGCGGTAAATATGTAAAATGTTCAAAAAGAACGCCGAACCCGTAACGGCTCCCCAAAATAAAAAGCCAATGGGATGGTCAAAACCTATCCATGAGATAGTGTTGTCTTCGCCGAGCGGATTCCTCAGACAGCCGAAAATAACGTTGAAGATAAGGGCCGTAAATAATACGGAGACCAAAACCTTTTTGTTATCGAGAAGGCTGCCGTTTTGTTTTTGAGGTGTGTTTTCCATTTTTATCCCCCTTACAAACGTAATCTGTATTTTTTATAATTTTAACAGATATTGACGTTTAAGAAAAGGGATTTCAGTAAATTTCATGTACTGAAACGCGGTTTTTCAGAATTTTCGGCCTTTATTCCCCTTTTTCAGTGCCTCAAGCTCTGCCCTGCGCATCTCCTCAAGGCGCTTGACCTCTTCCAGCTCCTTCTGCTTCTTTTCGTCGGCGCGTTTTCTGGCCTCGGAATATTTTCCCGCTATCTCATCATAGTGCTGATAGTCCTCCCACTGCTTTATGAGCCTGTAAGCGTCAAGGTATACCATGGCGGCTCTCTCATAGCGGGATCTTTCCTTGAGCGCTTTATGTATCGCCGATTTTCTAATGCGCTTTTCTGCGGCTGTATTTTCCGGCATGGCGTCGGCAAAAGCAAGTATGCTCCTGTCAAAGGGGACCATTTTGCCGTCTTTATAATATCTCTTTGCTTTTTTCGCACACTTTCTGCACTGCCTCATAAGCTTTGAGGTTTTCCTCCCCATATGGGGATTATTTAAAGCGAAGTTTTTAATCGTCTCCAAGGTTCTTCCGTCAGTAATTCCGTCAACCCCTTCTCCGCACACAGCTTTTGCCAGCTCCACCTCCTGCATCATCTCACGGGAAGAAAATTTATTCATCTCATCGAGCACGATTTCAGCAGACTTTATCTCAGCGTTGCGGCGGGCATTTAAGCGCCTCTGCTTATATATGCCGCGTCTCTCTTTAAATGAAGCGTTCTTAGGGACGGGCAGCTCTTTTCCCACGGGCAGAAGTGGCTCTTCGGCAAGATTTACACAGTGATGAATGAGCTACACCGTATCGGCAAGAGCGTCGTCGGTTATGTCCCCGTTGGCGTAGTCCTCAAAAAGCGCTCTGATTTTGAGGACCTTTATGATATCGCCGTGCTTTTGCTCCGTAAGGTCATAGAAGAAATATGGAATGACGTTAAGTATTGCGCCTATTACGGAAGCCATTATCAGCACTTCGATAAGAGGCTCTCTGACGGAAGCGTCATAAAGGACGGAACAGTCCTCATGAAGACCCATTTTTTCATAAATCGCAGGCACCACGAAGCCTGTGCCCATTCCGATCACTCCGCCTATAAGTCCTACGGTGCTGAACATTCCGTCTATTCTTTCCCCGCTTATATACTGCTGATAGTCCTTCATGTCGGCGTCTATGGACGGATTGTATATATTCGAGAAGGCGTTAAAAAATCCGTTGCAGTAGCAGAGCACCACAAGGAGCACCGTATTTTTATAAAAGGGAAGCAGAAACAGCAAAAGCACTATATTCATTAAATTGCAAAGAATAAGGAGATTGCGCTTTCCTATCTTCTTTATGATGAACGGCGCGAACATCATGGCAAAGAGGGCTGAATTTCCTATTATGGTAGTCACCAGCCCGTACTGAGCCAGATCTTCCTTCGGCCTTCCGTACATGTAGGTCCACTGGATTATTATGCCTGACGCGCCCTCAAGAAAGCCAATCCAGCCCGCGCAGTTTTTTATCCAGAAATACTTGTTCTTCGCCACCTTTACGATAGCGTCAAAAAATTTTACGTCGTTTATATGGGACTTTGCCTGGACTATACGCTCCTTTGAATAATAAAAAGCAAAGTATCCTATCAAAAGTCCGAATATGCAGAAGGGAGGATACACATAGCGATAAGTCTCAATACTGTCAAGGCCGCCCGTATATTCTGCAAGAGCAGGCACAACAAGGCCGGTAATTGTGGGAGCTATTGAAAGGATGATGTTCGTTACCGAAATGATGTTTGTCCTCTCCTGAGTGTTTGGAGAAATGACTTGCAGGATATTGGTGTACGAATACTCGTAAAAGGGCGAAAACAGCTGTATGGAGTTATAGCATATGAGCACGGCAGCCATTTTCTGTCAATAGAGCATATTGTCATAGGGCAGATATACAAAAAGTATGGAAACGGCCACTGTGGGTATTCCCATATAGAGAAGGTACGGCCTGAATTTTCCGTATTTTGAATTTGTATTATCGAGAATATAAGCTCTCAGAGAGGTTATGGCAAAGCCTAAGATAGTTGAAATGACCTGCAAAAGCTGTAAATCAGTCGGAGCTATTCCGATAGTGGATCCTGCAAGGGCGTTACCTGTTGAAAGAGCTATGGTTCCCGACAGGGCAAGGGCAAATTTTACGCCCATACCGCCGACGCCGTACCCCAAAATTTCTTTTATGGGCACATAATTGCCGTAGGCGGGAGTTTTCCAATGAAGCTTCGCCTCATCCATCCATAAGGGAGCGAATTTTGTTTTCCTTGGCCATTTTTCACCTGTACCGCCTTTCTTAAAACATATCCTTGAAAACTTTTGCGTCTTTTGCAAACTGTTCGGAGCTGTCCTTTTTGACAAACTCCATTATTGCGCAGTGTTCCCCTTTGCCGACTCCTTGAAGGATTTCCACATACTCACCCCATACTCCTTTACCCTTTCTCAGCGGGTACCTTTTGCCTTTTAGGTTCCAGTGAAACACATGGACGTTGGTTATATAGGGCAAAATGAGAGGTAAATTTTCGATTTCATCCTTGGCCTTTCTCACCGGCTGCCAGTAGGTTCCGCAGTTTTCCGCCCCAGTCATTTTAAGAAGCCTTAAACAGCTTTCCGCAGTATCAGTAAAAGTCCTTTTATGAAATTCCGTCGATACATTTATGCCATATTCGGCGGCCCGAGAACAAATCGAAGCGAAATTCTCGGCGAGCCTTTTTCCTTCTTCCTCATCCGTTTCTGCGGAGCCTTTGTTTCCCGCCCAGACTCTTATAGTGGGAGCTTCAAGAAAAGCGGCGGTTTCACATACCTTTGTAAAGTTTTCGGCTTCCTCGGAAAGATTAAAATAGCTTCCGTATGAAAAAACTTTCATTCCCGCCTCTTTCGTAAGGCGGCCTATTTCAGCAGCTCTTTTAAAATCTCCCGGTACAGCGTGGACATCTCCTCCCCACTCTATACCGTCAAGGCCGTTTTCTGCGGCTATGGCTATGATTTTTTCACATGACAGCTTCCTGAAAGTTACCGATGTAAGTCCTTTTAAAAACATAAAAATTCTCCTTACGCTACGCCATTGTGGCAAGCATTTCTTTTTTCACTTCCCATTTCACTTCTTCACCGTTTTTAAATCTTACCGCCTGCTCTATCATATAATCGGCCATGCGCCGAATTTCGTTTCCGCTGCTGCCCGCCATATGTGGGGTCAGTATTATATTTTTCGTAAAATTCAGAGGGCTGAAAAATCTCGGAGGCTCAGGAAGCGTAACGTCAAGAAGGGCAAGGCGGCCCTTCTCCGTGCGCATCGCTTTTACAAGATCCCTTTCCACAACCTGGGCTCCCCTGCCCGTATTTATAAACACTCCCTTAGGCTTCATTCTGTCAAAGCAGTCTTTATTGAGCATCCCCTTTGTCTGTTCGTTGTTTGCAAGGTGATTGCTTATAACATCGCATATTTCAAAGAGGGTGTAAAGGTCGGTTTTTGTAACTCCCAGCTCTTGTGCTTTTTCGTCAGAAAGAAAGGGGTCATAAACATACACCCTTACATCCAAGGCTTTCAGCTTTTCCGCCACCATGGAGCCTATCATGCCTGCGCCTATAAGACCCACGTTGATATCGAAATTTCCCGGCATGGAGGAAAAGGCGGCGTATGCCGAAGCCCTTCTCCAGGAGGTTTTGCCGGCACTTTTGAAAAAACCCTTTGAAGCGAGAATAATCTGAGCAAAGACGTATTCGGCGACGGGAACACCGTTTGCCCCCCACGCGCTGAAAACACGCACACCGCAGTCAAGAAATTCCCGTGCGAAATCCTGCACCGAACCGGCAGCATAAAAGACGCATTTAAGCTTCGGAAAATATTCCTTTATCTGTTCCCTTGTAAGCCGAGGCATTCCCCAGGTCGAGAAAGCTATTTCCGCCTGAGAAAGCTCCTCCTTATATTTTTTGAGCTCTTTTGAGGTTATCACTTTTTCAAAAACCTCAAATTCTTCTATTATTTTGCTGAATCTGCCGCCGCCGAAGGTTTTATCCTTCAGCTGGGAAGGGTTGTCGCATAAAAATACGGCCTTCATTTTTCTCGCCTCTTTTTATTATATTTGTTATATATCATCTATATTATTTATTTTCCTGTATTCTCTCCAGATATTTTCAAACCAGTTATCCCTTTCGGGTATCGGGCGGCAGGGTTCCTTTTTATTTTCAAAAATGAGCTTCGCACCGTCAAACACGGCATACTGCGCAAAGACATAATCCCCCGCGCCGCTCTTTTCTCCGATTATTTCTCCGTTTCTCGTTACAAGTCCCGCGCCTCTGCTTCCGCACTCTTCGGCCTCATAAACCATTGCCGACGAAACGGCGCACTGGGAAAGGAGCATATCGAAATTTTTGAAAAGCTCCCGTATCTCGCTTTTCTCCCTTATCCTGTTTTTGCGGGTAAAGCTTTCGAGATATATTTTAAGCTCCTGCGCTTTTCGCCCCGTATCCTCGCAGGGACGGTAAACGGAAAAATACCTGCTCATTTCCCCCTGCCGGTTTTCACGAAACTCTCCCAGGGTGTTTTTATCTCCCAAAGCTTTTTCTATTATGCTGTTTAAAAAACTTACTTCCTCAGTAAAATCGTAATCTGCTTTTGTCTTTCTCTTCATGCGGATTATGTGCTCGGCGGCTCTCATTGAACCAACCTGTCCCGAGTTCAGGGCGCTTCCTCCCGGGCGGTAAACTCCGAAAGTACCCGCACACTCTCCCGCACAGTAAATGCCGTCAATATCCGTCTGCCAGTTGACATCGACTTTTGCTCCTCCGTTGCAGTGCTGGGATGAAATCCCCACTCGGAGCATATCTTTTTCCAGATCTATCCCGTGTTCGAGATAAAGCCTTGCCGCACTCGGATTCATGGCCTTCAGCCTTTCAAAGGGCGTTTTCAAAAGTGCTCCGCTTCGTTTGAGATATTCATACACTTCCTGCGGCAGAACTGAAAAATCTTCTCCGTCGAAACCTTCGGGGTTTCGTCTGAAATCCATAAACACGCGCCTTTTCTTTTCATGGATTTCGCGGTAGACAAGGATATCGGTTTTTGAAGAACCGTTAATTTTACGAACGTCAAAGGGCCACTGGTAACCCTTTAAAAATATGTTTCTCAGCATTTCGCCCTTGTCTTCATACTCGCACGCCATAAAGTCGTATTCCGTTCCCTTTTCATCGACGGAGACATATTTCGGCAGCGCCTGCTGATATGTGCCCGAAACGTTCCAGCGAAAGTCGGAGGAAGCAAGGCCGAACTGCCACTGAGCCAGATTTGCCATTGGGATACCCGACAAAATCATAAAACCCAAAGCCCCCGTATGGTTAAGGGGATAAACCGTATCGCTGTATACGCTGCCGGGACCTCCCGCAGCTATTATAATGCTGCTGCAATGGTAGACTGCAAAGAAAGGGTCACCGGGTTTTTCCGTATTAAGGCATATCAGCCCCGCCGCCTTGCCTTCCCTTCTGACTGCCAGCAAAGCAGTACATTTATCGTGGAGCTCCGTTTTAAAGTCAAAGGACCGCTTTTCCAGAGCTTGAGTCATGTATTTTGAAGTATAGGGTCCCGTCGAAGTTGCTCGGCAGCTTTCATCGTGGTCGGTTTTGTAGCCCGCATATTCCCCGTATTCGTTGCAGGGAAAGGGCACTCCCAGTGAGACCAGATTGAAAAAGCTTCTCAGGGAGCCTGCCGCTTCCGCAAGTGCTGTATCCCCGTTTACGCTGCCTCCCGAAAAAAGAGCCTGAGCCATTTTTTCAGCGCTGTCCCCCGCCGTAAGGTCAAGCTTGTAATATGTCTGCTTGTCGCTTCCCGCATTTCTGGACGTTCCCCAAAGTCGGTTTTCCGTGACAATCACAATTTTTTCGTATCCGCCCGCTTTAAGAGTGCAGGCGGCATTATAGGCCGCCGCTCCGCTGCCCACAATGACCGTATCGTATGTATATTCCTTTACACTGAGCAAATTTCTCACAGCCTTCTGATGTTAAATCCTCCGTCGGCGTTGATAACCGTACCCGTTCCGAAATCAAGCAGTCCGCTTGCGGCCGCCTTTACGCATTTTGCAACGTCCTCGGGCGTACCCATTCTCCTTACGGGCGTAATCCCGTCCTCTTCAATCATTTTAATATACTTTTCCTTTACGCACTCGGTCATATCCGTCATGATTATTCCCGGACGCACTTCAAAAACAGGTATGGAATATTCCGCAAGACGGTCGGCGAAGAGCTTTGTCACCATGGAAATACCGGCCTTGGAAATACAGTATTCGCCTCTCGAAACAGATGAGGTATAGGCGGAAATTGAGGAAATGTTTATTATCCTCGGCCTGTAATCATTTGTCCGACCGAGCTTTGAAACCATATAGTTCGCCGCTTTTTGGCACATGAAAAACGTGCCCTTTAAATTGATATTTATGAGCCTCTCAACGCTTTCGGCGGTGGTTTCGAGGATATCGAGCCTTTCCCTGCACGCCACTCCCGCGTTGTTTACCAGCAAATCAAGGCGCCCGAATTTTTCCTCAATGAAGCCGAAGGCCTTTTCCCTGCTTTCGGGGTCCGAAATATCACACTTTACATATGTATATTTTTCGCTGTCAAAATCCTTTAATATTTCTTCGACGTCGAAAACCTCTTTGCTTGACGAAACAATGACATGATATCCGCTTTCAGCAAGGATTTCGGCGCAGCTTTTTCCTATTCCTCTTGTCGAACCTGTCACAAAGGCAATGGGCTTATCAATCATTTTACTCTTCCCCTTTGACATATTTTCTGTATATGGGAATATAGATTTCACGGTCCCTTACAGGACAACCCGCCATACCGCCGCTGCGCATTATCGTAGTGCATTTGCCGCAGGCGATGCAGCATTTTCTGCGCTCTATGTATCCCTTTTCAAGGTAATCCTGCCAAAACTCGGGATACGCCAAAGTCATCCTGCCGAAGCCCGCGAGCTGCACCCCGAAGTCACGGACCATGGCTGCGGCGTAGCCGAGAGATTTTTCCATCAGCACCGTCGTTCCCGAAAGGACAAAGGTGATGTCCGGAAAAGCCTCCTGCACAGCCTTAGTCACTTTTGCGATCCTCTCTACTCCTATCATGGGATTTTCGATTTCACATCCGTTATACGGGCGGTTCACGTTGGGATTTACATACGGGTTTCCTATGGTAAGATTTATAAGCTTTACTCCAAAACGTTTTTTCAGCTCTTCAATGATCCATTTCGGCTCCTCCATATCAAAGTCGAGTCCACCGCCCTCAGGCACTCCGAAGCCCCACGGATAGGGAAAGCCCTCATATACTCCAAGACGTGTTGTGAGAAAAATCCCTTTTTCATCGGCGGCCTTCTTGGCGTTTTCAAAACAGGAAAAATAAAGCCGAGACCTGTTTTCCAGACTTCCGCCGTATCTTCCCTCCCTGTTCCTCGCAGAAAGGAATTCGCTTATCAAATATCCGTGACAGCACTTTATGTCGATTCCGTCAAAGCCGCAATCCGCCGCAAGGGACGCCGCACGGTAATATTTTTCTCCGAGCACATAACATTCTTCGTCGGTTATAAGATGCGATCCCTCGCCCATAGGCCTGATCTTTTCAAAAATTTCGTTGTGATAGGCATATATCGGCTGCGGCTTATCTGTCGGACGGCTCTGCCTGCCCGAATGTGTCGCCTGAATTATAACAAGGGGCTCCCGGCCGAATTTGAGAAAAGCCGTCCTCTTTACGGAGGATACCAGATTCTTAAAATCCTTAGCTGTTTCTTCCGTTAGGCAAAGCTGATGAGGATTTGCCCTGCCTTCGGGACATACCGCCACTGCCTCAAACCATATAATACCCGCTCCGCTTTGGGCGAAACGCAAGTATCTTCTTTTCGTAAGCTCCCCGGGAGAGCCATCGGCCCGCGAATCCGCCCCCTCCATGGGCTGGAACACTATTCTGTTTCGGATTTGTCTAGAATAAACCGAATACGGAGTATTCAGCACCGAACAGTCCTCGGCAACAGGAATATCTCTGCCTCTGAGCTGTGTTAAATTTACTCTGTCCACACTGCACCTCTCAATTTGATTATTTATACAAAAAAAGAAAAAACATAAATAAATTTATTGTAATAGTTTTAGTATTATGATATAATACTTTTAAAGAAAAAAATATATAAAAGTTGCTGTTATTTAATTGAATTTTGTTGTAAAGCGGTGTTATTATGCGTAATAATTGCGTAGAAACGGTAAAGTTCTCATCTGAGACCATTGACAATCCCCTCCATTTCCATCACGGTGCCGAAATCATCTTCATCGAAAAGGGAGAAATAAAGGTTAAAGTGCGTGACAATGCCTTTATTGCCGGAGAAGGTACAATTGTGTTTCTCAATAATCTTGAAGAGCATCAAATCGAGGCCGTGTCATATCCCTACGAGAGATATTACATCATACTGGAAGATACGGCGGCATTTAAAAATCTCGCCGAGCCTGAGCTCCTGCTTTACCTGAGAAAAAACTGCTCACAGAACAACCGCATAGTCCCTCTCGGAGAACACAGAGACGAGGTAAAAGGTATATTTGAAAAATTGCTTTACGAGTATACCAATCCCGGGGTGCTCAGCGACGAGATGATAAATATGCTTGTGCGAATGATCTTTATAGACATTTACCGCATTAAAAAATCAGAAATCCCCTCCGCCCTTACGGGAAGGATGAGCAGCGTTGTGGATATCCAGAACTATATAGACGAAAACTTCCGTCAGCCCCTCAAGATCGGCGACATCGCGGCGATGTTTTATATGGATAAATATTACCTTTCCCATATTTTCAAGTCGGCGACAGGGTATACTGTCAAGGAATTCCTTACCCTGACACGTCTCAACCACGCGAGGAAGCTCCTTCTTGACACCTCGATGAAAATCAATGAGATCTGCTTTGACAGCGGCTTCAGCGACGTAAACAGCTTTATAGGCTATTTTAAACGGGAATACAAATACACTCCCGCGGCATACCGCAAGGCCGCAAGACTCGAAAGACCAAAGGACTGAAAAGGAAGCTCATTATGCCCTCCGCTTTGTCATTTGATCTGTATAATCACAATAAACATAAATAATCAAAAAATCCTGTGGGGAAACTCCCTCACAGGATTTTTCATATTTAAAAAGCGATTTTATGAATTAACATTTTCCTTTTTGAGAATATCCCTTGCCACTACAACGCCCGTAACGGAAGCCTGCATAAGTCCTCTCGTGATGCCCGCTCCGTCGCCTATGGCGTAGAAATTATCCACAGCGGTTTCAAAGTTTTCGTTTACCTCTACCTTTGAGGAATAGAATTTTACCTCTACGCCGTAAAGGAGCGTATTCTTTGAATAGAGGCCCGGGGCGACTTTATCAAAGGCCTTGAGAGCTTCAATTATGCTCGTAAGATGCCTGTGGGGAAGAACAAAGGAAAGGTCTCCGGGAACAGCCGTAGTGAGCGTGGCTCTTGTGGTGGACTTTTTAAGCCTTGATTCATTTGTCCTTCTGCCCATGAGCAGATCACCGAGGCGCTGGACGATAACGCCGCCGCCCGTGAGCATGTTGCCAAGCTGAGCTATATATCTGCCGTATTCCGTAGGCTGATTGAAGGGCTCTGTAAACGCCGTGGAAACGAGCATGGCGAAGTTTGTGTTCTCCGTATGGGAGCCCTCGTCGGCATAGCTGTGTCCGTTAACAACGGCGATACTCTCCTTGAAATTGCCGTTGTATCCCGCGTTATAGTGCTCCTCGCTTACGATTCCGCCGGGATTCATGCAGAAGGTACGCACCTTATTCTCAAAGGTATCCGAGTAATATACCAGCTTCGCCTCATAGAGATGCTTTGTAAGGTGATCCATAACGGAGTTTGGCACCTCTACTCTGACTCCGATATCTACCTCGTTGTTGATTGTGTTTATGCCGTTATCCTTGGCTATGTGGGTTAGCCATTCGGCTCCGCCTCTTCCGGGCGCAGCGACCACATATCTCGCGCTGACTGTCTCCTCGCTGCCGTCCTTATGCCTGAGCACAGCACCGACGACCTGTCCGTTTTCGTCAATGACAGGGTCTGCATGGGTCTTTTCCATAAAGGTGAAGCCCGGTATTTCCGCAAGGTGATCATACATGGCCTTCAAGACCTCGTAGGAATATTCCGTTCCCATGTGGCGCACGGGACAGGGCACAAGGTGGATATTGTGCTTGCTGCATTCGTAGGCGATTTCATCGACTTTTTTATCGTTAAGGCCGTGTACCTCCTTGGGAGCGCCGAACTCAATGTATATATCGTCTGCGTATTTAATAAGTCCGCGGACTTTGTCAAGGGGAAGATAGTTTGTGAGATTTCCTCCCACCTCTTCCGAAAGGGAAAGCTTTCCGTCGGAAAAAGCTCCCGCTCCTGCCCAGCCGCTCATAATATTGCACGGATTGCACCTTACACATGTTCCGTTCATTCTGGCGGGACATTTGCGGTTATAAATGCTTATTCCCTCGTCCACTATAAGCACACGCATTTCGGGGGAAGCGTGTTTGTAAAGCTCAAGGGCCGTGAAAATACCGGCCGGACCGGCTCCGATTACAACAACGTCATAGCTTTTCATTTTCTTTCTCCGTTCTGTGCGTAAAAACGCCTTAAAATTTGAAAAATATTTTAAGGTTTACCTTTATAAACCATGTTATTTTATCATATTTTCACAAATCCCGCAACAGTTGAAAGAGCTTTTATTAATATGATATAATTATAAAAATATGCATTTTATGTTTTTAGGGAGGAAAATCCTTTTGATAAGAAAAAACGATGACATTTTTCTCGACATAACCGCCGTATCCTCTGAGGGCAGCGGCATCGGAAGGTATGACGGCATGGCCGTCTTCGTGCCGACGACAGCGGCAGGCGATAAAATAAAAGCTCACATAATAAAAGTCAAAAAGAATTATGCAATCGGAAAGGTCTCAGAGATAATTGAGCCGTCCACCGACAGAAAGAAGCCCGACTGTCCCGTATTCGGAAAATGCGGCGGCTGCGCTTATCGCCACATTACATATGACGCTGAATGCAAGATAAAACAGCAGCGGGTCAAGGACGCAATGGAGCGTCTGGGTGGAGTTAACGCTCCCGCAAATCCCATTGCAGCAGACGAAAATTATTTAAGATACAGAAACAAAGCCCAGTACCCATTTGCAAGAGGCAGAGACGGAGGAGTTATCGCAGGGTTTTACGCGCAGAAAAGCCACCGCGTGATCCCCTGCTCAGACTGCAAATTGCAGCCGGAGATTTTCTCTGAGATACTGGAATCGGTGCTTCGCTGGGCAAACCGCAGAAATCTTTCCCCCTATGATGAGGAGACGGGAGAGGGGCTTTTAAGGCATCTGTATCTGAGAATCAGCGGTGACAGCGGAGCGGTTATGGTCTGCCTTGTCATAAACGGGAAGGACCTCCCCTTCGGCGCGGAGCTGTGCAGCATTCTCACCTCCCGTTTCAGTGAAATAGAAACCATATTAATAAACATAAACACCGAAAAAACGAACGTAATCCTCGGCAAAGAGTGCCGCACTCTTTACGGCCCGGGATATATAACAGATACTCTGTGCGGACTTTCCTTCCGCCTTTCTCCCCTGTCCTTTTATCAGGTCAACCGCGAGCAGGCCCAGCGCCTTTACCGAAAGGCGGCGGAATACGCTGACCTCAAGGGAGACGAAGTGCTCCTCGACCTTTACTGCGGAACTGGCACAATAGGCCTTACAATGGCCCATATGGCGAAAAGGCTTATAGGCGTTGAAGTCGTAGAACAGGCCGTGCGGGACGCAGAGAAAAACGCCATGGAAAACGGCGCCGACAACAGCGAATTTATATGCGGCGACGCGGCGAAAGCGGCTGCGGAGCTTAAAAAAAGAGGCATAAAGCCCGATGTTATAATAGTTGACCCTCCGAGGAAGGGCTGCGGAGAAGAGCTTATAAACACAATTTCCGAAATGGCCCCCGAAAGGGTCGTGTACATTTCCTGTGACCCCGCCACTTTGGCAAGAGACTGCAAAACTTTCTCCGATTTGGGATACGAAGTTAAGGAGTACACTCCCTTTGACCTTTTCCCCGGCACGGTCCATGTGGAGACGGTTGCCTTTCTTTGCAAATGAAAATTATCTCAAATAGCATTTGTATATAATATATGCATGTTTCAGATATGACTTATTATTAATGCATATTACAGAATAGTCCGGCTTGAAGGCTTCTTTTCTTTAATAGTACAGCGCCTATGTCAAAAAGAAATGTGAGCTTATTAAACTTTGAAATATTGGGAGGACTTTATAGTGTTTAGAACGTTTAAATTTGAAGGCGAAGAACCTCTGTTTTTCGATGATACAAAAACAGTAAAAGAACTCATTCAATATGCATTTTATAAATATGGATATTATGAACCTGCAGGTATGGAAATAATAACTGTATTTCAGCCCCAATCACGCACAAGTACTGGGTGGTTTACAACAGATGTATCTCTTTCATGTGCAGATGAGATTAGAGACACAGCAACTCTTTGTTTTGCGTACCATATGCCAAATGTATTCTATTTTGCTGAAGGAGGCTGGGGGCATCATATGCCAGAGTTGGGAAATCATCCTCAAATAGATAATCCGATTTTATTGCACTTAAGATTTGATGACTTTGACAATTCTGTGGTAATAAATGGGAAGTATACGTTTGAGAATATTATAAATTTTCTAAAGGATACCAAATATCTTACAAAAGATGTGTCCCATTTATTGATTCGTGCAATCAACCCATATCAGGAGCCTTATTTGATTTCGTTTAATAGTGATTTAATGCGTTTACAATTAACTGAATTTGAAAAAAAGTTACCCGATTCTGTAGTTTTGATAGACATTTGCTGATGGAGGAGAAATATATGTTTGTTGCAGAATATAGTCATAGCAAATCATATTTTGATTTTGAAGTTGCTGATGAATTGCCTGAAGAAGGTATACTAAAAGGAAGAGAAGGGGATTTGAAATTTAAACGTATTAAAGACGGCTTTGCGGTATATGATTCCACCCTTCTTACCAGCGGATTCATATATCCTGGATCAGATAATGATGTATATGTCCCGCATACAATTAATGATATTCCTGTTACTGAACTGCATCAGACAATCATTTTGAAATCTCGAAATCCTTTCACAATAGAAAGCGGAAATTTGAAAAGAGTGTTTATTAAAATTAGCAAAAGTTCTTTAGAAGAACAGATAAAAAGCGCTGATAACACTTTGGGAACTCTTTTACTTTATATGCTCCGTGAACAAGATGATAGAAATCAAAAAGACTCATCTGTAGAAGCCAAGATTAACTTTTGCGGTAACCACCAGCATATTGAATTATGTTCTGTTGTGTGTATATGTAATGATACATTGGTCTTTCATATACCGGACACAAAAGCGGTAGAAGTAAATGCGCATAAAATAGAATTGAGAGGCAGTATTCCAAGCTGTGTTGAACAAATTTCTTTTTCGGGAAAAGTATATCCATTTATTGAAAGCGGATGGGACATGGATGAGCCAAATAATCGATGCTTTGAAAATTTAAAAAATATTAGGATTATAGATGGATCTCTAAGCGGCGATATTTGTTGGACATTTTGCAACTGCACTTCTTTGGAAAGCGTTCACTTATCCAATGGCATTAAGAAGGTTCCTGCATATGCGTTCAGCAAATGCAGCTCACTTAGGGACTTATATATACCTGACACTGTGTCGGAAATTGGTGCGTACGCTTTTTCCGGTTGTACAAATCTTGTCAGTATTCATCTTCCGCCTAATCTTAAAAAAATATCTGAAGGAACGTTTAAAAACTGCAAATCCTTGAAAAAGGTATATTTAGCAGATACTATTGAAACAATTGAAGATTACGCATTTTCAGGATGTGTCAATTTACAAAAACCTTGGATTCCAACGAATATAAAATACATTTCTGAAACTGCATTTTCTGCATCTGAATAATATGGATATTTCTATACTATATTTAATTCAATAGTCGGAGGGATAAACAATGAGTTATGAATTATCACGGTTCATTAAAGCACATCAATCAGATTATCAGCGTGCTCTGTCTGAAATAAGAAATGGAAAAAAGACAAGTCATTGGATGTGGTATATTTTTCCGCAGATTAAAGGACTCGGACGCAGTTCCACATCTGAGTATTATGGTATTCAAGATTTAGATGAAGCAAAAGCATATCTTGCAGATCCAATACTCGGTGAGCATCTTATTGAGATTTGCTATGCTCTATTAGCGCTTGATACAAATGATGCAGCAGAAGTTATGGGAAAAACAGATGACAAAAAGTTAAAATCATCCATGACTTTATTTAACACAGCTACAGAATCCTTAGATGTTTTTCAGAGAGTTTTAGATAAGTTTTTTCAAGGTAAGAAAGATTATCGCACTCTTAAGATGTTAGGAATAAAATAATATAATATTAGGAAGGCACTCTCACTGCTATCCAGTACTTTGTCTATTCAGATTGCAAACAAAACATTTACTCCAAACTATGGTGATTTAAAAATTCTGCAGTTACAATAACATTTCGCGAAATCGTATTTGGAGAGCTAACCAGCGTAGGAAAGTATGCTTTTCCGATTTGAACTCACATTAGAAATTTTTAAAATAAAATCAATGCACACTCCCTAACATATTCTGTGTACCCGCAGAAAGTGCGCTTGACAAAACTATGATTTGATGTTGTGTGAATTTCTAGATTTTTTCCATATTACTATCAAAAATTTGGAAAAGAATGCTTTAATAATAATTCCAATCTGAGTTATTTGTAGCTTCTATCAGATATGGGCGCTTGACGCAATGATTTTTAAATTGGTGTAACTTCAAATATATGCAAATAACAAAAATTATTTTCCAAAATTATTTGGGGCTATCCTCAGATTACATCATAGAGCGATATTGATAACACAAACAATAACATCGTTCCATGCGGCTAAGGAATCGCGCTTCGTGCAATTTGGTAAAAAGTAAAAAATCACTCATGGAATCAGGGGGAATGTTCAAAACCGCCTGTTTGATTACGAGAAAAAATTAAATTTTATCTCTGACTTTAAAATACACAATTTTGTATAACAAAATGTGATAACGATATATCCTGATTTTATAAGAAAAGATATGATGCAGCACAATGAACCGCGGCATAATCTCAATAGAACCGTCATGGATGGTTCCGCGTCTTTCGTGAAACAAATGGGGATTCTTTTTCATCTAATAATTATTGTTTAGATGAAAAGAAGTAATAATTCCGAAATTTGAATTTTGTAAAAGAATCTTTTTCGGATTACTTCTTTGGCAGGAGAAGGCCTTTTCATTATTACCGATTTGAAATCTCTAACATTTTTATATCTTTTACAGCTTAACCATATTCCTGCCTGTAACCAACCTGATGTGAGCAAGGAGGAGATATGCTATGAAGGCAGTAATTCTGGATATGTACAGAGTAATTGTTAAACAAACGGGGGATGATTTTGCTCCCTATGTTCAGCAGACCTTTCCGAATTTAGAAACACAGGAAATATTAAACACTTGGTTTAAAGCGGATATAGGAAAAATAACCTCGTTGGAAGTCTGGAAAAGGCTCGGATTTAAAGGCAACCTTAAAAAAATCGAAAAGGAATATCTCGATACCATAGAGCTTAACGACAACTTCATCCGATTCATCTCCTGTGCAAAAAAGAAGTTTAAAACCGCAATAATATCAAACGATTCAAGTAACCGGAACCGCTATTTACGCCAAAAATTCGATTTGGATAAATATTTTGATGTGATCAGCGTCAGCGGTGATCTCAAAATGCAAAAGCCCGATAAGGGTATTTTCGAATATACCCTTCGCAATCTGGATTGTGCCTCCTCGGATTGCCTGTATGTAGATGACAGAGAAAACAATTTGACTGCGGCGCAAGAAATAGGTATGAACGCGGTTATGTTCGGAAACGGCTCATCGTTTACAGGCAACAGCGTCACGGATTTCACAGAACTGGGAGATATGCTGAAATTATAAAATTCCTTATGCAGTTTCCATTCTTTTCGGCTTATTTGGTTTGTATAATTTGTGTTTATATATTTTAATTCCTCATCTGCTCATCTCATAAAGCATCCCATAAAAATCAAAAATTTTCAGGTGATTAAAGCCATGAGATTATTCCACGTCAGTGAAGAAAGAGGCATCAGAGAATTTATTCCCAGAATACCCGACCGTGACGATTTAGATAAAAGCATAGGACTGGTATGGGCAATTGACTAAAAAAGGCTTCCTAATTTTCTCACACCGAGAAACTGCCCCAGAGTGGCATATTATGCCGGAGAAAATACAACTGAATCTGACCGCAACAAATTCTTTTCTTCATCCACTGTCTCTCACGCCGTTGTGATAGAAAGTAAATGGTTTGAAAAAATGAAAAACACGACCTTATACTTATACGAATTTGAAGAAAAAGATTTTCTTTTGCAGGACGGTATTGCCGGTTACTATATAGCAAAAACCACTCAAATACCAAAAGCCAAATACGAGCTAACCGATTTATTTTCTGAACTTATAAAAAGAAACGTGGAAATCAGAATAGTTGATAACCTTTGGAATATGGCAGAGGAAATAGAAAAATCTACACTGAACTTGTCCTTTTGCAGAATGGCCTTTGCTCAGCCTCGTATTCAAAAACTATAAATAATTATAAATTCGACTTAACATTGCCTAAAAGCACAAAGCCAAAAGTTTGTAACCCCGCTCTTTGTTTTGTGCTTTTTATATAATTTATTTATACATTGACACTTTTAATTATATAAATTATAATAGGCTTGACAGTTATCCAAATTAAAGGAGTGGTAATATGAAGAGCTTAAAACACTGTGCGGCAAAAATTTTCGCTGTGCTTCTGGCAGTATCTGTCTGTTTTTCAAGCATGATATTTACAACAAGCGCAGCTACCAGCCCCTATCTTTTCTACCTTGTCTATTCCGACCTTCAGATGAACAAGACAAGCGCCGATCAAAGATACGGAGCTAATTCGAACCATGTCAATTCTCAGCAGCTGACCAACGGAGACAGCTCCAGGGGAATAACCGGAAGCGTAGTTTATCTCGCTCAAAATGAGCGCGAAGGCTTCCAGATCTATTTCCATGAGCAGACCGAAAGCCGTCCCCTTCGTGTAGAAGTAGGCGAATTCAGAAACGCAGACGGCGAACTGCTGGAGAGCTCAATTTACAACGAAGCATATTTCAGGCCCTGGGCAAACGGCGATCAGCTGGGCGAGGCGCTTGTACCCTATCGCGGCGAAACCGTAACCACGGTTCTCAATGAAAACAACACCTTCTATGTTGAGCTTATCTCCTCGGAGGATCAAACCCCCGGCAATTACACCTCAACGGTAACTCTTTACGACGGCGAAGAGGTTCTCGAGAAAAAGCCAATTACGGCCGTAGTATGGAATTTCGCTCTTCCCGAGAGCCACTACGCAACGGCTCTTATGGGTCTTTACAACAGCGCCTCAGGCTACGGCGAAACCAAGGGCTTCCTGATGCTCAACGGCGTAAGATTCAGCAACTGGACCGATATCGTACCGGAAGATATGGAGCTGGCCGAAAGCATCATCGAAGGCTGGCAGGAGTGCTTGCTGGAACACGGAATAACGCCCTATGAGCTCCCGAGGTTCCTTATCGATAACGACGAAAAAGCGGCGGAGCTTGCAATGGCGGATACACGCCGCAAAATGTTCAGCGTCCCAATTACGGGAAGTCTCAGTTCAGCGGCTGTTCAGGAGAAAATTCTCCAGTATAAAAATGTGGTCAACGGCAACCCCCTTCTTGAGGACAAGGCTTTCTTCTATACCGCAGACGAACCCGCTTGGGGCGAGGGAAGCGACACTTCGGCCTTTGACAACAATATTGCCATTTTGGAATCCCTTTGGCCGAACAGCCACAGAATGGTTCCGTTCTATAACTCGACCAATTTCGAGATCATTATGTCAAAGCTCAAGGCCACGACAGATGTGCTGTGCTTAAATCAGCAGCTCGTTTTCGAGAGCGACGACGCCTTTAACGAGTATGCTTACGGCGATACATGGCACGTCAAATTAAGGTATCCAGGTGATATCAGATTCGGTAGCTTTGAGCTCTGGCGCTACGGCAAGAGTCCCGCAGGAGTGTTCCGCCGCATCTTCTTCTGGCAGTCGAGCCTTCTGGAAGATAACGGCATGCTCTATTACAACTGCGGATATACCCCCTATGTAAACGGCGAACCCTATAACGTTTGGGATACATATACCCTTCCCGGCGCTTCGGGCATCCAGACGGGAAACGGCAACGGCGTATTACTGTACCCCGGTGCTCCTATAGGCGAAGACCCCACTGAGCCTATCGTTTCTCTTCGCCTTAAACAGATTTCATCGGGACTTGACGATTACGATTATCTGACACTTGCCAAGGAATTTCTGGGCGAAGACAATCAGGTGCTCAAAAACGCAATTAACAAGGTTTTCGTAAACTACGAAAAATACGGTCTTCAGTATATTTTCAGCTCAGAGCCTCACGACAATGTGTCGGTAGACTTTATCGCCTGGGAATGCGCCACCATGAACTCTGCAAGGATAATGCTTGGCAACGCACTGAGCAACGCGAATACGGAGCATAATTACGGCGACTGGGAACGCGTTGTGGAACCCGACAGCGAACACGACGGTCTCGAAATCAGAACCTGTGCTGACTGCTCGGCTCAGGAAAGCCGTCCCGTATCACGCTGCGGCGAAGGCATGCACAGCTATACCTATACCGACAACGGCGACGGAACCCATACGGCTGTATGTTCCGTATGCGGATATGAGACAGTTCAGGCACACAATGAGGAAATCCTTCCTGCCGTTGAACCTACCTGTACATCCGAAGGCCTCACCGAGGGCGCTGTATGCTCCGACTGCGGCGCGGTGATCAAAGCACAGACGGCCGTTGAAAAGCTGCCTCATACTCCAAGTGACTGGTATTATGCCTCAAACGGCATATTTGAAAAAGAGTGTACGGTCTGCCACAATATTCTTGACGTTCAGAAGGTCGAAATAACCCTTTCCGACGAGAATATCACTCTTACCCGCGGCGATACGGCACAGCTTAACGCAGAGGCGGCTCCTTTTGCAAAGCTTGTTTTCTCATCCGAAAACAGCGACATTGCGTGCGTAGATTCGCAGGGCAAAATCACGGCAAAGTCTGCGGGAGAAACGGCAATTATCGTAAAGGTTGAGGGAACCGATATTCAAAAGGCCTGCAAGGTAACGGTAAATCCCAAAGCCTATACCGTAACATGGGTCATAGACGGAGTTTCGACAGAGGAACAGATTTATGAAGGCGCAGCTTTGACCGCGCCCGATGTAAAGGATAAACCCGGTTATCAGTTCACGGGCTGGACTCCTGCCGTACCCGATAAAATGCCCTCCGAAAATCTTACTTTCACTGCTGTATTCGAGCCTATAACAAATATCACATCTGTTTCCATCGTTCCCGTAAACGCTTCCGACGAGTTAAGCGGGCAGGTCATCTATCATCAGGTACCCTGGTATATGTCCTGGACCAGCCAATCCGTTGACCTGACAGTTCAAACCAACGATAACAGTAAAATTGCATCCGTACATTGGGTATACGCAAACTGGTCCGTAACCGCACCTGAAGCGGATATCCTGAATCCCGACGCAATGACGGCAACGGTCCGTCCCACCTGGGGACTCAGCGCACGCTCCTGCTGGGTACAGGCCGTGGTGACGGATATTTACGGAAATCAGATCGTTTCCGATCCCGTTAAGGTGCGCTTCTATAACTGGAGCTGGCAGAAATAAGCCGTTTGAGCAATTGACATAACATAAGTTTACATCAGTCCTCTGCTTTAAATCAGCGGAGGACTGATTTTTTTGTATATAAAGCCGCACTGTCACGCTAAAACAAAAACAGGTATTTAAAACTCGGCTCTCACAGGTTATACTATATCTGTAACGTCACTGATAACATAGACCAATAAAGGAGAAAAACATGCTCTCTCTTCCCCGAAAGATCGCAGAATTTACAAAAGGCAAAAAATACAGGACGGACTGCGTCGGCATGTCCGACTCACAGGTGCTCGTCTTTGAGGATATGGTTCTGAAAATACAGGAAAGCTGCGGCGAAACAGAAAATGAAGCTAAAATGATAAAATGGCTTTACGGCAGACTTCCCGTCCCTGAGCTCATAGCCCATGAGACCGCCAAAAACACCTCTTTTATCCTCATGTCAAAAATAAAGGGCCATATGCTCTGCGGCTGCGCTTTTGCAAATGACCCGAAAAAGATAATCTCTTTTTTGGCAGAGGGGCTGAAAATGATGTGGAGTATCGGCACAGAAAGCTGTCCCTGCGACAACACTCTACATTTAAGACTGGATACCGCAAAATCAAACGTTGAAAAAGGACTGGTGGATACAGAAAACGCCGAACCCGAAACCTTCGGCGACGGCGGCTTCGGCAGTCCCGAAGAGCTGCTCAAATGGCTCCGTGATAACAAACCCAATGAGGAGCCCGTACTCACCCACGGCGATTATTCACTGGAGAATATATTCGTAAGCGACGGAAAAATAAGCGGCTTTATTGACCTGGGAAAAGCAGGCGTCGCTGACAAATGGCAGGATATCGCAATCTGTTACAGAAGCCTTACACATATTTTTGCAGAAGAATACGCAAAAGGTCTGTTCGATCCCGATATGCTTTTTGAAAAGCTTGGAATAGAAAAGGATGAAGAAAAACTAAAGTATTACATACTCCTTGACGAGTTATTTTAAGAAAAATCCCGATTTGCGAAAACATTCTTAAACTGAGTTTAAAAATATATGATTATTTGAGCAAAAACGCTTTTTCGGCTTCTTTGTTTGTGATATAATTCAAACCGAAGTTACGCCTCATTCTCGACAAGGCGGGAAGCGTACAGGAAGCTGTAGACCTGCTTTCCGGCTGGGACATGTACGCCTCCGCAAAGGGCTGTTATGTTTTCCACATTGCCGACTCGGCAGGCAAATGCGCAGTTGTCTCCTATGACGGAGATAAAATGAACGTTACCTACGCTGAGAAGGATTATCAGTACACCACCAATTTCTTTTTATACGACGTGGATTATGACTACCTTAAAGTGGGAGTTGAGAGATACAGCATCCTTAAAGAAAAAATCGAAGGATCAAAAGGCGTACTCAGCGAAGAAGAGGCAATGGAACTGCTTTCAGACGTGAGCATGAGCGAAGATGTTCCCGATGAAAGCGGAGCATATATTCCCACACAGTGGTCGGCTGTGTATAATCTCAGTGAAAAAGAAGTTACAATCTGTGCCGACAGAAACTATGAAAAACCCTACACATTCTCTGTAGAAAAATAAAAAGAGCCCGATGATCCTCTTATATAAAGGCCGCTTCGGGTGATTGAAAAGGACAGTGAAAAATGGAGTTACCTGCTGAATTTCTCGAAAAAATGCAGCTGATTCTCGGCGGCGAATACGAATTGTTTCTAAAGTCTTATGATGAAAAAAGAAAATCCGCTCTGAGGATAAACACTCTGAAAGGCAATAAAGAAAAGCTTTTTGCCGCTTTGGGCGAAGAGCTCTCCCCGGTTCCGTGGACCGAAGACGGATTTTTCTATACCGACAAAATGCAGCCGGGAAAAAGTCCCCTTCATGAGGCGGGAGCCTACTACATCCAGGAACCCAGCGCCATGATTCCCGCAGAGCTTTTAAAAGCTCTGCCGGGTGAATGCATTCTGGACCTTTGCGCCGCTCCCGGAGGAAAGACAACTAAAATCGCCGCAGACATGCAGGGCGAGGGACTCCTTGTGGCAAATGAAATTCATCCGAAAAGAGCCGCCGTACTTTCCTCCAACGTGGAGCGAATGGGCATAAAAAACACCGTTGTCACAAACGAAAGCTCCGGCAGGCTCCTAAAAAAATTCCCCGAGTTTTTCGACGGAATTTTAGTTGACGCCCCCTGCTCAGGCGAGGGGATGTTCAGGAAGGACGAGGAAGCCATAGCCCAGTGGAGCAAGGAAAACGTCTTAAGGTGCGCCGTGCGCCAAAAGGAAATACTGGAAAACGCCGCAGCAATGCTCCGCAAGGGAGGAAGGCTCGTTTATTCCACATGCACCTTTTCCCCCGAGGAAAACGAAAAAACGGTGATCGGCTTTTTAAATGAGCATCCTGAATTTTCAATAGAGGAAACAGAGTCTCTCCCCTTTGTTTCTCACGGCAGGCCTGAGCTTGCGGATAACGACCAAAGGGCTGCCTTCACTTTCCGCATATGGCCTCATCTGACCCAAGGAGAGGGCCACTTTGCCGCAGTTCTGAGAAAGAACGGCGACAGCGAAAAAGGAAATATATACCGTCAAAGCGTAAAAGCACCATGTCCGAAAGAATACGAAAAGCTCTATAAAGCTTTCGCAGATGAATTTCTGATAAATCCTCCAAAGGGAGAAATTTCCGCTTTCGGAGACAATCTCTACATGATGCCTCCCTTTCTCCCATCCCTTGATTCAATAAAAGTACTGCGATTCGGACTTCATCTCGGCACCGTCAAGAAAAACCGTTTTGAGCCGAGCCATGCCCTTGCAATGGCTTTGAATCCCGACGACTGTCAGTGCGCCCGATTCAATCTCAGCGATAAAGAGATTTTCGCCTATCTGCGCGGCGAAACCATCCCTGCCGAAAACTTAAAGGGCTGGTGCCTCGTAACCGTCGAGGGATACACCGCAGGCTGGGCGAAGGCGGCGGGAGGAATTCTCAAAAACCATTATCCCAAAGGGCTCAGAAGAAGCCTTTGAGCAAGAGGTAACACCATGGAACAGAAAAAAGCAAACCCAAAGGTCAAAAACGTCAGTCAGTGTCCCTACTGCAAAAAATGCGGCGGATGCAGCCTTCAAAACATGGACTACGAAAGACAGCTTAAATTTAAGCAGTCCATAGTCAACAGACTTCTCGGCGACTTCGGAAGGGTCGGCAAAATCATCGGCATGAAAGACCCCCGCAACTACCGAAACAAGGCTCAGGCATCCTTTGTAAATCTCCACGGAAAACTTTTTTCGGGAGTGTATCAGTCTAAGACAGGCAAAACCGTACCTGTGGAAAGCTGCATGATACAGGATGAAATTTCCAACAGGATAATTTCCGAAATAACCCGCCTTGCCTCAAGCTTTAAAATCAAGGCCTATAATCCCGAAACGGAAACGGGAATACTTCGCCACGTCCTCATACGCCGCGCCTTTGCCACAAATGAAATCATGGCGGTAATCGTTCTGCGCGAGGACAATTTAAAAAACGAAAAAAGCTTTATTAACGCAATATTGAGCCACTGTCCCGAAATAACCACAATCGTAATAAACATAAGCAAAAGCAGGCGAAAGCTGGTTTTGGGCAGCGAAAGCCGCACCGTTTACGGAAACGGCACTATCACCGACATATTATGCGGAAAAAAATTCATCATCTCTCCCCGTTCCTTCTATCAGATAAATCCCGTTCAGACCCATAAGCTCTATGAAACCGCAATTTCCTTTGCGGGGCTGACAGGGAACGAAACGGTCATAGACGCTTACTGCGGGATAGGCACTATCGGCATAGCCGCAAGCTCCGCCGCAAAGCGTGTTATCGGAGCGGATTCCAACACCGACGCCATAGCCGACGCCGAGGAAAACGCAAAGCTCAATAAAATCGAAAACATTGAATTTTACCCCTGCGACGCTGGAGATTTCATGGAAGATCTCACATTTTCGGGAGAAAGGGTTGACGTTGTGTTCATGGACCCGCCGAGAGCGGGAAGCGACAAAAAATTCCTCTCCTGCGCCGTAAAGCTCTCCCCCGAAAAAATCGTATACATTTCCTGCAACCCCGAAACTCAGCGCCGAGACTTATTTTTCCTAACAAAGCACGGATACAAGGTCAAAAAAATACGTCCCTTTGATATGTTCCCGTTTACTGCGCACGTTGAGACGGTAGTACTTTTGTCCAATCTCAATGCCAAGCAGCATATCGAGGCGGAACTGAATCCGAATTAGATTGATTTGACAGCGGCGAAGAATGAAGATACTTAAGCATATCAGTAGGGAAAGCACGGTGTGACAGCTGAAAATGTTTTCATAAAAAAATACTGTTCTTTGCGGGCAGATAAAAATCACGAGGTCAGGTTTTGTGCGCCTGACCTCGTGATTTGGTTTACACTGTATTCCCGCACGCATCTGTATACCTTTATACGCCGATCGCGTTTCCTGTGTAAAGCTGATAATAACGTCCCTTTTCTGCAATCAGCTCATCGTGAGAACCGCGTTCAATAATGCGTCCCTGTTCCAAAACCATGATACAGTCAGAATTTTTTACAGTGGACAGCCGATGCGCAATGACAAAGGTGGTGCGTCCACACATCAGGCCGTCCATGCCCTTTTGGACCAGCTCCTCCGTTCTGGTGTCAATTGAAGAGGTCGCTTCATCAAGAATCAGCACGGGCGGGTCTGCCACTGCGGCGCGGGCAATGGCCAGCAGCTGCCGCTGACCCTGGGAGAGGTTGGCTCCGTCGCCCGTCAATACGGTTTGATAGCCGTCAGGCAGTCGGCGTATGAATCCGTCTGCGTTGGCAAGCTTTGCAGCTGCGATGCATTCCTCGTCTGTTGCGTCCAAACGTCCATAGCGGATATTGTCCATCACCGTGCCGGTAAACAGATGAGTATCCTGAAGAACCATGCCCAGACTGCGGCGCAGGTCGCCTTTCTTTATTTTATTGATGTTGATTCCGTCATAGCGGATTTTGCCGTCGGCTATGTCATAGAAGCGATTGATAAGGTTGGTAATAGTGGTCTTGCCTGCGCCTGTAGAACCGACAAAGGCGATTTTTTGTCCCGGCGTAGCATACATCTTGATGTTGTGCAGAACGATCTTATCCTCCTCGTAGCCGAAATCCACATCATCAAATACGATGTCACCCTCCAGC
>CASDTR010000059.1 GCA_949283785.1 uncultured Oscillospiraceae bacterium
ACATTGAGATTTATTACAGCTTTGTCGGCAAGATTGACTTGCCCGAAGCCTAACGCCCGACCTATCCGACACAATGGCCAAGTGCCGGATAGGAACGGCAAAATTTTTTACACTTCTATTACTTCTTTATCGCACATCAGAAAAAGCTGCCGGGCACGAAGCAGCTTGTTTTGATTTGCAGAAGATGAATATTCACGGCTGCTTAGGCTGCTGTAAAGGTGGCAAAGAAAAAGACAGCCCATGCGTTCAAAAAGACGATATGTCCCGCATTTATCCTGTGTACGAAAAATCCGACATTGTTGTTTTAGCTTCTCCCATGTACTACTGGGGAATCAGCGGACAGCTGAAATGTGCATTTGACAGACTCTTTGCAGTGGCAGAATTGACCCCCAACTACGAAAACCCAAAAAAAGATTGTATTTTACTTATGGCATCCGAGGGCAATACAGAAAGCAACTTTGCGCCGGTCCGGGCTTTTTATGAGGGACTCACCTCCCATTTGGGATGGAAAAATATAGGCATTGTATATGCCGGAGGAAATATGGAAACAGGTGACATTTTGAGCAAGCCACAGCAGCTGGAAGAAGCAGAAAAATTAGGAAAGTCCATCAAATAAAAAAACACATTATTTGAACATCAACATCTAAATATAAAATCATGCATTCGTTTAAAGAGCATGATAGACTCACACAAATTTAACTGCAAACATCACAAAAAGCTGAGAGATAATTTCTCTCAGCTTTTTCATTTATGCTTTACCTTCTCGGCTCGTTTATAAACACCCTGAACAGCGGCAGACACGCTGAGAAGAAACGTTTATAGCTTTTGCAGTAATCTCTGTCAAGCCGTGAGCGCTTGCAGCCGCCTCCACGGCAAAGGGGATAAAATCTGCATTTTTTGCACTTTTCGGGGACATCCATGCTCTCCTCAATAAAGGAGCGCATTTTTTCTCCGTTAACAAAATCCGAAAAGCTCATTTCGTTTATGTTGCCCAAAAGCCACTCGTCGGTACAGTAAAAGTCACAGGGATAAATATTTCCGTTTCCCTCCGCCACAAACTGGAAGGAGCAGCAGCCCATCATTCCGCACTGTTCGGGCCGTCTGCCCAGATACATCTGCACCCAGTTGTCAAACTGCCTTATGCTCACATAGTTTCCCTTTGCGTAGTCATCGGCATACAGTTTAAACAGCCTTACAAGAAAATCGCCGTACTGCTTTTCGGTCATGTAAAGCTCGCTTTCGCTTTTTTCTCCGAAGGGCCGCAGACAGGGTATAAACTGAATGTACCTGAAGCCCTTGTTTTTGAAAAACCGATATATCCTTTCGCCGTTTTCGGCGCAGTAACCTGTGAGGACCGTTAAAATGTTGAAGTCAACGCCGTATCTTTTAAACGTCTCCGCCGTCTGCAATACCTTGTAAAAGGCGGAGCTTTTCTCTCCCGAAACCCTAAATCTGTTTCCCGCTTCGTCACCGTCAAGGCTCAGACCCACAAGGAATTTGTTGGCTTTGAAAAACTCGGCCCACTCGTCGGTAACAAGGGTACCGTTTGTCTGTATGCCGTAATATACAGGGTTTCCCCTTGTGTTTTTCTCTTTGACAAAATCGATGAAATTCTTAAAATATTCAATTCCCGCAATAAGGGGCTCCCCTCCCTGAAAGGCAAAGGAAACAGGCTCCCCCCTGTCTGCAAAGGCAAGGGCTTTTTCTATGATATTGCGAGCCGTCTCAGGGCTCATAAGGCCGAAGCTGCGGATTTCCCTGAAATCCGACACATCGGCGTAAAAGCAGTATTTGCACCGCATATTGCACATACTCGAGGCGGGCTTTATGAGAACCGAAACAGGCGGCATATTAAAATCTCCTGACCGTTTATTTTTGTGATTGCAAAACCGGGATAAAACCTCCGTAATCACGAAGCTTATCTCCGCTGAGAAAGACGCTTTCGCAGCGGTGTTTATTGAGAAAAGCCTTTATTGCGCCCCACTGAGGGTGAAGGGAGCAGTCTCCGAAAAAGGCCACGGCATCTTCCGATATTTTGCCTCCCGCTCCGCCTATGAAGCCGCAGTCGTAGCCCTCGAGGCTCACATATCCCCGCTCCAGCCTGAGCACGTCGAAACCCCTTTCGGTCATGGCTTTAAAAAGACTTTCATCCTCGGTGACAGCCGCTTTTTCGCTTACAGGAAGAACGCTGCACCGCGCATATCCCTGATTTACCCTTACAAGCTCTGCCTTTCGCTCCTCGGCGTCTTTTGAAACAAGCGGGTCGGCAAAATCAGTCCTTCCGAAAAGGCAGCCGCCCAGTGGCAGAAAATTAAGGGCAACATCACGGGGATACTTTTTTTCGAGAGGACGCGAAAATTCGGCTTCAAAGCCCATTTTTTCGAGAATGCGCTTCTGCTCCTTCTGGGACGGAGCCAGAATCATTTTTCCGTTTCCGCACGGAAAGAAAAGCATATCCGGGTGATATTTTACGGGCTCGTCCGGATTTTCGTCGGGTGACGTTTTGATAATTTCAACACCGTATTTTTCGAAAGCGGAAACTATCTCCTCGGGACAGTTTCCCGCAACGATCCCGCAGGTGACCTTACCCTGCGGAAGCAGCGGCGGGGAAATAAAACTTTTATTCGCTGACAGCTTCAAAGGCTCCTCTCACCTCTCTGACGCCGATAATCTCTATTTTATCCTTGACGGACTGCGAAAGTCCCCTTAAATTATGTCTCGGCACAACGCACCTTGTAAAGCCGAGGCGTGCAGCCTCCAGTATTCTCTGCTCGCAGTTTGAAACGGCTCTGATTTCACCTGCAAGTCCGATTTCGCCGAAAGCCAAAACATCCTCGCGGACAACCTTATCTTTGAGGCTGGAAACCAGCGCCATGGCAACGGACAGATCCGTCGCGGGCTCGTCCAGACGCAGTCCGCCAACAACATTTATATATACGTCCATATTTCCGAAAAAGTAGCCCGCTCTTTTTTCGAGGACAGCTATTATCATTGACATCCTGTTATAGTCAAAACCCGTAGCCATCCTTCTGGGATTTCCGAAGCCACTGGGAGCCACCAGCCCCTGAACCTCCGCCAAAATAGGCCGTGTACCCTCAATAGCGCAGGCGACACAGGTGCCCGAGGTATTCTTCGGCCTGCCCGAAAGGAGCATCATGGAAGGGTTTTCAACCTCTCTCAGGCCCTTATCGAGCATTTCGAAAACCCCGATCTCATTTGTTGAGCCGTAGCGGTTCTTCACCGCCCTTAAAATACGGTATGACATATTCCTGTCGCCCTCAAAATAGAGAACTGCGTCCACAATATGCTCGAGAACCTTCGGTCCCGCGATATTTCCGTCTTTATTGACGTGTCCCACAACGATTATGGGAATGTCCATTATTTTTGCCGTTCTCGTAAGGCAGTTGGTACATTCCCTTACCTGGGTTACGCTTCCGGGAGAGGAGGAAAGGTCCGAAACGGACATGGTCTGAATTGAGTCGATTATGGCGATATCGGGCTTTTCGGTGCGGATAAACTCCGCTATGCTCTGGACGTCCGTTTCGCACATAATGAAGAGATTTTCCGTAGTGACTCCCAGTCTCACGGCCCTGAGCTTTATCTGGTGTGCCGATTCCTCACCCGAAACATAAAGTATTTTAAGCTCTATTCCTATATACTGACAGATTTGCAGAAGGATTGTGGATTTTCCTATTCCCGGGTCGCCGCTGAGAAGCACAAGAGAACCCTTTACTATACCGCCTCCGAGGACTCTGTCCAGCTCCGAAAGCCCCGTTTTATACCTGTGCTCCATGGATTCCGAAATGCTGTTAATAGGTACAGCCGTGGGCATCCTTACGCCCGCGCCCTGCTGTCTCGTGTTTGAAACAGGCGCTCTCACCTCTTCATTCATCGTATTCCATTCGCCGCATCCCGGACACTTACCGTACCATTTGGCGCTCTCATAGCCGCACTGGCTGCAGACATAAATAGATTTAGACTTTACTGCCATTAAACTTCCTCCAGATTTTTTAGGTAATCGAAAACTCCGCAGATTATCCCGAAGGAAAGCTCCCCCTGATATTCTGCATCCTTTAACTTCTCACATTCTCCGGGATTTGTCATAAATCCGCACTCCACCATTACGGCGGGCCTTGTGGCGTGATATAGCAGATAAATGCTCGTACCCGCTTTTTTTATCGTTCTGTGGTTATCGGTTTGCAGCATTGAGACAAGGCTGCTTTGTATAAATTCCGCCAGCACCGCGCTCTGCTCGCTGCCTCTCGAATAAAAGACCTGGCTGCCCTTGCTGGTGCTGCCCGAATAGGAATTCTGATGTATGCTGATGAGAATACCGTTTTCGGTGCTTTCGAGAAGCCTGAGCCTGTTCCTTATGTCGGAAACCTTTTTTTCCCTGAGAGTCGAAAGGCCTTCGTCGCAGGTCATGATATCCTCTGTTCTGGTTGTAAGAGTTTTAAAGCCCAAAGCGTTCATCAGAGTTTTGAGCTTCATGGCGGTGGAAAGGTTTATATCTTTTTCGACGGTTCCGTCCTCAGCGACGGCTCCGCCATCCATACCTCCGTGACCTGCGTCAATAATAAAAATCATCTCGCTCGTCTCAGAGGTTCCAAGAGACACCACTGCCTTTTCATTGAGCCTGTACGTCCCCGAAACAGCCGCCGTAAATATTAAAACTCCCGCCGTTATTCCCACAAACCATCTTTTTAAATTACTCAACTGCATCACCCGTCAACATAATGACTGCCGCTGTCAGCAAAATAAATTCCGCAAATAATTCAATGCTTCTACAGCGAACAATAATAAATATATATGCGGCTTTTAAAGAATATAAGCCGAATGACGGGTGTTCATCCGGCTTATAAATTAAACAAATTATCAGTTGATTCTTACAAAATCCATAGACGGAACATTAACTCCGTTTACTGTATAATCATTATCGGTATAATTTACATATATTATGGAACCGGTACTGTATTCGGTACAGTAAATGCCCTGCGCCACCATGTAGTGTCCGTTTATACGCTTATCCCTCAGATCACTTAACGCGTCGTTGGCCTCTTCGTAATACTTTGCCGCATCATTCATCCAGTGAGAATAAACAACGGCACTGTCAGTTTCGTCCCCGTTTTCCCTGTAAACAAATTCAAAGGACTGACACGCTCCGTATTCAATACTTCTCAAAAAGGCGGTTTTATCGTCTTCAGCATAATTTATGGGAGTTCCCGAATAATCAGAAATTCCGTGAAGGATCATGGGTACAAAGGGTACCGATTCGTAAGCTGAGGTCTCGGGAGCATTGGCAGAAAGAGGCAGATCCGAAATATAATTGGCGTTTTTGATCATATAGAAGTTTCCGCCGCTTACCATAAGGCTGCGTCCGGCAGAAATAATTTTAGTTTGCTCCGAAATTATATTCGCTGTCTGTGTGCGCGAGGTATAATTGCCTGAAAAATCGGCGTACAGCACTTTGCCCATATCGCCCAAGGAAATACCAACAGGCAAATCCTCAAATATACCCGCTACTTCTTCGGCGGCATCGGCAATTTTATCCGCCGCAATAAGATTGCGCTTAAAATATGCTCCGCCGTATATTCCCGCAAGCTCGTTGTCAAAGGATACGGAAATCCGCTCTCCGTCCAAATAATAAGCCGAATTTCCCGAGGAAAAGCGATTGTATCTGGCACTGGAAAGAACGTTGGTTTCTATAAAGATACTGAAGTTCTGACTGCTTACATAATTGCACAGATCTTCAAAGGAGCTGTTTGTACCGAGAGTAAGCATCATATCGGCTCCGAAAATATCGGCCTGATTGAGTCCTCCGTCGAGAGTTCCCTTATATCTCAGGGCAATATTATCTATTCCCTTTGACTTGAGCTGAGTCAGAATGTCAAGGGCTTCGGTATATGTAGTAAGTGTCTTCGTGGAAGAAATGAGGGAGAGTGGATTTTCACTCGTTACACCTTTGCCTATAAGGCTCAAAATAAGGGGCATATCCTCTCCCGCCGAAACGGTCTTGGTAGAAAGCACCGACTCCCTTATAAGCTGCTCACGGGTGGCAACGGCCATACCCACATATCCCGCGTTATTGCCCAAAAGGAAGCGGTAACAGATTTCGATTTGTCCGTCATAGGATTCGTCGGCAACATAGAAGTTCTCGTCTCCGAGAGAATACGGAGTTATATTAAACTTAACTCCTGTCCTGTTGTAAACCGCTCCGTCGCTGCCTGCCCGCTCAGCGGTTATAGTGGCGAGCTCGGCTCCGCTGCTTATAATGGCGGAAAAAGCACTTTCACCCTGTTTCACTCCGAAGGCAGGGACTATTGCAGAATAAACATCTTTGCTTGCCTGCTGATAAACTCCGAAATTAAGGGTTTTATATGATGCGTCGGCGACTCCCGTTTTTATCACCGCGCCGCTGCCGTCAGGCACAAGCATATAATCATCAGCAGCAGATGCGGCTGAAGCTCCGAAAAAGTCAAGAAGGTTAACGTCAAGAACAGTAAGTCCCGGAGCACAGACTGTCTTTGACATATCGACGCTTACAAAAAGACTTCCGTCCCGAAGCACATAATTTACGGTGACCTGAAGCCATATGTTTCCCTCGTTAACGGTTTTGCTTGTAAGAGTCGCCGTTTTTGCGTCTATTCCCATGGTATAAGTGACATAAAGTCCTCTGCTGTCCGATTTTACCACAGTCGTTCCGAAGGCCACGGAATTATCCTGAGAATTAAGGGAATAAAGCTTACCTCCCGAAAGAACCGTTGCGGAAACAACGCTGCTGTTATTAGCTGCCTCCGTGCCCGTTGTGGGAAGGGCGTACCAGTATTTATCCTTTGAGGTTTCCCTTACGGCAACTGACATTGTGACGCTGTCATAGTAGAGCTCTATAAGACCCGAAGAGGCCATTTTTTTAAGATTTGTATTATCCTCTATGAGCCGATAGGTCTCCCCCGAGCTCGTCGCCTCAGTCACCTTTAAAGGTGCGTCGCTTTTTATTTTGCTGACATTCCCGCCTATACCGCAGCCTGACGCCGAAAGCAGCAGACCCGCGGCACAAACAAAAGCGCATGCCGATTTGACTATTTTTTTATTAAAAAAACCGCTTGAGCTATTCATAAATATCACCCTTAACAATAGATGAATTTATAATAACACAAAAACGGTTTTTTTTCCATAGTTTATTGTGATTGTTAACAAATTATACCGCAAGTTTGGTCCGCAGCTGGGTCAAAATCTTTTTTTCCCGCCTTGAAACCTGTACTTGTGACATTCCAAGCTGTTTTGCCGTTACGCTTTGAGTGGCGCAGCGGAAATATCTCCATTCGATTATTTCCCTGTCCCTCTCGCTCAGGGATTCTATTACCCTCGACAAATCCAGCCTTTCAAACATTTCGTTTTCGTTATCCACAGGGACATCTATCTGCCCTCCGCCGTTTTCGTCGTCCTGAGTCAGAGACACGGGAGGAAGCGCCGCGTTTATGACCTGAGCCGTCTCCTCAACCTCCCAGCCGAGCCTTTCGGCCAATGCGCTTATTGTTGGCTCAGTACCCGTTTCCGACGCCATTTTTTCCTTTTCCTGAAGGAGCTGCCTTCCCTTTTCCTTTAAGGAGCGGCTAACCTTCACCGCTCCTCCGTCACGGAATATCCGCTTTATCTCACCCAATATGACGGGCACGGCATAGGTCGAAAAGGCGAACCCCCTCGACGGGTCGAAACCGTCGGCGGCTTTTATAAGCCCGACGCATCCCGCCTGAAACAGGTCGTCATACTCAGTGCCCCTGCCCCTGAATTTATTGGCGCAGGCGTGGACCAGTCCGAGATTATCCTCAATGAGCTTTTCACGGTTTTCCATAAATCATCTTCCCGAAATATGTTTTTCGAGAGTTACGGTGGTACCTTTGCCGAAAGCCGAACGCACCCGCAGCTTATCGCTGAAGCTCTCCATTACGGCAAAGCCGAGACCCGCTCTCTCTTCGCCGGCAGTTGTAAACAGCGGCTCCATAGCCTTCTTTACGTCGGATATTCCGCAGCCGCAGTCACGGATCTTAGTGCGGAAAAGTCCGTTTTCGTAAATCTCGCAGGTTATGTATATCTTTCCGGGCATATCACGGTAGGCGTGGACTATGCAGTTTGTAACCGCCTCGCTCACCGCCGTCTTTATGTCGCTTATCTCCTCGACGGTGGGGTCAAGCTGCGCCGCAAACGCGGATACCGCCGCTCTCGCATAGCTTTCGTTTACCGAACGGCTCTCCAGAATCAGCTTCATGGTGTTTATCGGTTTCATCTTTTCTCCTCCTTCTTTTCAAGGGCCACAAGCTTGTCCAGCCCCGCAAGGCACATAACCTTATACATACGGCTGTCAAGACCCGTTACTCGTACTTTGCCTCCCACAGCGTTCATAAACTTATATCTGCCTAATACAAGGCCGATGCCTGAGCTGTCCGTAAAGGTTACGGCCGAAAAATCTATTATCAGCATTTTCGGGCGTTGCTTTTCTATGACTTCATCAATATCCGCCCTGATAATGGCGGCTGTGTGATGATCTATCTCGCCTGTCAGATAAGCGACGGCGGCATCGTCCTGTGTGCTTATTGTTACGCTCATATTTTTCCTCCTTGGATTTGTACGAATAGAAATTTAAGTAAAAAAGAAAAACCTCTATCCAATAGGATAAAGGTTTCGATTTAAAAAATTTGTTGCATTATGGATGAAAGGAATATTTTAGTTTATCTGCTCTCGCCGTTTAGGGAAACTATTTCCCCTCTCACGTCCCCGGCAAGATAGAGAGAACCGCACACAAGGATGATATCATCCTTTCCCGCTTTTTTGTAAGCTTCCCTGTAAGCTTCCGACGGGTTCTCGCAGACACGGACACAGGCGCAGTTCCTTTCCGCAATTTTCACAAGGAGTTCGGTAGAAACGGCTCTGGGATTTGAAGGACGGGTCGCAGTAAAGTTTTTCGCAAGCTTTGAAATCTTATCTGCGGCAAACTCATACTCTTTATCCTCCATCATGCCCATTATGACGGTGAGCCTTCTGCCTTTAAGGAATTTATTAAGATTTGAAAGAAGAGCTTCTATTCCCTCGCGATTATGTGCTCCGTCAAGGACAGTAAGGGGCTCTTTTCCGAAAAGCTCCGTCCTCGCAGGTATCCGCGCTTTTAATATGCCTTCAATTATATTTTCCTCGGAAATGTTAAGTCCTCTGCCGTTAAGGGCAAGGGCGGCGTCAAAAACGGTCTGGGCGTTATATACCTGATGCTCTCCGATAAGTGGAATGAAAATTTCCGTATCCTTATAGACCGCCTTCGTACCGCTAAGATCACAGCTGAGTACCTTTATATCCTCGGGACTGCTCTTTATATACACATTGCCCTTTTCTTCGGCGGTTCTCCGTATAATTTTTTCCGCTTTTTCGTTCTGACGGCTGAAACATACCGTAACGCCGTTTTCTTTGATTATGCCGCTTTTTTCCGCCGCGATTTCCTCTACGGTATTACCCAGCACCGCTGTGTGGTCGAGGGAAATGGACATAATTGCGCTTAAAAGGGGTGTTTTAATGATATTGGTGGAATCGAGTCTGCCGCCGAGACCTACCTCGAGAACCACAACGCCGCAGTTTTCGTCTGCAAAATATTTGAGGGCCGCCGCCGTTATAAATTCAAATTCGGTAGGCTGCAAACCCTTTTTCGCGATTTTTTCCGCCGCCTTTCTGACATCATCGGTTACTTCGCACAGCTCCTCTTCGCTTATCATCTCACCGTTTATCTGTATCCTCTCGCGGAAATCGAATACATAGGGTGATGTGAAAAGCCCCGTCTTATATCCCGCGCTTTTGAGGATTTCCGACATCATGGTACAGAAGGAGCCTTTGCCGTTAGTTCCCGCAACGTGGACAAATTTAAGTTTATCCTGAGGTCTGCCCAGCTCATCCAGCAAAGCAGACACCCGCTCCAGACCGGGGCGGGTGCCGAATTTTAGAAGTGAATGGATATAGCTGAGTGACCTTTCATATGGTGTTTCCATAATTGTCACTGCCTGTCTTTTTGTTTTTTAATCAGCCGAGGCTCGCTATACTGTCCTTGAGCATGGCGATCTTATCCCTGAGCTTTTCAGCCGCGTCACGCTGTCCCTGAACAACATTTGCGGGAGCTTTGTTTACGAAGTTCTCGTTTGAAAGCTTCGCGTCAATCTGACTGAGCTGCTTTTCGGCGGCCGCAAGCTCTTTATTAAGCCTTGCTCTCTCTGCCTCAAAGTCGATAAGCTCCGCCATAGGGATATAAATTCTTGCGTCCGCAGTAATTATCGAAACGGCGCTCTCAAGGCCAAAATCCTTGCCGACGGTCACTTCCGAAGCGGAAGCCAGCTTCTGCATAAATACGGATCCCGCTCTGAAGGTATCCTCGGAAGCTGTTTCGATAAACAGCTGAGCCTTCCTTGAGGGGGGAACATTCATCTCCGCTCTGCGGTTACGGACAGCCTTAATGGCAGCCATGATCTTTTCCATTTCGCTCTCTTCTGCGGGGAAGCTTCTGCTTTCATCGTACTTATCCCAGGGTGAAAGCATAATGGTTTCACCGTCGTGTGGAAGAGTCTGCCAAATCTCCTCGGTTATGAAGGGCATAAAGGGATGAAGGAGTTTGAGCGTGCCGCTCATTACATAGATAAGCACTGCTTTAACTGTTTCCTTTGCCTCTTTATCCTCACCGTTAAGGCGGATTTTAGCAAGCTCGATATACCAGTCGCAGAAGATATCCCAAATGAAGTCGTAGAGCTTCTGAACTGCAAGACCAAGCTCAAATTTATCAAGGGATTCCGTAACGCCCTTTACAAGCTCATTATAAAGGCTGATGATCCACTTATCCTCTATTGCGAGGTTTTCGGGGATATAGGGAGCCTTCTCGTCGCCCGAAAGGTTCATAAGGATAAATCTTGCGGCGTTCCAGATTTTATTCGCAAAGTTACGGCTTGCCTCAACTCTCTCATCAGAGAAACGCATATCGTTTCCGGGGCTGTTGCCTGTTGCAAGAGTGAATCTGAGAGCGTCAGCGCCGTACTTGTCGATAATCTCAAGGGGATCAATGCCGTTGCCGAGAGATTTTGACATCTTTCTGCCCTGTGAGTCTCGGACAAGTCCGTGGATCAGAACGGTATCAAAGGGAGCCTTGCCTGTCTGCTCGATTCCCGAGAACATCATTCTCATAACCCAGAAGGGAATGATATCGTAGCCTGTCACAAGGGTATTTGTGGGATAGTAATGTTTGAGCTCCTCAGTGTCGTCGGGCCAGCCCAAGGTCGAGAAAGGCCAGAGAGCCGAAGAGAACCATGTATCAAGAGTATCGGGATCCTGATGGATATGCTCGCTGCCGCAGTGAGCGCATTTATCAGGAGCTGAGCCTGCAACGGTTATCTCACCGCAGTCATCGCAATACCAAGCAGGAATACGGTGACCCCACCAGAGCTGACGTGAAATACACCAGTCGCGAATATTTTCAAGCCAGTGGAAATATACTTTTTCAAATCTCTGGGGAATAAACTTTGTCTCGCCGTTCTTAACGGCGTCGATCGCGGGACCTGCAAGAGGCTTCATCTTTACGAACCACTGCTTTGAAACTCTCGGCTCAACAACCGTTGAGCAGCGGTAGCAGGTGCCGACATTATGGGAGTAATCCTCGATTCTTACAAGAGCGCCCTCTGCCTCAAGAGCCTTGACAATCGCCTTACGGGCGGTCATTGTATCCATACCCGCAAACTCGGGATAATCGTCAACGATTTTAGCATCGGGAGTAAGGACGTTGATAACCTCAAGGTTATGGCGAAGACCCACCTCGAAGTCGTTGGGGTCATGGGCGGGTGTTATCTTAACAACGCCTGTTCCGAAATCCATCTCA
>CASDTR010000060.1 GCA_949283785.1 uncultured Oscillospiraceae bacterium
CGTCCCAATCGACTCTGTGGCGGGCGTCTGACATCCTATTGTCGATATCTCTGGCTCCGGGTATACCCTTGGCAATATCTGCGGCATGGGCAGCGATAAGGCTCGCTATGATGCCTTCCTTAACATCGTTTACGTCGGGCAGACGAAGATGCTCGGCGGGGGTGACATAGCAGAGAAAATCCGCTCCGCTGGCAGCCGCTATGGCTCCTCCTATCGCTGAGGTGATATGGTCATAACCGGGGGCTATATCCGTAACAAGGGGTCCGAGAACATAGAAGGGAGCGTTGTGGCAAAGTCTCTTTTCGAGAGCCATGTTTGCGGCTATCTCATTCATCGCCATGTGTCCGGGTCCCTCAACCATAACCTGAACATCCTTCTCCCATGCTCGCTTTGTAAGGTTGCCCAGCTCAATGAGCTCCCCTATCTGGGCCGCATCGGTGCTGTCGTCAATACAGCCGGGACGAAGAGCGTCGCCGAGACTTATTGTGACGTCATACTCTCTTAAAATCTCCAGCACCTCGTCGTAATACTCGAAAAAGGGGTTTTCGTTGCCCGTCATCTCCATCCAAGCGAAAAGCAGAGAACCGCCTCTGGAAACTATGTTCATCCTTCTGCCCTCTCGGCGGAAGGCTTCAACGCTGCGCCTGTTGATACCCGCATGGATAGTCATAAAATCGACGCCCTCCTCAGCATGGGCTCTTATGACCTTGAGGAAATCCTGTGCGGAAATTTCGAGCAGATCCTTGTCAAGGTATCCTATGGCATCATACATGGGCACCGTACCTATCATGGCAGGTGATTTCCCGATAAGCTCGCGGCGAAAAGTATTGGTTTTGCCGTAGTTGCTCAAATCCATAATGGCGTGGGCTCCGTATTTAATGGCCATATCCACCTTCGCCATCTCTACGGAATAGTCCTTGCAGTCGCCCGAAATGCCGAGATTTACGTTTATCTTTGTCTTGAGTCCCTTTCCCACACCCTCGGGAGAAAGAGCTTTATGGTTGATATTTGCGGGAATGGCCACTTCTCCTTTGGCAACAAGAGCCATTACCTTTTCGGCGGGAAGATTTTCCTTTTTCGCCACCGTCTCGATTTCAGGGGTGATTATCCCCTTTTTTGCCGCTTCCATCTGCGTCTTGTAATTTCTCATATCTCTTTTCCTTTCCTGCGGATACTGCTTTCTATGCGGCAAAAGAAAAACGGCCCCTGACAGGCGCCGTACTGAAAAGCTGCTCCCTACGCCAGTATTAACTAACAGGTTCAAAGGGTCAGGTTTTAACCTTCTCAACTCCGAAGAGTCCCCCCGCAAACAATATCCTTTTTTGTAATTTTATCTTGTTTTCGCCTTTATGTCAATAATCAAGATTTACACGACGTTAAATTTATTGATTTTTTATATAGTTTTTTTGGAAAAACAAAAGGCGTGAACATATCGTTCACACCGTCTGAAAATCCCCATGTTCACTTTCTGCTCGTCATTCCGGGATAAAAGCTTCGCGTGTAATGTTGTTTTCTCCTTTAAGCAATTGATACCGTTTAAGTTTAATATAACAAAATATCGCCGCCGCAAATTTGACCGCTGTCCCCCTGACCCGACCAGCAATCGTTACGGTTTTCGCCTTTTCGGCTCACGGCAATATTCCTTCAAAAGCATTTCATATGCCGATTCGCTATCCACAACCTTGATCCTCAATTTTATACGCTGTTGTCTGTCGGCACATGTTTGATGCTCTCATATAATACAACGATTTAAATAAAGATTTTGTGACAAAATGTCGCAAGAAAATGAAATTTCATGCAGATAATCATGAATATTAAAGGAATATTTTACTTTTGCCCTCGATCGCCTTTGAACTTTCAGATGTATAACATCGGTTTTGCCTTCATATAGATTAGTGGAACATCGCCGAAGGGCAGATAAGGAGGGTACGTTTTGAAAGGAATAGTAGAAGAAAGAGCTGTTCTGCTTGGCGAATATATAATCGAAAACGAAGCGACAGTAAGAGCCGCCGCCAAAAAATTCGGAGTGAGCAAATCTACGGTACATATGGATGTTTCCAAACGGCTCAAGAGAATAAATCCCGCTTTGTACGGAAAGGTAAAAAGAGTGCTCGAGGTAAACAAAGCCCAAAGGCATATACGGGGAGGATTGGCCACAAAGGAAAAATACGCCCATATGCACAGAGATTTCTGATTTGCACTTGAAATATGACGTTAAATGAACTAAGATACTTTTATTATAAAAATTAAGGAGTTTTAAAAATGATTAAAACTATCGGCTTCATAGGAGCAGGCAACATGGCGGGCGCCATAATAAAAGGAATGGTCCGCGCAGACTTCATGAATGCGGAAAACATCTTCGTCTTTGACCTTTGTGAGGAAAAAACGGCAGCCCTCAAAAAAGAGTGCGGCATTTCGGCGGCTGAAAGCGCAAAGGATATTGCGGCAAACTGTGACTGCGTAGTGCTGGCCGTAAAGCCGATCGCTTTTCCTTCCCTTTTAGCTGACATAAAAGACATTCTTAAAAAAAGTGATCCGCTGATAATTTCCATTGCCGCGGGAAAAACCACCGAGTACATCACATCTCTCTTAGAATATGACGCTTTGATTGCACGAGTAATGCCTAACATAAACGCAAAAGCAGGAGCTGCAATGTGTGCCTATTGCAGCTCAAAGCCTCTTGCAGCTAACGTAACGTCATTTATTGAGGGACTTTTCAATTCCGTGGGCAGAATAATTCCCATCGGTGAAGACATGTTCCCGCTCTTCTCTGTTATTGCAGGCTGCTCCCCCGCATATGCCTATATGTTCATAGACGCTCTGGCAAGAGCCGCAGTAAAACACGGCATGAATAAGAAGGTCGCCCTTGAAATATCGGCTCAGGCTGTTTTAGGCAGCGCAAAGCTCATTCTCGAAAGCGGAGAGCATCCCTGGGAGCTTATAGATCAGGTTTGTTCTCCCGGCGGCACTACCATAGAAGGTCTCGCGGCTCTTCAGGACTGCGGCCTTGACTCGGCAGTTCGCAGAGCGGTAGACGCTGCAATCGACAAGGACTCAAAAATATAAATTTATCTTTAATTATATTTTTAAAGGCGCTTTATTCGGTCATTCAAAACCAAATAAAGAGCTTTTATTTTGCAAAAATAAAGCGGCGGATCAAATCCGCCGCTCATTTTGTTTTAATCTAAATCAAAGAGCCACTTTAGAGTTTTTCTTAACAAGTCTCTCAACTTTACTCTCTTTAGTTACGACCTTATTGGCATCCTGAGCTTTAAGTTCTTCGTAATACTCATTAAACTTCTCACCTGCAAGGGTTGACTTAATGTTTGTCTTCCAGAGAGGCTCGTCATTTTTCTCAACAAAATACATTATGTGAGCACCGTACTCGGTCTGGATAACACCTGAATCTCCGGGTTTTCTTGACTCATCGAAGCACCAGTTTTCAAAGGCCTCAACCATCTGTCCCTTTGCCACGTTCTCAATGAGTCCCCCGTTTGAAGCAGATGAATCGGCGGAATCGGTCTTGGCAAGCTCGCCAAACGCGGCTTCCGTAGCGTCGCCGTTCTTCCATGCCTCATAGAGCTCCTCAGCCTGGGCGTTCACCTCTGCCTTCTGCTCATCGGTAGCTCCGTCCTCATACTGGAGAAGAATATGTCTTACGTCGACGGTTGAGCTCTCATCCCTGTAACGGGCGCTTGTAAGGAGCACAACATATGCGGCTGTATCGGTTTCAATAACGGTCTTGTCTCCGTCCTTGCGATCCTCGCTGAAAGCCCATTCGGTGACTTCCTCAGAAGAAGTGCCGGTAAGGTTTTCCTGTGAAATCAGGTCAAAAACAGTAGCGGAAGCGTCGGCATATGTCTCCTTGTCATCTTCGGAGGCGTATTCCTGAGCGTACTTTACAAAGCTGTCGTTATCCTTGACTTTGGCAAGCATCTCTTCAGCCTTTGCCTTTGCATCGTCCGCCGTTACGGGAGTTTCGGCATCCTCATCGATTGCAACGGGGAACACCGCTACATCGACAACATCATAGCTGTCTTTATTCTCATCATAGTATGCTTCAATCTCATCGTCTGTAAGCGCATTTGTGAATTCTTCCTGCTTAGCTTCCGATACCTTCTGAGCAAGAGCCTCCTGCTCAGCCATCTCTCTAAAGAACTTCTCGTTAACGCCCGAACCGTAATTGTTGCGGAAATATACGTTAAGGGAAACGCCCTGTCCGTTTTCCTCATCACCTACGCTTGCACGAAGCTCCTCGATGCTGCTGTCGATCTCTTTGAGATCATCCTCGTCAAGAGACACGCCGAGAGACTCAGCCTGCGCGCAGAGAGTCTTTATCTGTGTAATGGTGTCTTCCGTGCTCTTGCGGAAATAATCGGCCCATGTGGGTTTGCTTCCGTCCTCGTTGGCCTCCATATCGGAACCGGTATATTCCTGATCTTCGGGAGACTGCGTATAATCAAAGCCGAGGTTGAAGCCGTACTGAGACTGAATGTAGTATGACTGCTGATATGTAGACAAATAAATCTGGCGGTAATAGTATGTATACTCAGCAGCCGAAACCTTCTGTGTGCCCACAGTCATAACGGTATCAAGTCTCTGGGGAATACCCAAAAAGCTCACGAGCCATGCGACAAGCACTACAGCAAGAACAGCCACTACACCGATTGCTATTTTCTTATCTGTTTTGTCCGAAGCGGTATTTACACCCACTGAAACGGAACTTCTTTTTTTACCCTTGGAAGCCTTGGCAATTCTCGCTTTACGCTCTTCACGGTAAAGCTCTGCCTTGGACTTTTGTTCCTTTGCCATTGGTTTACATCATCCTTTTCAAAATGGTTGAGACAAACAAATTGTCTTTTGTTCTTTATGCCGCCCTGAACGGGCAACGGATAGTATTATTTTATACTAAGATGAATGATTATTCAAGATTATTTTTTGCAATATCCTATAAAAAAGCGTGCATATGCCTATTTTGCATATTATTCACAAAACTTTTTTCCGATTATTTACGCTTTCGTTCTTCTGCCTGTTTTTAAAGTATATACAAAGTATATGAGATAGAATTTTTTCTCAATCCGTCTCTTCACCTCCGCACTCTTTTCAGCCATTGCAAATTTAACATGAACCTTTCCTATTTTCTTTAGTAAATTTTGAAAACCACATCACAAGCATCATTCACAACTTCGATTTTTCTTCTCCGACCGCTGATCCGCACTGCCTGATCTATTACATTTTCGCGGACTTATCTGATTTCGACACCGTTCCAAAACTCTTATATTTATCTGTAAAGTAGTCTGACTTTTCAGTAAATCATATTAATACTAATTCTTCTGCCTTAAATTTACTTTAAATCAGCGCTCTCAAAATCTATTATAAACGGAAAATCCTTTTCAAGCTTTTCTTTAAGCACACTTTTTCCCGCATCTCCGCAAGGATAAAAAATAATCGCGTCCCAATCCTTAGAGCCAATATAGAAATCATATTTTTCCAATATTTTCTCACAGGTTATCAAGCTTGTATCAATCGAAACACAAAATCTCATCATCGACGTTCTGCTGCCGTCATTTGCCAGCTTAAAGCGCAGAATCTCCTCAAAGTGCTGCGCCGCCGTCCTTTTAGGAAATGAAGTCCCCGTTTTAAAATCGCCTATCAGCAGCCACCAGGTAACACGGTCCTCTTTAAGAAGCTCCTTAACGGACGGATCGGCAAAAATCTTGCTGCCCGTGTGAAGAAACGGGTCATCGTGCCCTTTCAGGTCAGATTGCTTTACCGTAAACACCTTTGACCTTTCGGGAAAACCCAAAGCTTTTATCATAAGCCTCGCCCACTGTAAATGGCCGTATCTGTCAGGATGAACGGAATCGCTCATCATACCTTTTACTTCCCGCTTATGTCCCTTCCAGTATTCGTCCAAATCAACAAGCAGCACCTTTTCCCTGTCAGCCGTTTCACGTATTATATCGTTATAGGGATCTGTGTATTTTTTTCTTTTGCTCAGCTGCGGAGTCTGGAGAATGGGCAATATCTCCCGTTCCCTTAAAGCTCTGATAAAATGCAGAAGATTGTTTCGGAAAATGTCGGCAGATACATTATCCCTCACGGCGTCGTTCATGCCGAAGCATATAAAAGCAGCGTCCGCCTTCGTCAGAAACAGCCATTCTTTTTCATAATCCAGACATTCCGCAGAGGTAGCTCCCGAAACCCCCGTATTCAGCACCAAGTCCCCGCGTCTCGGCGGATTTTCCGAAAGATAAAATTCAAAAATTTCGGAAAACCTCGGATATTCCTTTGTATGGAGGCATCCGTGAGTTATACTGTCCCCTGCAAAAAGCCAGCGAAGAGGTTTATTTGAATAAAAGAGCTTTTGAAGAGATGAAAAATCACTGAGCTTTCTGTTTCGCTCAAGCTGTTTTGAAGCATCAATAACGCTGTTTACGGGAATTTTACCGAACATATCACCGAAGCCTCCTTAAATTTTAAATCGCAATTTTTCTTTATCAAAAATCATAGATCACAATGTTTTTATTTGTGAATTATTTATAATTTTTCGATTTCGATTTCTGTTTTCATGCACATTTTATATAAAACTTTAATACTTGTCAATAGTACGCTGTCCCGAAAGCAAAAAAGCGCAGCCCGAAAGGGCTGCGCGAAAACCAAACTGTATCAGTTATTCGTTATTCTTTTATAAGCTCTTTTACGCTGGTTGCAAGACCTGCAAGGGAAGCGATGTCCGACGGGATAATGATCTTTGTGGACTGTCCGTCGGCTGCTTTCTCAAAGGATTCAAGGCTCCTGAGCGCAATGACCTTCTCTGCGGGATTGGCTTCGTTAAGCAGTCTGATACCTTCGGCCTGAGCCTTCTGAACGGCGATAATAGCCTGTGCCTCACCTTCCGCCTCGCGGATCTTGGCTTCCTTAACAGCCTCGGCGTGGAGAATAGCTGCCTGCTTTTCACCTTCTGCGGAAAGGATCTGGGATTCCTTCTGTCCCTGTGCGACAAGGATCTTGCTTTCCCTCTCACCTTCTGCGCGCAGGATCGCCTCACGGCGCTGACGCTCGGCTTTCATCTGCTTCTCCATGGCGTCCTGAATTTCAGGGGGAGGAAGGATGTTTTTAAGCTCAACACGGTTGACCTTGATTCCCCAGGGATCCGTGGCCTCATCAAGGATGACCCTGATTTTGCTGTTGATCGTATCTCTCGAGGTGAGTGTATGGTCAAGCTCAAGCTCACCGATTATATTACGAAGGGTCGTAGCCGTAAGGTTTTCGATTGCCGATATGGGGCTTTCGACACCGTAGGCATAGAGCTTCGGGTCGGTTATCTGGAAGAATACGACCGTGTCTATCTGCATTGTTACGTTATCCTTCGTGATAACGGGCTGGGGAGCGAAATCCACAACCTGCTCTTTAAGGGAAACGATTTTCGCAACTCGCTCAAGGAGCGGAATTTTCACATGCATGCCTGTCTGCCAGGTAGCCTGATAAGCTCCGAGACGCTCCACGACGTATGCTCTCGACTGAGGTACGATTTTAATGTTGGCCACGATAAGGGCTATGAGAAGAGCTAACACTATTACAATTGGAATCCACCACATAAATTGGTCCTCCTTAAAATTGATTTATTTTCTGTGTGATTATTGCCTTGATTTTTTTCGGATATGCATATCCTGTTTTCGCGCAGAGCCTGAATTTATATCTCAGCTGAGTTTTCACAGCTCTGCGTCATTTTACCTGAAAATCATCTTTCCTCGCTGCCAGACGCCACAGCGGAAACGGCAGCCGGCTCAACTATCAGTTTAACTCCCTCTATGGAAAGAATTTTCACCTGTTCGCCTTTCGGGACATTCCGACCGTCTGAAGAACGCGCGGTCCAGACGGCTCCCTTTACATTGACCTGACCTTTCCCGGACATGTTGTCGATTTCCTCGATAACCACCGCCGTTTGACCGATACATCGGTCCGCATTGGTAGGCTGTATGTTCTTTGAGCTTATCTTCCTGACGATAGGTTTCGTAATCAGGAGACAGATAATCGAAACAGCGAAGAACACCGTTATCTGCCAGCCCGTTCCGGCACCGCACAAGTTTGCCACAAGAGCGCCCAGGGCTCCCACGGCGAACCAGGTGCTCACAAGCTGGACCGTTACCGCTTCAAGAACAATAAATACCACCATAAGAGCTATCCATAAGTAGACCATTTTGCCACCTCCTTTTTCAGATTGGCATAATTATATCATTCTTTTTTATGAAAATCAATAGATTTTTGTGCAATCTATGTTATATACAAAGCAAATATTCCTTGTTTTTATAAAATCTGTATAAAAATTATACCTTTCATCAGCACTAATACTAATTCCCTTTGTTTTCGCCTGATTTTGGCTGATTTCCGTCGATTTTTATTATATTATGCTTTTTTAAATCCTCCGCATTCATTCCCGCTTTCCCTGTTGAGGCACTTTATTTTGCATTTTCGGCTATATGCTTAAACTGAAAATCAGCGCTTATTTAAAAATTCCTCTGCTCCCTCAGGTTCGGTCCGTTTTAATTCCCATTGCGATTCCTTCACCCAGATTGCGAAGCTGCACAAAGCCGTATTTTTTATAAAAGCTGCGTCCCTTTTTATTTCCCGAACCGACCACCAGCATCACTCCTGGTATATTCTCCTCCCTCAGCTTTTTCCGAAGGGCGTCCGCCAGCCTTGTGCCGACTCCCATGCGCTGAAAGCCGTCCAGAATATCTATATGCATATGGGCGGGATAATCGGGCACAAAGCTCCCGCTTATTTTCGACTCGAAAAAAGCCGTAACGCCCCGCACGGGACTGAAAGAAAAGATTTCTCTCAAATACTTTTTGAAATCCTTTTTATAAATATCATAGCTCGGCGCGCAAAGAATGTAGCCCACCGCCCTGTCATTTTCATCCGCCGCCACAAAGCAAAAATCGGGATAGCAATCAATATAGCAGTCGCAGTACATTGCAAGGGTGTATTTTCTCCCCTTCTCGCTTCTGACAGCCGCTGCGGGGGCAGTGGCGATACATATTTCTCTCACCGCTTCCCTGTCTCTACTCTCAAAATTTCTTACGGTTACCATTTTTTACGCCTCCTTTCGCCTATTGTACCATGAAAGGAAATATAAAAAAACCGTATGCGGAAAAACAGCATACGGTTTTGTGTCATTTGGTTTTTTTGTATCTGGGAATATTCTCGAAATCTGTTTCAACAGCTTTTCCCTGACGGATAGATTCTCTCGGGTCAATAACCCTCTGATTCCTGGAGCCGCGGAATTTTATTTCAAGGCTTTTCTCGCTTAAAATAAATTTTCCGTCAACGAGTATATCCGTCTCCTCAAGGAGCTTTCTCCAGCCGGGATGACTGTCCATACCCGCCATGAGCTGCTCAACAGTCCAGCCGGTGTATGTAACAACGTTGAGGCCAAGCTCATGGGCGCCTTTCGCCAGCACGGAAAATTCCTCCGCCTGAACGAAGGGATCCCCTCCGCTGAGAGTTATTCCTGACAGAAGCGGATCTTCCGAAACGGCCTTCAGTATCCTGTCCGTATCGCTCATATATCCGCCGCCGAAATCATGGGTCTCGGGATTCTGGCAGCCCTCGCAGTTATGAGGGCAGCCCTGACCGAAAATCACAAACCGCCAGCCGGGGCCGTCCACAACGGACTCCCTTATAATGCCCGCAAGTCTTATCTCAGTGCCCATTACAGCTGCTCAAACTCGCCCTTGCCGGTTCCGATTGAGTGCTTCACTCTGTCGTTCACTTCCGCAAGCTTAGCGTCGTTAAAGCGGTCAAGAGTACCTACAAGATAGCCTGTTATTCTTCTTATTCTTTCAAAGCCTACGCCTTCGCCGACTGTTTTCTTTTCGTTCGTCATTTTAGGTTCCTCCTTAGAACTTTTTATATATTGTGTATCTGCCGAATTCTTATTCCGTGCAGCTGCAATCAACGGGATTGGGAAGCTTATCCGCTTCCTCCAGGGGATTTTCGTCACAGCAGTGAACGTTCTTGTTATATCCCTTGAGCTTTTTGAGCACCTCTATATCTACGCCCTCTCCCTCGCGACGTCCGCAGCGGGGGCAAACGTCTCCGATAATACCCGTGTATCCGCACACAGGATCGCGGTCAACGGGATGGTTTACCGAGCCGTAGCCTACGCCGTTTTCCTTCATGCAGCGTATGACGGCCTCAAACGCCTCAAGGTTCTCCGTGGGATCTCCGTCCATCTCAACATAGGAAATGTGTCCGCCGTTTGTAAGGGCGTGATAGGGAGCCTCAAGTCTGATTTTCTCAAAAGCAGAAATGGGGAAATATACGGGAATGTGGAAAGAGTTGGTATAGTATTTTCTGTCCGTAACTCCGGGAATAATTCCGAATTTCTCCTGGTCCATGCGGACAAATCTGCCTGAAAGTCCCTCGGCGGGAGTTGCGATAAGGGAGAAGTTAAGTCCGTATTTCTTCGTTGCCTCGTCCATGCGGTTTCTCATATGTCCGACAATTTCAAGACCCAGATTCTGAGCTTCCTTAGACTCGCCGTGGTGAACGCCCAAAAGGCTCTTGAGTGTTTCGGCAAGGCCGATGAAGCCGAGGGTAAGAGTGCCGTGCTTGAGCACCTCGCGGACCTCATCGTCGATATTGAGCTTATCTGAGTCGAGCCAGATGCCCTGACCCATGAGGAAGGGATAGTTCCTTACCTTGCGCTTTGCCTGAATCTCGAAACGCTCAAGAAGCTGGTCTATAACGAGATCTATCTTTCTGTCAAGGTCCTCAAAGAATACATCCAGGTCTCCGTGAGCCTTGATGGCGATTCTCGGGAGGTTTACGGAAGTAAAGCTGAGATTGCCTCTGCCGCCCGTAACCTGACGTGATTTATCGTAATAGTTTGACATAACTCTCGTGCGGCAGCCCATGTAGGCAACCTCTGTATTGGGATCTCCCGGAACGTAAAACTCCTTGTTGAAGGGAGCGTCCAGGAATGAGAAGTTGGGGAAAAGCCTCTTTGCGGAGACCTTGCACGCAAGCTTGAACAGGTCGTAGTTGGGATCCTCGGGATTATAGTTGATGCCCTCTTTAACCTTATATATATGAATGGGGAAAACAGGTGTTTCGCCGTTTCCGAGGCCTGCCTGAGCGGCCAGAAGTACGTTTTTGACAACCATTCTGCCCTCAACGCTGGTATCCGTACCGTAGTTTATTGAGGTGAAGGGAACCTGTGCGCCCGCTCTGGAATGCATGGTGTTAAGGTTATGCACAAGGGCCTCCATGGCCTGATATGTTGCCCTGTCGGTCTCAGCGTAGCCCTTCTTAACAGCAAACTTCTGACACTTTGCGATTATATCGCTGTCAAGGCCATATTTTGAAGAAAGTATCTCAGCCTCTTTTTCACAGTAGCCGTTATCGTTGGCAAGGATAGGCTCAAGACCGTACTTTTCAAGAATTTCCGCCCTTATTTCGTTGGCGGTATCAGTACAATCCTCCATGTTCGCTATAAGCTCCAGAGCCTTGGCAAGGTTGCGGCTGTAAAGCTTTCTGTAAGTCTTGTGCACGCCCTTCGCCATGCCGTAGTCGAAATTGGGGATACTCTGTCCGCCGTGCTGATCGTTCTGGTTTGACTGAACGGCAATGCAGGCAAGAGCAGAATAGCTGGCTATATCGTTGGGTTCTCTGAGGAAGCCGTGGCCCGTTGAGAAGCCGCCCTCAAAAAGCTTGATTATATCAATCTGGCAGCATGTTGTGGTAAGGGTGAGGAAATCAAGGTCATGGATATGGATATCGCCCTCGCGGTGAGCGGCGGAGTGCTCGGGCTTCAGAACAAACAGCTCGTTAAACTGCTTCGCACCCTCCGAACCGTATTTGAGCATGGTGCCCATTGCGGTATCGCCGTCTATATTGGCGTTTTCCCTCTTGATGTCGCTCTCCTTAGCCGCTTTAAAGGTGAGGCCTTCGTAAATCTTCATGAGGCGGGTATTCATCTCACGAACTCTCGAACGCTCTGCACGGTAAAGGATGTATACCTTCGCCGTTCTCGCGTGACCCGATTCAATAAGCACCTTTTCAACGGCGTCCTGAATCTGCTCAACGGTGGGCTTTTCGATTTTAAGCTCGTTCTCAATATAATCCGCTACTTCGTTCGCTATTTCAAGGCTGACCGCGTAGTCTTTTCCGCCCAGAGCCTGAGCCGCCTGATATACGGCGTTGGCTATTTTATCAACGGAAAACGGAACCTCTCGACCGTCCCTCTTAATAATCGTGGTAATCATCGGGTTAAGCCTCCAATACTATATCTTGTGTCTTTTTTGGTGCGGTTTATATTATAGACCCAATAAATAGGCCTGTCAATAGTGGGATATGTAGTTACGGATAAATTTTTGACCTTCATTTTTGTATGTTTTATAGAAAATAAAAAAGCCCCTTGACGGAGCTTTTAAATACAAAGGTAAAATATTTATTGTTTTACCCGTTGCTTTCGCCGCTGTTTGAAATTTCCTCTATATATTTCTCATTCAGAATATCCAAAATCTTTTCCTTGTCGGATAAAGCACGGTAAAGCATAACGAGTTTTTTTTCGTCCCTACTGAGCGCGGAAAGATATTCGGGATAATCTGCAGCGTCATATTTCGATGGATTATCCATAACTCTTTTTACATTTTTCTCGGTAGTTCCGTTGACAAGGAAATCAACGGACACGCCAAAAATCCTGCTCAGAACACTGAGGGTCTCCAAATCAGGGTTTGAGCGGCCTGTTTCATAATAGGCATAGGTCGTTCTGTGTATCTTTAAAATATCGGCCACTTCACGCTGCGTAAGACGATTTGCCATGCGAAGATACCTGAGTCTTTCACCGATCACAAAAAAAACCTCCCCCGAACTTTATATATGCAATTATATCATTGACAATAGTATTTTTGTGAAAGTGTGACAACTAGTCACAGATAGTTATATTTCTCAAAAAACTATATTGATATACATAAAGCACGGGGGATTTGTTAAATTTTAAATTGCAGGAAGCTCAAATCAGTCGTCAAAAACGGCGCCCCTGGAGCCCGAGGTTACATGCTGGGCATACCGCTTGATATAACCTGTAAGTTCCTTAACGGGAGGCTGCCATTTGGCCTTTCTCTCTGCAAGCACTTCGTCGCTTACAAGAAGCTGGAGCTTTCTTGCAGGGATGTCGATTTCAATCATGTCTCCGTCCTCAACGAGGGCAATTGTTCCGCCAACTGCCGCTTCGGGAGAAACGTGGCCGATGGAAGAGCCTCTTGTGGCGCCTGAGAAACGTCCGTCCGTAAGGAGAGCCACGCTGTTTCCGAGACCCATACCAACAATTGCCGCCGTGGGAGAAAGCATCTCTCTCATTCCGGGGCCGCCCTTGGGTCCTTCATAGCGTATGACAACTACGTCGCCTGCTACGATTTTTCCGCCCGTAATTGCCTCGTATGCCTCTTCCTCGCTGTCGAAGCATCTTGCGGGACCTGTATGCTGCATCATTTCGGGAAGTACGGCGCCCTTCTTTACAACGCTGCCCTCCTCGGCAAGGTTGCCCCAAAGTACGGCGATACCGCCGTCGGCACTGTGGGGATTGTCGAGAGTTCTTATAACCGTTCCGTCAGCGTCAACGGCGTCGTCGACTCTCTCGCCTACGGTTCCGCTTACGGTAAGGCAGTCACGGTGAATCATGCCGCCCTTATCGAGCTCCTTCATAACGGACTGGATGCCGCCGCAGGCATTGAGGTCCTGAATAAAGGTTGTTCCCGCGGGATTGAGCTTGCATATCTGCGGGGTCTTGCGTCCTGCCGCGTCAAGAAGCTTGAGGTTTATATCATGTCCTGCCGCGTGTGCAATGGCGGTAAGGTGAAGAATCGTATTTGTAGAGCAGCCCAGAGCCATATCAGTTCTCATGGCGTTCTCGAATGCTTTTTCCGTAAGGATGTCGCTGGGTCTGATGTTCTCCTTGAGGAGCTCCATAACCCTTTCGCCCGATTTCTTTGCAAGACGGCGGCGGGCAGACATTACAAAGGGAATGGTTCCGTTTCCGGGAAGAGCCATACCGATAGCCTCTGTAAGGCAGTTCATGGAGTTGGCCGTGTACATGCCGGAGCAGGAGCCGCAGGTGGGACAGGCTGTCTCTTCTACGCAGCGAAGCTGGTCGGCGGTGATTTTTCCTGCCGAATAGGCTCCCACATACTCAAACATTTCGGAAAGGCCTACCTTTGAATCTATGCCCTTGCCTGCTATCATGGGACCGCCGCTTACGAAAATGCAAGGAAGATTGAGGCGGCATGCGGCAAGCATCATACCGGGAACGATTTTATCGCAGTTTGGGATAAATACGACTGCATCAAGGGGATGAGCGGTGAGCATAACCTCGATTGAATCCGCTATAAGCTCACGGGAGCACAGGGAATATTTCATGCCCTTATGGTTCATGGCAAGGCCGTCGCATACGCCGATGGTGTTGAACTCAAATGGTACGCCGCCTGCGTTTCTAATGCCGGCCTTTACGGCTTCGCCTATCTGGTCGAGCTGCTGATGGCCGGGAATGTAGTCGCTTTTTGAGTTGACAACGGCAATGAAGGGACGCTTCATTTCGGTGTCGTCAATTCCCAGAGCATTGAGAAGAGAACGGTGCGGAGCCCTTGAGGGGCCTTCCTTTAACAAATCACTTCGCATTTTAAACATCTCACTTATTAAAAATTTGCGCATATGGCTTTAAATACACCCGTCCTGTTTGGCAAAACAGGTTATTCATCTAAAATAATACGATAGCAGATTTAAACGTATTTTTCAAGAGATTTTTATAAATACTGTACCCGTGAAAAAAGAAAAAACCTCCGAAACTCGGAGGCTTTAACTTGTCGATAAAGTTGTTTTATGTTGAAACAATCGTTTAAAACACTGTTTCCGGCCATTAAGCGAGACCTGATAAAACTTGGAAAACCGTACAGTATCAGGGCTTCTCCGATATACTTTCTCCGTCAAGAGAACCGTCTCGCAGGAATATATTTTTTCTGTGTGCTCTGCCTTAAATGCGCGAAATACATTGGGCTTAGTCCACAATCCCTCAGTCAAATCCTCGCTTTGACAGCTTTCTTTGCACAGGTGAGCCGAGTTTTAGTGCCGAATTTATGGTTTTCGACAGTTTCAATCTACCGAAACTCGGAGGCTTTTTGAAAAAATACTGTTCGCTTTAAAAATTCCCGAAATTCTCGGGAAACAAAACGGAATCCCTCATCTGTGATGCAGTCCGGATCAGTCAAAAAGGCCTCTTTTAAAACCGTCCAAGCTGTATCCCAGGGCAATCTCAATGGCGTGCTGCCTTGCCGCACAGTTCTCACAGATAATCTGATCGTCGGTGAGAACGTTTGAGATCACATTAGGTCTGTATCCCGTACCGAAAAAGGTTTCGCCGCAGTCGTCACAGGTATGTACAAGCCTCGGCACAAAAACAATTGCCGAAACGGCGATTACCGCAACTACCACAAAGGAAACAATTATTGCAATAATTGATGACTTCTTCATTTTATCTCCTCAATAAGCTAAGATTTTACAAAATTATATCACGAAAGTCCCCATAACCGCAAGGATAATTTAAGGCCGAGGTAATGCATGACGAAAAAACGGAAAGCTTAAACAATTCCCTTTTAAACGTCTGAGGCACAGGCCCTTCACAAGTTTTGATATAAATCGAAGGAAACGGCTTCCAGCCCTTTGGAAAATGTGTTTTTACGCGGCTTTACGGTTACCTTTTTATTCGTCAATACAATTTCACCTATTGAATTCAAATCATTCACCGCAGGCAAATCCTGTCTGAACATTTCATTTTCTTCCAAATCGTACACGCACAGAAGCGGAACGTATTTAAAATCATTTGTGAATCTCAGATATATAACTGCCTTGGCATGGTTCGTTTGTTTTTCTTTAAAGAGCATCAGCATGTTTTCGCCATGTTCCAGGGCCTGAAAAAAAGAGCTTTCTATAATATTCCGCTGTTCTTCATCAGCGGCAAAAAAGCGAATCAGCAAATTTTCGGCAATCGAGACAATATCATCAATACACTCGCCGCTATCCAGCTTATCATAGCATTCGCGGCTTATGCCTGCATCATAATATCTGTAAAAAGGATGATAAGCATCTTTGCTTCTCTCAGACGGTTTCATTTGGCCTTCATTGAGACAAACCGTAAAATTTATGTAGAGATGCGTATATTCGCCTAAAGTAAACCTCTGTTCTCTTAATTTCATCACCGCCCTGTGAATAACAGCGCATAACTGCTTTGAGCCGAAGCTTTCCGGCGCAGGATTCCCGTCAATATTTTCAATACTGCTTTTGAAAAATCTTATATCCTCAATTATTTTCATGCAAAAGCTTCACCTCAAATATAAAGTAAACCGCAGCACGATTTTTCCGTTCAATTAACCTGTAAACATCATCCTATTTAATATGTGCTTAAGGCAAGAACTAACACGCTCAGCAAATCCCTCACACAAACATACGCTTGTCATTCATCCTCATAATCGCTGAACACATCCGTATCTATGGCTTTGATTTCAAAAGTCTTTTTAACGCTCACTCCGAAATTGTACTCTATCATAAATTCGGCAAGCCTATTTCCGTCCATAAGTATAATATGCTGATTTTTGGCGTAGTCTATCGCCTGCTTTGTAAACTTGGAAGTGGTCACAAACAGTCCCTTTCCGCCTTTGCCCGCTATTGCGCCTACAAATGCCTGCACCTCGGGGCGTCCAACAGGATGCTCATCGCTCCAGCGTTTTGCCTGAATATATATAAGATTGAAACCCAGCTTGTCCTCCATTATTATACCGTCTATTCCCTCGTCCCCCGTGACGGCGGTGGTAACTGAGGCATTTTCAAAGGTTCCGTATCCCATTTTCGACATAAGATCCAAAACCATTTTTTCAAACGCCGCAGGTGAGAGATTCATCACTTCGCTTAAAAGATCGTCAGCCAAGCTACTTTTTATCTGCTTAAAGGCGCTTTCCGGAATATCGTCGGGGGTTTCGCTGCTGTCCTCAAAGGTTTTCTGAGTGTCCGCGTCCTCCGACTGCGTCATGCTTTTGAACTCTTTAAAAGCATCATATTTCATCAAATAATCGCTGTCTATGATATCGGGGCTCTCACGAAGGGCTTTCCGTCCCTCCTCGGTGATGACAAATTTTCCTCTGGACGGGCTCTCAATAAGTCCCGCCTTTTTTAAATATGTCCTCGCCCAACTGGCACGATTAGAAAGATATGTAATCCTTCCGCTTGGCACCAACAGCAAAACATCTTCTTTACCCATATGAAAATAATCTATCAAATACGCCTTTATCTCCCCTGCGGAATGTACTTTCCCGTCTGAGAGAAATTTTAAAGTGGGCTTGTGCATTTCAAAATATTTAGGTACGCTCGTAAACAGACGCTCCTCAAATTTTTTATTTCCTCAATAATCAGTATATCACAGCAGTCTCTTTCAGACAAACAAAATAATCGCAGCAAAAAAAATCCCGACCGCTTTCACGATCGGGATTATGGCTGCGGAACTAGGATTTGAACCCAGACAAACAGAGTCAGAGTCTGTCGTGCTACCCTTACACAATTCCGCAATGTTTTGGCAACAGAAACTATTATACCCGTTTTTCAAAAAATGTCAACACTTTTTTCAATTTTATTTTTATAAAAAGACGGAAGGCTGAAAACTGACATTTACGGCGCTTCCGCCCTTATTTTAATCTCTATCTCAAACGGAAAAGCAGTTTTGAGTTTTTAAACACATTGATTGTGCCCGCTCCCGCAAGGCCGTTCCATCTAAACGTGCCCATTATCTCTCTGTGACTTAAAAACACGGTGTACTCATCCCCGCCGCTGTGTATATTGAGTCCCGTAAAGGCGCCGCCCCGCTTCGCCGCCATGTCGCCGCATTCCACTTTTACGGGCGTCACCTTGAGCCCGTCGGGTGAAACAACGGTAACGTGGCTCTGCCTGCCGAAGCATCGGCTTTTAACTTCAAGAGCGGGATTTGCGCATTTAAAATTATAGTGACGTGAAATTTCCGACGGCTGCTCTTTTACGCTGACCTTCCGCACTCCCGTAAAATAGAAATCGGCAGTTACCTTTTCTCCCTTATAAACCGCCCTATTTCCCTTTATCTCAAGAGAACCCTTTTCGGGAAAATGAAATGAGCTCAAATATGTATGAAAGCCCTTCCCCTCAAAATCATCCACTATGATAAACACACTCGGCTTCAGCCATATAACTTTTCTCCGCACAAAGCATCCGCCGATTAGCTTCATATATCCGAGATGACCGCCCGAAGCAATTTCATATTCATCCTCAATAATCATGGGCTCCTTGACCGATAGCGACGTTTTAAGATACCCCCACCCCTCGCTTCCGGGCTGATTTACGGTATGGTCTTTTCCGTCAACGACCAGGGTATTGTGCTGAAATGCGGATTTGAGAGCAAAGCGGTCTTTATCGGGTACATAGGTATACCTTCCCGCGTCGGTAAGAACATCCTCACCGCAGAGAGCAAGGTCTATGTGAAGCTTGTCGCTGTGGCCGTGACCGCCGCCTGTAAAGCCGTTTATCATGTGCATATAGTGGTCGCTTTCTCCGAATCCCGAGCGCATAATGTAATTTCCGCTGTCGGAAAGCTCGGCGGATTTAAATGATGGCTCCTTCGTTGGAATTTTTTCATATTCCTCAGCAGCCTCTTCCATCGCCAGCCACGCGGTTTCAAAATCCAGCTTTTGAAAAGCGCAGTATTTAAGCTGCGGGTCCGAAAAAACGTAGGCGCACTGAGTAAGCAGATCTCTGATATCCGTATCATCGCTGTCACCCATAAGGGGATGATGTCCGTCTGGCTTTATCCATTTAAGCTCCGCCAAAGCCATTTTATAGGTTTGCTCTTCTACTATTTTCGGCACTTTGTATCCCGCTTTTCTCGCCCTGATCATAAAATCAAGATAAGATTTAAGCACCTCGCCGTGGTACATAGGAGACTGTTCACGCTGAAAGCCGTCCTGCATTATCTGAGCCTGACATTCCTTTTCCAGCCTCTTTACGGCTGTCTCCGCCATTTCGCGGTCACCCAGGGCAAGAGCTATATCAAAAAGGCCGTGATCCTGTATCACTCCCCAGTTGCCGAAAACAGACCATTCGCTGTGGGCCTGCATGAGAATTTCCCCGTGGAGCCTGAGGCTCTCCTTATAGAGTTCCTTTATTTTCTCCGTCTCTTCTGCCCCTTCAAAAAGCTCCATGGCAAGAGTCCAGTACTCTCCCCTGAGCCCCACTTCCAGAGAACGCCACATGGTTCCTGACGTGGTTTTGTTGTAGGGTACGTTTTCTATCCAGTCCCTCATGAGCCTAACAAAGTTTTCGGCATACTTTTTATCTCCCGTAAGACAATAGGCCTGACCGAGAATCACAAAATATCTGTGACGGTTAAACTGCCAGGTAAACTCCCTGTCGTTGCCGGGAATGTAATTCCAGTCTATTTTGTCATCAAAAATCACAGGCTCTGCTGTCCGCTCCATATCCCATGGCATATCGAAAAGGAAATAGTTTTTGCACACCTCGTTTGCCACACGAAGTATGTGCTCCGTTTCCTTTTTCCAGTTATTTTTGCAAAATTTCGCCGTTTTTAAATACCTGATGTTCATATTATCCTCCGAAGCGATGATATTTCATTGCATGATTATGATAAATTTTTCTTTTAATGCATCCAAGGAAAGTATAGCAAAGGACGGGGGTATATAATATACTTTTTTTGCTGAAAATAAGTTAATATTTGGCGATAATTCCTCTTCGCCGCACAAAAGAGGAAAGCAGTACAGACTCGAGACTTTTGTTGATACAATCCCTCAGTCAAAGCTTCGTTTTGCCAGCTTCCTTTACACAAGGGAGCCAAGTTTTTGCGTCGAATTTAATTCGACAGCATAAAAAGATGAAAGCACGAATAAATCCGCGCCTTCATCTTTAATCTATATAAACGGACTCGGCTTAATCAGGGAGTTTTACATCATTCCTCCCATGCCGCCTCCGGGTGCTGCTCCACGATCGCCTCCTGTGCCCCCGGGCATTCCTCCTCCCATACCGTAGGAGGAGCCGTAGACAAGGCTGTCCATAGTTATCGAAACTGAGCTTGTGCCCGCCGTAATGGTGTATGTCGAACCCTCCGTAATTTCGGGACAGCTTATGATTACGCTGTCAAAAGCTTTCTCGGCTTCCCATGAGATTATCTCGTTTCCGTCGCTGTCCTTTAATGAGACAATGCTGCCTGCCTGCTGGGAACTGACAGTTACCATCATCGTTCCCTGAGTGGATGAGGAAGAGAAGTTCTGTGCCATCTGGGAAGCTCCCGTCGCAGCAAAAACTCCCCCCGTTATAACAGCCTGAGAATTGTAGTCGAGGGCTCCGTTTCCGCCGTTATCGGGTCCCGACAGCACTACCTTTCCTGCCGACATCTCAAAACTGCCGTTTGAGTCAATGCCGTCACCTGACGCATTTATAAGCAGCGTGCCTCCCGAAATTTTGATATACATATCGGAATCCGATGAATCCGAAAAGCTGTCGGGAGCTCGGAAGCCGCCGAAACCGCTTTCGTCGTTGCCTCCCGCCGCGTTTATACCGTCATCCGAGGCAACGAGGGTTATATCTCCCCCCAATATATCTATATTGAGACCTTCAATGCCTTCGTAGCTTTCGCTTATATCCATTGTACAGTCGGTAATCGAGACATTTGAGTCAGCGTGTACTCCGTCGTCACCGGTGGCGATATTGTAGGTACCGCCGCTTATTTTAATGTTTGAATTTGAGTGTATTGCGTCATCGGCAGAATTAATAGTGAATGTTCCACCGTAAAGAAGCATATCTCCACCCGCCTTTATCCCCTTCATGCTGGTGGTGCCGTCGGCTTCGTCATCTTCATAATAGCTGCTCGTCTCCCCTGGCCTGCCGAAAGTCATCATGTCGTCCTGGTGAGTTTCGCCGTTTTCACTTCCGCCTCCGGCAGTAAGAGAGTATTCTCCGCCGTTTATCTGCATGTAATTGGCGGCGCTTATCGAATCTCCCCCCGAATTAATATTGAAGGTGCCGTCGGCAATATATACAAATCCCAAAGTTTCGTCGTCGGCGTTCTCACCGTGTATTCCGTCCTTACCGCTTGAAATGCTGTATTTGCCCGCCGCTATTCTTACGCTGTCCTTTCCCGAAAGGCCGTGGTTTGCGGCCGTTATCGTATAGGTTCCGCTCGTAAGCACCAGGTCGTCTTTAGAAACTACGCCGTGACCCGCCTCGGCATTTATCGTCAGGGTGCCTGCTCCGTTGAGGGTAAGGTCTGACTTTGCGAAAATCACGCTGTCAATATTGTTTTCGTCGATTGCGCTGTAACTGCCGCCGTTGGAAAGAGTGTTTTCGGTATTTGCGGCAGTGGTTATAAATACCTTGTCCCCCTGAGAAACGTATATGGCGGCGGAGCTTTCGCTGTTTACGGTAATACCGTTAAGCACCAGCTGTACTTTTTCCGTATCGTCAACGTTTACTATTATCATGCCGTCATCGAGAGTACCCGACAGAATATATGTTCCTTCCTCGGATATGGTGACGGTCCCGCCGGAAATCCTAACGGCGTCGGAATCACACGAGGCCGTGTCGCCGTTGAGAGACACGGATACCGCCGTTGCTTCATCGTAGCCTATTTCCATATCCCTATCCGTAAACATATCCGACGCGGCGGCAAGGGCGGCAGAAGTATTAGACTCGGACGGCTCTGTATCCTCCCCGCCGTTGCATGCCGAAAGCACTATCATAAGCGCCGCGATCAGGGCTAATATTTTAATCTTTTTCATTTTCTCAGCTCCTTAAAGCTCATAAGCGTTTGTCTCCTGTTTTGAGACGCTGATTTCGAGATTTCCGTTGCGGCAGCGGAGCTTATCAATCAATTCCTTTTCCTTTGCGCCGCTGCGCAGAGTGAGATTATAAATGAGCCTGAATAGACTTCCCATATTTGTGGTTTTGACCTGAACCAGCTCCCACTGTGAGGCATATTCGCTGAGCAGTTCCTCGAAAACACCCGTATAGTCGAGATCCTCGGGAATGGTTATGTGAAGAGTTTTATAAAGAGCCGCCTTTTTGCCTACGCCGAAATCGAAACAGCCGTAAATAACGCTCATTGCGCTCAGAACGAGAGAAAAGAGAACCGCATAAGCGATATATCCCATTCCGCAGATAAGGCCGGCGCCCATGGCAAGAAAAATGGCCCCTATTTCACGGGCTGTTCCGGGAACGGAACGGAATCTTACAAGGCTGAAGGCTCCCGCTACGGCGACGCCTGCGCCGACGTTTCCGTTTACCATCATAATCACCACACACACCACCGCCGGCAGCAGCGCGAGAGTTGCCGCAAAGCTTTTCGTGCAGCGTGTTTTAAAAGCGTACAGCGCCGCTGTTATCAGGCCCGCAGCCAAAGCTCCGCCTACGCAGATCAAAAAATCGTTTACCGAAATCACATCGGTCAAACCTGTATCAAAAATCCCTTTGAATATATTTTCAAGCATCTTTAAAACCTCCTGTAATTATCGTTTGATAAGCCAAACCGTATTTTGAAAAAGAAGTCTTGAATATATGCTCCCGTGAAAAAAAACGGGTCAGCCACAGCGGCACGGAGCCCGAGGTCTTTACCTCCATAAGCACCTTGCCCGGCTCCAAAATCGGAGTACCGTAGGCTTTTTCTCCCAGAGAAAGCGCCTGCTGTCTAAAGAGTATATTTTCGTCAAAGGTCACGCGGAAATCCCCGCCGTCCCTGGAATAATAGGCCTCCCGCTCATAGGAGAGGAACACCGTTGGACGAAGGTCATGATAGTAATCACAGAAATAATCTATTTCTCTTGCTATCTGGGAATTTACGGGAAGTTCCTCCCCGCAGCACAGACACTCCATAGCCTGCTCACGGGGAAGGACTATCCTTCTTTTATATACAACGGACTTATATTTCTTTTTCAGCTCCACAAAAGTGGGATCCTCGGCTCCCGCCGCTCCGTAGCTCCTTAATCTGAGCTTTTCCTTATAGATGGGTCGTTCAAGGGAGCGGCGTATGAGCCGAAAATCAGCGGTATCGAAATATATGTTCCTTATTGTCGTGCGTCCGTATCGGTCAATGGCCATATACGGCTCCATGGCCTTTAAAAGCTTTTCTTTCTGTTCCTTTGTAAGTATATATTTAAGCTCATATCGCTTAAAAACGTCTTGATATTTCACGGTACTGCCTCCTTTATATCTCTGATTTTAAATCCCGTACCCTAAATCAACTTTAAAGGATAAAAACTTTTTCTTTTAATCGGCAGCATAAGGTATTATAGTTTATAATAGTTATACAATTATAATTTACCTACGCTGTTTTTAGCTTAAATTAAAGTAGAACTGCTATATTCAGCATATAAAGACAGAAAAGGCAGGGATAACAATATGAGACTGCTGCTTGCAGAAGATGAAAAATCCCTCTCGAAAGCCATAACGGCCATTCTCGAGAGGAACAATTACTCCGCAGACGCGGTTTATGACGGACTTGAGGCTCTTGAATATCTGGAATCCGATGTCTACGACGGAGTTATCCTCGACATCATGATGCCGAAAATGGACGGGATTACGGTGCTTAAAAAATTAAGGGAAAAGGGGAACAACATTCCCGTGCTCATACTCACCGCGAAGTCGGAAATCGACGACAAGGTGCTCGGACTTGACAGCGGCGCCAACGATTACCTTACAAAGCCCTTTAATTCCCGTGAGCTCCTCGCCCGTATAAGAGCCATGACGAGAACCGTATCCGCCCAGACCACGAGCGTTCTCACAATGGGTAACATCTCCCTTGATACCGCCTCCTACGAGCTATCTTCTCCCGCAGGCAGCTTCCGCCTTGCCAACAAGGAGTTCCAGATGCCGGAAATGCTCATGCGCAACCCGGGACGTCTGATTTCCACGGAGATGTTTATGGAAAAAATCTGGGGCTATGACAGCGAAGCAGAAATAAGCGTCGTATGGGTATATATATCCTACCTTAGGAAAAAATTTTCGGCCTTGGAAGCAAACGTACAGATAAAAGCCGCAAGAAACGCGGGCTACTCTCTGGAGGAAATAAAATGATAAAAAAGCTGCGCATCAAGCTTATTGCGGTTTCAATGGTCTCTTTGTTCACGGTACTCCTTGTGATTGCGGGGACAATAAATCTGATGAATTATATAGGCATCATAAAAGACGCCGACAGCATCCTCTCAGTTTTAGCAGAAAACGACGGCGTTTTCCCGAAATCCGAAGTCCCTCCCGGGGGGATGAATCCGCTGATCCATGATTTTCGTTCTCCCGAGGTCCCCTATGAATCGCGCTATTTCTCCGTACTCTTGGACGGCAGCGGCTCCGTAATATCAGTGGATACAGGGAAAATCGCTGCAATTGACACTTCAGAAGCTATTGAATACGCTCAAACCATGCTGGAGAAGTCGAAGGACAAGGGCTTTTTTGAAAATTACAGATATACAAAACAGGTTACCGAAGATGGAATAAGGATAATATTCCTCGACTGCTATAGGGGCCTTTCCACTTTTCGCTCTTTTCTCTTGACAAGTATAGGCGTATCATTTTTCGGTATGCTGGCTGTATTCATACTTATGATCCTCCTGTCGGAAAAAATCGTAAAGCCTATCTCCGACAGCTATGAAAAGCAAAAACAGTTTATAACCGACGCAGGCCACGAGATCAAAACTCCCCTTACAATCATTGACGCCGACGCTGAAATTCTCGAAATGGACTACGGAGATAACGAATGGCTTAAGGATATCCAGACACAGGTCAAACGCCTCACGGCCCTTACGGAAAATCTGACATTGCTTTCACGTCTGGAGGAACAGAGTCCTTTGCAGGAAATGATGATAGAATTCCCCGTTTCAGACGTAGTAAGCGAAACGGCCCAGTCTTTCCAAGGGCCTGCAAAAACCCGCGGCAAAACTTTTTCCATGGATATAGAGCCCATGCTCTCCTTCCGCGGCGGAGAAAAGTCAATAAGACAGCTTGTGTCCATACTCCTCGACAACGCTCTCAAATATTCGCCCGAGGGCGGAACGGTGAGCATAAGCTTAAAAAAGCAAAACAAGTCTCTGTGCCTTAAAGTTTACAATACGGCGCAAAATGTTGATACCCATAACCTTGACCGCCTGTTTGATCGATTCTACCGCGGAGATAAATCACGCAGCTCCGAAACCGGAGGCTACGGCATAGGCCTCTCCGTGGCAAAGGCTATAGTTACATCCCACAAAGGGAAAATCACCGCCTCTTCAAAGGACGGAAAATCCCTTACAATAGCCGTGACGCTGCCCATATAACGTGATTTCGAATATTTTTGGCTTTTCTTTTTAGGACAATCGAAACCTGTGAAACAAAAAAATAAAAAACTCTTGCAAATTCTTTTAATATTATTTATAATGTTATGCGGTACTTATACCGCACGCTACTGTGGCTCAGTTGGCAGAGCAGCTGATTCGTAATCAGCAGGTCGCCGGTTCGAATCCGGCCAGTAGCTCCAGTTAAAGCCTCAAACGTTAAAATCGCGTTTGAGGCTTTTCTCTTTTGCCATAGCTTTCTGCCGCCTGTTAAACGGCGTCCGTTTTTCGAAGGTTAAAAAGAAAAGGTCTGAGCGAAAAATCGTTCAGACTTTTTTCTTAATATATTACGTTCTGTTCTGTCAAGAGCCGTCCGCTGAACTAAAGCCTTTTTCTGAGACCTGTTCACTGCATAATATTATTTGTAAGTACAATTCCCTCATCCGTAAAATTTGCGATTATGCCGTTGTTCTCACCTGTCGAATAAACCGCTGTTTCGCTTATTCTTACTACATCCTTTTTAGACTGAGAATTGAGACTGTAAAACAAGCTTTTATTTGTAAGTATACCTATATCCGGCATAAGAGCTTCAACAAAGGCCGTAGAAGTGGACTCATCATAGCCGTGATGGCCGAATTTAAGAAGTTCAACCTTGCCTATATCCTTTCCGATGGCTTCTTCCGTACCGTCAATATTGTTTATGTCTCCCGCAAGAAACGCCCTTGAACCGTTGCAGGAAAGCAAAAGGCCCAGGGAATTTTCGTTCTCTCCCCTCTTTTTATCCCCGCTGTAAATTTCACCGTTGTAAAACTTGCAGGTGAAGGCCCCGAAGGTAAATTCATTTTCGGGAATATCCGAGATGATCTCGGCGCCTTCGGCAATAAGGGCGTTTACCATTTGGTCATAGACCTCCTGATTATCCCACTCTTCAACTTCATAATCAATGATTTTAGAGGAGTCGTAGGGCTTGAGATACGCCTTTTTTACCAGGATATCGTCGTCGCTTATTATAGTATCAAAGCCTCCTATATGGTCGGAATGAGCATGAGTGCCCACTACAAAATCAAGCACGACCTTTCCGTCCTCTCCCGCAGCATGAGCTTTCAGATATTTGAGCACCTCCTGCTCATAGCCCTGAAGCTCCAAATCAGGCAATCCTCTGGGATTGTCGCTGTCTTCGCCGCAGTCCACCATGGCAAAGTGTCCGTCGCTTTCAATAAGGATAGCGTCGGAGCTTCCTGTATTTAAAAAGTGTATTCGATTGACATCCTCACTGTCAAAGGTCTCTTTTGTGACATTGTATTTTTTCGGATAGGAAACGGCGTATTTGTAATTCAGCACGGCAGGCGGAATCCCGAACATGCAGCCGACCAGTAACGCCGCAGCACAAAGCACACCCGTCCAAATCAAAAATCTTTTCTTCATTCTCTTCCCTCCGCAAATTGCTGTTTGCCTGATTCGTATTTTCTGCTCAGATGCAAAGGCATTTAATTTAAGCGGATAAAATATTATCACACCTCTGTCCCGAAAGCAATATAAATTTGAGGGAAATTTAATATATTTTTTGTCTTTTGAGGACAAAAATCGTATTTTATCGACAAATAAAACATTTAAAATTTTCTGCTGTTATATTACTCACAAACATCAGGCCTCATACAAAGAGCTTAACGCAAATTCTATTTCTACCCTCACCGTCATCATAATATACTCAACCGTTCCTTTTACCTTTTCCTTACCGCCGAAAGTCACTTTTTTCAAAGACGTAAAGTCATCGCTGAAATACGCGGTTATTTTTCCGTCGTAAAGAGTGTATTCTCCCGATTTTACGATAACCTTTCCGGGCAGACCCAGATATTCGGCCGCATCGTTCAATATTTCGGATGTCCTTTCCTTCTCTGAAATTCCTAAACATCCCCCCGCTCCCTGAGAAATATCCGTTCCTGTGCTGTAGCTCTTTAAAGTAAAGAAGATCGTATTTCCTGATTTTTCCGCTTTCTCAACATCCTCCAGTGCCAGCTTTTCCAAAGGGCAGGAGGCTTTGGAATTATCATCGGTCTCGGTCAAATCCCTAAGTCCCGCGTTTTCCCTTTCATTTAAATCAATTTCTTTTATACCTAAATCTATAACGCCTTTTTCTGTTTTTTGGCTCATAAGCTTTCTCTTTAAGCTTTCCTTTTCCAAAGCGGAGTTGTATAAATCCACGAGAGCTTCACGACTTTCACATTCTGATGACGTTTGTGATAAATTGGAGGCTTCTTCATTCGCCACTTCGGCGCCTCCCTTTTCAAATATCACCGCTGCCTCTTCTGCCTTCTCACTCAAAGTTTCCCCTAACCGCTCAGTGCCGCTGTCAGTTTCACTCAGCTCCTGCGTCTCCCCGCAGCCGAAAAAACTCATCATCAGAATACACACGGCAGACGCTGCCGTAATTTTACAAAACAGCTTTCTCACCTGATCTCACCCCTTTGATACTTCACTTAAATATATGCGAGGCTCTGATAAATAAAAACAAAAAATCCCCGCGGAAAAAATCCGTGGGGATTTGCCGTTATACCGTTAAAAGAGCTAAACTTCTTATGCGGAATAAGTTGAAGAAAGATTTGCCGCAACGTCGGCGTTAATGGACATCACAAGATATTTAAGCTTGCCTGCAAAGGTCTCGCTGCCTGTGAACGTAACCTTGGTGATCTTTGTAAAATCGTCATTAAAGGTTGCTGTAATAACTCCGTTTGAAAGAGTATAGCTGCTGGAGGCAAGGGTAACTCCGTTTACGCCTATATCATCGGTAATGATATTTACTATCTCGTTTGTTCTCGAATTGTCGATAATACATACATATCCTCCGGTTCCGTTTGAAACTGAGGATTTTCCTGAAACGGTGTTGAGCTTTATGGTAACGGTGTTTCCGTTTCGTGTAGCTGACGCCACATCAGAGCTGCTGAGAGCTTTAAGGTCTGAGGCCGTCTTGGATGTATTGTTTACATTAATCTGGTTAAGGACGCCTGCGTGCTCGCTTGCCATTATATCATAGCTGACAACGCTGATGAAGCCCTTTGTAAGCTTCTGGGACATTGAGGTACGGCTGAGACCGCTCGTTGTAACCGCGCTGTTGTAAGCGGAGATTATGTCGGACTTTGAATCAGGCTTTGAAGAAGATGAAGCGGTACCGCCGTTTCCGGTCTGAGCGCTCGTCTCATCGTTTTTTTCGCTTTCCGCAGCCTGAGTATCGTTTTCAGATGCTCCTTCGGATACATCATCCCGGCTTTCGCTTTCGGATACATCGGGCACTTCGTCAGCTCCCGGATTTTCCTCCTCCAAAACAGAAGGTGCAGTTGTGTCCTTCTCATCAGCGTCGTTACCGCAGGCCGCAAAGCTAAAAACAAGCACAGCAGCCGAAAGAACACATAAAAACTTTTTTAAAAATGCATTTTTCATAAAAACAGCTCCATTTCCGGTTCGATGACCAATAATTTAATTGTTCAGATATACAAAATCTTAGCAATTTATATGTGCAATATTATAAAACACTTTTTTAATTTTATTTTTCCGAACAAGAATTTAGACCTTAAAAAATATAAAATTTCTAAATTTTCTATAGTAATTATGAACATATTATTACTATATAGTTAATAAATCCTCCTCGTGAAAAATCCTTTGTTTCCATGCGTGAAATAACGCTGTTTTTTGGTAAAAAAATCCGCACGGAAAACTTCCGTGCGGATTTTCTGAATAATAAAATTTAAAGCGTTTTAAGCATCGGATTTAACGGCTCACTCGTTTTTCATGGCCGCGCTGTTCATTGCAAACCTCAAAACGTTCATTGCTGTCCTCTGAAGCTCGCCCAAGGTTATACCGTCCTTTTTGCCGAGAGTTTCAAGAAGCGTCCTGTTCGGCCTTCTCAGACCTACACGCTTTCCGCCCGGCATAAGTACGTCTACCTGACTGCGCACACGATAAGCATTGTCCCTCAGCTTTGGGAACTCCGGACTGTGAGAAGAGCGCATCCACCAGTCTGTCATAACGTTGCCTTCGTATCCCCATTCATCCCTGAGCACTTGGGTACATATCTCATAATTGTAATGGCTCCATACGCCGTTTATTTTATTATATGAAGTCATTATATTCTGCGGCTTTGCTGCCTTCACGCAGATTTCAAAACCTTTTAAATATATTTCGCGCAAAGCTCTTTCCGTCACTCGCGAATCGTTGTAATTTCTGTTATACTCCTGATTGTTGCAAGCGAAATGCTTTGGACAGGCGGACACACCTGTTTTCTGTAAACCCTTCACGGCGCCTGAAGCAATGATGCCAGTAAGGAATGGATCCTCCGAATAATACTCAAAATTCCTGCCGCAAAGAGGGCTTCTGTGTATATTCATGCCCGGTGCCAGCAGCACATGGCTGCCTTTATCAAGCATTTCATTGCCAACGGCCTCATACAAACTTTCAACCAATTCGGGATCAAAAGTACACGCCAAAAGAGTTCCTATGGGTATAAGGGAACAACTGCTTTGAAGCCTTATGCCAGAAGGGCCGTCGGTAGTTATAACCGCAGGGACTCCCTTATCTCTGAGAGAGGGCAGCACTCCCGCCATGGCACCTGCATTTCCCTTTGCACCGAGTGGGCTGTCCATTTTATAGTCTCCCCTGGAAATAGCTTCCAGTTCCTTTTTGCTCAGCTGCGCCGCAAACTGCTCCATTGTGCATTTGCCGCTTTTCACATCTGCAAGCTTAAGTCCCACATCGCCCGTAAAAGGAATATCTGACGGCAGATTTTTCAGTATTTTTTCTTTTAAATGGGTCTGCGTTATGACAGCGTCCTTTTCGCAGAAAACTCTTTCGCCGTCCTTCTCCTGAGCTGCTGCGATTTTAAAGCTTTTTTCAAGCTGCGAAATGGGAGTGAGCTGCTCGATGAGCTCCGTGCCTTTTTGTTCATATCCATAGCACTTTTCGGCGCTTCTGACATCGGTTCCCAGATAAAATCCGTATTTTCCCGCCTGCAAAACATATGCTGAGGCATAGCCTGAAACTCCCGTTTGGTCATAGGAGGCAAGGCTCTCCTTTTTGACGAATAAGGTTATATCCTCCTCTTCGCCGGGAGAGAGAAACTTCGTTTTCTTAAAGGAGACAAGCTCTCTCGATGGATTGCCCAGGTCTCCGCAAGGCTTTTCCGCATAACACTGCATCACCTCGCGGCCTGCATATGTCTCTCCGATATTTTTAACGGTGCAGGTAAAGGAAAATCCGTCGTCTGTATGCTCGCACTTTTTAACCTGCCATGAAAAATCCGTATAGCTGAGTCCGAAGCCGAAGGGGAAAAGCACATCGTCCTTTCGGAAGGTTTCGAAATACCTGTAGCCTACATATATATCCTCATAATAATTGTTAAATTTCAATGCGCCGAAATGCTCCGCGCAGGGATAATTCTCGTACTTTTTAACTATTGTATCGCAAAGCTTTCCACATGGTGTCTCTTTTCCCGAAAGCAAATCCGCAGCGGCGTTTCCGCTCTCCATGCCTCCCTGCCACACTATCATCACTGCGCTGACGTTTACCTTGTCGAGAAAAGACATGTCAATGATGCTTCCTATATTAAGAAGGATGGCAGTTTTGGAAAAGCGCGAAGTGATAAGCCTGAGACTTTCTAGCTCCTCATCGGTTATGTAATAACTGCCCTTCTCGAGAACGTTTTCTCTGTCCTCTCCGGAAGAACGGCCGATTACAAACACCGCACAGTCCGACTCTTCGGCAGCTTTCTCAACAAGCTCTTCGGTGAGCTTCATATCGGGATAAAATCTCGGCCAAAGGCCCCAAGTACCGTGCCTGACAGGATTTTCCGCACACCATTTTTCATATACCGCAGCTAAATCTTCATTAAGACACAGGTCATCATTGCCCCGTATCCCTTCAAGAAAACTGACCTCGTAGGGGCGGTTGACATCTCCTCCCGAGCCGTATCCTGTATAAAACCAATCTATCTGAACGCGTCCGAAAACAGATAGCTTCGTTCCTTTCGGCAGAGGCAGCATACCGTCATTTTTCAGTAATACCGCGCCCTGAGCCGCGCAAGCTCTTATAATTTCAGGCATTCCCTCGGTTATTTTGCCGTCACTTTTTCTACCGTTTTCTTTTTGCGAAAGACTGCTGAAAATGCTCATAAGTTTAATCCTCCCCTTAAATCTTTTAATACGGACAAAGCCTTATGAACATATAATACCATTACATGCGGCAAAGTCAACTATATTAAACATTAAAGGGCACAATTAATTAAATGATTTTCTTATATGGAAAACGGCCGAACCGAATATCGGTTCAGCCGTCTTGAACAGGCATTTATCTGTTGAATTTTTACTTATTTATCTTTGCGTGCTTTCTTTGTTACGATAACGGCTCCTCCTGCTGCTGCGGTAAGGGCGATCACAAACACTACGGGAAGTGTGTCGCCTGTGGGAACATCTGTTCCGTCCGAACCGTTGTCGGGGGCTGTCGTCATATCGTCAGAGGGTGTTGTATCGTCTGTAGCAGGTCCCGTGGGATCAGTAGGCTCCGCGGGATCAGTGGGTTCCGTGGGATCAGTGGGTTCCGTGGGATCAGTAGGCTCCGCGGGATCAGTAGGCTCCACGGGAATAATGGGATCAAGCTTTGCTATAGCATCTCTTATAAGAAGCTCGGCGTAGTTAATCTCAGTCTGAGTTATTCCGCCGTCACCGTAAAGGTCAACGGATTCCTTGAGAAGAGCAAGGGATTCCTCGGTGTAGAGATCGGTGCGGGCAAGCTTCTGCTCGGCCTCCTTAACGGTAGCATCAAGGCATCGCGCATCGATAATCGTCAAAGTATAGACATAATCCTTTATCTCGCTGCCTTTTAAGGGTTTCCAGGGCCCTATCCAAGTAACACTTGTAGGATAATACTTGTAGACTACAGAAAGGTTTGCTTTGATGACCTTTGCCTCTCTTGAAGCTACTTTTTCATTTGTGAAGGCGATAGAAGCTGTGTAATTGTGGAAATTGTTGGAATGCGCTCCGCCCTCGCCTACTATTACCTTATGGTAACCGACGGGGCCCTCATCGTTGAGCCATGTAAGGGAAACGTTGCTCATAGCATTATCCGCATCGGAAAAAGCTATATCCGTAAACATGATGCTGTTTCCGACATAGTTAACAAGGAAGTTAAAGTCTGTTGTAAACTCAAAGCGCTCTGAATCCTTTGTCTGGATAAACGTGTAGTTGACTTTGTTTACACCCATCGAAATGCAGTGACCTGTATCTTCAAATTTCTGATAACCTGTTGACTCGTTGAGAACTGCCTGACGGTCAGCCTCAACAGCCGCTGTTTCGGCAGGCTCTGCCGTAACTCCGGGAAGAGTTTCAAGGTTTTCCGCTGCGCGGAGAATAAGAGCCTCTGCGAAATTGACCTCTGTCTGCGTTGCTCCGGGAAACTTGTAGGCGTCAACTGCCTTTGCAAGAGCATCGCGGGATTCGGCTGTGTATGTATCCTCGTCATTTACCTTGGACTGAGCGTACTCAACGGTATCCGCAAGGCTGCGCGCATCAATGATTGTTATCGTAAAGGGAAATTTCTCCTGATGAGCGTTTTCCGGCTCGCTCCATCTGGGATCGCTTTCAATAGCGTCAACGTCAAGGGAACGATAGTCAACCGTGAAATCGGGCTTCATAACAAGGGATTCTCTCGAAGAATCCTTGCTGCTTGTAAAGGTGACCTCCGCTTCATAACTGGCCATGCTGCTTGTAGCGGCGCCGGCCTTACCGCCGATCATACCGTCATCCATGGGAGAACCGTTCACCCAGCTGATTTTGCAGTCTTTCATTCCATCAGCATTTGTAAAGCTGAAGTTGTCATAGATGACATTGTTGGGGTCAAAGTTCACCATCATGTTATAGACGGTTCTGAAAGTAAACTTCTGATTGTCCTCAGTCTGAACGAAGGTGTAATTGATTCCGTCAACACCCATGGATACATAATAGCCTTTATCCGCAAGGGTATAGGAATCGGTTCCGTAGTTGACATCGTCAGCTGCGAACGACGGGACGAGAGCCGCCGCCGTAACGGTGCACAGTATAGCTGCCGCAACGATCACGGAAACCAGCTTCGTCCATTTTTGAGTGTTTGCCTTTTTCATGTTTTTGTCCTCCTTTTTATAATGAGCAGGAATTTATTTTTCCTGCTTTTTCAGGTTAAAAGCTGCCGCAACACCAAAACATAAATAAAACATGTTGGCGGTTAAAATTTGAAAATACTTGCCTTCAACCCCATATTTACATATCTAATTCTCTGTTTTTATAAAAAATCAAACAAATCGAATTAATTTATGTAAATTGTACACACATTATAATGTCGTACAGGAAAATTGTCAACCGATTATTGTAATATTTCATTGGTAAATTATGGTATATGATATACATAATATTATATTTAAAATTATTATATATAATAAATTAATTTTAGAAGCAGCAATTCATTATCAGGCACATATCCTTATTTTTGACATCTGTTGAACATTTCTTTTCGCAGCTCTGCATCCGCTTCAAAAGCAACCTCCCTGAGCACCTTTCGCAGCGTACGTCACAAATATGTTTTATTATTGACACCTGTATACAATTTATTGTAAAATTATATTTACGTTTTAATTCGACTTGAGGAGTGTTAAAAATATGGAGTGGTTACAGCAGTTTCAAATAGTTCTAAATGACTCCGTAGGCAAGGTCAATGGATTTTTGTGGGACTTTGCTCTGCTTTTTCTTCTTTGCGGAACGGGTATTTTCTTTACTGTCCGCCTTCGTTTCATTCAGGTGAGAAAATTCGGTGAATCATTCAAGGCTACTTTCGGCGCCTTGAAATTAAAGGGTGAAGCTGCCGACGGCAGCGGAATGTCATCCTTCCAGTCCCTCGCCACGGCTATTGCCGCCCAAGTGGGAACGGGAAACATCGTCGGTGCTGCCACCGCACTTATCGCGGGAGGCCCGGGAGCTATTTTCTGGATGTGGATGAGTGCCTTTTTCGGAATGGCCACCATTTACGCAGAAGCGGTTCTCGCTCAAAAATATAAAACCGTTCGCAACGGAGAGGTTACCGGAGGACCTTCATTTTACATAAGGGCCGCTTTCAGAGGAACATTTGGCAAGGTTCTCGCGGCGATTTTCTCAGTTCTCATAATTTTCGCCTTAGGCTTTATGGGAAATATGGTTCAGTCAAACTCCATAGGCGACGCCTTTAAAAATGCTTTTGGAGTCGAGCCTCTCTATGTAGGAATCGCCGTTGCGATTTTCGCAGGCATCATCTTCCTCGGCGGAGTTAAGAGAATAGCCTCCGTAACCGAAAAAATCGTTCCCATCATGGCCGTGTTCTACATCATCGGCTCAATGATCATAATCGTCTCCAACATCAAAAATGTTCCGGAAGCCTTTAGGCAGATTTTCGTGGGAGCCTTTTCCCCGTCGTCTCTTTTCGGAGGAGCAATCGGTATTACCGTTCAGAAAGCCATGCGCTACGGTGTAGCCAGAGGTCTTTTCTCCAACGAAGCCGGTATGGGTTCAACTCCTCACGCCCACGCTATCGCCAAGGTAAAGCACCCTTCTGAACAGGGTATTGTTGCAATGATGGGAGTATTTATTGACACTTTCATAATACTCACTCTGACGGCCCTCGTCATCCTCTCAACAGACGTTCTCAGTCTCGGAATGAACGGCACCGTAGACGCCGCGGGTCTCGCACAGGAAGGCTTCAAAACCGTTTTCGGAAACGCGGGTTCCGTATTTATCGCCATATGCATGCTTTTCTTTGCTTTCTCCACAATCATCGGCTGGTATTTTTTCGGCCAGACAAACATCAAATTCCTCTTCGGCAAAAGGGCTGTTATTCCTTATACGATTTTGGTGCTTATCTTTATCGTCGTCGGCTCTTCCCTTAAGGTAGACCTTGTATGGTCCCTTGCCGACTGCTTCAACGGTCTCATGGTCATTCCCAACCTCATAGCCGTCCTCGCTTTAAGCGGCGTTGTAGTCAAGCTTACAAAGGATTTTGAAAAAGGCTCGGGAACGGATGTTCTGAAAGCAAAGGCAAGAAAAGAAATCAAAAAATAAACTCTACAAAACAAAGCGCATTGAATTTTTCAGTGCGCTTTTTGTTTATTCATAAAGCATACGGAAAAAACTACTGATTGACTGTGACGCAAGCTCACGCCATTTTAACCTTTTTGTAACCATTACGCTATTGAAAGAACGGCTGTCAAATGATAAAATTACTTTTGTTAATATCTCCTTTGGTGGTGCGAAAATGAGAAAAAAAATCATCTCACTGATTTTAATATCGGTAATTATAATTATGACTTTCTGCGCCTGCGGTCAGGAAGACGGAACAGGCAAATCCCTCTCTTATCCCGTATCCGCTGAACCTGCCTGCCTCGACCCGCAGATAGCGACGGGCGACGCGGCCCTTACTACTGTATATAACACGATGCTCAGCCTCGTCAAAATCGACAGCTCCAACAACATTGTCTCCGGAGCCGCAGTAAGCTGGGACATCTCTCAGGACGGCCTCGTTTACACCTTTCACCTTCAGGACGGATTGAGGTGGCACCTTCTTGAAAGCACCGCAGAAATCGCCGGCTCGGATTTCAGCGGCGCCCTTACCTCCTATGACTTTGCCTTCGGTATCACAAGAACACTTCTTCCCGAAACAAAATCTCCCTTTGCTCAGGATTTTTACATCATAAAGAACGGCGAAAAAGTAAACGGCGGAGAACTCTCCTCAGACAAGCTCGGCATAGAAACACCCGACAGTCTCACTTTAAAAATAACCCTCGAGAAGGCCAGCAACGAGTTTTTGTACCTTATGGCAACCTCTGCGGCAATGCCCTGCAACGAGGACTTTTTTTACGGCACGAACGGCAGATACGGCCTTGAAGTGGATTATTATCTCTCCTGCGGACCCTTTTATCTTTCAAAGTGGAATCACGACGCTTCAATAATATTGAGAAAAAACTACAATACCGAAGAAGGGCTTAACAAGGATTATACAAAGTTTGAAGACGTAACGCCCGCTTCTGTCACTCTTTACATTCAAACTGGAGAAGCAACTATTGCCGAAGAGGTAAACGACGATAAGCTTTCTGCCGCTTTGGTAAGCAGCCTCACCGCCGACAAATTCAGTGAAAAAGATCAGAGCGTAACATATTATTCAGCCGAAACCTGGGGCTTTCTTATAAACGGCGGCTATTCATACGCCCTTTCATCAACTGACCTGAGAAAGGCCTTTATGCTTGCCATGAGCCCGCTCACCGTTGAGCTGAGTGAAGGGGAAACAGCCGCAAGCGGCGTAATCCCCGACGCGTGCCTTTTAGCGGGCAAAGCTTACAGAGAGACCGCAGGAAAAGCTTCCCCTCCCTCGACCAACACCACCTACGCCAAACAGCTTTGGGACAGTGAGCTTTCACGCCTTGGCATGAAATCCCTGGAGGTAACCGTTACATGCACTGAGAAGGATGAGGAAAACGTCCGCCGCGTAATAGGACAGTGGCAGGAGGTTTTCGGAATTTCATTTTCTGCCAAGATAAATGTAGTACCCATTGAAAACGTTATGAGCACCATAAATTCCGGAGGCTATCAGATAGCCTTTGCTCCCATTTCCGCTTCTACCAGCCGCACCGACGACATACTGAAAATGTTTATAAGCGGCTACGGAGTCTACTCCGAAAATTATAATAAAATGGTTCAGCAGGCTTTAACGGCCGATAGCGACGACAAAACGGAGCTTACCAAAAGATGCGAAGAATTTCTCATAGAGAATTATTATGTCTATCCCGTTTTTTCGAGAAACAAGGCCTTTGCCCTCTCTCCCAACTGCTCGGGAATAACTTACTCGACATACCTGGGAGTACCGATCTTTGAAAGCGGTGAGAGATATGACTGATAAGATTTTTTCAATTGCAGGTAAGAAAAGAACAAGCTTGCTGATTTTTCTGTGGGCCGCGACGGCCATTGTAATGGGCATTATTTTTGCCTTCTCCGCTCAGTCGGCGGAAGGCTCCAAGGAACTGAGCGGAGGTCTTCTCGCGCGCATACTGGAGATTATTCCTTTTGAGATTTCCCATACATTTTTAAGAAAAGCGGCTCACTTCTCCGAATACGCCCTTTTGGGAGCCGTAAGCTTCTGTACTTTCTCTTTTTCCCTTAAAAGAAAGTCACTTTTCTTTCCGTGGATTTTCTCGGCCTTCTACGCAGTAACTGACGAAGTACATCAGCTTTTCATTCCGGGAAGGGCATGCAGAGCCTTCGACGTTTTTATCGACAGTATGGGCGCCGCAAGCGGGATTGCCTTTGCGCTGCTGTTTTTTTTCATTTTAGGTCTAATTTACAAAAGCGTAAAAGAACATAAGACAAAATCAAATTAGGACATGTCAAATTCTTTCATAAGATAAGCGGGAGACCTTAACGGCCTCCCGCTCCAGTTTATAAATGAAGTTGTTTTTATGCTTAAATACTTTTAGAGTTGTCGTTTTGCATTATCAAGGTTTCTCGCTATACAAATCCCTGATGTCAATATGAAAGCCGTCTCGCGGGCGGGTACAGTTAGTTTTTACCGCAATTCGGTGCGCGACTTGCCTGCAAGCTCAACTTGCTACGCGATTTGAAAGCAAACGTGTCCGCCGCAGGCAGATATATTAGCTTTATGCTGCAATACAGTGTGCGACATGCTTGCAAGCTTAGCTTGCCGCAAATTGGGTGCAGGCTCAGCCTGCCAATCCCTCTGTCAAGGCTTACGCCTTGACAACTCCCATTCCACAAGCGAGACGTAGGTTTGAGCTGAATTTTAGTTTTCTGACATGATCAGCGGGAGACCTTAACGGCCTCCCGCTTTAATTTATTCGGCTGTTTTCTTTATTATATAATATGTATAACTCATGGGTTTCAGGTGTACATAAAGCTCCGCATCTGCGTTGGAATCCACGGGAACTTTTTCGCTTACCTTCTCTTCTTTCACGAACTCAGCCTCACCTATAATAGTGATTTCTCTCTTTTCCTCCATCTCCTCGCGGGATACCACCTGGCTCTTGCCGTACCACTGAGACTGTGTCCCCTCTGCCTCCTGCTCGCTCTCCACGGGATACGGCGGAGCATACTCCCCGTAAACGGGATTCTTTACCTCGGTTATGCCGCTGCCCTTTCTAGGGGCGGGAATTCCATCGACATCAGCAATATTAGCATAGTAAAGAGGCACCTTGACAGTCTTTTTTATTTCCCTGTCCGTCTGATTGAATACGGCAAGGACTCCTCTGACCTCTCCGTCAGGTACCACGTTGAGAATGCAGTCAAGGTCCTTTGTCCTGCCCTTGTCATTCTCATCTATCACAGGCGGCATAAAGTGAACTGTTATACCGTTTATGATCCGGCTGTATTTTTTATAAAAGGATACCCATTTTTTTAGCATCTGCTTGCTTGCCTCATCGTCGAAAAGCCTTTTTCCCCTGAAGCAGGGCAGCACTCCGCTCATCACATGCTGAAACACTGACCACTCATAATCGAAAATATTTTTGCCGAGAGGCGCAAAGGCCGCCGCCTTTCCTCCGCCGTGATACACCGACAGCGGTATAAAGCTCCAGCCCATGGAGGGTATCTTTCCGAATGTGCCTTTATAGTTATAAATCCTCGAAGATATAAGCTGATGCTTTCTCGGCTCGGAAAAGGCTATCTCTTCATAGCCAATTCCCGTTTTGTTTGTTCCGTTAAGGAACATCCAGTCGGGAGTGTTGATATATACATTGCGCTTTCTGAGCTCTTTAAACACATCCTCCGTGGAAAGCTTCCACTGTAGATAACGGCTGTCAGAGAGTCCCTTATGAAGGTGGGTTTTTCCTCCCTTACACTGATAAAAGTGATAGGGACCGTCAATTTCAATGGCGTTCGCTCCCGTTTGGTCGTAGAAATTGAGTATATCCTGCCAGTACTGCACAGACCATTCCGAGGCGAGGCAGCGCATGATTTTCCCCTTAGGGTCGGCGTATACATTACATTCAGGACCCTTTACGGGGCGGTAATTCTTTACTATGGCCAGAGTATATCCGCCTACCTCGAGCCCCTTTCCTTTTCCGTAATCGTATATGCTCCTGTGCTTTTTTATGTAGCCTTCACGCCTGCTTTCAAGGTTCACACCGCTTCCGAAAGACTGTATAAGCGCGTCAAAGCCTATTTCGGTTATTTCATCCATGGCCTTTCTGAGCCTGAAGGAATTGTCCGAAAGGATATGATAGATAAATGGACTTTCGAGTACCCAGGGCGCTATGCGTCGGTACATTTGCTTTACCTCTATCATCTTCTGCTCGTAGTATTTGGCAGTATGGACAAGCTCATAGCTGCGCAGTCCCGTAAAGGTTTCCCCGCTGTCTAAATCCGCGTCGGGGCCTATGTCAAACATCATGCGAAGTATCCCCTCTTCGTATCGCACCGAAAGGGTCCTGTTGCTGTTAAGGGCGCAGCCTCCGTTGTAGCTGGTCTCACCGTAAAACATGCGGTACTTATCCTCAGGTATTTTGAGCACGTCGTTTGCGTATCTGTTTATGACAGCCTTTTTCCCGCTCTTATTCAGAATGTGCAGCCTTTTGCAGATAACGGGAATATTATCAAAAATCTCATATATAACGTGATACTGAAAATCATCGCCGTCATAGACTAGTCGGATTGCCTCGCCTTTTGCAGGATAGGGCATTTTTTCGGTGGCGCATTTCGTGGGCACATAATGGACGTCGGCAACAGTCGGAATTTTTTCGCTGCCGATAAAATGCGTATCATTATAAAAATCTATTTCCTTCCCGTTGACGGTAAGTTCTATATCACTTATATTTGAGCCCAGATATTCCGTTCCCGTCTGAGGATTAGAGAGCGAAACCGTACCCGAATTAACGTTTACGCTCCGTTTTATAAGCCCGTTTTCCAAAGTCACCGTGCCGCCGCTCTCGGAAATTCTGCCTTTGTATTCCCTGCACGAAATCACCCAGTATTCGCTCATTACGATTCCCGTCCCTTCGCAATTATAATCTGTAAAAATATCGGCGCCTGACTGCGCTGCATTTTATTTTATAAATTATTTCCAATTATTGACATCAATTGTTTTTATATTATAATGATATATGCCGTCATTTTGCGGAACCGAGCCCGCAGAAATCATTGATATTTTAAAGCAATTATACCACCCGACGCATATGCCTTAAATATCAAAAACAGATATAATTTCCCTATCTGAATAACAAAAACGGCAAACTTTAGGAGTGTGGGCGCAATGTACAAAGCAAGAAAATTTTATGTTCTCGACAAAGCCGACGGCTTTTCCCCGGAATTGTCCTCTGTATGGGATGTAACGACCGACGGAAGCTATGAATACACCCGCACCGCCTATGAGAAAAGCTTTTATCCCAAGGGCACATTTGCTCTGATTCGGATTTTAAAGGGCACCATGTGCCTTATATGCAGCGAAAGGACTATCTGCCTTCACAGCGAAGAATTTATTTTTCTTCCCGTTTCAGATATTATCAGCTACTGCTCCCACTCGGAGATACTGAACTACTACTGGTTCAATTTCACCGCAAAATCAATCCCCTGCTTTACTCCCGGTGAAATTTACAAGTCCTCGATAAGGGCGGACGAAATTTCACGCATGAACGATATTCTGAGCTTTGAGGAAGAGGGACTGGACCCATACTGCCTGAGTCTTGTAAATACGATATTTAAAGAACACGTTTACAGACTGATACTCTCCATGAAAAAGAGTGAAAACGAAAGCACAGAAAACTTTGCAAGAATAATGCAGAGCATGCGGGACAGAGTTGCGGAAAATATATCCGTAAAGCAGCTTGCGGAAGAAAATCATATGAGTGAGAGAAGTTTCCGCTCCATGTTTTTAAAATACACGGGAACCACTCCGAAGCAGTATCTCATCAAAGTGAAAATGCAGAACGCCGCCCAGATTTTACAGACAAGCGACTTTTCCATAAACAAGGTTTCGGAAAAGCTGGGCTATTCCTCCCCCTTCCAGTTCAGCAGAGATTTTAAAAAATTCTACGGCGTTTCCCCCAACAGCTTCAGAAAAAAGGATAACGACGAACAGGACTGATGAAAGCATCAGTCCTGTTTTTTTACAATATATTTTCAGATTGAAACAGGCGCCTTCTGCATCTCACCTTAAATCATCTGAAATTTTCAGAAAAGTTTTGAGCCTCACTTCTAAAATCGGAAACGATCTTCTCCAAATCCCTTAAAAAGGCTTCAAGGTCAAAATCTGATTTCAGTTTCTTTTTCAAAATTTCAGCCGCAGCAATAATGCTCTGCGTAATCATTTTCTTTTTGCCGTCAATATCCTCAGCAATGTAATCTTCAAAGCTTATAGAAACAGAAATGTCGGCCGCTCTTACAAAAATTTTTTCCGTTCTGAGCTTATCAGGCTCCAACTCTTCGGGAGCTATAATCGGCGTTATTGCCGCCGTGTCAACAGCGCTTGTATATTCAGTAATATCCATGGTTCTCGAAATATAATTATAAAACCTGTAAATTTCATCATCAATACCGAAATGCTGTGTGTAATATATGGGAGAGTTAATAAATAAGTTCATTTTTTCCTCCTCTGCCTTTTATCCCCGCTTTTTGCCTGCGCACATCTGATTCTCAGAGAAAGCCAAAACATTTCAGACGGTCCGCAGCCTGTTAACCACAATAAATCAAAAAGTTTTCAATTGTCACCTTTCAGCAAATCCTGTGCCAATTGTCAAAATCCAAAAGCCTCATCACCTGATCGTTATATGGCAGAACAATCTGTTTGTGCATATCATAGTGCTGAATAAATCTCACCTTTGCAAATCCGTATGTGTCCCTATACTCAAATAATTCGTTGGAGACGGCAATAAACCTTGCCGTTTTTCCACCTTGGGGAGAATTAAAAATTGAATAATATACAGGTTTTTCAGTTGAAATGACACAAAGCTCCCTTGAAAAAAATGAATAGGAATGTATTTGATTTTTTTCGATAATCGCATAAGTGAGAAATCTCTTTGAACCTAATAATATACATCCCAAAATTAAAACATACAATGCCACACATAAAACCATTATATAGTCTTCTTTATCGTTACTCCAAATACAAAAAGCTGCTAAACCAACAACTAAGAATATAATTACACAAAAACTAAGTATGCTGCTTTGCCGCCAATACTTTGATAAATATATCTTCATGCGTATCATCCTTCATCAAAAAAATTCCCTCACGGCAAAATGCAGTTGCCTGTTACCGAGATCATACAGATTTTATTATCAGCCATTATAAGTCTGTAATTTCATTCCATTCGGCTGTAAATATTATGGCATCAAAAGAATCATACATGGGTTCTTTGCAGCAGTACCGCACCTTATTGCCGCTTATCTCCTCACGCTTCATTGCAAAATCCGTATTCCGTGTAGACGAACTTTCACTCTTGTGCAGGTTCACAGCTGTGTCAAAGTAGTCGCACCAATATCCGACAGAAAGAAAACCTGATTTCGAGAAATACTTGACCATAAAACTCTCGCCTTCATATAAATCGCAGGACAACATCTTAACAGGCTTTCCCAGGCTTATATTTCCCTTGTAATCAACCAGCTCAAAATCAGCAATAATTTTCCCTTTTAAACCGGAAACCTCTATAAAGGGTCCTATTTTTTCTTCATGTGCAACAGATTCCGCCCTTACAGTAATTAAATACCATTTTTGAGGTTCAAGCTTTTCAACAGCTACATTTAAAATCGGAAAACCAAACCGCAGATTATACAGCGAATGGGTTCCAAGCCAAATGCGTTCTTCCGCAGTGAGTTTTCTGCCGGAGCTATACAAGCTGTTTCTGTACTCGATTTCCTTTTCGTAATCTGTCATTATATCCCATCCTTAAATTAATAAACTGCACTCAGGAGCTGTACACGTTTCCGCTGCATCCGAAGCCCTCAGCAAAATCATAAAGCACTTTTTCCCATACCGAATCTCCGCTTCCCTTTGCCGATAACAGGCAAATATTATATTCCGTTTTTATAAATTCAAAGGGCATCTCCCTTAATCTCCCGTAAATAATATCGGCGCCGGGCCAGTTCATATCCTGAAGCCATTTGAACATATCGATCAGGTACAGCTTCAGCTCCTCGTCGCTTTTATCCGCCAACACCTTTGCGCAGTTTTCCCAAACCGATTTGCTTTCCATGGGCTGAAACAACACTGAAAGATGTCTTATTTTCTTCGCTTCCTCAATTCCGTGAATTTGTGCCGATTCATCATTGTCCCACGACATCAGCTCAAAAATTTCATCTATTCCTAATGACACAGAAATCACCTCCCCTACGCCTTCCCGATTACTCCGCCTCAATCGGCAATATTTTTCAAAACTTTTCCGCAGTCATATATCCGGTCACCGTAAATGTCCCTTACCGCTCGATTTTTACCTTCTTTTCAGCGGGTGTACAATTTCATCAATTGCACGCAGAACAGCATTTTCAGCATATTTATTCGGATCAAAGGAAACGGAAAAATCGCCGCTGTCAAAATAACAGAAAAGAAACTGCGTATAATCATTTATGATGTAGTCGTCGTTTCGACGCTCCATATACTCTGAATGAAACTGTTCAAAAAGGCTCCAATCCAAATTTGGATTAAACAAAACAGTATTCAGATAACAGTCACAAATACGTGGAAATATCTTCCAAAAATCATAATCCGCCCTTGTTCTTGCTATTAAAAGATAATCACTGAGGCGTTTCATTTCACCGTGAGTTTTAAAAAATTCAGCAATTTCCGCTTTGTATTTTTTAAACTCCTCCGATGTCAGATGCATACCGTCCGTTCTGTAAAAGCCGAGAAAAAGCTCTTCCCCCTGTGCGAACTTTTTGATAAGCTCTTCCATTACTGCAAAACCATTTTCACTGAAACGTATATTATTGAGAACAATCCTGCAGGAATTCTCTCGGTTTTTGAACACATTCACCGTTATCTCTTTTCTTTTCATGAATCTGCCTCTTTCATCCTTTATCGGATACCTGTATTTTCAGCTGTTATAACCCCGGCTGTAAAAATAAGTCAATTTCCCCCGCAAGCATTGAGATACCATGCTTCAAAGCGGTTTCATCTGTTTTTTAAGCACGCCATGTTTAGCTTTACGGCTCAGCCGACAATATGACATTTCTCACTGCTGAGAAGAGAGGAAACGCGGCTATGCTCATAGGGCAGCACAATCTGTCTTCCGTCGGCTTCTGCAAGCCTGCACACGGTTCCGAGGCCGAGGCCGAAATACGCTTTCTTTTTGCTCCTTCTTTTATATGACTCAAAGGGCACGTTAGATAAAACAACAAACTTATTCACGCAATACATTCCTTCGGTCAATGTCAGGATCTCATAATAGATATCTTCGTGCGTATTCAGATAACCCTTTTTCTTCTTTCTGAGCGAATACATGACAAGCTGCCCGTTTTCTTCGGTTATATATCTAACAAGCTTAGACGCAATACATATTACAGCGCCGAAAGCAGCAAAATAGCCTGACAAACCAATAATGAGAATATAATTTTCCCTATCGGGATACAAAATGCAAAAAAGTGCAGTCAAAATTATCGCTGCGATAATCATCATTATACCGAATATGAAATTTGCGTTCCAATGCTTCAATAAATATGTTTTCATAAAACCACCGCTGAAAAATGATAGATCAGTATGCTTTCGTCTGTTTTCAGACAGATATAGCTTATACTATTTTTAACCTTTTCTGCAAACATAATGTGACACGTTTTTCATTTTTCATCATTATGCACTGCTGTACCCACTTCTGTCACAGCATATTGCCGTCAAGGCTTTAAAAAGCAAATGATATAACACTTTAAAAGCGAAACTTTTCGAACGACACTCTCCTGCCGTTTTCTCCTTCTGCTGCAAAAGTCTCCCATTTTTAACGATCATATCCCTGCCTTTTTACATTTCCTGATTTAAATTACAGCGGCAATAAAAGTTAAAGCAAGCAAGATGACAGGGAAAGCAAATTGAGAGAAGCAGCAGAGCTATCGCAAAAGACAGAAAAAATTAAGGCCGCCGTCACAGCAGCCTTTTGTAATTAAATTATATTATCCCAACTGTCTTTTCATAATGAGCATAACCACATCGTTATCAGAAAGAAATATTTTCGCGCTCTTTTCGGCATTGATTTTCGCTGTGTCAAGGGCAAATGTGCGCGGCTGTGAATCATGCTTTATCCTCTCCGTTTCCTCAGGGGAAAGGACCGACGGCTTACCCATTTCTTCCCAGATTGAGAAGGGGTCTCCGCTGCCCTTTCCTATCTTCTCAATTGAAACAGATGAAAATTCGGGAGCGTTTTTTAAATTTATAACCGCAGAATAGCTGCCGTCAGCCTCTTCAAAATTCTGAGCATACAGCATTATGTAAACATTTCCCGCGTCGTCTCGGAAAGCCGCCATTTCCACATCGTCGTCGGTTATCGGCAAAGCGTATCTTTTATCGGGAAGCGACGAAAGCATTTTCATAGCATAAAAGGCAGGCTTCTTTACAGAGTCGATCGTCATCAGGCCGAAACCGCCGCAAAACAGGTCCGTAAAAAAGAACAGCTCTTCAAAAATATCGGAAAAGGTCCAGTAGCTGCTGCCGTCAACGATTCCCTGATTATCGAGGACGGTTTTCACAAGGAACGAAGCCGCCTGCGGCTTATCGTGAATTTCAGCAACGCAGTTTGAGCTGATGCTCCACTCAGTATAGTAAAGGGGCAGGCTGCCCGCTTCCTTGCGCACCCGTTCGGCCTCTCTCTTCATATATCCTTTGAGTGATTTCGAAAAGTCATTGACGTTGTCAAAAATCGGCTGAAGCAAGCTTCTGAGGGAAACGGTGTGAATATCGTTTTTAAGCTTTTTTACAGCTTTAAGCCTCTCTCTGTTCACGGCATGACCCAGTGCGTCGGTGGGATACTGGTGAGTTGAGATAAAATCCACGGGAACATTTTCTCTTTTGCAAAACTCTAAAAATTCAGTAATATGTTTCCCCGCAGTTGTGGCGGGGCCTCCAACAAGCAGCTTTTCGCTGACGCTTTTCAGTGCGGATACGGTATCGGCGTAAAATCTGAAATAATCCTTCATCGTTCCCTTAAAAAAGCACGAAAGGTCGGGCTCATTCCAGATTTCAAAATACCAGGTACTCACTTCGTCTATCCCGTATCTGGCAATGAGAAATTCTGCAAACTCCTTTATAAACCGCTGCCACTGCTCCGTCTTTTTCGGCAGGGTCACGTTGCCCTTATAGTAAAAAACCGTCTTTTTTCCCGACGCCAGCGCCGAGGGCATAAAGCTTATTTCCACAAAAGGCTTCACTCCTGCACTGAGCAGATTGTCGTAAACGCGTCCCACCTGATAGAAATCAAATATCTTTCGGCTGCCGGTTGTCATTATGGGAAGGTGATCCTCAAGGCGCACACAGACATTCATGTCGTCGTCAAAGATCCCGTGAAAGCGCACCCGCTCAATACCGAGCTCCTCGTGAACCGTTTTAAGCTGACGTACATAATCCGCCCTCTGTGCCAGCGCGGCATGACCGCTGCCGATACAAAACTGCCAGTGTTTTTTTACATCCTGCGTTTTACCGCTGCAATCGAGCTCAAACTCAAACTGTTTCATAGCTTCTCCTATCCGACTAAGCTCTGATATTTTTCCTTTTCAAAAATACCGCAGAAACCGATTTTATTTAAATATATGCTTATCTGTAATTTCCGCCACAGCCTTTTTAAAGCCCTGCGTTTCAAAGATAATGATCTCATTTTCCTCTTTGAGCCATACTCCCGGAATATACAACGTTCTCTGTGGGCCTACATTCCAGTATCTGCCGAGATTTCTGCCGTTTACGAAAACATATCCCTTTGTGAAATTTTTCATATTCACAAAGCAGTCATGCTTAAGGTTTGTTTTGAAGGTCCCTTTGAGATAAACAGGAAAATCCAAATTCTCATTCTTTTCGAAGGTAAGGTTATCGGTTATATCAAGGGGAATTGTGTAAACGTCGAAATCATAGACATACTGGTTCCCTATCATAACGCTTTCAAGGCCCTTACGGTCGTATAGCCTTTTGTCAAAATTGATCCTGCCCATGGCCTCTACGAGAATATCAACTGTGATTTTTCCCTTGAAGGCGGGAATCGGGAATGAAAAGCTCTCGGGAGCCTCAATACCCGCTTTTTTCTGTTTTCTGCTGAGCGGCGCGGAGCGGTCAAACCTTCCTATCAGCTTTCCGTCCACATACACCGCGGCAATATCATGGACCCCGTCTGCGGCTATTGAGGTTTCGGGATAGTCTCCTTCTATTTCCGTGTGATACAGTATCATTCCGTAATTTTGGCCGTAATGCTCCATATAGCGGGGAAAGTGATCGGTATGCTTTGTACCGTTGAGCTTTATGCTTTCGATAAATGACGCACTTTCGGTAAATTCTATTTTGCCTATATACTGAGTTTCAGGTCTCGGCGGAAGTTCGGGAGGCTCTATTCCCTGTTTCCTGCATAAAAGCTCACGCATAATATAATATTTATCAGTATAATCTCCGTACTCATTGAGCGGCGCGCCGTAATCGTAGCTGGTAGTCGTAGGCTGATAGATTCCGGCGTAATTCGCTCCCGCCATATATCCGAAATTTGTACCTCCGTGGAACATATAGAAATTAAAGCCGGCGTCCTCCTGAAAAAATTCGCCCAGTATTCTGCCGAATCTCTTTTTTACGCCTACATTCACTGAGCCATGGTGCTTTTCACGGAAATGGTCAAACCAGCCGCACCACATTTCCCCGCACATCAGGGGTTTATCGGGCTGATATTCCTTTAAATCCGCGAAGCCCGTCTTGGGATATGAGCCGAAATTGACAACCTTAAACTCTTCCTCGAGACTGCCCCCCGACAAACAGTATTTGCTCTCACCGTCGGAGGTGAAGAGCAAAACGTCGATGCCGTTTTCCCGAAGGTTATCCCTTATAAATCTCAGATATTTTTTATCGGTTCCGTAGCTTCCGTATTCGTTTTCGATCTGCATAGCGATGATAGGGCCGCCCTTTGTCACCTGAAAATCCGAAAGCTTCGGAATAAGCACATCGAAATATCTTTTTACAAAGCCTATATATCTTTCACTGTAACAGCGAAGTTTTATATCATCATACTTTAAAAGCCACGGCGGTAATCCGCCAAACTCCCACTCTGCGCATATATAGGGTCCCGGTCTCACAAGGACATAAAGTCCCTCGCGCTGAGCCGTTCTGATAAATTCAAAGACGTCGTTCTGCCCTTCAAAGTCGTAAACTTCCTCATCCTTCGGCTGATGCACGTTCCAAGCCACATAGGTTTCAACAGTGTTGAATCCTGCCGCCTTAAGCTTTTTAAGGCGATCGACCCAGTATTCACAGGGAATCCTGAAATAATGCATGGCTCCCGAATAGATGTTAAAAGGTTTATCGTCCATAAAGAACGCGCTGTTTTTGATTTCCAGCATATATATACACCTCACAATCTTATTGATACTCTTTCATGGGATTTTATTTTTACGCTTTTTAAATCAAACATATATGTATCCTCAAGGGGGATTTGCCTTTCGCTGCTGTTTTCGGAAAATATACGATAAACCGCATCATAATCGGTGGGGTTTTCCAGGGTAATCGCTCCGTCATTAAAGGTACACTCAACATGGTCTAGAGCATATGCAAAGCCCGTATCGGGATTGACATAAACGGCTGGCACTTCCAGCCATATGAGCATAGCGGAAACCTCACACCAGCAGGAGCCTCCGGGAAGTTCGCCGACATTGGCCTTCCCCTCCCAGTCTGAAAGATTGCACCTTTCTCCGATGCAGCCCTCAGGCACCGTGAATTTCTCACTTACTCTGTCGGCAATTCTCCGCATGGCGCCGTCGGATTTTCGCCCTCTGATTACAAAATCAGCTAACAGTCCGCTGAATTTCTTCTGTATTTTAACGGCTTTCTTTCCTCCGTATGCGTAGCTTAAATAAACGGGATTTTCATAAGTGCTCAAAAACTGAGTTATATTGTGGCTTATGTCGCGGCAGAGGTCAAGGTACCGCAGGTCTCCCGAAGCCCTGAACAGACGGAAAAGCGATGCTCCCGACAAGGTACAGATACCGGGAGCAGCGTGCTTATTCTGTACGCTTGCCCAGACAGCGCCGTTTGTGGAAATACCTCTGCGGTAAAACTGGGTATCTTTCTCATACTCATAATCATACGAGACGCACCAGCTGGCGCAGAGAGAAGCCGTATCCTCGGCACAGCGAAGCCACTTTTCATCCCCCGTAACCGAATACAGCACAACAAGGCTTTCGAGCATTCCGAAAGCCGATTCGCTGTCGGGACAGCCGAGGATCTCTCCGGGACCGCCGTTGGTAAATCCCTCTTTCACATATTTATCATAGTATTTCTGAGCTGCCTCACAGGCACAGATAAGATATTTTTTGTCAGAAAAATATTCTGAGCATAGGGCAAGTCCCGCAGGGACAATTGCGGCGGCGGCGGTCTTTGGTACAAATGGCTCAAAGGCATCCATATCTATAAGCTGCGCAAAGTCACCATACTTACCGTAAAATTCAGTGAAAGCGTCCGCAATCTTTAAAAGACCCTCTTTCCAGCTTTCCTTTACAGGCTCGCCCTTCTGTTCTAGACATAAAAACTCCTTGGCGATAAAATAAAGGGCATCGGCGTTTTTTCTGCTCATTGTAACGCTTTTGTCTTGAGCGTCGTCAAAGCGGTCGCCGTAAAGCTTTGAATCACAGTAAATTCCGTAAAGAAAGCCCGACGGATGCTGAAGGGGGCCGAAAATAAAATCAAGGGTTTTCCTGCTTTTTTCCACGCTCTCGCCGTTTCCCGCTAAAAGCTGAGGAAAGATATTCATTCCTCCCCCTACCCAGCCCGTCTGCCATTGACGGTAAATACCCGAATCGGCTTCGGAGGATTTGTAGAAACCTTCCTCATTAAGCCAGTTGCGGCTGTTGTATTTATCTTCAAGGAGCCTGAAGGCGTAAGACCAGGGAATTCCCTGAGGCAGGGAGTAGGGCAGCATTCTCAGGGAACGCAGCTCAAAGAATTTATTGAGAAACCGTGTTTTGCTTTCACAGTTAAAATCGAACACCTTTATTTCAAAGGTCAGCTTATCCCCCGCTTTAAAATTGCGAGCTTCGTCGTCGGAAGCGGCCTGAGTGGAGCACATTGTGTATTTTGTTTTTTCCCGAAGGCAAGGCGAACATATTGAAAAGGACGCTTTTCCCTCTTCCGTTTCCCTTACGGTCAAGCCGAAAACGCCCGCTTCGTTTTTCTGGTTCCAGAAAATCAGATGTCCCTTTTTATCGGAAGGAGAAAACCAGCCTGCGCAGGGAACCGAAAGATCTCCCGTTGTCAATTGGGCGGCGCCATCCTCTCCGCCAAGGCGCGGCACATCCGTAATCACGGGAGCCAGAGCACATTTTTCTCTGTCGTTGTCGGTATAGTACGGAGCATATTCGCGCCTTACGCTGTAAAATCGGTTGCCGTTATAGAGCGCCGCAGGGGCGAACACATAGTTTTCTTTGCTCCAGCCTTCAACATCAAAATCAGCGCTCACTGCCCCCTGCCTGACTTTTTCCTTAAAAGTAACGGAAATTTTGATTTCACGTTTTCCCTTTTCTCGATCCTCATCGCATATACTTCTCAATTCAATCTCCGATGAAGAAACTCTCTCTTTAAGGGGATATCGGTTTTGTGATATCCTTTCGGTTTTTCTGTAACGGTTAACAGACAGATATTCGGTTATTTTCTCCATTGTGTTCCTCCCCGTTCACGGCGGCGAATGCTTTTGAGGATAAAGCGGATTGCAAAAATCACACGCAAAATTTTAAATACGGTAATCCGTAAGACACCGCTGCACGCTGTCCGCGAACTCTTCCTGCGACAGTTATTTTATACTTCTCTTTTTAAACATAAGATTTTATATTCCTTAAACCTTTGCGTCGCCAACATTATAATACTAGCGCATCCCGTAAGCAAGCGTCTTTTTGTCGCTTTAACTTAAAATTTATATCCATATTTAAAATTTTCGGATAATATAGATAATCCTCTCTGTTTCAAAATACAACAAATAATCCCGAGAAAGCATAAACTCTCTCGGGATTGAAATCATTTTTTATTCGTATTCTGTTTTGCTGCAATAAATAATATAAATCCTTTTCAGCGGAATTTATAAACACATAGCTTATATTTGCCGTAACAGCTATCTCGAAAAACCGACATTGACATCTCCGTTTTCAACATTAAATTCAACAATTTTGGAGCTATCGACCACATTGTTTTTCAAACTGCTGTCCCCGTTTGTTACCTCAATCACAATAAGATAATCATTTTTGCTTCCATCCAGTGTTCCCGTAATATCTCCGTTTTTAACAGAGCATTTATACCTTTCGCAAAGGACATTTTCAAAGTTAATGCCTCCGTTGCTTGTTTGCACTGAAATGCTTTGATATTCTCTTTCAGGCAGAGTGATGATAACCGAATTATCCTCCACTCCGACTGCAGCTTTGGTTTTTTCGATTTTCAGAATCCCGTCCGCAACAGAAATATCATACCACGGCTCCCGTGAAGAATCAGAATACTCAACAATGATTTCCTGTGTGTCGGATGATACTCGTATGGTGTAATCGGCGCTGATATCAGACGCTGCGATTTCTGTAACCGCATCTATGCTGCGAAACTGTTTTCTTTCATATTCATCGTTTTGTTCCGTTACAACACAGCCCGACAGTATTACGATACCGACTGCCAGCATAACGCTCAAAACAGCTTTTTTCATTTTTATCCCTCCGACAGATTTTTATTTATTGCGCTTTGATAAAAAAGGACAGCCGCGTTAAAGGGCTGCACATCTTTATCACACAAACAGGATTATTTCAGACTTCCGTCGCCGCCCATAAGCGTTGTCATTTCCTCAATGCGTTCCAGCGGAAAAGGCGGCTCACACAAGGGCTTCATAGCGATTGACATAAGCTTCATAGGGTTGTCATCCGCCGCAACACGGTTGGAGCTGAGCGTTCCACAACGTTTACAACGGTGGATAATCGCCCATTCTCCGTTTTTGCGTACCCATACGGCAACCGGCTCCATAATGCCGCCGCAGTCGCTTTCCCGGTCGCCCGGTTCTATGTCCACATGAAAGCTTGAAAGGCAGTTAGGGCAATGGTTTCGATGGCTGCTGCCTGCATTTTCCGGTGTGCAAAGTCTTCCGCAGACCTTGCAGGTGAAACTGCCATTGCAGGCGTGTGACTTATTGCTGCACCTCCTTGCTTTTGGTAGTTACAGCATAGCCAATATCCTGCGATAAGCCAATTATGCGAATCGGCTCATCGCAGGCTTGACTTTTTCATTAAATGGAGTATTGCCGCTCTATATACTCATCAAAAGCTTTTCGCTTAATCATTCTCCGACTACCTATCCATAAGACAAATGGGCAATCCTCACTTTCTGTCATCTCATAAAGTTTTGCCATTCCGATACCGGAATAGGCTGCGGCTTCTTCAATCGACAGATTTGCCTTACACCATATAGGAATGTCAAACTTTCGTTTCCTTTCCCTGTTTTGCGACATCCCTATACCCCTTTCCTTTTGAAAGAGGTGCGTTTGTCATAAACGA
>CASDTR010000061.1 GCA_949283785.1 uncultured Oscillospiraceae bacterium
TGAAAAGGCTGCTGCTCGCAAAGGAGTACATTCTGTCGGGAACAGCTGCGGCGAGGGCTGCAGAGGCGGCGGGATTCAGCGATTATTCAGCCTTTTACAGGCAGTTTGTAAAGGAATTCGGCTGTCCGCCCACGTCCGCCGACAAAAGGGAATACAGGGGGAATGTAAAATGAGAAAGACGACGTTAATAAACGAGGGCTGGAGCTTTTTTCTCGGCGGCGAGGAGAAAAAAGTGAACCTGCCCCACTGCTGGAACGCTTCCGACGGCTGCACTAAGGATTATCTCAGAGCCGAGGCCCGTTATTCCAAGACCCTTGAGCCTTCCGATAAAACCGTGTTCCTGCTCGTAGAGGGGGCGAACTCCGTAGCCCGCGTCGTTGCCGACGGTAAGGAGAAGGCGCGCCACAAAGGGGGATACGGGGCTTTTGCGGCGGATATCACTGACTGCATAAAAAACGGCTGCCGAATAGATATATATGTGGATAACAGGGATTTTGAGGACGTATTTCCCACAAGGGCGGACTTTACCTTCTGGGGAGGCTTATACCGAAACGTAAAGCTTATAGAGACGGAAAGCTGTCATTTCTCCTTCAGGGACCACGGCTCCTGCGGGGTATATGCCCGGGCGGTCAAATCGGAGGAGGGCTGGCGTATGAGCGTAAAAGCGCTCATAGATTCCCCCCGTGAGGATTATAAGCTCAGATGCACCCTCCTTGACCGTGAGGGAAAGGTTTTTGCCCAAGGCGAGGCAAAGGCGGAATATGTGACTGAGCTTTCTTTTAAATGCGAAAATCCGATTTTGTGGGACGGCGTAAAAAATCCGTATCTTTATACTCTCAGATGCGAGATAAAGGACGGGGAGCGCACAGCAGACAATATTGATATAAAAACAGGGTTCAGGACATTTTGCATAGACAGCGAAAAGGGCTTCTTTTTAAACGGCAGGCACATGAAGCTCAAGGGAGTTTCCCGTCATCAGGACAGGCAGGGAATGGGAAACGCCGTGACCGAAAAGGAGCACAGGGAGGACATCGAGCTGATACTCGAAGCGGGAGCCGATTCCGTAAGGCTTGCCCACTACCAGCAGAGCGAATATTTCTACGACCTTTGCGACGAGAAGGGACTGCTTGTATGGGCGGAGGCCCCTGTAATTTCCGCCTTTGCCCCTGCCAAAAGGGAAAACGGAAAGAGCCAGCTCACGGAGCTTATAAAGCAGAATTTCAACCACCCCTCCATATTTTGCTGGGGCATCGAAAACGAGATAACCCAGGAGCTCAGCGGGGCTAAGGATAAAAGGCTTCTGCCATATCTCAGGGAGCTTGGCGGAATTGTGAGAAAACTTGACCCGTCGCGGTATTCTTCCTGCGCGCAGCTTTCGATACTTGAAGGAAAATCTCCCCTTAACTCAGTGACTGATATACTTGGCTATAACCACTACTTCGGCTGGTATGACTTCAGCTTCGACTATCTGAGCAAATGGCTCGACCGCTTCCATGAATCCTTCCCCGAAAGGAAGCTCTGCCTTTCGGAATACGGCGCGGAGGGACTTTTGAACATACATTCCAAAGAGCCCGTACAGGGAGACTACTCCGAGGAATATCAGTGTGTTTTCCATGAAAATTACCTCAGGGAGATAAACAGCCGTCCGTGGCTTTGGGGTTCCTATGTGTGGAATATGTTTGATTTCGGAGCCGCCAACCGTCACGAGGGCGGGATGACGGGCAGGAACAACAAGGGCCTCGTCACCTATGACAGAAAGATAAAGAAGGACTCCTTTTATCTCTGCAAGGCGTTTTGGTCAGAGAAAAAATTTGTGCATATCTGTTCGGGAAGGTACAAAAACCGCGAGGCGGGCAGGTACGATATAAAGGTGTATTCGAACCTCGGACGGGTAAAGCTCACTGTAAACGAAAGGGAATATGAACTTGAAGGCGAAAGAATTTTTCTTTTCAAGGATGTGCCAATAGGAAAGGGCGAAAACCGCATTTTCGCGCAGGCTGAGGACTGCTCAGACGGAATTGCGGTGTTCGGCGCAGAGAAGGACGACCCGTCCTATTCCCTCAAAGAGGGGGAATCCCTCGTTCGCAACTGGGCGAAAAAAAGCGGGGAGGAAGCGAAAAATTATCTCTCTCCCTCGAGTACGATCAGGGATCTTGTAAAGAGCCGCGACGCTCATAATCTGGTTAAGGGCAAGCTGGGCAGGGATTATCTCAATATCCCTCTTTTGAAGCTTTTGTATCCCGTGAAGCTGAGCACGGCTGTCAGGACGGCTGGATTTTTCGGCCTTTCGGAAAACCACTGCGCCCTGCTTACGCAATACACCTATTCAATAAAGAAATAGTCTGATGAGGATAGAAAAATATGGGAGAACACATTTTTAAGGGAAAGTGGATAACCTCCCGTGAATTTGCGGGACTTGAGGAAATCAATGTTTTTCACAGGTATCTCGACGAAACGAAGGTTAAGGACAGCGCCCTTCAGAACAGGCAAATCCTTTTCAGGAAAAAGATATGGCTGGAAAGTACGGGAGAGGCGAAAGCGTACATTTCCGCCGACGACTGCTATATCCTGTACATAAACGGGGAGCTTGCGGGGGCGGGGCCGTCGCCGTGCTATCCGTTCGGATATAATTACAACTGTATCGACGTGACGCCGTTTCTGAAAGCGGGGGAAAACACCGTAGCGGTTCACACCCTTTATCAGGGGCTCATTAACAGAGTTTGGGTGAGCGGGGATAACAGGCACGGGCTCATTATGGATCTCGAAAGCTGCGGAAAAACGGTTCTGTGCAGCGACGAAACCTTTCTCTGCAAGGTCCACGGAGGATATAAGGCAATCGGGACCTACGGCTACAATACGGGCTTTCTCGAGCGCTGTGACGCTTCTGCGAAGGAAGCGGGATTTGAGAGAGCGGATTTTGACGACTCGGACTGGGAAAGAGCCGTACTTTCCGATAAGGCGTGGACTTTGCGGGAGCAGCAGACGAAAATGCCGGTCTTTGAAAACATACTCCCTTCGGAGATACGGAAAACCTCCTTCGGATATTTTATTGATTTCGGAAAAAATTATGTGGGGAATCTGAAATTTTCCGCATGCGGCAAACGGGGAGAAAAGCTTACGATACTCTGCGGTCAGGAAATCGGAGACGATGGCAGGGTGAAATATCACATGCGCTCAAACTGCACTTACCGCGACGAAATGATACTTTCGGGGAAAGAGGATGAGCTGCGTCTCTTTGACTTCAAAGCCTTCAGGTATGCGGAGCTGGTGCTGGGAGAGGAAACAAAAGTAAACGAAGACTCAATTTTTTTGGCAGCGTGTCATTATCCCTTTGAGCTTAAAGCAAAGCCGAAAACGGAAAATGCAGCTTTTAAAAAAATTTGGGAGATGTGCGTTCACACTCTTAAATACGGCATACTGCATTCACCCGTTGACTGTCCCGACCGTGAAAAGGGACAATATCTCGGGGACGGCTGCTATATAGCTCTTACCTTCGGGGCTTTGACGGGTGACTGGTCACTGTTCAAGGCGACCGTAAGGGACGCTCTTTCAACTGCCTTTGTGACAAAGTCCCTCCTTGCCTGCCTCAACTGCTCATTTATTCAGGAGATAGCGGAATTTCCGCTAATAATGATAATCTGTACGGAGATTTACTTTTCCCTTACGGGGGACGGAAAGTTTGTCGGCGAGGTAAAGGCGGAAACGGAAGCCCTTCTGGATTACTTCGGGAAAGCATATACCGACGGGAGCGGGCTCATATGCAGAACGGATAAATGGTGCGTCGCCGAGTGGCCCGAAAATTTCAGGGACGGCTATGATATGGATTTGCCCCAGGGAAAGGAGATAAAGGGCGTACACTGCGTTATTAACGCTTATTATTTCGCCGCGTGCGAAGCTGTGAACCGTCTGACAGGATGCAGCCGATACGATACGGCGGCTTTGAAGGAAGCATATATAGAGAGCTTTTATGACCGCGAAAAACTTTGTTTCAGGGACAGACCCGAGAGCAGCCATTCGAGCTTTATTTCGAACGCCTTTTCCTATTCCTTCGGACTGAGCCCCGACGATAAATTTGAGGAAAAATTTCTGAGCGAGCTTTCAGAAAAGGGGATTTACAAGCTCAACATATTCGGCAGCTTTCGTCTTCTTTATAAGCTCAAAACCGACGGACATTGCAGATTGCCGGAAGAGCAGCTCACGAGACGAGACGCTTGGCTCAATATGACGGCCGAGGGCGCTTCGACGACCTTTGAGACCTGGGGAAAGGAGCTTAAATGGAATACGTCCCTTTTCCGCCTTACACTTTCCTACGCCGCATTTTTCATTGCGGATACGGATTTTGAAACGGATAAAAGCGAGTCTACGGCAAAAGGGTGAAGGCAAAAAGAGAGCGGCAGCTTCCCGTTACCGCTTGAGGCTGCCGAAAAATATTTAATTCAGCACTCACCCTGTCTCCATTGTGTAAAGCAGGCTAAGCCTGCACCCAATTCGCGGCAAGCTATGCTTGCAGGCCTGTCGCACACCGAATTGCGATTAAAACAAACTGTACCCGCCCGCAAGACGGCTTTCATATTGACAGAGGGATTGTATATGAAGAAGCTATGATACAGCGCCGTTTTCCGATGCCCCTTGGCACAAAACGGCACTGTAAATAATTATGAGGATAAAACTATGAGGATAAAAAAACTCTATCGGTATACTTAAAAAGAGAGTGACAGCTTTCCGCTGCCCCTCTCTTTTCATTTTGTGATTTATCTCTTTTTTTGCCTTATCTCTTTCTTATTGAAACCTCGCCCGATGAAATTACGGCGGTTTCGCCTGAATCGTCATATCTCACTATGAGCCCGCCCTTTTCGTCAACGTCAAGGGCTTTGGCGTTTTTTTTCTCACTGCCCCTTATGACGTATACATCGCTGCCGATTATCATGGAGTGCTCCCTGTATTCGTCAATGAAGGCGGCGGGGTCGGGCTTTCGGCAAAGCTCGAAGGTTTCGAGGATTATCTGCGCCAGCAGCTCGTTTCTCGTAACGGGAGGAGTCTCGTTTTCATAAAGTGAGCCCGCCCTGTTTTCGCTTTCGGGCACAAGGGAGGAAATGTCCGAGGAAAAATTTACCCCTATTCCGGGAATAACACATTCAACGTTTCCGCTCTCAAAGTCGGTGACGGCCTCGGTGAGTATGCCGCACACCTTTTTGTCCCCGAGATAGATGTCGTTGACCCATTTTATGGAGGTCTGTTTGCCCGTGCATTTTTTTATGGCTCTCATAACAGCCACCGATACTGCCGTGGTCACAAGCACGCAGTCCTCAGCGTATATGCCGGGGCGCAGGATGACGGAAACGTAAATTCCGCCCTCGGCGGGAGACTTGAAGGTGCGGCCCATTCGTCCTCTGCCCCCCGTCTGCTCCAAAGCGATAACGACAGTGCCGTCCTCACAGCCCGCTGCGGCCAGCTCCTTGGCGGTGGTGTTGGTGGACTGAAGGGATTTGTATAAATTTATATCGGCCTTGTATTTGTCAAAAAATCCGTTTTTTTCGAGGAAGAGGGTTACGCCCTCCTTCGATATTACGTCGCAGTCGGCTTTCAGGGTATAGCCAGTCCCGCGGTCTGAGATAATGTCGTAGCCCTCTTCTTTCAGTTCGGTTACGGCTTTCCAGACGGCGTTGCGTGAAATGCCGAGCATACCCGCTATTTCGTTTCCGCCTACGGGCTTGCCTCTGTTTTCCTCTAAAATAGTTATGATTTTGCTTTTGGACGGCATTTTAAAACACCTCACTTTGATTTAAACAGTATACCAAAGATACGTCGGCGGGTCAAACCTGCAAACGGCTTTAAAACGGCAGCAAAAGGAAAATTTTTCCGCAGGGTTTGCGCCTTACCCGTCATTGACTAAAAAAACCTTTTATTGTAAAATCGAATACGGATATTTTAACGGGCGGTGCAAGTCAAAAGCCCGATCATTCATCCCCTTTTTCCGCTTGCGAAAAGGAGAAAAGGGGATTTAAGGCAGGTGAGAAAAATGAACGAAAGACTCGGATATCTGAGAAAGAAATCAATGGCTCTGCCCCTTAACCCCGGGGTATATATAATGAAGAACAAAAAGAACGAGATAATATATATCGGTAAGGCCAAGCTCCTGAAAAACCGCGTGAGCCAGTATTTCGGCTCTCAGGCGAGGCATACGGTGAAGGTTCTGAAAATGGTGGAAAACGTCTACGATTTTGACTATATCCTTACCGACAGCGAATTTGAGGCTCTCGTTCTGGAATGCAGCCTTATAAAGCAGCACATGCCGAAATACAACATCCTTTTAAAGGACGACAAGGGCTATCACTATATAAAGATAACAAAAGAGCAGTGGCCGAGGATAACCGCCGAAAAGCAGATGCTCGATGACGGTGCCGAATATATAGGACCCTATACGGGGGCCTTTTCGGTAAATCAGGCCGTAGAGGAGGCGACGAAGATTTTCCGCCTTCCCGTCTGCGGAAAGCAGTTCCCGAGGGACATAAACAGAAGCTCGAGGCCGTGCCTTAACTATTTTATAAAAAGGTGCTCCGCTCCCTGCGCGGGAAAGATCACATGCGGTGAGTATAACGAATCGGTGCGTCAGGCGGTGGATTTTCTTAAGGGCGGAAGCCGCAAGGCGTTAAGGCGCATGAATGAGGAAATGGAAAAGGCGGCGGAAAACCTGGAGTTTGAGAAGGCCGCATCTTTAAGGGACAGAATAAGGGCCATAGAAAAAATAAACGAAAAGCAGAAGGTTGTGGCCAATAACGTTGAAGAGCAGGATGTATTCGCGGTTGTGCAGAGCGAAAAGACCTTCTGCCTTATGGTTCTGCGCTTTACGGGGGGCAGGCTCAGCGACAGCGAGCATTTCTTCCTGGAGCCCGATAAGGACCTTCCCCAGCTCCGCCATGAGTTCCTTATGGGCTATTACTCCATGCACGACAGGGTGCCGCGCCGTGTGACCGTGGACGGCGAGGTAAGCGACATAGATCTCATAACCCGCTGGCTCAGCGAGAAGGCGGGGCGCAAGGTCACGGTGGCAGTGCCCGAAAGGGGCGAGCAGGCGCATATTCTCGAAATGTGCCGCAGCAATGCCGCCGAAAAGCTGGCTCAGAAGCTGGGACGCGGAGGCAGGGAGACCTCGGCTCTTGACGAGCTTGCGCGTTTACTGGGTCTTGATAAAATTCCCCGCTACATTGAGGCCTACGATATTTCCCACACGGCGGGAAGCGACAACGTAGGGGGAATGGTGGTGTTCCTCGACGGGCAGCCCTATAAAAAGGCCTACAAGCGCTTTTCGATAAAGGGCTTCGAGGGTCAGGACGACTGCGCCTCCATGGCGGAGGTGCTTATGCGCCGTTTTAAGCATTACTACGAGGAAGCGCCCCATTCAAACGAAGGCTTCGGCAGACTTCCCGACCTTATTCTCCTTGACGGCGGACAGGGTCAGGTCAACGCCGTCATGCCCGTTTTAAAATATTATAACCTTGATGTTCCCGTTTTCGGCATGGTAAAGGACGACCGTCACCGCACCAGGGCCATAGCTCAGAACGGCGGGGAGATAGCCATAAATTCAAAGCGTCAGGTGTTTACCCTTGTCTCCGATATTCAGGAGGAGGTCCACCGCTGGGCTATAGGCTATCACAGAAAGAAGCACACAAAAAAGCTGCTCACCTACGGCCTTACGGATATTAAGGGCATAGGGGAAAAAACTGCGGCTAATCTGCTTAAATCCATGAAAACTATAGATAATATAATGAACGCCGACGAAGAGGCCCTTAAGGGTGTAAAGGGCGTCACTGAACCCCAGGCAAAGGCCGTTTATGAATATTTTCATCCCCATAGTTAAATTTTGCCCTCAAATTGTTAAATTTAATGTTGCATATTGACAAAAAGACGTGAAAAGTGTGATAATAAAAGGACAAAATATTATTGGAGAATAAGTGCGTATGCGTGTTATAACAGGAACTGCCGGAGGCAGAAAATTGATAACCCTGGAGGGGGAGGACGTGCGTCCCACCACCGACAGAGTAAAGGAAGCCATGTTCAGCATTATTCAGTTTGAGCTTGAGGGCAGAAGGGTGCTGGATATGTTTGCGGGCAGCGGACAGCTGGGAATAGAGGCTTTGAGCAGGGGCGCCGAATCGGCGCTTTTTGCCGATGCAGACAGCCGCGCCGTGGAAATAGTAAAGAAAAACCTTGCCTCCTGCGGCTTAAAGGACAGGGCTGTCGTAGTCAATACCGACAGCTTTGCTGCCATAGCCTCGGGCGGCTTTGACATTGCATTTTTGGACCCGCCCTACGGCAAGGGCATTTTGCAGAGGGCTGTTTTGGCAGTTGCGGATAAAATGAATCCGGGCGGAGTTATAATATGCGAATCTCCCTACGGAGAGGAGATGCCCGAAAATGCGGGACGCTTTTCGAAGTACAGGACGTATAAATACGGTAAAACAGAGGTTACCGTTTACAGAGAGAGTGAGGCGGAGGGTATATGAAAATCGCGGTTTGCCCGGGAAGCTTTGACCCTGTGACTTTGGGGCATCTCGATATAATTACGAGAAGCGCGAAAATATTCGATAAAGTAATAGTGGTTGTCATGAAGAATTTTCAGAAGACCCCTATGTTTACGGCGGAGGAGCGCGTGGATTTTCTCAGACGCTGTACCTTCCACCTTTCGAATGTGGAAATAGACGCCTATTCGGGACTCCTTGCCGATTACGCGAGTCAGCACGGGGCGGTTGCCATAGTCAAGGGACTCAGGGCGGTATCAGACTTCGAGTATGAATTCCAGCAGGCGCTTACAAATAAGAAGCTCAATCCCGAGCTTGAAACCGTATTTATCACCACCAGCTCCGAGCATATGTTTTTAAGTTCAAGCGTGGTAAAGCAGGTGTGCCATCTGGGAGGGGATATCTCTACCTTTGTGCCTCCCGAGATACAGTACGACATTATAAAACGCATTCAGAAGGCTTAAACAGAAAGGACGGCGTGCGCTTATGGCCAAACACAGCGACGGTATACCGAAGAATATAGAAAACATTATTACGGAGCTCGAGGAGCTTGTGGATAAGGGAACGACAATAGCTTTTACTTCAAAGGTTGTTGTGGATGTGGATGATCTTAAACACATAATCGAGGATCTGAACCTTAATATTCCCGAAGAGGTGAAGCAGGCGAGGGCCATAGTAGTTGACAGAATGGAGATTCTCAACGCCGCCAAGAAGGAAGGGGAAAAGATAATCGCAAAAGCCAAGGAGCAGGCGGCAAGGCTTGTTGAGGAGCATGAGATTATGCAGACAGCAAAAGCTCAGGCCAATGACCTGCTTTCAAAGGCTAAGGCCCAGGCAAATCTCACCGTAGCCACGGCTCAGGAAAAGGCGGACGGAATTATCCGTGACGCCAAGGAGTATTCTGATGAGACGACCGCTCAGGCTGACCGCTGGTCAAAGGAGATGCGCACGGCAGCCGGCGATTTTGTTGACAGCGTAATGCGCGACTCGGAGGAAGTGTTTACAAGAGGCCTTAAGGACATAAAGCGCGTTCGTGCAAATCTTGCGGCGGCAGGGGTACACGGCTCCGACGAGGAGAAAAAGTAAACTTAAATATAAAAATAAAAGACGCGGCGATAAACGCTGCGTCTTTTATTTATCAATGTTATGTTATGTGCCGATTTACAGGCAGTGCTCAATGGCCGTTGCTGCGCTTGCTCTGAGCGAAGAGCTTGAGGAACCTGTAAAGGCGGCTATCTCTATTTTAACGGGATGTATCTGCGAGATGATTGAGCGTTTTGTAAGCTCTTCATGCAGTACGCTTATAAGCTTTTCGGATTTATGGGCGAAATCGCGGGAGAGGATTATGCCGTCAAGGTCATATGAGTTTGCGGCGTTTGCAAGGGCTGAGGAAAGATATTTAACCTCATGGCGGAAAATCTCAGTGCAGTTTTCGTCGCCGCTGTCTACTCCGTCCATGACCTTATCCCAGATGCCGGGCCATTTGTCGGCAAATATGTACTCGAGTGATTTAAGAGAGGCGTACATTTCGAGGCAGCCCCTGTTTCCGCAGGTACACTTTTCTCCGTTAACGTCTACGCAGCTGTGGCCGAGCTCAGCTCCGAAGCCTGCCGAGCCTCTGAAAATCTTTCCGTTTACGATAACTGCTGAGCCTATGCCCGAAGCAGCTTCAATGAAGAGAGAACTTCTGAAAATGTTGCTTATTCCGTATCTGTATTCCGCAATTGCAAGGGCTACGGAAATGTTTTCTATGTAGGCAGGAACACCGAGGACCCTTGAAAGAAGATCTGTTACGGGAACACGGTGCCACATTTCAAAATCGGGAGGATTCAGAATTACGCCTGATTTATAATCAACAGGGCCGGGAGAGCTTATTCCCACTGCAAGAAGCATATCCTTTGTAAGTCCCGCATTTTCGAGAAGCCTGTCTATGGCGACGGCGATATGATCAATGGTCATCATTACGTTGGGACTTTCGGAGGAATCTATGGTGGTTTCCGCAACAACGTTGCACTTGAAATCCGCGATGCATACACAGCAGCAGTGCCTTTCGAGAAGGACGCCCGCAACATATCCGTATTTGGCGTTTATGTCCAGAATGGTAGGATAGCGTCCTATGCTGGATTTAACTACCTCTCTGTCGTACACCATACCTTTGTCTATAAGCTCATTGATGATGAAAGTGATTGCCGCACGAGTCAAGCCCGTCTTCTCGGCAAGTGTTGCACGGGAAGAAGGCGTTGAACGAATTATATTAAGGATATTTTTCCTGTTCAGCTCCTTAATATATTCGGCGTTATTCGGCTTCATACATCTACCCCCATTCAGTTAGCGTACATTAAATCATACTTTATTTGGATGTTTCTGTCAATTGTAAAAGAATAAATGTATTAAAAATTTTATCATTCTAATATTTCTTTGCGGAAAAAAGAAGAATTGCCCGCCTATAAATTTTGTGTTATAATATGCTCGGAGCAAAGCGTTAAAATGTATTTTAATTATTCGCTAAACGAAATATACAGTGGGTGGTACAGTTTGGAGAAAATCAAAAGTGGGGTAGTGTTTCTTAAGGATAACCTGGCTGCTTTTATTAAATGGATGCTCTGCGCGATATTCATAGGGCTTACGGTAGGAGCTGCGGGCACGGTTTTTCATTTCGGACTCGAAACGGTAAGCGGCTATCTTGAGCAGTTCCCGTGGTTTATCTTTTTGCTGCCTGTGGGCGGCGTATGCATAGTGGGGCTCTATAAGATTTTCAACATGGAAGACGACAAGGGCACCAATTCCATTTTTATATCAATACGCTCAAACAAGCGCATAAGATTTATGACGGGCCCCCTGGTGTTTCTGGGAACCGTGGCGACCCACATGCTGGGCGGCTCGGCGGGACGTGAGGGAGCGGCCCTTCAAATGGGCGGAAGCCTTGCGTATAATATCGGCATACTTTTTAAAATGGACGATAAGGATAAAAAACTTATAACGATGTGCGGAATGAGCGCAGCTTTTGCAGCGATGTTCGGTACGCCTATTACGGCGGCAGTTTTTTCCATTGAGGTTATAAGTGTAGGTGTAATGTATTATTCGGCTCTGGTGCCTTGTATAGTTTCCGCCGTAGTGGGAGCGCAATTTGCCAAGGCGTGCGGAGCCATACCTACCGTTTACAGACTTTTGGAAATACCCAGTGTCAGCCTTCCTTCATTTCTAAGAATAGCCCTTCTTTCGGTGCTGACCGCTTTGCTGGGAATAGTTTTTTGCTTTATACTGGAAAATTCCAAAAAGCTGTTTTCGAGATACATAGGCAATTCTTTTATAAGAGCCGCCGTCTGCGGAGGCATCGTGATGCTCCTTACCTTGGCTGTGGGCAGCTACGACTATAACGGAGCGGGCATGAATGTTATTTCTCGAGCCTTTGCGGGCGATGTGAAGCCTGAAGCCTTTGTGCTTAAAATTATTTTTACCGCCGTAACTCTTTCGGGAGGCTTCAGAGGAGGCGAGATCGTGCCCGTATTTTTTACGGGGGCGACTTTCGGCAACACAATTTCGAGGCTTATAGGCCTAAATTCCTCTTTTGGATCAGGAATAGGTCTTGTCTCACTCTTCTGTGCGGTGACCAATTGCCCTATTACCTCTCTTGTGCTCAGTATTGAGCTTTTCGGGGCAGAGGGACTCATATTCTTTGCCGTGTCCATAGCCATAAGCTACATGCTTTCGGGATATTCGGGACTTTATGCGGAGCAGAAAATAATGTATTCAAAGATCCGCCCTGAGTTTATAGATAAAAAGGTGGACTGATTTCGGCGCTGCATGTTATTTCAAAAAGCGAAAAGAGGTTCAGGCGAATCATCAGACACGGGATGTTTGTTCGTCACTCCGATAATATCGCGGAAAATGACCTTTAATAAAATTCTGCAAAGTTAAAGAATAATATGTTTTCAGTGCGGCTTTCAGAAGCGGCGGATATAAAATTTTGATAAAATAAAAGCTTTCCGAGAGGGAAGCTTTTATTTTTTGTTTCTAAGATAAAACATCAAGCAAGTTGCACAGCATATCGAAAAAAGGTATCCGTGCGACGACCTTTTATCGAGACAAACAATTATACAGTATTTTTATACAAATCTCTTAATATAAATGCATGATTATAAAAGTGCTTTCACATGTGCTCAAACAATAGATATATATAAATTTTTACTGCGAAATATATAGATATATTTAAATGCGACTGGGCGGTCGGAACGTATTTAATAAAAAGTTTATTAAATACATACAATAAGTTTTCTGTTTTGCATAAATAAATTTATTTTTCTTTTGGAGATATTACACTTGATTTGTATATGTTAATTAACTATCATATCAGAGCAGGCAGTTGTACGGACCTTGTACACCGCAAAAAAATTATATTGCACAGGAGGAAAGCAAAATGTCAAAAAGCAAAAAGCTGTTAAGCGTTATTCTTGCTCTGGTAATGGTATTTTCGGCAGTGTCCGCGGCTCTCGTGAGTTTTGCGGCAAGTCCCGATGATGTTACAGAGAGAATAAACGCTTTCAGTGCAACCACCGGAAAGGACGCATCGGCAGAGGATATAGCAGAGTTCGAGTCCGTTGCTGCCGACTATAAGTCTCTTACTCAAGCACAGAAGGACGAACTTGACATAATCGCCACGGGAAAGCTCTTTAAGCTGGCCTGGGACAGGGCTTACTATGTAAAGGGCTCCGGAGCGGAAACTCCTCTTAAGGGAGAAGAGCTTTATCTTGCGGCTGATGAAATGCAGGACGACCTTCTCGGCTTTACTGATCTTATGAAAGCTGCTCAGAATTTTGCCAAGGAATTCTATGGTTATAAATTTGAAGCTGCGGAAGGCGGCAGAGAGAGAAAGCTTACTGATCTGACTTATGTACAGTATTGGTTTGACGGAAATATCAAGGCTACTCCCGAAGAGATCGGCAAGGTATACGAGGAAATGTGCGAAAAGTATGCTGCTCTCGGCCAGGCCAAGAGATATCTTCCCATGATTTATGATTATTACAGCTGCGGCTTTGCCAGGGATGCACTCTATGACGTAGACGCCCATATCAGCAAGATCTTCAATTTGGAGCTTGCCTATCAGCAGGCATATAAAAACGCTCCCGGCTTCGATTATCCCACAGCTCCCGTATCACCCAATTATTTTGACAAAGAGAAATATCCTTTAGGTAAAGAGTATCCTCAGTATATAGCCGATAAGAACGAATATGATGAGGTTCTCAAGCCTGCATACGACAAGGCCAAGGCCGAATACGACGGAGCGCTGGCGGAAAAGACAGCGGACTATCAGGCGGCTGCATGGGCACGGATTCTTGAGTTAGATCCGGGTCTTGTAAAGGCTTCCTATGACCTTACCAACAAGATGACCTCAGCCCTTGAGGCCTATAACGGCGACCCCACTGCCGAAAATGAAAAAGCGGTAGCCGACACCTATACAGAGTATGAAGCATTATCCGCTACCGACAAAGCTTTCTTTGACAGCTCCTCATTTAAGTATGATTACTATGACGGAACTCAGAAAACGTCGGCAAACATTCTCAAGCTCGTAAAACCGGTTGCGGGCAAAGGAGCAACAGCGGCGTTTATCGAGACGGTGAATGCGGCGTCGGCGCCTTATTCTCAGGAGGAACTTGATAAAGCCTTAGAGGCATGGAATAAGGTATTTGCCGAATCAAAATCCGAGATACCGACGGAAGTCATAAATAAATTCAAGGAAATAATCAAGGGCGTTCCCGCTTCCGAGGAAAAGCCCGTGCTTCCCGACTGGACCCGCCCCGACCTCAATTATCCTCCCCTTACGAGCGATAAGAGTCTCGGACTTCTTGTCAAAATTCTTGACGGTGTAACGGGTCTTGCAATTAAGCAGCAGGGATATGCGAATATCAACGCTCTTCTCGAAAAGGAGGTCTATACAAACGCAGCTGTGGCGAAGGCGGTGTCGGCTCTCTATCCCGCTCTCAACGATCTTCTCAATGACGCGGGAGCAGGAATCGCTACGGCCCTTTTGAAGATCAAACCCAATCAGGTTGCGGATCTTTTGGTTGAAGAGAAATTTGCCGTTGCCGCTTCTGCTTTCAAAGCTCTCGGCAGCAATATCGACGATTGGAAAAACCTTGATGTTTCCGCGGTTACAAACGGATATTTCGGCTTTAACGACGGTGACAGAGACGGCTTCATAAACGCCCTTGCGGCAGTGCTCAGAGGACTTACAGTTCCCCTTACAAGCACTCTCGAGGTTCAGTTTGCCAACGTCGTTGTGGAGAGCGGTTCGTATCCCACAGGCGAATATAAGCCGGGTCTCTACGATAACCTTCTTCCCGTTCTCGAGGCTCTGGGTATAGATGATCTCATGACCTCAGAAGCGTACAGCGAAGCTTGTCTTGGCGCGGCTACGGCAGGGGAAAAGGCCGACGCGGCAATTGTTCCCATAGTCAGCGCTGTATTTTCACTGGTCGATGATATTTCGGCAAATCCCGTATCTGCGATAGTTGACCTTCTCCCCAAGGTTGCCCGTCTGTTCTCAGACAACATCCTCAACAATCAGCTCGGAGAGATTTACAACAACCTTCCCGCACTTCTGGGAATGTTCTTAAAGCCCGAGATGCTCGTTATTGATCCCTCCATGATCATGGGCCTTGTAAATTCTCTTGTTTCAAATATTCAGATAGGCAGCGCCACTCTGAGCCTTAATTTCTCCGATCCCGATTGGGCGCTTCTTGCTTCAACGGCAAAGCCGGTTGTAGTGGAAAGCGTAAGCAGATTCAACGCCTACGGTGTGGGATTTGAGACAAACAAGGGTGACTCATTCCTTGTAATATTCCGTTATCTCTTCAATAATCTTACGGAACAGAGCAATATGGCATCCATCAAGGAGGCCGTAAAAGCCCTCGTAAAGGATTTCGTACTTTCCAACGTTCTCGGTCAGATGCTCACAACTGTAGAGGGCATGGACGCCGACGAAGCCCTTGTAATGGTATGCAATATTCTTGACGTTCCGGAAATCCCCGAAGATCCTTCTACAGAGGAGCCTTCAACCCAAGAGCCTTCAACGGAAGAGCCTTCAACTGAGGCACCCTCCACAGAGGAGCCATCGACAGAAGAGCCTTCAACTGAGGCACCCTCTACAGAGGAACCCTCAACGCAAGAGCCTTCAACACAAGCTCCCTCAAACGGTGACAACCTTATGTTAGGCGCGTTTGCTGCAATGGCAGCGCTTGCAGGTGCAGCGGTTGTTATCACTAAAAAGAGGAAGTAATTAATTCTGACCTCACTCATTTTTTATAAGACAAACACCCATCGCCTTGAAAGAGACGGTGGGTGTTTGTTGTGTTTCGAAAGTTTACTGAAAATTTGTTTCGGTCCTTAGAGAGATGCGTATTCCTCTCTGAGTATGGAAAAATAGCAGCAGTCCTCGTATCCCAGATAGGTTTTGTCGCGCTTTCTCAGGCATCCGTCGAAGGTAAAGCCCGAACGGAGCAGAAGATTATATGAGGGGGTGTTGCTTTTTGCGCATAAGGCGGTGATGCTGTAATAGCCGAGAGTATTGAAGCCGTATTCCAAAACGGCCCTTACCGCCTCGGCGCCGTATCCTTTTTTCCAAAACTTTGAGCCTAAGCAATAGGAGAGAAAGCCGATTTCCGCTTTCTTGTTTTCAGGATACAGATATATTGTCCCTATCAGGACGCCGCTGTCTGACAGAAATATACCCCAATAACACTCGGATGGGTCCTTGTAATACTCCTGCCAACGGATAAGATATTCCCTTGTCTGCGAAGGGGATGCGTGTCTGTTCCATGACATATAGCGGGAGACCTTTTCGTCGGAATAGACGTTTTCGTAAAGCTGAATGAAATCCTCGGCTTCAAGCTTTCGCAAAAAGCATCGCTGTGTTTTAATGGGAAGCGCTGAGCAAAAGTTCATCATTGAATCCTCTTTTCTCCGTTGAATTAAGAATGAGACGGGAAGTCAACGGTATCAGCATTTTCTGAAATTCTCCGCCGCCTTTAAAAGGGCCTCTTTTTCGTTTTCGTATTTTCCGTCGATAACTCCCTCGAGGAGGTGTCTGAGGATTTTTCCTATTTCCCGTCCTTCGGGAAACCCCGCTTCTGTAAGGTCCCTGCCGTTGACGCTCAGTGACCTGAGGCTTATGCAGCTGCTCTCCTCCCGCGCCTTTGCGGCTATCTCCTCTATTTTTTTAAAATCCTCCCTGCGGTTTCGCACTATGGGGGATTGAGCCGCGTTGTCGGCGTACTTTACCGCCATGAGCCTTTGAAAATTTTCGTCTCCCATTTTTCCGAGCCTTCTGAGTACGGGCTTTTTCTCGGGGACGATTTCCACATCGTGAAGTGCTATAAGCTCAGTCACGGCTTTAATTGTTTTGTTATCAAACTTCAATCGGCGCAGTATCCTTTCGGCGGTTTCCGCGCTTTTTTTGGCGTGGCCGTAAAAATGATCCTGGCCGTCCTCTCCCATGAAGAAGCAGGAGGGCTTTTCTATGTCGTGAAAGAGCATTGTAAGGCGCAGGACAGGGTCGGCGGGGATTGCCTCGGCCGCTCTTACGCTGTGCTCCCATGCGTCGTATATGTGGTGGATATTCTTCTGGTCAAAATTTACGCAGGGCGTTATTTCGGGAATAAACACTTCGATTATATCCGTAAAATTCAAAAGCACATGAGCGAAATCCTTTCCGCAGATAAGCTTTGAAAATTCCGCGTTTATTCTCTCTGCGGCGATATCCTTTAAAAGCTCACTGTTTTTTCTCAGGCTTTTTTGAAGGTCAGGGGCGATGCTGAAGCCCAGCACCGCGGAAAATCTCAGAGCCCTCATAATTCGCAGGGCGTCCTCGCCGAGGCGCTTATCGGGGTCACCTATGGCTCTTATGACCTTTTTCTCAATATCATCAATGCCGCCGAAAAAGTCTGTGACTTTGCCGTCACAGTTCGCTGTGATTGCGTTTATTGTAAAGTCACGGCGTTTAAGATCCTCCTCAAGTCTCGGGGTAAAGAACACCCCGTCGGGTCTGCGGCGGTCGGTGTACTTCCCGTCGATTCTGAAAGTCGTCACTTCAAAGGCCTCATAATTTTTAAGGACCGTAACGGTGCCGTGCTTTATTCCCGTTTTAATCACTCTGCATCCCTGCTCTTCAAAAATTTCCCCGGTCTGTTCGGGAAGGGCGGAGGTGGTTATGTCCCAGTCACAGGGCTCCTTTCCCATGAGTGAGTCCCTTACGCAGCCGCCTACGGCATAGCTTTCAAAGCCCTTATCCCTAAGGGCTTTCATGATATATTCGGCGTTTTCGGGAATGTTTATCGTCATTTTTGAACTCCTCTTTTCAGATGCTTTTAAATTAACATAAATCTCTCTTAAATACAACCTCTTGAAGAAACACCCGTATATGTGATAAACTAATTATGACGTAAAAAGGGAGATATTCCCGCTGCGAAAGGAAACAAAATGGATCAGAAGAAAATTGACAGAATAAGCGAGCTTACACGCATTTCGAGAGAGCGCGAGCTCACCCCCGAGGAGCAGCAGGAAAGGGCGATTCTCAGAGGGGAATACATCGCGGCTTTTAAGCAGAGCCTTGTTTCGAGCCTTGACAATACATATATTGTGGACGAAAAGGGAAACAAGCGCAAAGTGGAGAGAAAGGCGAAGAAAAATGGACTGCATTAAAAAAGGCAAATACCGTCACTTTAAGGGCGGGGAATACCGTGTTATCGGGATTGCCCGACACAGCGAGACCCTTGAGGAGATGGTGGTATATGAAGCCCTTTACGGTGAGGGCGGATTATGGGTGCGCCCTGCCTCCATGTGGAACGAGGAAACGGAGCGGGACGGCAAAAAATTTAAGCGTTTTGAATTTATAGGGGAGGAATAATAAAATGAGCAACATCTGGCACGACATAAGTCCCAAAAGGATTTCACCTGAGGATTTCATATCGGTAATCGAGATTCCCAAGGGCAGCAAGAAAAAGTATGAGCTTGACAAGGAGACGGGTCTTATAATCCTTGACCGAATCCTTTATACTTCCACGCACTATCCCGCCAACTACGGATTTATACCGAGAACTCTGGGCGACGACGGAGACCCGCTGGATATTCTCCTTCTCTGCTCCGAGACACTGGAACCCCTTACCCTTGTAAGGTGCTATCCTATAGGTCTTATAAAGATGCTTGACGGCGGCAGAAGCGACGAGAAAATCATAGCGATTCCCTATAACGACCCCACATACAATCAGTATAACGACATCTCCGAGCTGCCCAAGCATATTTTTGATGAGATGTGCCATTTCTTTACGGTTTACAAGGCCCTCGAGGGCAAGGAGACCGTAGTTGATGAAACAGGGGGCAGGGATGAGGCTCTGAGTGTAATTTCGGGAGCCATTGATAACTATATCGAGGAATACTGCAAGTGATAAACTGCGGGAATCATATTCATAAAGGTGCAGCTGTTGCATTTTATGTGCAATAGCTGTAATTTAAATTTCGGCACTTTGCGGTGCTTTGTATTTTATTTACCGTAAACGGCAGGGCGCCTGCGGCAAAGAGCGCTGTGTTTTTCGGTGAAGAAGAAAGTAGGGAAAAGGCTTGTTGTTTGAAAAAAGCGGTACATATAAAGTCTATTCAAATAAATATACTCAGGTGGAGGCAAAGGGACAGAGGAAAAAGAAGGTGCGCCTCTGGAGAGAAGGCTTTATGACGGGCAACGGAGAAAACGGCGTCATAAATGCGGGTTCTCCCTATGACGATACGCTCATCTATCAGAACATAAATTTTATAATGCCCTGCGACACCATACGCGACTCCTTTGATATATCAGAGCGTCTGTCCGAAGCGAGGCAGACGATTATAAAGGGCGAGTCCTACGTTACCGAGGACGGAAGGTGGTATTCCAATTACTGTTTTCATCCCGGCGGACAGTTAAGACTCACTCAGAAGAAGCAAAGGCTTTCCGATTATGTGCGCTGGTGCGACTATGAGACAGGCGAGGCCGTGATAAAATACGAGGATAAAAGGGGCGTCTGGGAAAGGCGTACCTTCACCTCCCGCACCGATAACGTGACGGTGACGAAAATCGGTTCCTCGTCAAAGGGTGAAAAGGTGAATCTGATTATTTCCTTTGACGACATCGCCAAAATGTATAAAAACCGCGAGGCGGGGCAGGAAGAGCTTTTAAGGTATAAAAAGCTTGTTGGCGATAAGGGCGAGTACATTGCCGAAATTGCCCACTATCCGAGCTATGAGGGCTCAGAGCTTAAAGACGCGGGCTATGCCACCTTGGTGATGATATATACGCAAGGGGGCAAAAGGGAAAAGCTCCTTCTTAAGGACAGTGGAGACAGGACGAATGCGGGCAGGGAGCCGAATCCTGCCGTAAAGGTCTCCGACGCCGAGGCGGTGTATCTCATAGCCGTTTCCGACAGGGATTTGAATATGGGAGCTTTTGATGAGTTTGAAAAGGAGCAGGAGTATCTCCTTATAAAAAGTCTTCTGGCAAGGTGCGGGAAGGTCTTTGAAAAATATGCCGACGGCGGCTGTTTCAGCTTTGAAAAAGCACTCGAACCCAGCGCCGCAGAGCAGAGCGCCCTTTTTAACGCCGTTAAATTTAAACTGGGAACGGGGGAGGAACGTGACCTTCCCAATGAAAAGCTTCTCTCCCTTCAAAGAAAGAGCAAAGCTCTTAATGCCGAAATGGTGGAGAGGGCGTACAATACTGGCAGATACGCTATGATATGCTGCAGCGGACATGATTCAATCAGCCGCCTTTACGGCATCTGGACGGGGGAATGGGCTCCCCGGTGGAACGGAAGCTACACAATGGACGCCAACGTAAACCTGCAATGCTCGGCTATGAACAGCGCCGACTGTGTTTCTTACGGAGAAAGCTATATACGCTTTGTCTTGAAGCAGATTGAACACTGGAAGATAAACGCCCTGCGCTGTTACGGCTTTAAAAACGCTATTTTGGCTCCCGCCAATACGGACGGAACAAATGCGCTTATAGTGGAATACAATACTGTCTATCCCTTTGAATACTGGAACCACGGAGCAGCGTGGATGCTTCAGCCCATATATGAATTTTACCTTTCCTACGGAAACAGAACCGTCAGCGTGGACGGAGAAGAAAAAAGGCTTTTGGAGGATATCCTCCTGCCTCTCCTTCAGCTGAACGTCAATTTCTGGGTCCAGATGCTCACCCCCGAATACTATACCGATTCAAAGGGCGATATGCATTATGAAGAGGGCAAGAGCGTTTTGGCCGACGGCGAATATTACTGTATCGTCCCGGGAAATTCCCCCGAGAATATGCCGAAAAATCTTACATCCGCAAGGGCGGCCAACTGTGCGGCGGATATAAGCGCGGCGAGAAAGAGCTTTGAGATGCTCATAAATGCGCAAAAGGATATTGACGAAGAGAAGTACAGGGAGGATATTGAGGTCTGGGAGCAGTTTATAAAGAAGCTTCCCCCTTATCTTTACGACGAAACGGGAGCTATCAAGGAGTGGGCGGCAAGCTGTTTTGAGGAAAACAACAAGCACCGCCATATAAGCCACCTGTACTGCGCGTGGCCTCCAAACGAGACGCAGAATAACGAGGAGCTTGCGAAGGCCTGCTTACAGGCTCTCAAAAACAGGAACAGCGCGGGAAAAAAGAGCGAGGAAACCCAGACCCATGGCTGGCTTCATAAGGGACTCGTAGCTGCAAGGCTCAAGGACCGTGAGCAGGTGGAGAAATGTCTCCGGGTACTTCTCACTACAAAGGTTTACTATAATTCCATGCTCACTGACCACAATACGAACCGCGGCTCAGACTGCTTCTGCACCGACACCTCTCTGGGAATTTTAGGCGTCATAGACGAAATGCTCATGTATTCAAACAGGGGAGTTATAGAGGTAATGCCCGCCCTTATAAAGGATTTGAGGGAAGGCAGCGTCGAGGGGCTTATGGCAAACACTCAGGCCGCGGTTTCAATCAAATGGAAGGATACAGCGGTAAAGGTGGCCGTTACTAGCGGCGCCGAACAGACCATAGCCGTTTCCTGCGCAGGACGCGGCGGCAAGAAAGAGAGCTTTGAAAAGGGAGAGACGAAGGTCTTTGACTTTACATTAAGCTGAGTCCGCATAATAAAGAGACGATAAAAGCAATAAATAAAAGAATCACCCGAGGCAAAAGCTTCGGGTGATTCAGCTTGTTTGAAAACTGAAATTCCGCACTTACTCTTGTCTCCCTTGTGTAAAGGGAGATGTAAAGGCATGAGCCTTGACAGAGGGATTGGTAAGCTGAGCTTGCAGGCATGTCGCGCAGCAGGCTGAGCCTGGACTCAATGCGCGAACTCTGGTTGCTGTAAAAATTAACTATACCTGCCCGCAAAAGGCTGTCTTGAAAAGGACGGAGGAATATTACACAAACGCAATCATATCAATATGTGGGATGTGCTCGTCCATGTATTCCTCTCCCACGGTTTTGAATCCGAATTTCTCATAAAAGCCCACGGCGTAGGTCTGTGCGCCGATGTGCAGCTCCTTAGCGCCCATTTCCTTTGCTTTTTCGATAATCAGAGTAAGGAGCTCTGCACCGATATTCTTGCCCCTGTATTCCTTTAACACTGCAATTCTGCCGGGCTTGTAAACTCCCTCCGAGAGCTTTATAACGCGTGCGGTGGCTACGGCTTTGCTTTCGTCTGTGAGCACAAGATGCCAGCAGTCCTTGTCGGCCTCGTCAAATTCCAGCTCAATGGGATATTCCTGTTCCCTTACAAAAACTTCTATTCTTATTTCTCTGGAAAGGGGATAGTCCTCTCCGGGAGCGTACCAGACAGTATTCAAAAAAATTCCTCCCACTCTGCGTATTTTACTTGAAATATAGTAACATAAAAAAAGATGTGGGTAAATGAGAAAAATTTAAAAAATATTATGCAGGGTTCCATTTTTTTATTGCAAAAACAAAGGGTGGTGATATAATTAAAAACAGAAAGCCTTATATGGCATAATTTTTCAGAGGTGTTCATTTATGCAGGAAATCAAAGTTGAACTTACAAAAAATCCCAAGGAGAAGCCTCAGGACCAGAGCAAGTTGGGCTTCGGCAACTATTACACCGACCATATGTTCCTTATGAATTACGATGAGGGACAGGGCTGGCATGACCCGAGAATAGTCCCCTACGCTCCCATCCCCCTTGACCCGGCCGCCATGTGCCTTCACTACGGTCAGGAAGTTTTTGAGGGACTCAAGGCTTACAGAACTGCCGACGGCAGAATCCTTCTTTTCCGCCCCGACAGAAACATGGCGAGACTTAACGTCTCCAACGACCGCCTTTGCATTCCTCCCATCGACGAAGAGTTTGCAATCGAAGCGGTCAAAAAGCTCGTACTTGTTGATAAGGACTGGATTCCCACAGAAGAGGGAACCTCACTTTATATAAGACCCTACATTTTCGCCGTTGACGCTCATGTTGGCGTACATCCCGCTCATCACCTTATTTTCGCCATTATCCTTTCACCTGTAGGCGCTTACTATCCCGAGGGACTTAACCCCGTTAAGATCTATGTTGAGGATGAGTATGTCCGCGCAGTCAAGGGCGGAATGGGCTTTACAAAGACAGGCGGCAACTATGCAGCATCCCTGAAGGCTCAGGCAGAGGCCGAGAAGAAGGGCTACACTCAGGTGCTTTGGCTTGACGGCGTTGAGCGCAAGTATATTGAGGAAGTCGGTACAATGAACGTGTTCTTTGTAATCGACGACGAGGTTATCACTCCCGAGCTCAGAGGCAGCATCCTTTCAGGCGTTACTCGTATGTCATGCATCGACATTCTCCGCTCATGGGGCATGAAGGTCAGCGAGCGCAGGCTTTCTATTCAGGAAGTTGCAAAGGCTGCCGAAGAGGGCAGACTTAAAGAGGCCTTCGGAAGCGGTACGGCTGCCGTTATCTCTCCCATCGGCGAGCTTCGCTGGGGCGATGACGTAATGGTTATCAACGACGGCAAGATCGGCGAAATTTCCGCAAAGCTTTACGACAACCTTACGGGAATTCAATGGGGAAAGCTTCCCGATGAATTCGGCTGGACAGTTGAGGTAAAATAATCACAGGGCTTTTATCAGAATCCCGTATACCAAAAGGTATATGGGATTTTTTAAAGCCGTGACAATTATCTTATGAAAGGCGGTTGGAATTTATGGCGGAGGTTAAGACCAACGCTATGCGTATTCTCGAAAAAAACAAAGTGCCCTATAAAATGTATACCTATGAAACCGACGGGAATATCGACGGGGTAAGCGTCGCCAAAAAGCTGGGGCAGGATGTTGAAGCCGTATACAAAACCCTTGTGACGGTGGGCAAAAGCGGCGGATACTATGTTTTTGTAATTCCCGTCGAAAAGGAGCTGAGCCTTAAAAAGGCGGCCAAGGCGGCGGGGGAAAAGTCCGTGGAAATGATACACGTCAAGGATATCAACAAGGTGACGGGATATATAAGGGGAGGCTGCTCTCCCGTTGGAATGAAAAAGCTGTATCCGACCTTTATCAGCGATACCGCTTCCGAACGTGAAACCATAATCGTAAGCGGCGGCAAGATAGGCTTTCAGGTAGAGCTTTCCCCGCAGGCTTTGGCAGACGCAGTAAAGGCGAAATTTGCCGATATTATTATGGACTGAGAAAAGAAAACATGATATTTACCGCCCGTTTAAAGAGCTTCTTTAAGCTGGGAGAGACTGTCGAAAAGCTGAAATTCAGCACTCACCCCAGTCTCCCTTGTGAAAAGGGAGATGTCAAAACGCAGTTTTGACATCAGGTATTGACAGGCTGAGCCTGTACCCAATTCGTGCCCTGAGTTACGGTAAAAACTCATTGTACCTGCCCGCGAGACGACTTTCATATAGACATAAGGATTTTATACGGAAAAAGCTTTGATGCTGCGCTGTTTTCTGTGCCGTATCGGATTTTATCTTAATTGTGCAAAACAGCGAATCATAAACATCAAAATAACTTTAGCGACAAACTGAGCCCGTTTGAAGAGCTTCTTTAAGCGGGCAATTTTTGCAGGGAAAAAAATTCAAATATTTCTTTACAGACTATTGACGTAAAGTCAGGTTCAGGGTGTACAATATAGACGAACCGAAAATTAAAGGGAGGTTTTCAAAATGAGTTTCAAAATGTATGTACCTACAAAGCTTTTGTTCGGCGTCGGAAGGCTCAATGATTTGAGCAAGGAAAAAATGCCCGGCAAAAAAGCGATGATTGTAATTTCAAACGGCAAATCGACCCGTGCGAACGGATATCTTGACCGTACTCAGGAGCAGCTGAAGAAAGCGGGAGCGGAGTTTGCCGTATTCGATAAGGTCGAGCCGAATCCCTTGCACACAACCGTAATGACAGGCGCTGCCTTTGCAAGAGAAAACTGCTGTGATTTTATCGTAGCTCTGGGCGGCGGCAGCGTAATGGACGCCTCAAAGGCGATGGCTGCAATGGCCACCAATGAGGGCGACCTCTGGGACTATGTAGTCGGCGGAACGGGCAAGGGCAAGGACCTTGTAAATAAGCCCCTTCCTCTTATTGCCATTACAACGACGGCAGGCACGGGCAGTGAGGTCGACGAGTATGGCGTTGTGACAAACAGCGAGACAAAGGAGAAGATAGGCTTCGGCGGTATGGATGAGCTTTTCCCCGTTCTTGCAATTGTTGATCCTGAGCTTATGACAACCGTACCACCGAAATATACGGCGTATCAAGGCTTTGACGCTCTTTTCCACAGCACCGAAACATATATTGCAAGCTGTGCGAGCCTTGTAAGCGATATGGTTGCCCTTACGGCCATTGAAAATGTGGCGAAATATCTTCCCAGAGCCGTTAAGGACGGCAAAGATATCGAGGCAAGAGAGCATGTGGCCTTCGGCAATACCATGTCGGGCTATTCAATGGTTACGGGCTCATGCACGAGCGAGCATTCCCTTGAGCACGCCATGAGCGCCTATCATCAGGAACTGCCCCACGGAGCGGGACTTATTATGATATCCCTTGCATATTATGAGCATTTTATCGGCGCCCACGTCTGCGACGACCGCTTTGTGAAGATGGCTCAGGTCATGGGCATGGAGGACGCCTCAAAGCCCGAGGATTTTCTGACAGCCCTTGCGAAGCTCCAAAAGGACTGCGGCGTCGACGACCTTAAAATGTCCGATTACGGCATCGTCCCCGAGGAATTCAAGACCCTTGCGGAAAACGCAAAGTATACAATGGGCGGCCTTTTCGAGTCCGACAGATGCGACCTTTCCGTTGAGGACTGCGTTGCGATTTACGAGAAATCCTATAAATAAGCACGGCGCAAAGTCGCAAAAATGAACGCCCCGACAGATTATTGAACTGCCGGGGCGTTTTAATGTTTCTATTCAGCTTTAAAATAGTTTATTCCGTCTTTAAAATCAAAATCGTTGGCGAAGGCAGCACAGAGGGCGGGACATCTGCTTTCGCAGAGCTTTATGCCCAGAACTTTTGAGCTTTCGGGAAGCGTTCCGAAAGTAAATGAGTTCTCCGTGCCTGAGAGGAGCTTTTCAGGGGAATAATTCTCAGCTTTGATTTCACCTTTGTCCGTTACGAGAGTGAGAGTATCAAGGTGATAGGGGAGAGCAAAGCCGTAGTTTTTGAGAGTGACGGCGGCAGAATTTTCCGTAAGGGAAAAATCCTCGGCGCAAAGCTGATAGCCCAAATGGTCGGCGAGGAAATCGAAGGTGGAGCGGACAAACTCATTGCCGTCCCTGTCGCGGAAGTAGTTGGGATTATAGCTGCATCCCATTTCGTCAAGCTCTGCGGGGGTGATGTATTCGCCTCTCCAGCGCTCCATGTTGTAGGGGCCTCCCGCTTCCTTGTAGTTGTGGGTTAGGCTCAGGGTGGAAAGGGACTGCTCATTGCACATAAATATCATTTTCTCCCCGTGGATGTACCCTTTGTTGTAGGTGCTGTCACGGCCCCAGGGCATTTCACCGTCGTTATATGTATGAGCTGCACGCTCTGTAAGCTCTTTGTATTTATCGCTGTCGGGTTTGCTTTCCATATAGCTCCACTTGAAAAATTCGCCTACGAGAAAATCGTCGTGATGTCCGACTCTTTTATTTTTAAAGAGAGCATTGTCCTTTCTCACAAGGGATTCCGTGCGCACCTGAAGGGTAAGGTAATCGGGAACCATGTCGAAAATGACTTTGAGTGTTTTCTTCGGGTTATGCCTGTGTTTTGACGAGTGCCATTCGCCCCAGGCGCCTACCATTCCCGCCTGAATTACGGCAACGGTTTCAGAAACGAGCTCCCTGTGCTCACCGAGCCACTGCTTTATCTGCTTTGTATGCTTTATGAGCATATTGTTTTTCGGGCCCTCTTTTCTGTCCATTTCAGTTTCATAGGCAAAGCGCAGGACGGCTCTCAAGCCCATGTTTTTGAGTTCCGTCAGGTATTCCTCCAGCTGTCCGAAGGCTTTTTCGTCAAGCTCCCTGCCGCAGTATTCAGTAAGATAAACGTAGACCTGGGCCAGATGAAAGACGTCGTCGCGGTAAAGCTCACGCTGCTCTCTCAGATAATCGAGGGCGTCCTTATCCTCGCCGCCGAAAACCGCGTGATGACTGCCCAGCATCATATAGACTTCCATGCGAAAGCCTCTGTCGGGGTTAGTGCGCAGAGCCGAGTATTCCTCGGCGTAAATGGGGCAAAAGCCGTTGGAATTCATTTTTGTTCCTCCTGAAGAAATAAAATTGTTATACAAAGCTGTTGAGCTCTTCATTGTATTCGTAGCCGACGGCGGAGAGCTTTTCCGTAATCTCATTCATATCGGCGTTTTTATCCTCGCAGAAGCTTTCGAGGGACGGGTAAAAATCTCTCAGCTGAGCGTTTATATAGCTTAAAAGTATAAAAGGGTCGTTGGGTATCGCCATAAATCGTATTAAAAAGCCCGAAGGCTTTTGTCCTCTCTTTCCGCTGTTTTGTCAATTAATTGAAAATGTTGTTTCCCGCAGATTTAAAAAGAGCGTCCACGGCTCTTTTTATGCCGCTGTGCTCCGGCTTTTCCAGAAGGGGATCCCATCTCCAGATCTCTTCGGCGGCGTCGCGGGTAATTGCGAGAAAGCCCGTATCCGTCAGGGTTGAGGCGAGCTTTAATCCCGGCAGGCCGTGCTGGCGGCTTCCGAAAAAGTCTCCCGGACCTCTCAGGCGCAGATCCTCGTCGGCTATTTTGAAGCCGTCGCAGGTTTTGCACATTACCTTGAGCCGTTCCCTTGTGTCGAGGTTTTGAGCGTCGGAAATGAGTATGCAGGTGGATTTATGCTTTCCTCTGCCGATTCTTCCCCTGAGCTGGTGAAGCTGCGAGAGGCCGAACCTTTCGGCGTTTTCTATTACCATTACGGCGGCGTTGGGCACGTCCACGCCTACCTCGATAACCGTTGTGGCCACCAGAAGCTGTATTTTTCCCGCCGCAAATTCCTTCATGACCTCATCCTTTTGCGCGGCCTTCATTTGTCCGTGAATAAGCCCTACGGAATAATTCCTGAACTCACCCTCGGCGAGCTTTCGGGCGTATTCCTCGGCGGAAATAAGGTTCGTGTCCCCCTCCTCCACAAGGGGGCACACGGCGTAGGCCTGCCGCCCCTCGTCAAGGTGTTTTTTTATAAAATTATATACCCTTTTGCGAAGTTTTCCCTGTACGCAGTAGGTCTCCACGGGCTGTCTGCCCGGGGGAAGCTCATCCAAAACGGAAATGTCCAGGTCGCCGTAAATAATGAGGGCGAGGGTACGGGGGATGGGTGTAGCCGACATGACAAGGGTGTGGGGATTCTTTCCCTTTTCGGCAAGGGCGCTTCTCTGCTCAACGCCGAAGCGGTGCTGTTCGTCGGTGATGACAAGACCTAAATTTTTGAATCTGACGTCCGACTGGATAAGGGCGTGGGTGCCGACGGCAACCTGAATTTCTCCGCTTTCAAGTTTAGATTTTATTTCGTCCTTTTCTCTTTTGGTCATGGAGCCTGTGAGAAGTCCGCATTTGACGTCGGTTCCCTCGAAAAATTCGGTGAGGGATTTATAGTGCTGACGGGCCAAAATCTCCGTAGGCGCCATCATGGAGCTTTGCAGGGAGTTTTTTGCCGCCGTGTATATGACCGCTGCGGCAACGGCAGTTTTGCCCGAGCCTACGTCGCCCTGAATGAGCCTGCTCATGGGTACGGATAAGAACATATCCCTGACCGCGTCCTGGACCGCCCGCCTCTGGGCTCCAGTGGGAGAAAAGGGAAGCAGGGAGAAAAATTCCTCGGAAAAATCACTTTCTACGGTGCATGAGGTCTGCTGTCTGTTTCTGCCTTTAAGGCGTATCATTCCCAGCTGCAAGGTAAAGAGCTCGTTGAAAATAAGACGCCTGCGTGCTTCTTCAATATCCTCGAAGGAGGCGGGGAAATGTATTTTTTTAAGAGCCTCGCCGTAGGGAATAAGCTCATATTTTTCTCTTATATACGCCGGCAGAAAGTCGTGCATGTTGTCCTTTATGCAGTTCACCGCCTGCGCCGTGAGCTTTTCCGTAAGAGCTGAGGAAATGCCCTCTGTCTGCCTGTAAATGGGGCGGATTTTTTCTCCCGAAACCGCCTTTGCTATGAGTGGGGAATTCATTTCCCGCTTTAAGAAGGTGCCGCCTACTTTTCCGAAAAATAATAGCTCTTCTCCCGTTTTAAGCCTTGCGGCGGCGTATTTGTTGTTAAAAATGGTTATGTGCATAACGCTCTGACCATCGGTCGCGCTCGTCTTATAAAGAGTCATGCCCTTTCTGATTCTGTGCTCGACGGCGTCGTGAGCCACAATTGCTTTGATGCAGCACTTTTCGTCGAAGGGAGCTTCGGCTATGGAAACGGTGCGGCTCCAGTCCTCGTATTCGCGGGGATAAAAATGCAAAAGAGCGCTTACAGTGTCTATGCCGAGCTTATGGTAAAGCTCGGCACGCTTGCTGCCAACGCCCTTTAAATATTTTATATCTGTTGAAAAGCCGATAGCCTTTGATGAATCCATTTGAATGCCGCCGAAAACCAAAGGTGGGATTATTCCACCGATATTATGAAGTAATAGACGGGCTGACCGCCGTCGATGACGGAAACTTCCGCATCCGAAAACTTATCGCTGAGCTGCTGTACCAGCTTATCCGTATCCTCGTCGGAGACGTCTTCACCCTTGATTATTGTGATAAGGGACGAGCCACGCTTATACATGCGCTTTGTTATCTTGAAGGCAGCGGTTACGAAATCCTTTTCAATAACGGTGATTTTGCCGTTTTCCATTCCGAGGATCTGTCCCTGCTGGACGCGCTGTCCGTCTACCTCGCTGTCTCGGGCGGCAAAGGTGACAAGTCCTGTAGAGACCTTTTCCGCCGCCTTGGCCATGGCATTGAGGTTTTCGTCCGCCGACAGAGTGTCGTCAAAATTGAGCATGGCGGTAATTCCCTGAGGAATGGTGCGAGTGGGAAGGACGCTGACCTTTTTTTCCGAAAGGGGAATGGTCTGCTCCGCTGCCATAATTATGTTTTTATTGTTTGGCAGTACGATAACATGTTCCGCCGGAACAGTTTCAACGGCCTTTAATATGTCTTCGGTGCTTGGGTTCATGGTTTGTCCGCCGCTTACTACGGCGTCGGCGCCGAGATCCCTGAAGAGCTGCTCAAGGCCGCTACCCGCCGCCACGGCTGTGAAGCCTATCGGCTTTACGGGGACTACCTTTACCGGTTCGGAAGAGCCTGTTCCCAAAGCTGCGTTCTGGTGCTGATAACGCATGTTGTCGATTTTGATATTGACTAAAGGTCCGTATTTTAATGCGGCCTGAATCACATTGCCGGGTTCATTTGAGTGTACATGGACTTTTATTATCGAATCATCCTCCACGACCACAACGCAGTCGCCTATGGACTCAAGATAAGCTCTGAGCCTCAGGGGATTAAGTGTGCATCCCGGATTTTTATTTATGATAAACTCGCTGCAATATCCGAATTTAATGTCGCCGCTGGCGGAAGCAACCACATTTTTGGGCTCTGCCGCAGCAGCTGTTGTCGCCTGATTTTCGCCGGGGATAATCGTGTTGTCCTCAAAAACGCTCTGCATACCTAAAAGAATAAGTAAAAGCCCTTGACCGCCGGCGTCTACAACTCCGGCAGTTTTCAGAACGGGAAGCTGTTCAGGGGTACGCATAAGAGCATCCTGTGCGCCCTCGCAAGCCGCAGACCATACCTTTACTGGATCGTTATCCTCGTCTGCCAGTTTACGGGCCTGCTGAGCGGCACATCTTATGACCGTAAGGATTGTTCCCTCAGTAGGCTTCATAACCGCCTTGTAGGCAGCGTCAACACCGTTTTGAAGCGCGGCGGCAATCTGTTTGCCGTCAGCCTCATGAACCCCTTTGAGACCTTTTGAGAAGCCCCTGAAAATAAGGGAAAGGATAACTCCCGAGTTGCCCCTCGCGCCTCTGAGAAGGGCGGAAGCAGCTGTTTCCGCAACGGATCCCGCAGGTTCGTCATCACTGAGAACCGAAACGGCCTTTGCGGCGTTTGTTATTGTCATGGACATATTTGTTCCCGTGTCTCCGTCAGGGACGGGAAAGATGTTAAGCTCGTCAACAGCCTGACGGTTGTTGTTGATGTTGTTAGCACCTGAAATAAATGCGCTTTTAAGCAAAGCTCCGGTAATCAAATTCAGCACCTCATATAGTTATTCGGATTTCATTGAGTCAATGTAGACATTGACTTTTTTAACTTCAAGACCTGTGGCTTCCTCTACGGTATAGCGCACCTTGTTTACGATGCTTTTTACCGTGGCTGAGAGGTTAAGACCGTAAATTACTATTATATGCAGGTCTACAACAAGGGAATTCCCGCTCATGCGCACAAGGACTCCTTTGTCTATAAAGTTTTTATTTTTGAAAAAGAAAGAGCGGATACCCTGGCGCGCGTTTCCGTTTGCCATACCGGCAACACCGAAGCATGTGGTGACGGCATTGCCTACCAGAGTTGAAAAATAATCCTGAGAAACGCAGACGGTTCCAAGATAATTTTCTATTTTAACCATAGCTCATCCTCCTTTTTAGGAAGCGATACATATATCGCTATTATATTACGTTATCGGTAAAATATCAAGGGCTTAACTCCACTGCTCTATATTATAAAATTTGTCAGAGTCGTAAGAGATGACCTCTGATGAAATGTCGCCGCTGTAAGCGCACACTCCGTTTCTGAAACACAGGGGGATAAAGGGTAAAGAGGAGGAAAAGGTATCGCAGAACTGAGCCAGAGTTGTTTCCGAGGAGCGGAAGCTTTCATATGCGGAAATTGCGGCGTTGTCGGTTTTCACTCCGTAGAATGCGGCGCCGCCCTTTTTGAGCAGGGGATTGAGGTCCATGTTGTCGGAAAGCTTGATTTCTCCGAGGTAGAGGTCGTACTGTCCCTTCTCAATGGCCGCCAGATAATTCGCGTTGCTGAGGACGGAAACCGTGACGTCGAAGCCGATTTTTTCGAGCTGCTGGGAAACGAGAGCGGCGGCTTCGTTTCTGAAGGAATTGTTTTCGTTGACAATAAGCTTGAGAGTTACGGGCTTTTTGTCGTAGAGGAGGATACCTTTGTTATTTTTCTCGGTGAGGCCCGCTTCCTTGAGAATGGTCTCCGCTTCGGTCTTGTCGTAATCAGGCAGGGGGTTAACGGAAGCCGCCGAAAGCTCTTTCCAGCTTGGGTGGAAGGGGAGAGCACAGGCGACGCCGTGTCCCTGATAGGCGGTGGTGGCGATTGCGCTTCTGTCTATTGCCGCCGAAATTGCCTGTCTTACAGCGTCTATTTCGAGGAATTCGTTTAATGATGAGTTAACGCCTAAAAATACCATATTGTTGAGACTTACCTCTTTGACGGTGGCGTTTATGCGCTTGTAGCTTCCGGAGCTTAAATCGTCAAAGATAAAGTCGGTGTTTCCGATTTGAAGGGAATTGATAAGGGCGTCGCTGTCGGGAAGATTTATAAGAGCAAGAGTTTTAAAATGGGCGGAAGCGCCTGCGGAATTATTTGTATTTACCGAGAAAAACGGATTTTGATCAGTGCCTTCAAGCTTGTATCTTCCGCTGCCGACAGGTTTGGAATCCTTGTCGTCGGCGGTTCCGGATTTTACAATGGGGAAGGTCAGTACGCTTTCGGCATATTTATCAGGCTGAGTAAGGGTGAAAACAACTTTTGAGCCTGATACGCTTGCCGAGGCTACATTTGACAGTGTGGAGCTGTAAGCCGTAGATTTTTTGGCCAGGTCAAAGGAATATTTTACGTCCGAGGCAGATACGGAAGAACCGTCTGAGAATTTAACGCTTTTAAGGGTGACCGTGACGCGCTTGTCATTTATTTCGGCGCTTTCGGCAATAACCGCCGCAGGGGTAAAGGTGTTATCCACTTTGAAAAGCGGGTCGCAGAAGACGTAAGCCAGCATCTGGTTTGTTATGCCTTGGGAAAAAAACGGGTTAAGACTGTCAGACTTTGAGTAGCAAAGTGTTATCTCGCCGTTTGAAGATGTGCCGGAGGAGCTTTGTCCTTCCTGAACTTCGGCTTCTTCCGAGGGGTCGGTCTCCGCGTCTGAACAGGCGGAAAAAGTCCCCGCCAGAAGGGCGATTATCAGAAGAAAGGCAAGCAAAATTTTTGTTTTTTTCATATCTCTCAGCTCCTTATTCTATGGAAACGCTTTCTGCGGAAAGGGCTTTGCCTGTTTTTTCGTCAATGCTGAATATGCATCCGCACATATAGCAGGGCGCATCGGGATTTTCAAATCTTACGGGCATATTGGTTTTCATTTTTTCTATGGCGAGGGCGGGGGTGACTCCGAGGACGGAGTGCTTAGGTCCCGTCATGCCGATGTCGGTGATGTATCCAGTGCCGTCGGGCAGCACTTGGGCGTCGGCGGTGAGCACATGGGTGTGGGTACCGAAAATGGCGGAGACCCTTCCGTCAAGATAAAAGCCCATGGCTCTTTTTTCGGCCGTGGCCTCGGCGTGGAAATCCACTATGATGATTTTGAAGCCTTTATCCTTGGCTTTCTTTACCATTTCGTCGGCGCAGCTGAAGGGGTTGCCGAGAGGCTCCATGTAAACGGTGCCCATAATATTTATGACCGCCGCCTGACAGCGGCCCAGGTCGGCTGCGGCCATGCCTGAACCGGGGCAGGAAGAGGGGAAATTGGCGGGTCTTATTATGCAGTCGCTTTCGTCTATAAATTCGTAAAATTCCTTTCGCCTGTAGACGTGGTTGCCTGTGGTGATGATATCGGCGCCGCTTGTGAGCAGATGGTTTGCGGAATAGGGGGTTATGCCGTTTCCCTGAGCGGAGTTTTCACCGTTAACTATGCACAGATCTATATTTTTGAGCTTTTTGAATCCGGGAAGCTTTGAGCGTAAAAACTCACATCCTCTGTCGCCTACAACGTCTCCGATTGCAAGTATGTTCAAATTAAAGCCCTTCTTTCCTTAAAAAATAAAAGGGTATACTTATTAAAGTATACCCTCTCGCTGCGAAATTGTAAACAGTTACTTTGCGTAATCGGTGGCTCTCGTCTCTCTGATAATGTTGACCTTAATCTGTCCCGGATACTCAAGCTCATTTTCGATTTTCTGAACTATATCGCGGGCAACAAGAACCATTTTGTCATCGGAGATGACATCGGGCTTGACCATGATGCGCACTTCACGGCCTGCCTGAATGGCGTAGGAGCGCTCGACGCCCTCAAAGGATGAGGAGATTTCCTCGAGCATTTCAAGACGCTTGATGTAGTTCTGAACGTTTTCGCGTCTTGCGCCGGGCCTTGCCGCAGAAATGGCGTCTGCCGCCTGAACAAGGCAGGCAACGATAGTTTTGGGCTCAACGTCGCCGTGGTGAGCCTGGATGGCGTGGATAACGCCTTCATTTTCCCTGTACTTTTTAGCCGCCTCAACGCCCAGCTCAACGTGGGAGCCGTCGACCTCGTGGTCAATGGCCTTGCCTATATCGTGGAGCAGGCCCGCGCGCTTGGCGAGCTTGACGTCGGCTCCGATTTCGGCAGCCATGAGTCCGGCTATGTATGATACTTCAAGGGAGTGGTTGAGTACGTTCTGACCGTAGCTGGTGCGGTATTTAAGCTTACCTAGGAGCTTTACAAGCTCAGGGTGAACGGAGTTTACGCCGGAATCAATAACGGCGCGCTCACCGGTCTGCTTTATGGTCATATCCACCTCACGGCGGGCTCTGTCAACCATCTCCTCGATTCTTGCGGGGTGGATTCTTCCGTCGGCAATGAGTTTTTCGAGGGCGACCCTTGCGATTTCACGTCTTACGGGGTCAAAGCTCGAAAGGGTGATAGCCTCCGGTGTGTCGTCAATAATAATATCGACGCCTGTGCTTGTCTCAAGGGCACGGATATTTCTTCCCTCACGGCCGATAATGCGGCCTTTCATTTCGTCGCTGGGGAGAGCCACAACTGAAACAGTGGCCTCTGCCGAATGGTCGGCTGCGCAGCGCTGAATTGCTGTTGAAATAACCTCACGGGCAAGAGTTTCGGCCTCATCCCGTGTCTTTTGCTCATATTCCATGATTTTGACGGCCTTTTCATGGTCAAGGCTCTCTTCAAGGTTGCTGAGCAAATATTCCTTCGCCTGTTCTTTGGAGAAGCCTGAGATTTTCTCAAGCACTTCAAGTTGACTTCTTTTGATGCTCTCTACTTCGGAAAGCTGTTTTTCAGCGTTCTTGATTTTTTCATCGAGTGTGTTTTCTTTTTTCTCAAGATTTTCAGCTTTTTTGTCGAGTGTTTCTTCTTTCTGGTTGTTGCGGCGTTCCTGACGCATTACCTCGCTGCGTCTCTCGCGCAGTTCTCGCTCTGTTTCTGTACGAAGCTTGTGGATTTCGTCTTTCGCTTCGATAACGGCTTCTTTTTTCTTAGACTCGGCCTGAGCAATGGCGTCATTGACGATTCTTGTGGCCTCTTCGGTAGCGGAACCGATAGCGGCTTCCGCAACTTTTTTCCGGTGTATCTGACCGAGTACAAATCCTAAAACTCCTGCCACAACGGCAGCAACCGCAATCAAAATAATATAAACAGGTTCCAATGTAAAGCAGCACCTCCTTCTTTTAAAATTAATTTCGCAATCAAAAGTTAAATCATCCAAAGAAAGAGTCCTGAAATAAATAACAAATGTGCGGCTTGAGCATATTACCGCATCATCTATTGTATTTTATAACTATATACGCAACATGTCAAGTGTCTGTTATGTTACTGTTGCATGACAGAAGGGGCTCAAAGGACAAAAAGATATATAAAATAGATAAAGATTAAAATATCCTGCCTAATCGGAACAGACTGAGAAAAATGCGGGATATAAGTCAGGAAAAGTTAAATACTACAAAATTTCAGCCATATGTATTGTAATATATAAGCAATGTGATAAAATATGCGCACAGGCATTTGATCGCAGTAAAAAATTAAGAGCGGAGGGAACGGAGATGAAAAAACGAATATCGGCTTTTGTGATGTGTCTGATTCTTGTGCTGTCTGTGAGTGCATGTTCAAATTCAGGTGCGGATGCTCAAAAACCCAGAATAATTTCAGAAGGCAGCGTTCAGGTTCAGGTTGTGCAGGGAGTACTGAAGGCTCATGTGCCGGAAGGCGAATACATATCGGATATAACGGTTGATTCACGGCGTATCTGGCTTACGGATGGACAGTATACTCTGGAAGACTGTACAGGTAAAACGAAAATTGAAATAACGTCGGTCACCGAAGAGGAAACCTCTGCCCAAAAGGCGGAAAGCGTCATTCTTTCGCTTTACGACAGCGGCACAAACTCTTACAGCATTACATGGAGAACAGAAACATCCGATTATCCTGTGGTGAAATTCAAAGCGGAATCCGCCTCAAAGGAGAAAGAGGTTAGCGCGTACTGTGATGAATGTGATACCGGGTATGTAAACAGAGCCGTATTCTACAATTTAGATTATAATACGGAATATACATATGCAATATTTAATTCCCGCGGAGATAAGCTTTACGAGAATAAGTTCACAACGGCCGATGAAGTTCCCGAAAGTGTTACGTTTATGCATGTTTCCGATACTCAGGACGAGGATTACAACGGCAGGGTTTGGGCAAAGCTTATGGATTACGCTTACGGCAGCAGCGACGGCCTCGACCTTATACTTCATACGGGAGATATGGTGCAGTACGGCGGCAGGGAAGAGCTTTGGAGTCAGATGATAGGCAGCGTTCAGAATTACGTTTCCTCGGTTCCGCTTATGCTCACAAGCGGGAATCACTCCTACTGGTCAGATTATCTTGACGGCGCGTCCGATATAGAATATAATCACACCACCGTCAATCTTCCGAAGCAGGACACTGAAAACGGACAGTATTATTCCTTTGATTACGGCGATATTCATTTTGCAGTGCTTTCTTCAGGTGATTCAGACAGCAGCGGAGTAGGATATTCTCAGCGAAAATGGCTTGAGGATGATCTCGCCTCTACTGATAAGACTTGGAAAATAGTGGCTATTCATAATCCACTTTATTCAACCGGCAAGTATGGCTCAGATAAGGATAGAAACAAAGTTGCTCGTTCACAGCAGAAAAAGCTGGGAAAAATTTTCAATGAATACGGCGTCGACCTTGTTCTTCAGGGGCATGATCATGTTTTCTGTCTCACACCTCCGATGGATGAAAACAGAAATGTAGTAAAATGCGAAACAAAGACGGAAAGCGGCAACGGCTTTAATACGACATATTATGTAAATCCGCAGGCTCCCGTTTATCTTATGTCGGGAGCGGCAGGCAGCCAGAACAGAGAAGCCTTTGAAGAATATGAGGAATCATGGTTTTCGAAGGCCATGGATGTCCCTGATAACACAGCGGGATATTCCGTTGTGACAATAAGCGGCAAAAAGCTTACTGCAACTTATTACCAATATGATTATTCTGCAAATGAAGGCGGCGTATCTTACAGCTGGGGCATAGAAAAGGAATAATTTTAAAATTATAATGTAAAAAACAACCTCTTCACGGGTGTTGACAAGGAGAAAAGTTGGTGCTAATATTATCTCGAAAATATGTTAACTCGTTGAGGGAGAGAGCGGTATTCACCGTTTGCTTTTCAGAGAGCGGGCGCGTTTTGCTGAAAGCGTCCGTATTGCAAAGAATCCGCAACCACTCCCGAGAGCGGTACGAAGCGTTTTGATTGTGAGCTGCAAAACGATAAGTTCCGCCGTTTCGTCCCCGTTACAGGACCTGAAAGCGGCAGCTTTTGTTTTTTTTAGTTATAAGCTGCAACATGGGTGGAACCGTGGAGTATTTATGCTTCATCCCTTTTCGGGATGGGGCATTTTTGATTTTGCGGTATATTTTCAATAACGAAGATATTTAATTTTAAGGAGTGAAATAAAATGATCAAGGTAACTCTTAAGGGCGGAGAGGTACGCGAATATGAAAACGGCGTATCCGTTGCCGACGTTGCCAAAAGTCTCGGCATGGGGCTTTACAAGGCTGCCTGTGCCTGCAAAATTAACGGTGAGGTAAAGGATCTTCGCACCGTGCTTACAGATGACTGCGAGGTAGCTATACTTACCTTTGACGATGAGGACGGTAAAAAGACATTTCGTCACAGCGCATCCCATGTGCTTGCTCAGGCGGTAAAAAGACTTTATCCCGAGGCAAAGCTTACTATCGGACCTGCCGTTGACAACGGCTTTTATTACGATTTTGATTCCGACGTTACCTTTACCCCTGAGGTTCTCGAAAAGCTTGAGGGTGAGATGAAGAAGATAATCAAGGAAAATCCTCCCATTGAGAGATTTGAGCTTTCTCCCGAGGATGCAATTGCCCTTATGGAGCAAAAAGGCGAGACGTATAAGGTTGAGCTTATAAAGGAGCACGCCGATAAGGGAGAGCCCATTTCCTTTTACAGGCAGGGCGAGTTCACTGAGCTGTGCGCAGGACCTCACCTTATGGACCTTTCGAAGATAAAGGCCTTCAAGCTTACAAGCTGTACGGGAGCTTACTGGAGAGGCGATTCAAAGAACAAGATGCTCCGGCGTATTTACGGTACCGCCTTCCCGAAGCAGGCGGAGCTTGAGGCTCATCTTGCAGCCATTGAAGAGGCCAAAAAGCGCGACCACAATAAGCTGGGCAGAGAGCTTGAGCTCTTTACGACCTCCGAGGTTATCGGTCAGGGCCTTCCCATCATGCTTCCCAAGGGCGCAAGGGTCATCCAGCTGCTCCAGCGCTTTGTTGAGGATGAGGAGCAGAAGAGAGGCTGGCTTCTTACGAAAACCCCCTTTATGGCCAAGAGCGACCTTTACAAGATCTCGGGACACTGGGATCACTATAAGGACGGTATGTTTGTACTGGGCGACGAGGAAAAGGACGACGAGGTATTTGCGCTGCGTCCCATGACCTGCCCCTTCCAGTATCAGGCGTATCTCAATAAGAGCCGCTCATACCGCGACCTTCCCCTGAGATATAACGAGACCTCCACTCTTTTCAGAAACGAGGCCTCAGGCGAGATGCACGGACTGATAAGAGTGCGTCAGTTCACAATTTCCGAGGGACATCTCATGTGTACTCCCGAGCAGCTTGAGGGTGAATTCAAAAACTGCCTTGAGCTTGCAATCTTCATGCTTAAAACTCTCGGACTTTATGAGGATGTCTCATACCGCTTCTCCCAGTGGGACCCCGATGACCGCGAAAAGTATATCGGCACACCCGAGCAGTGGGATGAGGCTCAGGGAGCGATGAAGAGGATACTTGACCACCTTGAGATTCCCTATGCCATCGGCGTAGGCGAGGCGGCTTTCTACGGACCGAAGCTTGACATACAGATAAAGAATGTCCACGGCAAAGAGGACACCCTCATCACAATCCAGATAGACCAGATGCTTGCGGAGAAGTTCGGTATGGAATACGTTGACCGCGACGGCGTAAAGAAGAATCCCTATATCATCCACCGTACATCTATCGGCTGCTATGAGAGAACGCTGGCTCTGCTTATCGAAAAATATGCAGGTGCATTCCCCCTGTGGCTTGCTCCCGAGCAGGTGCGCATACTTCCCGTTTCCGAGAAGTATAACGACTATGCCGAGAAAGTCAAGAAAGAGCTTTTCGACAGAGGTCTCAGAGTGGAGGCCGATTACAGGCCCGAGAAGATAGGCTACAAAATCCGCGAGGCACAGCTCCAGAAGATCCCCTACATGCTCATTGTGGGCGAGAAGGAAGAGGCGGCGGGAACAGTTTCAGTTCGCAAGAGAGGACAGGGCGATAAGGGTGCAGTGGCCGTAGAAGAGCTTCTGAAGGCACTCAAGGAAGAAATAGATACAAAGTCGAGAGACTGAAAATAACGAAATTTGTCTATTTTGTAACCGTTTTGAAACGATTTTTGACGTATGCAGTGATATAATTACTTTGAAGTTTGCGTTTATGGAGTGAGTTACAGACTATGAACAAAAAGGCTGTAATAGCCTGTTTTGTCGCGGTTCCGGCTTTGATAGGCTGCGCGCTTATTGCGTTTATCAATTTCGGCGACCTTTTTGGCAGAATAGGCGAAGCTCATGTTGACGGTTCTCAGGTAATTATAGCCGACAATACAGCTGAAATAGCGGAGGCCATAAGAGAGTCGATCGGAATGAACGATTATGCATCTCTTGACAACACTCAGGTGCTCACGCATTTCGGTTTTAATCCAGATCTTATTGCCGATTCGACTGTTTACACAAGTACAAAACAGAATGATGCCGATGAGATAGCGGTTTTCAGACTTGCGGATACAAGCAAATCCGACGAGGTTATGGTTGCCATAGGCGACAGGCTGGATTTGAAGCTTAAAACATTTGAAGTGCTCAACAGCTATGAGTATGACAAGGTTGAAAATACAATATTTCTCAATAAAGATCAGTATATAATACTGGTTACAACATCAAAACCCGATTCTGCGTGGACCGCTATTGAAAGCTTTTATCAGCAGGAGACAGAGACAGGGAATTGAAACGGTATTCGGCTTTAAAAATCGTGTAAAAAGTGAAAAAAGGACCTGTTTGATTGGTTTAAACAGGTCCTTTTGATTTGGAAAAACAGATATAAACGAAAAGGAAAACGGCCATGAAATATAAAAAATTAGTGAGGGATAACATTCCCGATATGATTGAAAAAGAGGGGTATGTTCCAAAAACGCAGATACTCAGCGATGAGGAATATTTGCGCGCCCTTGATAAAAAGCTCTGCGAAGAAGTGCGGGAATACCGTCGGAGCGGGGAAATTGAAGAGCTGGCCGATATTTTAGAGGTGGTGTATGCAGCCGCTCAGGCGAGGGGATATTCCGCCGAGGAGCTGATGAGGATAAAAACCGAAAAGCAGGCGGAGCGCGGAGGATTTTCAAAGAAGATCTTTCTAATATCAAAGTTGAAAAAAGGATAGTACCGATATGTTTTCATTATATATAGTATAACATAACGGAAAAGAAAAACGGCAAAATCCTGTCGGGCAGCTGCCCGACAGGATTTTGCTTGCTGAATAGTTTAAAATTACATGACCACTGAAAATGCCTGAGCTACCACGGACACAATACCGGTTGCGAAGAGTATTCCCAAAATGACGAAAAGAACGGAAAGGATAAGTGAAGCGGCAATGCCTATCAGCGCCCATTTGCCCACTTCGGACGCTTTCTTTGGGTGGTCAGGTTTATATACCACATAGAATACAAGGGCGATAATGGCAGAGATAAATCCTGTGGGTATGGCAAAAAGACCGAGTACGAAGCTGCCGATCTTATAGACGGGATCTACTTTTTCCTGTACGGGAGCGTTATAGTAGGGCGGGGGATTTACGCCGGAATCTCCCTGAGGTGCACCGCAGTGCATACAAAAAAGGGAACCGTCGTCGATGTGTGCTTTACAGTTTCTGCAGAACATAGAAATGACCTCCTTAGAGTCTGTTTTTTAATGTGTTATTTTGTATTTGAATTTAAGTACTTGAATTTGTTTCGCCCCAGCGGTCAATATCCGCAAAGGTCATTGCTGAAACAATTTTCTCCTGAATACCAGGATAATCCTTTTCCATTGATACTAAAAAATCCTTCATTTTCTGGCGGTGTGTAACGCCATCGGCAGGGCAGCGGCTTTTTACTACGGGCAGATTATTTCTCTCTGCTGCTGAGGTGATTATGCTTTCCCTTGCGAGAACAAGGGGCCGTATCATATAAAGGTCTTTGCGCGACAGATATGAAACGGGTGAAAAGCAGGAAATCCTTCCGCCGCTGAAAAGGTTCATCATAAAGGTCTCCGCCGCGTCGTCAAGGTGATGCCCGAGGGCTATTTTGTTGCAGCCCGTTTCCTTTGCCGTATCGTGCAGTAATCCGCGGCGCATCCTTGCGCACAGGCTGCACGGATTCTTTTCTTTTCTCGTTTCAAATATAATTGTGCCGAGTTCGGTCCTTTTGATTATGTAGGGGATCTCCATATCCTTACACAGATTTTCAATGGGGGAATAATCCGTTTCAGTTCCGCCGAAGCAGGGATCTATTGTTATTGCGGTCAGTGTGAAGTGAACGGGATAGAAACGCCTTATCATTCCTAAAGCAGCAAGGAGCGCGACGCTGTCCTTGCCCCCCGAAACAGCTACGGCGATACGGTCGCCTTCTTCTATCATTTTATATTTATCAAGGGCACATCGAACGTAGCCCAGAAGCTTCTGCATATGATCAACCCTTCCGTAAAAATAGGATACCATAAAAGGGCTTAAATTCATATGGATAAAGTGTTAAAATTTTTTTCGTTTTTCATTAACGAGTATTTGATATGAAAAACGGAGAAAACGAGAGAAAACAAGAGCATTTAAAATCTAAATTAAAAAATCAAAAATTTGGTGTTGACATGTGCTTTGCACTGTGGTAATATAATCGGGCAACGAAAAAAGTTATTAGAAATATTGGAGGTTAAGTTTATGTCAACTTATATGCCTAAAGCGGGCGAAATCACCCGTAAATGGTATGTGCTTGATGCAGCTGATAAGCCCCTCGGCCGCGTAGCAGCTCAGGCTGCCGCTCTTCTTCGCGGAAAGCACAAGCCGACATTTGCTCCCAACGTTGACTGCGGAGATTCCGTTATTATCATCAACGCTGAGAAGGTTGTCCTTACAGGCAACAAATTAGAGCAGAAAATGTATTACCGTCACACCGGATATATCGGCAACCTCAAAGAGGTCAAGTACGGTACTCTTATGAAGACAAAGCCCGAGTTCGCTGTTGAGAAGGCCGTTAAGGGAATGCTTCCCGCCAACACAATCGGCCGCAATGCAATGCGCAGACTCAGAGTATACAAGGGCGCTGAGCACACTCAGGCAGCCCAGAAGCCCGAAGAGTGGGCATTTTAATGAATGGAGGCAGATGAAATGTACGATACAAATCCCTATTTCTACGGTACAGGCCGCAGAAAGAAATCTGTCGCAAGAGTTCGTGTTTATCCCGGAACAGGTAACATAACAATCAACGACAGAAATATCGACGATTATTTCGGACTTGAAACCCTTAAGCTTATTGTTCGTCAGCCTCTTGCCCTCACAGGCACAACTGAGAAGTTTGACATTGTTTGCCGTGTAAACGGCGGCGGAGTTACAGGCCAGGCAGGCGCAATCCGTCACGGTCTTTCCCGTGCCCTTCTTCAGTACGACGAGGCTCTTCGCCCCGCTCTCAAGAAGGCCGGCTTCCTTACTCGTGACCCGAGAATGAAGGAAAGAAAGAAATACGGCCTCAAGGCAGCCCGTCGCGCTCCGCAGTTCAGCAAGCGATAATTTTAGTTCAAAACAGCTCAAAAACCCCGAAACCATGCGGTTTTCGGGGTTTTTCCTTTTCAGATTGTTTGCCCTGTTTTGGCATAGTCTGACCCGTTTTGAACCATTTTTTATGGGTTAAATTAAGGACAA
>CASDTR010000062.1 GCA_949283785.1 uncultured Oscillospiraceae bacterium
TTTAAGGCGGCGAAGATGAACGACCTGATTGCAAAGCACCCCATGGATGGCGTTCGGTTTACAAAGCCTGTTCGCGCTGTGGATGATATTCACTATCTGACGCGGGAGGAACAGCGCCTATTTCTCGAAACAGCACGGCGCTCCCACAATTACAACCAGTATGCGCTCATCCTTGAAACGGGATTGCGCACCGGGGAAATGATTGGCCTAACATGGGACGCAATCGACTTTGAGCGCCGGACGCTTACGGTGAACAAGACCTTGGAGTTTCGTCACGCACAGAAAGTTTGGCGTGCCGGGCCTCCCAAAACTCAGCAAAGCTATCGCACCATTCCTTTGACGGATAAAGCGTATGACATTCTGAAAGATGTATGGGATAGCCGAAGCGGTAGAAAAGAAGCCCCGCTTCTGTCGCAAACGCTGGAATATATGGATAGGCGCACCGGCGTTACTTCCCGGCTTGTGATGCATGATCTGGTCTTTATCAACTGGCGCACAGGGGAACCGGCGAAAAACAGTTCCTATGATACCCACCTCTATAAGCTTTGCGATGAAGCGGGGATCAATCGCTTTTGTATGCACGCGCTGCGCCACACTTATGCAACCCGTGCGATTGAAAGCGGAATGCAGCCAAAAGTGCTGCAAAAGCTGCTGGGACACGCCAGCATCAAAACCACAATGGATCGGTATGTCCATGTGACCGATGAAACGCTGGATCAGGCGGTCAAGCAATTTCAGCTCAGCAGCGTATGTTGATATAACTTAATACAAGTCGATGCGCAAATGGCGTAAAAATGGCGTAGCCGCCAAAACGCCAAAGTGCGAAAAACCTTGTAAATACGGCATTTTTTAAGGAGATGTAGAGATATATGAAATTAGGTATCGTAGGATTGCCCAACGTCGGCAAGAGCACTTTGTTCAACGCAATCACCAACGCGGGTGCCCAGTCGGCCAACTATGCGTTCTGTACCATTGAGCCAAACGTTGGCGTAGTGGCCGTTCCCGACGAAAGACTCGATAAGCTCACCGAAATGTATTCGCCCGATAAAACCACCCACGCCACAATCGAGTTTGTGGACATTGCGGGTCTGGTCAAAGGCGCCTCAAAGGGAGAAGGTCTCGGAAACAAGTTCCTTTCTCACATCCGTGAGGTTGACGCCATAATCCATGTGGTGCGCTGCTTCGACAACGACGACATCATCCACGTTGAGGGAAGCGTAAATCCAGCACGAGACATTGAGACGATCAACCTTGAGCTTATCCTCTCCGATATAGAAATGGCCGAAAGAAGAATTGACCGCTCCTCAAAGGCCATGAAGGGCGACAAGTCCCTGGCAAAAGAGGTCGATTTCCTTAAAAGGCTGAAAGCGCATCTTGAGGAGGGACTTTCCGCCCGTTCTCTCGAGTGCGACGAGGACGAAAAAGCCGTTATGGATTCCGTGGCTCTCCTCTCCTCAAAGCCCGTCATCTACGCCTGCAACATGAGCGAAGAGGACTTTATGAATAACATCGAAACAAACGAGCGTTTTAATGCGGTGCGCAAAATCGCTCAGGAGGAGGGCTCCGAGGTTCTGCCTATCTGTGCGGAGCTGGAAGCCCAGATAGCTCCCCTTGAAAAAGAGGAAAAGGAGCTTTTCCTCAGCGAACTGGGTCTGGAAAAGAGCGGACTCGACAGACTCATTAAAAGCAGCTATCACCTTTTGGGACTTATCTCCTACCTTACCGCCGGAAAACCTGAGGTTCGCGCCTGGACAATCAGGGAAGGAACCAAGGCTCCTCAGGCGGCGGGAAAAATACATTCCGACTTTGAAAGAGGATTCATCAGAGCGGAGGTCATCGCCTACGACGATCTTATGGAATGCGGAAGCATGGCGGCCGCAAAGGAAAAGGGTCTTGTAAGAAGCGAAGGCAAGGAATATGTAATGAAGGACGGAGATATAGTTCTGTTCAGGTTCAACGTATAATGATGAGGAGGATTTTTACCATGGCAGAGATCAAATATGAGATAACACAGGAAATCGGCGTGCTTTCCGAAAACCCCAAGGGTTGGACAAAGGAAGTAAACCTTGTGAGCTGGAACGACAGAGCGCCCAAGTTCGACCTGAGAGAGTGGGCTCCCGACCACTCCAAGATGGCAAAGGGCATTACTTTGAATTTCGATGAGGCAAGAGCTCTCAGAGATTTCCTCAACGATTTTGATTTTGACGGGGAAGAATAATTCAGAGCCCGAAACTTAAAAGGTATGCAAAAAAGCTGCCGCGGAAAATCCGCGGCAGCTTTTCTTTTGTCTGTCGGCTGTTCAGCCTCAGAAGCTTTCTGCTTCTTTTCCGTTTACAACGCCTGCGGCGCAGGAGCCGAAAGCTCCCCTGCCCGTAAAGCGGTCAAACACAAGATTCTCCGTATTGTCGGCGTCTACCGCGTATCTGTATGTATCGCAGACATTGCCCCAGAGCATCTTTGTCTTTGAAATGGTAATGTTTTTGCCGTACCTTATAAAGAAACCTGCGTTGTCGTATTTTTCAACGCCGTAATCTATGCAGGGCCTCAGGTCATAGCAGCCGCAGGGCCATTTTGAGGTTTTCGTAACCTCAACGGAGCAGTTTTCAAAAGTTACGTCCTCAATATAGTTTTCGCCGTTGCCGTGGATGAGCACGCCGTTTTCTCCCTTTGCGGTGATGTTGAAGAAGCGGATGTTTTTGATTTTGCCGCTCTTTGTGTTTTCATCGCGGTTAAAGGTGGTTATGGTAATCGGCTCGGCGGTGCCCCACCAGTCGGAGCAGAAGCGGCGGGTCTCGATGATGCAGTTTGAAAAGCTGACGTTTTCAACGTTTCCGCCGTCCCTTATCTGAATGGACAGCCCGCGATTTGAACGGCTGATTATGCAGTTATCCACTATAACATTTCTGAAATCTCCGACTCCCTCGGTGCCGATTTTTATGGCTGCCGAAGTGGAGACGAGTGTGCAGCCCGAAATGATTATGTTTTCGCAGGGGCCGTATTCGCTGTTGCCCTTTGAAGCCTTGAGGCAGATACAGTCGTCAGCGCACTCAACGTGGCAGTTTGTAATCCTTACGTTGCAGCAGTGGTCCGGGTCTATGCCGTCGCTGTTGGCAACGTCCAGATCGTTGAGGATTCTGATTTTGTCAATCTCCACATCGTAGCAGCCCGCCGGATGAAGGGTCCAGAAGGGAGCATCCTTTATGGTGATGTCCTTAAAGCTGATGTGCTTGCTGTTTTCCACATAGATGACTGTGGGACGGGGATAAAAGTCGCCCGTTACATAATACTGGCTTTTGCGGTTTACAAAGCTGTGTCCGTTGGCGTCGATTGTTCCCTCTCCCGTTATTGATGCGCCGTCTGCTTCATATCCGTAAATAAATACAAAGCTGGGCTTTCCCGTTACGGGGTTTCCCACAAGGGCCGTCCTGGGGTCGTTTATCATATTGCAGGGTCTTATATATCCCTCTATATCGGAAGTGGCCTTCAGCACCGCTCCCTTTTGAAGGTGGAGCTCAACGCCTTTTTTAAGGCTTACGGAGTCGGAATAATAGACCTTTCCGCTTTCGAGAACCACCCTTCCGCCGCCGTTTTCGCTGCATGTGTCAATGGCCTTCTGTATGTAAGCAGCGTCGTTTGTCTTTCCGTCTCCCAAGGCTCCGAAATCTTCGGCTTTATATAATTTCATAAGCTTTACCCTCCTTAAAAACTCAGGTTAAAACAAGGGGAAAAAGGGAATTATCGCCCCGGGGATAAGGAGCTGGACGAGCGCGACTATTCCCCAGACAATAAGGCAGATGATGCCCAGTACAACGGCTATGAGAATGATTGCAAGGATTATAAGAGCTGCAAGGAGCCACGGGCCCTTTTTACTCTTTTTGACCGTTTTTTCATATTTCTTATTTTTCTCTTCCTCAATCAGTTCAGGGTTCGGATTCTTCTCCCTGTAAAGGGGGAAGAGCCTGAGCTCCGCTTTTTCATCGCATATGCCCGCGTTGTAGAGAAGGGGCTCCACCAGTGAGCTTGCGCTTTCGCAGCCCTTGAGAAGCTTTCCGAGCTTAAGGCCGATGGTGTTGAGGAAGGAGTCTATGATGCTCAGAAGACCCATGGCGATTTTATATTCCCTGGTGTCGGGAGTGTAGGGTGCGTCGCCGCCGTAAAGGTTTGTGACGGCTTCAAGGATAAAATCGAGGACTTTTCTGTCTTTGATATCCTCAAAATCTTCGGGCTTGAGTCCTGTCTCGGCCTTGGTCCACTTGCCGATTTTGCCGATTGTAAGGCTATTGAGGAATTTGCCTATGGGCTTAATGATAATGCCTAATTTCTTTACCTTCTCGCCGGGAACGCTGAAGGCGTCGGTCATTTCTGCAAGGCGGTCTATATCGTTGCCCGCCGCCCAGAGAACCTCACCTATCATGCCGATAAAGAAATCCTTTATGTACTGTGGGAAGGTCTTTCCGTCGGTATCGAGACCCTTTACCTGCTCGATATACTGAGTGTCTACGGTAATTTTTTCATTGGCAGGGTCAAAAACCACAGTCCTCATTGTGGGAGGATAGCCCACAAGAGCCGCTGTCGAAACATCGTAGAAAATGTTTCCCTTTTCCGTTCTCTTAAAGGAGATATCGTGGATATGGGTATGTCCCGTAAAAATACAGTTTATTCCCCTGTCAGCAAAATCCTCCACGTTCTCGTCGTGATGACCCTGAAGGTCGCCTTTGCCGATTATGGCATAGAAGGGCGACGGAGCGATCATGGGGTGGTGTGTCATGGCGATAATAAACTGGTCATTTTTCTGAGCGTCCTCAATCTGTTCATGAATCCACCTTTTGCAGCTCTCGCTGAAACCGCTGCTGGCAGGGCCGTCGTCGTCCACGTCCCTGTCATCGTTGAGGGCAAAGAGCCTGTATCCGTCGCAGAGCTGAACCACATAGGACATGGAAGGAAGATGATGAGAAATAGCCTCATTGGGACCGAACTCGTAATACATATCACAGAGCATATCCCTTGTGGCCGCAGGCACCTTTATCTTCTCGTCGCCCTTGTAGCCGTCGGTAAGGCCGTCCTCCTGATAGTCGTGGGTGGCGGTGATGACGTATACTCTTTTTCCTCTGCTTTTGAGCTCGCGGAGCTTTTCGATAAACTCCTGATGACTTGCTATCTCACCATCCTTGGTGGTGTCGCCCGCAAGGAGGACGATATCCGTGGAGGTATCCTCGCAGAGCATATCCCAAGCCGTGGCTATTACCAGGTCGGAGTCCTTGATGACCTTCTGGCTCTTTGACTCCGCCTTTTTATATGCCTTGCCCTCGGTGCCTATGGTTCTTGAGTAATAATGAGGGTCCGTTATAATCTGAATCTTTAATGGCGCATTTTTTCTGCCGTAAATTCTTTCTTCGCTCATTTCAGATACTCACTTTCTGATTATTTCAACGGTAATATCCTTTTCTGCGGTGTCGAGGCTTATCTCCAGAGCGCCTTTCTTCCTCTCGATGAAAGGAACCTCTCTGCCGTTTACCGTAACTTTATAATCGTACATGTCGTTCATGACCGCCACAACGGCACATTTTTCGTTGTTTCCGAAATAGCGGCACTTTGCGGTAAAATATGTGTTATCCTCATTGAAGGAACGGTTTTCTACCCACATATCGAAACCGCTTGTGAACACTCCCGGCTTATAGTAGGCGTTTGCCCAGACGTTGATGGGAGCCGAAAGTCCGCCGAAATTGTGGAACCAGCCGCCGCGCTCAGACTCGATGTTGAACATCTCGAAGGTGTAGTAGGAGTGGTCAACCTCTCTTCTCCATGCGTTGAGAGCCGTATCGGCAATCTTGAAGGCGAAGTCCGTTTCGCCGAGATCCAGCATGGTCTTCCAGATAAACCACTGGTGTGAAAACCAGACGTTGCCGTTCCAGTAGCCGTTGTGCTTGAAATATCCTGCTGAGCGGTCTACGGCGCTTACGCCCACATTTGACCACATTTCTCTTTCGTTCATAATGTGTCCGAGAACTCGCCGCTTTCTGTCCTCAGGGCAGGCGCCCGCAATAAGGGGATAAATTCCGTCCATGCCCTTGTTGAGGTTTTCGCCGTCATCGGTTCTGAAGAATTTCTCAGGCTCGCCGCTGTCGTTGTGAAGGACGTAGCTGTAATAACCGGCCTCCTCGTCCCAAGCGTTGTCGTTGAGAGCCTTCGTGAGCTTTGCGATATCTGCGTCGTATTCGGCGATATCCTCATCGTGGCCCGAAGCCGCCGCTATCATCTTCATTATCTTTGCGATTCTGATAACCTGGCTCGAAGAAATACAGGGGCAGGCGTATTTTTCGATCTTCTCTTCTATCATGGCAGCCTGGGCGGGATAGTCATCCATACCGCTTGAAGAATAGAAATAGTCATAGGTGGTGGTCATGCCGCTTTTGAACTTCGCGGTAGTGGAGCCGTGGGTCCTGCCCGCCATAAATCTGTAATACTGCTTGGCGCGGTCGTAGTAGGAATAAAGATTTGTCTTGTCGTTCTCCCTCTTGAGCATTTCAAGGTACTGGTAGAACTGTACGGGCACGGGTGAACCGTGATGCAGGAAAGCAAAGTCCTTGTTGTCTGTTTCGCTCAGATATGTGTCGAGAACATATTCGGCAAGCTTCGGCTCAGCTTCCAAAAGGCCGAGAGCGATAAATCCGCTGTCCCATGTATAGAGGCAGTCCCATCTCTTGCCGGGAGTGTGATGGACTATATAGTCGCCGTGGCGGTAAATGGGATAGACAACGTTTGTAAGGAGAGTTGCTTTAAGTATCTCATTGCTGAGAGTATACTGCTCGCCTTCTTTGTTATATCCGAGAGGCTTTAAAGTGGCCTTGCCCTCGTTGTAGATGCGCTCGTATTCCTCGTCGGAAAGAGGCTCAAACCTGTCCTTGCTTACAACCACATATTCAATATGGCTTGAACCGGGCTTAATGTAAAGGGAGTGGACAATGGTGTTCTGATAAAAGCCTTCGTCGCTCTTTTTAGGCGAGAAGGAACCTGTAAATGTACGGGTAAGCTCATCGAAGGTTATATCGCTGTTGGAGACGCGGGAAATTAGGGCGTCCTCGAGAACGCCTGTCTCAAGCTCTCTCGTTCTCGTGTTTTTGTTATGGGTCATAACGCAGTAGGTCTGTCCGATCTCTCCGTATGTGAGGATCTCCCTGAAGCCTCTATCGGTCTCCTCCTGATCGATTTCGGGCTTTCTCTCATAGAGCACCGTCTCGGCGGTCACGCTCTCAATATCCTCTTTTTCCGCAACTGCAAAAAAGTCAAATTCGACGCCTGCTCCTCCCTGAGAAACCAGTTCAAACACTACTGAGCCCTTTGAAATTTTACCCATGGGGATATATTTAAAGGTGAGGCTGTCGCTTTTCTCAAAATCAATCTCTCTGCCGTTAAGGGCGAAAACCGCTTTATCCCCCTCGCCCACCGTCCTGTAGCGCACGGCAAGGACGGGATTTTCAAAATCATACTCGCTCTTAACTTTATATTCCGCCCTGTCTCCCTTTTCGCAGCCGAAGGGCTTGAGTCCGAGAAAGTGTACATGGGCGTTGTCTATCCTGTCGCCGAGGCCCTTTCTGCCGTGGAAAAGAGGGTCGATGAACACGCCCTTCTCCATGCCGTCGGGGTTCTCCATATCCCAGGGCCTTGTAACCGCATAATCAAAGGAAGCGTAGTCCTGAGCGTCAAAGAAAAGGCATTTATCGGGAAGGGAAACCTTGCAGTGCTGGGGATAGGGATACTCCAAAGCGGAGAAAATGTTTTCGAGGCAGATCTGGCAAAGCTCCGTATTGTTGACAAACTCGGTTCTCACAAGGAAGGCCTCGTCGTTTATCTTCGTGAAGGATACATCTGCATAAACCTGATCCTTCCACTCAAGGTCATACCTGTAAGAAAAATGAGTCATGTCCTTGTTGCATGTCCAGGGGTGATAGTTTGAGGGGAAAGTCACGTTCGGCACCGGCACGTTGGTATTGGCAACGGTGGGGTGAATTACGAAATCGAAACGCACGCCCTCCTTGCGGCTTTCGTCAACAATTCGGGAAACACCCATATACTTTTTTGAGTACGGCCCCCATACGGGCACATATTCCGAAAACTTCTTTAAATTGCTCATTGATACACCTTCCGTCAAAGTTTATTAAAATAAAACTCCCGCCGCCGTTTTACCGGAGGCAGGAGCTCAGTTTTTATCAGTCTTCCTTAACTCCGCGCTTTGCAATAAGCTGCTCAGTTATCCTCTTCTTCTTCTCGCCTACAAGATCATAGAAGAGAATGGGCATTCCCTGGAAGATTACGAATACCGCAGGAATAATTGTATAGATAATAAGGAACTTGTTAAGTGTTGCGTCTGACTGGGGGCCGTAGGTACCGCCCGTTGCGGCGATGTATCCCGTCCAGCCGATGAGCAAAACGCCGAAGGAGTCCGTAAGAGCTGCTGCGATCTTTGCAAAAAGGCTTACGCCGGAATAGCAAAGAGCGTCAACTCTCTTGCCTGTCTTAAGCTCGATTTCATCTATGCAGTCCGCAATCATGATGTTGGGTGTAAGGTTCGTATTGCCGTGCTGAAGTCCGATAAGGAAGTTAAGGCAAAGGAATATTACGAGATAAATCGGATTCTCTTTAAGTCCGTTGAAGCCGACTATCTGAGTGAAGATAAAGAGAAGGGTAAGGGCTGAAGCACCGTAGAGGCAGAAGCTTATGTAAATCTTCTTTGTAGACATCTTCTTGAGCAGGAAGTTAACAATAAGCATACTTACGGCAGTACCGATGCCCATGGGAAGCATAAGTCCCAGGTTCATATCCTTGCTGCCCAGAAGGTAAACGGCGATGTAAACCGAAACTGCGGAATAAACGCCGCGTCCGAAGCCCGTAAGCTTTGTAATGGCAACCATAAGAAGGTTCTTGTTTGTGAAAACAACTTTAAGTGATTCCACAATGTTTGTCTTTTCACTTGTGTAGGGAACGCGCTCTCTGTTGTTGAAGAACGCGAGCATAACAAGAACTATACCGAGGAACGCACAGATGATAGCCGCGATGGTATACTCCTGTTTGTCTATGTGGTGGCCGTACTTAGCCTTAAAGATGATACCGATAATGAGAAGGGCAACCATACCGCCCTGCTGGCCGACGGCCTTGGCGATGCTGGCAAAGGAAAGGAAGCTTCCTCTCTCCTCAGGGTTGGGGGTTGAAACGGCTCCGAAGCAGTTCAGAGGGTTTTCAACACCGCTGCCTACGATCGTAAAAACAATGTAGAGAGCGTAAATCCAGATGATTGTAAACATTACGTTTCCGGTTCTCGGAGCAACGAAAAGCAAAATTGTAGAAAGGAAAAGCGGTACCGAGGAGTAAAGTATCCAAGGACGAAGCTTACCCCATTTTGTATGAGTTCTGTCTATCTGATATCCGATTCCGATATCGCACACGGCGCTTATAATCCTCGCTACGAAGAAAAGGGCCGCTACGATCGCCGTGATAGCGGGAGTCGGAAGTCCCGAATCGCCTAAAGCAAAGTCAATAAAGAAGGTCTTTGAATAGCCCTGTACCCACCCCGTGATCATGGCAAGGCCGAAAAGGCTCAGCGCATATGTAATGGGTTCGGATTTTCTAAGATACTTCTTCATGGCGGCAGGCTGCTGAACAGCTGTATTTTTTTCCATAATCTTTCACCTCACTACATTATTCGGCGTCAAGCTGACTGTTTACGAACATGTTTTTGACCTCTGTAAATTTTCCGTCCTTAAACTCAACGTTTGTAAGGGCAAGAGAGTTGTTGTGGATCTTAAGGCCGGCAAAGGTTATGTCGTTATCGACCTCGATATGTATGTTATCGCCGTCTTTAAATTCATATCCCTTTATAACCACTGTCAAAATCGCCTTATCTCCGGCATCCTCATAGCTGTACTCATAGAATACAGTGTCCGTCGTCTTGCCTTCACGAACCAGCTGCATGGCTTCGCCAAAGCTCATCTCTGACTCGTCATCACCGGCAGAGCCAAGTTTTGTCCAGTCGCCGTACTGATAATTTCCGTCCTCATCCAAAGCATAAGTTCCGTCATTGTTCTTTGTGGGCTCGGGTCTTATCGTAACCGAACCGTAAAGCTCATTGCCGAACTCATCGGGAAGAGTGGTCTGCTTATCGTACCTCGTGTTTTCATAGGCCTCGTTTTTGTCCAGGGTAAATACCAGTGTGGTTTCGTCACCGTTTACGGTCGTCTCAACCTCATAGTTTCTCACATTGTATTCGTTGTATACAACGCCCTGTACATATGTGTATCCGCCGAAGGCTGCGATCGTAATTAAAACGAGCGCGGTGATTACAGCTACAACCGACTTACTCATTCTTCTTCCTCCCTTAAACTATGTTCTTTTGACATTAACCATGAATATTATATCAAAGCTTTTTCAGTAATTCAATATCAATATATATATTTAGCACAAATTTAATTTCCGCCACTTAATTTTGATTTTTAGGAGTTTTTTAATATATTTTTTAATTTTCACGAAATATGCCGTAATTTTTTCGATATTATTTTTAAATTCGAAATTTGTGCTGTATTCTTTCCGAATTTTAATCTAAAAGAAACTATCCATATTATACAAATATCAGAGCATGGTTTTTTACAATAAAAAAAGCGCAAGTCCGCGCTCGCGCACTTCCTTACGCCGTTTAAAAATTCGTTTTCTTGTATACTTGCTCACCAAAGAAGCTCGCCTTCATCCTCAAGATAGCGCATAAGCGCATCCTTCCAGGGCGGAAGACGGCGGAATTTGCCGTCAAGGCATGAGGTATCCAGAACACAGTAGGCAGGCTCCCGTTTGAATTGGGCAAATCCGTCCCCCCTTACAGGCAGCACCGAAACCGAATACCCGCACAAGCGCTTGATCTCCAAAGCCATTTCATATAGGCTGCAATACCCTTCATTGACCCCGTGGTAAACGCCGTATTTTTGGCTTTGGGCCATTTCCAAAAGAAGTACGGCAAGATCCTTTACATATGTCGGTGAAGCCAAACGGTCATAGGGGGCTTCAACGCTCCTTCCCTGCTTCATGCATTTTAAAACACGTCCGATATAATCATCCTCGCCCTTTCCGTAAAGGCGGCTTGTGCGCACAATAAAGGTCCTTGAGCACTTTTCTGTGCAGGCCTTTTCTCCCGCAAGCTTGCACGAACCGAAGGCGTTTATGGGATTTGCCTGCGACATCGGCTTGCGCTTGACTTTCTCAAAACCGTCAAATACAAAATCCGTGCTTACATAGATAAATTTTGCGCCGATCCTTTCTGCCGCAGCAGCAGCCCTTTCGGCTCTTTTGCAGTTTATTTCATCTGCCTTTTCCCTTTCGCCCTCGGATTCGTCAGAAGGCATGTATGCTTGGCAGAACATTACGCAATCGGCATTTGCCCTTTCGATATATTCATCAATATTATCACTCTGCTCAAAAGTTATATCACAGGCCGTTCCCTTGCATCCCCTTGAAGGGCAAAGGTACATAACAGCCTTTCCCAAAGCCGTTTCGGCTCCGATTATAAGTATATTCATTTTGATTCAGCCTCGCATAACTCAACTTTACTTATCAATCATAATATTATTCATTAAAAAGGTCAACAGGAAAAATCAGCCTGCAAATTACCCTCGGCTAACATTGACTTTAAAGTATATGTGTACTATAATTTTTTAGAATGTGGGGTTTAGCTAAAACTTAACCCAAGCTGTGCGGAGGTGCTTTATTTTGATTAAAACCGTTGATAAATTGAAACCCGGAGAAAAAGGGATCGTAGAATCTTTAGGCTGCTCGGGAGCCATAAGACGACGCATTATAGATATGGGCATAACCCCCGGCGCGGTCATAGTGATGCGAAAAACCGCTCCCATGGGCGACCCCATTGAAATAAACGTAAGAGGATATGAGCTGAGCATAAGAAAATCAGAGGCTCAGGATATAAGAATTGAGGTGGAGGGCTGATGTCATACCGATACGCTCTCGCAGGCAACCCCAACTGCGGCAAAACAACTCTCTTCAACGCCGTCACGGGCAGCAACCAGTATGTGGGCAACTGGCCCGGCGTCACAGTTGAGAAAAAAGAGGGTAAGATAAACATAGGCGACAGCAACGCTACCATAGTGGACCTGCCCGGAATCTACTCCCTCTCTCCCTATTCAATGGAAGAAATAGTCACAAGAAACTATCTCATAGACGAAAAGCCTGATCTTATCATAAATATCGTAGACGCTACCAATCTTGAAAGAAACCTCTATTTAAGCTTGCAGATAGCCGAACTGGGCTGTCCCATGGTCATCGCACTCAACATGGTGGATATGCTGGAAAAACGCAAGGAAACGATAGATTTTTCTCTGCTTTCCGCGCTGCTGGGCATAAAGGTTGTGCCCATTTCCGCAAGCAAAGGAACGGGCATACAGAAGCTTCTCAAAACTGCGGAGCATGAGGTCATTCATGCCAGAGACAAGGGCTCTCATATCGATAAGCACAACAGCCGTCCCCTCGAAATCTACACAGGAAACGTAAAGGCGGCCGTAAAGCAGATAGAATCAATAATTTCGAAAACCTGCCTTGAAAAAAAGCAGCCTCTGCGCTGGTCGGCGGTAAAGCTTATTGAGGGTGATGCTCCCACACTGGAAGCCCTCGATTTATCCGACACTCAGCTCAACTGCCTTGAATCAATCGTGCTGGAACTTGAGACAAACAAAATAGACCGTGAAATGGTCATTGCCGACCAGAAATACAAATTCATCTGCGATGTCAGGGAGAAAGCCGTCAAGCGCACCCTGGAGGACGGCCACATGACTCTCTCAGATAAAATCGACTCGGTAGTGACAAACAAATATCTCGCTATCCCCCTCTTTTTTGCACTTATGGGCCTTATATTCTACATAACCTTCGGCGCCGTAGGCTCCGCACTGACTGACCTTGTAGATAATCTCATCAACGTTCAGTTTGCGGGAATCGTCAGGGACTCAATGGTATCCTTCGGGGCTGCCGACTGGGCGGTCGGTCTCATATGCGACGGCATTATCGCAGGTCTCGGCGCGGTCCTGTCTTTCTTCCCGCAGATTTTCCTTCTCTTCTTCTTCCTCTCCATTCTCGAGGACAGCGGATACATGGCAAGAGCTGCGTTCATAATGGATAAAGCCCTTCACAGCATCGGACTTTCCGGCAAATCCTTCGTCCCCATGCTCATGGGCTTTGGCTGTACGGTGCCCGCCGTCATGGCCTCGAGGACCCTTGAAAACGAAAAGGACAGACGCCTTACCATAATGCTCACGCCCTTTATGTCGTGCAGCGCGAAGATGTCCGTTTACTCCCTTTTCATAATGGCGTTTTTCTCAAAAAACAGAGGTCTGGCCGTTCTTTCCATATATATCCTCGGCCTTATAATCGCCATTATCTGCGCCTTTATCATTCAGAAAACCGTCCTTAAGGGCGGACACGCTCCCTTTGTAATGGAGCTTCCCCCTTACAGACTTCCCACAGCCAAAACCCTGGGTCTTCACCTTTGGGAAAAGGTAAAGGATTTCTTCTCAAAGGCCGCCACCGTACTTCTGGGAGCGAGCGTAATAATCTGGTTCTGCCAGTATTTCAGCTTTTCACTTACCCACGTTGAAAACGGCGGCGAAAGCATACTCGGCGTAATCGGCAGCTTTATTGCGCCCATATTCGCTCCTCTGGGCTTCGGCAACTGGCAGTCGGCAGTGGCAATACTCAGCGGACTTATCGCCCGCGAATCGGTGGTAAGCACCCTCGGCATCCTCTACGGTACTGGAGGCGACGCTCTGGGAGCCTTATCAGGGGTTTTGCAGGGAGTATTCACTCCCCTTTCAGCATATTCCTTCATGGTGTTCATCCTGCTCTTTATCCCCTGCGTTGCAGCGGTAAACGCCGTAAGACGTGAGATGAATTCGGCAAAATGGACTGCCTTCACGTTTATCTTCCAGGCATGCGTAGCGTGGTTCGTCACCTTCATAATATATCAGGGCGGCAGCCTAGTTTTGAGGCTCTTCGCTTAAAATGAGGAATCATTATGGGTACATTTATAAATATAACCGTCATCGTAATCGGCGCGGCGGCCGTGGGACTTCTCATATGGACAAAGCTCAGAAATAAGTCCTGCTGTTCGGGCTGCTCGGGAAACCGCGCCGCATGTTCATCGGAATGCAAAAGCAGAAACAAAAAGAGGGAGGACGGAAAAAGTGAATGAAATAATTTCGGCCTCTCTCGAAGATTACCTTGAAGCGGTGTTTATACTCTCGGAATGCCGTGAATCCGTAAGGGTCACCGACATAGCCGCTTTTCTCAAAATCTCAAAGCCAAGTGTACACAAGGCCATGGGCGCTCTGGCGGAAAAGGGATATATAAGCCACGAGTCATACAAAGGAATCGCTCTCACCGAAAAGGGAAGAGAAAGAGCGGTTGAGGTTTTAAAGCGTCATAAACTTCTCAAAAACTTTCTCACGGTACATTTGGGAGTTTCCGAGGAGACCGCCGAAAAAGACGCCTGCAAAATGGAACACGTTATCAGCAGCGAAACCGCCGAAAGGTTGTTTGAATATATAAATTTCTCTGAGGAAAGCGAGGAGCGCAAGGACGGCCATGGATAAGGAAAGCAAAAGATATTTCTCCACCGTCGCCGTAATAGGCGCGGGAGCTTCGGGTCTTGCGGCCTCGATCGCCTGTATGAGAAAGTTCAGGGAAAAAGGCTTTGAAGGCAGAGTCATTCTCTTTGAGTCCCTCCCCCGCTGCGGAAAAAAAATCCTTGTCACGGGAAACGGAAGGTGCAATCTTACAAATGAATTTGCGGAAACCACCCCTTACGGCGGCGACGGAGAATTTGCCCGCAAGGTTATTTCACGGTTTACTCCCGATGACACAATAGACTTTTTTTATTCTCTGGGGCTTCTCTGCCGCAGGGAGGACGAGGGACGGATCTACCCCATGAGCGGGCAGGCTGCATCCGTTCTCGACGCCCTTCGCCTTGAAAGTGAAAGGCTCGGCTGCGAAACGATAACCGATACAAAAATTACATCCGTAAGGAAAAAGGGCAAAAAATTTGTTTTGAACAATGAGTTTTACACCGACGCCGTAATTCTTGCCGCAGGTGGAAAAGCCTCCCCGAAGCAAGGCTCCGACGGCTCAGGCTATCCTTTGGCTCAAAACCTTGGGCATACGGTCACAAAGCTTTATCCGGCTCTCGTACCGCTTACGGCCAAAGGCGATTTTTTCCGCTCACTTAAAGGCATCAGAGCCGAAGGTAATATTGCCCTGAGCCTTGACGGCAAGGTGATCGGGCGGGAAAAGGGCGAAATCCAGTTTACGGATTTCGGCCTGTCGGGAATAGCGGTAATGCAGCTTTCCCGCAGCGCTTCTCTGCTTGCGTCAAAGGGCAAAAGACCCGTAGTACAAATGGATTTTGCCCCCGAAATGTCGGAAGGCGAACTTTTTGCCTTTATACGGGAAAACGCCGATAAAGGAGTTTCGGCAGAAAACCTCCTTTCGGGAATCCTTCCCAAGAGGCTGGGACAGGTCATTATGAAAATGTCAACTCAAAAACCCCTGACCTGTTCCTCAAAAGAGCTCACCAAAGGGGAAATTGCAAAATCCGCACAGAAAATCAAGGATTTCACAGCGGAAATAACGGGCACAAGAGGTTTTGACAGCGCGCAGGTGTGCGCGGGCGGACTCAAGTGCAGCGAATTTGACAGCGAAACCATGATGTCCCTTATAGCGGAAAACTTTTTTGCCGCAGGCGAGGTTCTCAATGTTGACGGAATCTGCGGCGGATTTAATCTTCAATGGGCGTGGGCGTCCGGCATAATCGCAGGAAAATCCGCCGCCGAAAGGATAATTAAAAATGATAAGAATTAACGAAATAAAGCTTTCCCTTGACGCTCCACAGTCGGAGCTTAAAGGCGCGGCGGCAAAGGCCCTCAAAATAAAGGCGGATCAAATCAAAAGCCTCACGGTCTACAAAAGAAGCGTTGACTCGAGAAAAAAGGACAACATTTTTTTCAGCTATGCCGTAGACGTAACTTTGGGCTGCAATGAGGAAAATGTACTTAAAAGGCTTTCCTCAAACCCTAAAATCAGCGCTGTGGAGCCCTTTCACTACACCCCCCCTGAGCTTAAAAGAAACTCTCCCTTCCGTCCCGTAATAGTGGGCTTCGGCCCTGCGGGAATGATGGCTGGGCTGCTCCTTGCCCGTGCCGGGCTTAAACCCCTTATTCTTGAAAGAGGCAGAGATATTGATTCAAGGCAAAAGGATGTAAACCGCTTCTGGCAGCTAAGGGAACTTGACGAAAGCTCAAACGTACAGTTCGGTGAAGGCGGTGCAGGTACATTTTCCGACGGCAAGCTCACAACGGGAATCAAGGACAAACGCTGCCGTCAGGTGTTTTTAGAGCTTGCAGAGCACGGCGCTCCCGAAGAAATACTCTACTCGGGAAAGCCCCATATCGGCACGGACAAACTTGCCGTCACCGTTAAAAACATAAGAAGGCATATAACCGAAATGGGCGGAGAAATCCTCTTTGAGTCTAAGTTCAAACGCCTCATAACCGCCAACGGTGTTGTCCACGGGATAACCTACACCGACGAAAAGGGAATTGAACACGATTTTGAAACAGACGCGGTTATCCTTGCAATAGGCCATTCAGCAAGGGATACCGTTGAAGCTCTTTACAATCAGGGCATCAACATGATGAGAAAGCCTTTTTCTGTGGGAGCAAGAATTGAGCATCCACAGGAGCTTATAAACAAAGCTCAGTACGGCGATTTTGCAAATCATCCCGCTTTAGGCGCTGCGGACTATAAAATGGCCTGTCATCCGCCCCACGGCAGAGGCGCTTATACTTTTTGCATGTGCCCCGGCGGAACGGTGGTTGCCGCCGCTTCCGAAAAAGGCGGAGTTGTAGTAAACGGAATGAGCCAATACGCCCGCGACGGTGAAAATTCAAACTCTGCTCTTCTTGTAGGAATTGAGCCTGAGGATTTCCCCGGCGACCATGTATTGGGCGGCATGTTCTATCAGAGAGAGATAGAGCACGCTGCATTCCTTGCGGGAGGCGAAACCTATGAAGCTCCATGCCAGCTTGTGGGAGACTTTTTAAAGGAGCAAAAAAGCACAAGGCTTTCATTTGTAAAACCCACCTGTCCCACGGGAGTTACCCCTACAAACCTTTGGGACATTCTTCCCGACAAAGTCAGCAAAACAATGAGCGAGGCAATAGTTAAAATGGACAATATGCTCCGCGGCTTTGCCCTTCCCGACGCTGTTTTGACGGGAGTTGAAACCCGCTCCTCCTCACCTGTCCGCATTCTCCGTGACGAATTTTACCAGTCAAATATAAGGGGGCTTTTCCCCTGCGGAGAGGGAGCAGGCTATGCGGGAGGAATAGTTTCCGCAGGTGTTGACGGACTTCGCTGCGCCGAAGCCGTAATCAGCGACCTTAACTGAAAACTGAATTGTGCATAAAAAATACTATCCGTCTGCTCGGCAGGTGGATAGTTAGAGACTATCGAAAAACTAAAATTCAGCACTCGCCCAGTCTCCCTTGTGTAAAGGGAGACGTCAAAACGCAGTTTTGACAGAGGGATTGTATCTAAGACATCTTGATGCTGCGCTATTTTCTGCATTGTATCTGATTTATCTTAATCGTGCAAAACAACAATTCAAAAAAATTATTTTAAAATAAATTTTATCTACAAACTACACTATCCGTCTGCTCGGCAGGCGGATAGTGATTTTTATATACCTTTTATCACTGCATGGTTTCGGCTTCCTTCTGAGCCTCTACCGTATTATATATTGCGTTGAAAAGGGACTTTTCGTTATCGGCGGGTGCGTCGCAGGCGTAGTGCCAGACCATCATGCCGCCGAGACCCGAATCAATGGCAAGCCGCGTTTTCTGCGCAATCAGGTCGTATGTATTGAAAGAAACGGTGAGATTATTCTCCGCATCCTTTGCAAATCCTTTTTCGTCTATTTTATCGACGTAATCTGAATAGTTGTACCATATCGCCTCCTGAGTTGTGGGGCGGGCATAAAAAGGTACACCTAAATCAATCTTTGCCTTATCGTATCCGGCTTCTACCAGCTTATTTATATCGCCTGCGGCTATGTTGTATGAGGCATGGGTACCGTCCTCCTCCCACAAATCATAGCTCATAAGCTCTATTCTGTCCAAGGCGTCCTTGGCTTCGTCTGAGAATTTCGCATCCCAGCCCGCTACTGCCGCGCCTATTTCATAGCCATCGCCTAAAACGGAATCAAGAGACACGATAAATTTACTAAAAGATTTCCAGTTTTTATTTTCAATAGGATATTCATAGTCAAAAAACACGCCGTCAAAGCCGTATCTATCCAAAACCGCTTTTATGTTTTCTTCAAAGCCCTTGCTCTTAAAAGCCTTGTTGTGGCGCTCGCCTACGTCGGCCATTCTTAAGTTCCAATCGTCGGAGTCAATTTGCGCCGAGGGTCCCAGTATATTGAGATAAACCTTTTTATCCTGAGAATTGCCCATTGCGTCTTTGAGATTTGCATAAACAGTTTTAAATTCGTCGTCAAGTGTTATTTGACCCTCTTCGTCAAATGTGGCACAGCCGAACAAAATCACATCGGTTATCTGGGAAAAGTGAGAAACATCCAGCTTTCCCTTTTCTCTCAGGCCGTCGGCCACAACATATGCCGTAATTCTGAAATTTTCAGCCTTGACTGGAACTGCTTCGGCAGGCTCCGACGTCGGCTCCGCTTCTTTTCCGGAGCATCCGGAAAAGAAAGAAAGCGCAATAAGCACACAGGAAACAGCGGCTATAATTCGCATTATCTTCATAAGAAAATTCCTCCGTAAAGGTTCTTTTTAGGTGATTTTAACATAAAGACGTCCTTTGGTCAATGAAATATTCCCTTCTAAGTAAAAATATTTAAAAATAAAACCGAAGAGCGCAAAGCCCTTCGGTTCTATCATTTGAAATCTGCAATTTATTCAGCTATAATGCTCTCGCCCGTCATTTCCTCGGGCTGCCTGAGACCGAGAATCTTGAGCATTGTGGGAGCTATATCGCAGAGCTTGCCGCCCTCACGGAGAGTGCAGGGATATCTGCAAACAATAAAGGGAACAGGGAATGTGGTGTGAGCTGTAAAGGGTGAACCGTCGGGCTCATACATTTTATCTGCGTTGCCGTGGTCAGCGGTGATAATCATGGTTCCGTCAACCTTTTCAACCGCATCATATACCTTGCCCACGCACTCGTCAACGGCTTCAACGGCCTTTACGGCTGCGTCGAATATGCCTGTATGGCCTACCATGTCGCAGTTTGCAAAGTTGAGGATAACAACATCGTACTTGCCGCTTTCAACATTCTCTACAACCTTCTCCGTCACCTCGTATGCGCTCATTTCGGGTTTCAGGTCAAAGGTTGAAATCTTCGGTGAGGGAACAAGGATTCTGTCCTCGCCCTCATATACCTTTTCTTCGCCGCCGTTAAAGAAGAAGGTTACATGAGCGTACTTCTGTGTTTCGGCAATTCTCAGCTGGGTCTTGCCCATGGCCGAAAGATACTCGCCGAGAGTGTTTTTAAGGGACTGGGGCTTGAATGCCACATGTACGTTGGGCATTGTGGCGTCGTACTGGGTCATGCACACATAGTAAAGGGGGAAGAAACCCTTTTTACGCTCAAAGCCGTTAAAGTCGGGATCAACAAATGTGCGCGTAATCTCTCTTGCACGGTCGGGACGGAAGTTAAAGAAAACAACGCTGTCGTTTTCGCCGATTGTGGCATTCTCAGTGCAGATAGTGGGAATTACAAACTCATCGGTAATGTGCTTGCCGTCCTCGTCAATAGCCTCGTATGAAGCTTTCAGAGCTTCTACTGCGTCGTCGGCGTGGATTCCCTCGCCGTAAACCATAGCTGCATATGCCTTTTCAACTCTGTCCCAGAGATTGTCTCTGTCCATAGCGTAGAAACGGCCCATAATTGTAGCAATTTTGCCTACGCCGATTTCCTTAAGCTTGTCACGGCACTCTGTGACAAAATCGATACCTGACTCGGGGGGAACGTCGCGTCCGTCAAGAAGGCAGTGTACATATACCTTTTCAAGACCCATTTTCTTTGCCATTTCAACAAGAGCCCAAAGGTGGGTGTTGTGGCTGTGAACGCCGCCGTCCGAAAGAAGTCCTACAAGATGAAGAGCTGTGTTATTCTTGAGAGCGTTCTCCATTGCGCCTTTAAGAGCCTCGTTCTCGAAGAAATCACCGTCCTGAATGGACTTTGTGATTCTTGTAAGCTCCTGATACACAACTCGACCCGCGCCGATATTTGTGTGTCCAACCTCGCTGTTGCCCATCTGTCCGTCGGGAAGACCTACATCCATTCCCGAAGCGCCGATATATGTCATGGGATATTCCTTGCAGAGCTTGTCAAGGTTGGGGGTGGAGGCGGCTTCAATGGCGTTGCCGTATTTTTCGGGATTGTGGCCGAAGCCGTCCATAATACATAAAACAAGGGTTTTTTTCATTTAAATCACCTGCGGCGGATTTTCTCTCCCGCCGCTGCCTTTCTTCAGTTAAACTTTTTTCAGCTTTACAAGACGATTGCCGAATTTTCATTCGGCAATCGGTAGGCTTTTAAGTTGATTATTTGGAAGCGGCTTCCACAATCTTTGCAAAATCGGGAGCTTTAAGTGAAGCGCCGCCGATAAGTCCGCCGTCAACGTCGGGCTGTGCGAGAAGCTCCGCCGCGTTGCCTGCGTTCATTGAACCGCCATACTGCACGACAAATGCATCCGCCGCCTCTTTGTCATAAAGGTTTGCAACTATCTCACGGATAGCGTGGTTTACCTCGTTTGCCTGCTCAGCTGTCGCCGTGCGGCCTGTTCCGATTGCCCATACAGGCTCGTAAGCGATGATGATTCTGCTGAGCTCTTCCTTTGAGACTCCGCCGAGAGCGATTCTTGTCTGCATGCCTACAACGTCAAACGTAACGCCCTGCTCGCGCTGCTCCAGGTACTCACCGACGCAAAGGATAACTGTAAGGCCTGCGTCAAGAGCGGCTCTTACTCTCTTATTGACCGTGACGTCTGTCTCGCCGAAATATGTTCTGCGCTCGCTGTGGCCGATTACGACGTACTCAACGCCAAGCTCTGTGAGCATCTCCGTTGAAATTTCACCCGTGAATGCACCGCTCTTTTCCCAGTGGCAGTTCTCTGCGCCGACCTTGATATTTGTGCCCTTTGTGGCCTCAACGGCTGTCTGAAGGTCAACGTAGGGAACGCAGATAACGACGTCGCAGTCAGCGTCCTTTACGAGGGGCTTCATCTCTTCGATGAGAGCCTTGGCCTGTGAGGGGGTTTTGTTCATCTTCCAGTTTCCGGCGATAACCGCCTTGCGAAGCTGTTTATTCATAACGAATTACTCCTTTAAACGTTTTCGTCTTTCTTTAAAGTGAGCGGTACGAAACCATTTTTCATGATTTCGCACCGACATAAAATTTATAAAGATCAGTCTTTGTCGTTGAGAGCTACGATACCGGGAAGGTCCTTGCCCTCAAGGAACTCGAGAGAAGCGCCGCCGCCTGTGGAGATGTGGGACATCTTGTCAGCGAAGCCAAGCTTCTGAACAGCAGCTGCTGAATCGCCGCCGCCGATGATTGAAATAGCGCCGCTCTCAGCAACAGCCTTTGCAACTGCGATTGTACCGCTTGCAAAGTTATCCCACTCGGAAACGCCCATGGGTCCGTTCCAGATTACCGTACCTGCATCTTTAACAGCATCGCTGAAGAGAGCCTGTGTCTTGGGTCCGATGTCGAGGCCCATCCAGCCGTCGGGAAGGTTGTCGGAATCAACGACCATGGCCTCTGTGTCGGGCTTATACTCTTTACCTACTTTATTGTCAACGGGGATAAGGAACTTAACGCCCTTTGCCTTTGCGTCTTCCATCATCTTCTTGGCGTCCTCAACTCTGTCGTCCTCGCAGATAGATGTGCCGATGGTGTAGCCCAAACTCTTCATAAATGTATAAGCCATGCCGCCGCCGACGATAAGAGTGTCAACTTTATCAAGAAGGTTTGTGATAACGCCTATCTTATCGGAAACCTTTGCGCCGCCGAGGATTGCAACGAGGGGACGCTTGGGATTAGCAAGAGCGCCGCCGATGAAGGCGATCTCCTTCTGGATAAGGTAACCGCAGACTGCGGGAAGATAATCAGCAACGCCTGTTGTAGAGCTGTGAGCTCTGTGAGCTGAACCGAAAGCATCGTTTACATAGATCTCAGCGAGAGAAGCAAGAGCCTTGCTGAACTCGGGATCGTTCTTTGTCTCCTCCTTGTGGAAGCGGACGTTTTCAAGAAGCATAACCTCGCCGTCCTTGAGATTTGCAGCAAGCTCTTTTGCACTGTCGCCTATAACGTCCTTAGCCATTTTTACCTCGCGGCCGAGGAGCTCGGAAAGGCGCACGGCAACGGGAGCGAGAGAAAACTCGGGATTGAACTCACCCTTGGGTCTACCGAGATGGGAGCAAAGGATAACCCTTGCGTTATGGTTTATAAGATATTCGATGGTGGGAAGAGAAGCGACAATTCTCTTATCGCTTGTGATAACTCCGTTTTCCATCTTTACATTGAAGTCGCAGCGAACGAGTACGCGCTTGCCTGCAACGTCAATATCCTCTACGGATTTCTTGTTGAGAACGTCCATTAAAATACATCCTTTCATTTATATAATGAATAATTAGTTTTTCACCTTTAGTATTTTATATCATAGCGGTGATTTTTGCAAGTAGCAAAGAGGACAACAAACTTTATAATGTTTGTTAAAAAACTGTCACAGTGGGCAAAAGGCGGAAATCAGCCCTGAAACAGGTCTGTTGAAAGATATCTTTCCCCTGTGTCGGGCAGGAGCACGACTATGCGTTTTCCCTTGTTTTCGTCCCTTTCGGCAAGGACGGAAGCTGCGTGAAGGGCGGCTCCCGAAGATATGCCCACGAGTATTCCCTCTTTTGAGGCGGATTTCCTTGCGGCTTCATAGGCCTCCTGTGTCTTTACGGTGATTATTTCGTCTATAAGCGAGGTGTCCAGTATCTCGGGCACAAAGCCCGCTCCTATGCCCTGAAGCTTGTGGGGACCCGCCTTTCCCCCTGAGAGAACGGGCGAATCATAGGGCTCCACGGCGACGATTTTTACGTCGGGCAGCTGCTTTTTCAAGGCTCTGCCAACTCCCGTAAGTGTGCCGCCCGTGCCTACCGCCGCAACAAAGATATCCACCCTTCCGTCGGTATCCTCAAGGATTTCGGGACCTGTGGTCTTTTCGTGGATCTCAGGATTTGCGGGATTTACAAACTGTCCCGGTATAAAGGAGCCCTCTGTCTCAGCAGCGATCTCGTCGGCGCGGCGTATGGCTCCGCTCATGCCCTCGCTTGCAGGAGTCAGCACTATTTCCGCTCCCAAAGCCGCAAGGAGGGCCCTTCTCTCTGCGCTCATGCTCTCCGGCATTGTGAGGATGAGCTTATATCCCTTCACGGCGCAGGTAAAGGCAAGGCCTACGCCCGTGTTGCCGCTGGTGGGCTCTATTATGGTAGCTCCCTTTTTAAGAAGGCCCTTCTTTTCGGCGTCCTCGATCATGGCAAAGCCTACCCTGTCCTTTGCACTCCCGAGAGGATTGAAGGATTCCACCTTCGCTATAACCTCTGCTCCGTTTTTTGAAAAGCTGTCAAGGCGCACAAGGGGAGTTCTGCCTATAAGCTGAGTAATATTATCCGCTATTCTTTCCATGAAAAAATCTCCTTCGATAAAGTCAAAGCTTTTCAGCCTTTTCTCCTATTTTTCTTTCCGTTCCGCTGACAAGTCTTTTTATGTTCTGCCTGTGACGGAAAAAGGCCAGTCCCGTTATTACGGCGGCAACAATGTACATTTCCCAGAGCTGTCCCTGTGAAAGGCTCCACTTGTTCATCACTCCGCCGATAACAACGCCGAGGAAAAACTCGGCCGCAAGCAAAAGGGAACCCAGCGAAACATATTTCGTAAGGGCTACGGCAGCTCCGAAAGTCAAAAAACCTATGAGAGCGAGAAGCGGGTCAAGGGTCAATATAAGTCCCGCAGTAGAGGCGATGCCCTTGCCGCCGCGGAATTTGAGATAAAAGGGATAGTTGTGGCCCAGCACCACTCCGAGGCCCGTATATACGGTGAGAAGGGGGATTATATCCCCGTATTTCTCCGAAAAAATCAGCCTTACCGCGACGACAGCCAAAACGCATTTGAAGCAGTCGCCTATAAAGGTTATAACCCCCGCCTTAGTTCCGAGCGTCCGCAGGGCGTTTGTGGTTCCAGCGTTTCCGCTGCCGTGCTCCCTTATATCTATACCTTTAAGTCTTCCGTAAATATATCCCGTCTGGAAAAGTCCGAAGGCGTATCCTATGAGAATACACAGTAAGCGTATCATCCGTCCCCTCCTCTGTCAGTCGAATTTCACTGTTTCTTCAAAGTTCTTCCTTGATTTAGGCCTGAGTTTGTCGTCATCCGCAGCGTATCCCACGCATATTACAAGCCTTATGCGCTTGTTCTTCGGTATGTCGAGAAGATCCTTTATTTTGCCCTCTTCGAAACATCCCGTAATACAGGTAGAAAGACCCATATCGCAGGCGGCAAGGCAGAAGTGGGCGGCGGCTATTCCGATATCAACCGAGGCAAACTCCTGAGAACCGATTTTTCCTCCGATTCTGGCAATCAGCTTCGCCTTTTCCTCTACTATCACAACAAAGGCGGGACATTTCTCCGCGAACTTATTGAGCCCGAATTTCTGAAGATACAGCCCCATGAGTTTTACTTTATCCTGAGACAATACTCCGTGAAAGCTCCAGGGCTGCGAGTTGCATGCTGACGGCGCTATCCTCGCTGCCTCAAGGCAGGCGGAAAGCTCCTCCCTGCTCACCTTTTTATCGGGATTGTAATTGCGGCAGCTTTGTCTCGCCGACGCAAGAGCGTAAAACGAATCCATAAACAAAATCCTCCTTACGGAAAAAGCATATCCTTTATCCGATCAAACCTAATAAATATATTATGACACAAAGGAGAATTCAGAGCAATAACAAATTTAATTCATGTCCCGCTGAGCCTTTAAATGCGCATTATGCCGTTTTTGCACAGCCCGCAGGCTGCCGCCGCCGCACAGACCTCCAAAAGCTCATAGGATGACTCCCATATGTCGGGAGAGGTCTCGACGGTTATTTCGCTTATTTCGGCGGAGCTTCCGTCGGCGCAGATAAAGGGGTGCTGGATACTCAGACACGGATACGGCGTTTCGGTACTGGAAAGGGAAACGGTGCATCTGTCAGAAAAGCCGTAGGTTATGCCCCTGAGACCTGCGGGAATGTCGGGAGAAACAAAAAGCAGATTGTCAGTTTCGGTGAAATTGACTTCTTTTAAATAATCAGCCGACTTTAATAGTACAACGCAGCCCGGCGAAAAGATTTTAGGCATGTTTTTCCAGTGGGAAACGGAAAAGCAAAGCTTTCCCGTTGAATGAAAAGTAAATGTACTGTCGGTAATATGAATAACCCCGCCGTAATTCGAGAGAGCACGGCAGATTTTAAGGCCCGTCCCTCCCCAGTCGTCGCCCAAAAGAAATATATTCACCATTTTGCAGCACCTTTTCTTTCCATAATAAATTTTACCTTATCCTGAAATATTTTTTGTCCGGTCTTTCCTTTTATTCTCAAAGAAGGAATGATTTTTTAAATCATTCCTCAGATACTCAAAAAGCAAAAGCCGCAGAGGTCAGCCTCTGCGGCAAATTTGAAATCTTAAATTGAATTTTGACAGATTCCGATTATTTCTCGGTGCAGAACTCCACCTTTTTGCCTTCCAAAATCATGTTGGTGGTACGCACGGCGCACATCTTTCCGCACATCGAGCAGGTGTGTCTCTCCGAGGGAGGAGTACTTTCAAAA
>CASDTR010000063.1 GCA_949283785.1 uncultured Oscillospiraceae bacterium
TCTTGTTTGGACATATTCCTTCCTGCCTTTCTTTAGGTTTGAGCAACTTTATTGTATTGGCTTTTGGGGGATATGTCTATTTTTTTGCTAATAAATAAATGTTGAGGTCTTCACCCCAACATTTATTATAGAACCAAAAATATTAAAGCTAAGTGTAACCGCCGACTGCAATCGGCGGTTTTTATCGTCATAAAATGAACTTCTCCTAAACTTATCAAAAGTATTTGAATTACCGCAAAAAATGGTGTAATATAATATCAGAAAACAGAATGTACATAAATTCGGAGGTTTTTCAAATGGAGAAAACAGTATTAGTTGAAACATCCGCGCGTCACGTCCACGTTGACCGCAAAACCCTTGACATCCTTTTCGGCGAGGGATATGAGCTTACACATAAAAAGGATCTCTCACAGCCGGGCCAGTTCGCATGCGAAGAGAGAATCCAGGTTATCGGAACAAAGGGCAGCTTCCCCTCGGTTTCAATTCTCGGACCCATCCGTCCCAGCACTCAGGTTGAGCTTTCGGCGGCGGACGCACGTTCAATCGGCGTAAAGGCTCCCGTAAGAGAGTCGGGCGACATCGCGGGCAGCGGAGCCTGCAAGCTTGTGGGACCCAAGGGCGAGGTCGAAATCAGCGAGGGCGTTATCGTCGCAAAGCGCCACATCCACTGCACACCCGAGGATGCCGAGAAGTACGGCCTTTCCGATAAGCAGGTTGTGAGCGTTAAGATTGAATCCGCCGAGCGTTCACTTGTTTTCGGCGACGTTGTTGTAAGAGTAAGCCCCAAATTTGCCCTTGCGATGCATATTGACACCGACGAGTCTAATGCGGCAGGCGTAACTCCCGGACTCATGGGTGAGATAATCGCCTGAATTTAATTAAAAGGAGGAGATGATTTCAATGGAAAATACGCCGACAGGTGCAGGTCCTATTGAATCGGCTGTATCCGATATACGCAGCGTAGTCTCCCTTTTTTCACAGCTCAAATCGGCGTCGGGAAACACTTTGGCGGTGATAAAGAGAGTGTTTCTGTATGCTTCGGTGGTCTGGTGGATTTTCGCAGGCACCGTCGGATTTATACGCAGACGCAGAAAAGAAAGAAAAGCTGAAAATCAGTAATTTAAATCCCGCAGTAACAGTGTGCTGCGGGATTTTTTCAAAGGTGATAAAATGCGCAGAAAAGAACGAGAAATAAAAGATATAAAGGAATTTGTAAAGATACTGAGTAAAACCTGCGTTGGGACCTTATCCCTCAGCGGCGGGGAATATCCCTATGCCGTGCCCGTTAATTTCGGATTCTCGGAAACCGACGGCAATTTCAAGGTGTATTTTCACTGTGCGGGAGAGGGAAGGAAAACAGAGCTTTTAAGAAGTGACCCCAAAGTCTGTTTTGAAGTCCACGCCGTGGAGAAAATTACTGGCGAAGGGGATAATCCCTGCGTTTATTCCTGCGCCTATGAAAGCGTCATCGGCTTCGGAGTTGCGAGAGAGCTTAAAGGCCATGATGAGAAAAGGGAAGGACTCATTAAAATCATGGAAAACTGCACGGGACGCTGCTTTGAGTTTTTGGAAAATCAGACTCGCGGAGTGACCGTTTTCGAGATAGCTTTCAGCGAGGTTACGGGAAAGCGGAGTAGGGGATAAAAACATATCGTCAGCATAACACAAAAAGAAAAGGTTCTATAATAAATGTTGGGGTGAAGACCTCAACATTTATTTATTAGCAAAAAAATAGACATATCCCCCAAAAGCCAATACAATAAAGTTGCTCAAACCTAAAGAAAGGCAGGAAGGAATATGTCCAAACA
>CASDTR010000064.1 GCA_949283785.1 uncultured Oscillospiraceae bacterium
ACCCTGCAAGGCTTTGCCAGCTGGCGAAAAATCCGTGACCTGCACACGGCAGAAAGCGAAGGAGGTGCGGAGTAATGGCAAATTTTCTGGAAGAGCTGTACTACGGAAATGTTGATCCGCAGGCAAGAGGATACCGAAAGGGCAGTCATATCCTGAAGGTTTCAGAGAACATCAATGAGTTGGAAGAAAAACTGACTGAACGTTTAAGCGGTGAGGAAAAGAAGCTGTTCCTCGATTTCTGCAACACTTACGGAGAACTGATGGGCGAAAGCGGTCTTGATTCCTTTCTCGTTGGCTTCCGCCTCGGCGCAAAAATGATCTTCGATACCTTTTGCAGCGATGACGCTCCGTTTGAAAGCTATCTGAAAGACTGAAAGGTCTGCCGAATCGCAAATTAGTCAATTATAATTGACTAATTTTTTTCAATGTACAATGTGCGACAATTAAAATCGTACATTCGCAAACAGAAACCTCCTTTGGTACAATGACGGTATCAAAGGAGGTTATCCATTATGGCTAAAACAATATTTGAACAAATGGGCGGTACATACACCATACAGGGCGATTATTGCCTGCCTGATCTTACATTACCCGCCGAAGATGAACGCCCCATCGGCGTCTGGGGACACCGCCGCCTGCGCTACTTAAAACAGCACCATAAAATCTTGTATTATAATCTGCTCACTTCCGGTAAGCTTCAATCACACCTTGCAGATGTTGAGGAAGAAGCACAAACTCTCTTTCTTCGGCTGGTAAAGCAATACGCTGAAAGGAAAGGCGTTACCGAACAGCTTAAGGCGAAGAATCCAATGGAATGGGTACGCAGGATGAATAACATTCGAGAGCGTGTTAACGAAGTTGTAAATGCAGAGATGATTTTCATATAGAAGCCATTGAAATGACAAGCGGGTGCAGGAATTTGGATTCTTGCACCTGTTTTATTTTCTAAGCTTATAGGAACAAATTAGTCAATTGTAATTTACCTAATCGTACTTGACTAATTTTAATTTTGTGTTATACTATATTCAGTGGCTTGGATAACCTACACAGTAATATTGAATTTTTTAGAGTATTCATGATGTATAAGGAGATAAAGAAATATGGCAAAATTTAGCGCCTCACATTTTAAATCACAAATTCGGCAAGCGCAACGTAAAGCAGAACGTCAATTAAAAAATGAACTTAATCAAGCCTCTCGAAAAATCGAAAGGGATATAAATAGAGAAATTCACAATTATAATTCAAAAATGCAACATAATCGACAAATTGTTCTGAGAGAACTTAAAAAGTTGCAAACGCATTCAACTATGACTATTCGTAGTTCGTATACTATTTCATTAGATGCAATGCAAAAGCATTATGTAACTATTGGCAATGTATATCAGAACGAGTCGCTTACACCGCAGCAAGAATATATTTTAAATTTAATTGAACAGGAGCAGGCTAACGGGCTAATTACTGCAAATATCGTAGAAAATAACGATTTCCCCGCAGAAAATACTGACGATATAGAAATTGGTGCCAAATTGCAACATGTCTCTGATGATCTGAATAATCGCTGGAAGGGTGCGGTCTTTGCGATTAACCCGCAAAATCCAGATGCAGCAAGACATTTTTGTACAAGCGCAAGAGAAATATTCACAGAATTTATAGAATTAAAAGCACCGGACGAAGCAGTTTTTCAATATAACCCTAATTGTCAGAAAACAAATCAAGGGAATGCTACTCGGCGAGAAAAAATTAAGTATATGATGAGAAACTCTAATATGGATGAAAGTGTTATTTCTTTTGCTGAAGCAGATATAACAAACATTTTAGAGTTATTTCATGTATTGAGTGATGGGACACACGGTCCAGCAGGGAGATACAGCTATCAGAATTTATTGCAGGTGAAAAAACGTGTTGAACAGGGAATTTATTTTCTCTGTGAAATATCTATCTAACTAGAAAAAGATCGTTTGAAAGGGTGAAATCATGTTTATCGGCAGAGAGCGTGAACTTGCGACGCTGAATAAGTTATACGCATCGGACAAGTTTGAATTTGTAGTAATATACGGCCGTCGCCGTGTCGGCAAAACGGCGCTGATCAGCCAGTTTATTGACGATAAAAATGCAATTTATTTTATGGGCGTCGAAAGCAACGCCAAGCAAAATCTCGAAAATTTTAGCAAGAGTATTCTGAGCTATCATACCGGCATGGATGCGGAAACCTCTTTCCTATCCTTTCAAGCGGCTTTGGAATATGTCTTTAAGCTGTCCGAAAAAGAACGAATCATTCTTGCAATTGATGAATACCCCTATGTTGCTCGCTCATCAAAAAGCCTCGCTTCCACCATTCAGCTTTTGATTGACCAGTACAAGGACACTTCTAAACTGATGCTGATCCTCTGCGGTTCGTCGATGTCCTATATGGAAGATCATGTCCTCGCCTACAAAGCGCCGCTTTACGGTAGACGGACAGCGCAGATGAAAATTCTTCCCTTTGACTTTGAAGAGACCTGCCATTATTTCAAAAATTTCACCGATGAAGAGAAAGCCTGTGTGTACGGAATTGTAGGCGGAACACCGCAGTATCTGCTTCAGATAAGCGATAAGCTGAGCATTGAGGACAATATTAAAAACACATTCCTGAATCCCAACTCCGCCCTGTTTGAAGAGCCGGAAAATCTGCTCAAGCAGGAGGTACGGGAACCGGCGTTATATAATGCTATCATTACGGCGATTGCGACCGGTGCTTCCCGTATGTCGGAGATTTCTGGAAAGGTCGGGGAAAGCACAAACATTTGCTCTGCTTATGTGAAAAACCTGATCTCCCTCGGCATTATCGAAAAAGAGACGCCTTATGGTGAAAAGGCGTCCCGGAAAGCGATTTACTCCATTGCGGACAATATGTTCCGCTTTTGGTATCGTTTTGTACCGGAAAATAATTCGATCATTGCCCGTGGTGCTGCCGATTTGGCATACAAGCGTATCGAGCCGTATCTGTCCGACTATATGGGCAAGGTGTTTGAGGAGATTTGCAGGCAATATCTCTGGAAACTGTTGTTAAACGGCGAATGCCCGTTGGAGTTTTCCTCTCTCGGTCGCTGGTGGGGCAACGATCCCAAGGAAAAACGGCAGACTGAAATTGATATTCTCGCCGAACAAGATAAAAACACCGCCCTTTTCGGCGAGTGCAAATGGACGAATGAGAAAGTCGATCTCGGCGTTTTGGAAACACTTGTAAAGCGCAGCGAACTGTTCCCCTATAAAAATGTCCACTACTACCTCTTTGCCAAAACCGGCTTTACCAAAGGCTGCACCGACCGGGCAAAGGAGATGGGAAATGTGGCGCTGGTGGCCTACAAGGATATGCTGCGCTAACGTCCGTATAAAGATAAAACATTTGCAAACAGAGGTGCTCACAAAATGGTGAATGATAAAATAAATGTAGTTGGTACAAATATTGCCGAAAAGGCAACGATGATATGGAATGTGGCAGATATGCTTCGTGGCCCGTTTAAGCCGCATGAATACGGACTGGTTATCCTGCCTATGACAGTTGTGAAGCGCTTTCACGATTGTTTACTGCCTACGCACGAAGCTGTATTAAAAGAATATGAATCAAAAAAGCATTTAGCGGTAATTGACGGTTTTTTAATGCGTGCGTCCGGTTATCAATTCTATAATACAAGTAAATTCGTTTTTGAATCGTTGCTTGCAGATCCCGAAAATATTGAGACGAATTTCCGTGATTATCTGGCAGGCTTTTCGGCGAATGTGCAGGATGTTCTTGCTAAATTTGATTTTGACAATGTTATTCGCAGAATGGTTGAAAGCAACACCCTGTATCTTGTAATAAAAGAATTCAATACGCAAAAGGGATATTTGGGACCTGACAAAATCAGTGCCGTGGACTGCGGTTATATTTTTGAGGATTTGGTTCGCCGTTTTTCGGAGTCGTTTGGTGAAGAAGCCGGAGCCCATTTTACCAGTCGTGATATTATTTATCTGATGACCGACCTGCTTCTTACGGATGCAAAGCTCGATGAAATGGGCAATGTCACCGTTTACGATATGACAATGGGCACCAGTCAGATGCTTTCCTGTATGGAAGAGAGAATCCACGAGTTAAACGAAGATATAGAAGTTACCTGCTTCGGGCAGGAATTTAATCCCTCTACTTTTGCTATCGCAAAGGCAGATATGATGATTCGTGGCGGCGATCCAAACAATATGCGGTTTGGGGATACTCTTTCTGATGACCAGTTTAAAGGTTTCACTTTTAAGTACTGCATTTCCAATCCTCCATTTGGAATTGATTGGAAGCGAGAGCAAAAGGCCGTCGAAGCGGAAGCAAAACTTGGCGAGCTGGGAAGATTTGCTCCGGGACTTCCGAAAATCAGCGATGGTCAGCAGCTTTTTGTTCTGAACGGTCTTTCCAAGCTTGCGCCGGATGGCAGAATGGCAATTATTCAGAATGGTTCTCCGCTGTTTTCGGGCGACGCAGGCAGCGGCCCCTCTAACATCCGTCAGTACATATTGGAAAATGACTGGCTCGATGCAATTATCCAGCTTTCTACCGACCAGTTCATGAATACGGGAATCAGCACCTACATTTGGATTTTATCCAAGGACAAGCCTGCCTATCGTGCAGGGAAGGTACAACTTATTGACGCTTCCCATTGCTATGAACAGCGCAGGAAGTCTATCGGAACCAAACGCAACGATATTACCGACCTTTGCCGCAGTCTGATTGTAGAAGCATACGGCGAGTATAAGAACGATGCTGTTTACGGTGATAAAGACGGCATTTATTGCCACAGTAAGATTTTTGGCTCAGAGGAATTCGGATACAACAAAATCGTTGTAGAACGCCCGCAGAGAGACGAAAACGGTGAGGTTATCCTGAAAAAAGGCAAGCCTGTCGCAGATAAAAATCTTCGTGACACAGAAAATGTGCCGCTTGTGCAGGATATCGATCGTTATTTTGAACGGGATGTTTTGCCGTACGCTCCCGATGCATGGATTGATAAGAGCAAAACCAAAGTCGGATACGAAATTCCGATGACACGCTATTTTTATGAGTATCAGCCGCCGGAACCGGTGGATGATATTGTAAAGCGCATTAAAAAGCTGGAAAGCGAAATTTCCGAAAGCTTAAATGCACTGTTTCATAAGGAGAATGAACTTTGAGAGAAGTGTTGAGTTTTCTGTTTGGCAGAATTACCGATCCGCTCGGTTTGCCCATTGCGTGGTATTGGGAATGGATTATTCTTGCAGTCATTGAATTAGCTGCATTCGCCATTGCGTTCCGGGCTGTGGGCGATTTATATGATGGCGGTATGATCAGCGGCAGTGCAGACGGTTCTATTCTACATTGGATTATTCGCCTGATTGTATTTGTTGTGATATGGGCTGTTACCTATTTTGTGATTTGGCTTGCAAAGCTTATTTTTGCACATTGGCTGCTTATTGTAAGTATCCTTGGCGGCATTATGGTGATTGCTGCAATTATTTGTCTGATTGTTCGTTATACCCGAAAAGGTGGTGAAAACAATGCGTGAAATGAAAGATAGCGGAATTGAATGGATTGGTGAAATTCCCAAAGAGTGGAGCATAGTTCCACACAAACGAATTATGCATAAAGTCAAAGAAATCTGCGAGCATTACAACGGTGAAGATATTATTTCATTGACTATGAATGGGGTAATTAAGCGGGACCTTACTGCTGGAGGAAAAATGCCAACGTCTTTTGATGGCTATCAATATGTTGAACCAGAAGACCTATTACTTTGCTTATTTGACATTGATGTTACACCAAGATGTGTAGGAATTGTCAGAGACTATGGTGTAACAAGTCCGGCATACAGTAGATTTAGAGTCCATGGTGGTTACTCAAATAAATATTTCGATTATTTATTGCGTGCCATTGACGATGATAAAGTTTTTGTTCATTTGTCAAAAAATTTGCGTAGTTCCCTTACGGAAACAGATTTTGGTGCAATTAAAACTTGTGTCCCTCCTATTGATGAACAAGAACATATTTCTGAATTTTTAGATTCAGAGTGTGCTGAAATCGATGCTGTTCTGGAAAAGACCCGTGCCTCGATTGATGAATATAAAAAACTGAAACAATCCGTTATTACACAGGCTGTCACCAAAGGTATTCGTGGTGACAGACCGATGAAAGACAGCGGAGAATCTTTTCTTCATAAGGTGCCCGTTGGATGGACAAATAGCAAGATCAAATACTGCGCTATTTTTTCTCCTTTATGCAATACCAGCCATCTTACAGAAGATAGTATAGTAACTTTTACTCCTATGGAGTGCATAAAAAATGGCTATTTTGAAAATCGGGAAGCTGTTTTTGCTACGATGAATTCATCGTATACGCAATATCAAGAAGGCGACATTGTTTTTGCGAAAGTAACGCCTTGCTTTGAAAATGGGAATATTGCAATAATGCAAGGGCTTTCGTCTGAATTTGGTTTCGGTAGTTCAGAGCTCTTTGTATTACGCCCTAAAAGCATAAATACTAAATTCCTTTTCTATTACTTGCAAAATGATATATTTAAACAATATGCTTGCGCAACTATGACAGGGACTGGCGGACTAAAAAGAGTATCTCCCTCATTTGTGCGGAACTTTCCAATTTTTCTTCCAAGCGATAGTGAACAAGCTGATATTGCGGAATACTTAGACTACAAATGTAAAGAGATTGATTTACTAATTTCAAAAAAGCAACAATATCTCACCGAAATAGAGAATTATAAAAAATCACTCATTTATGAGTATGTAACAGGGAAAAAAGAGGTCATTTAGTTATGGGTAAGGCTTTTACCAAACAGCATATCGTGCCACAGGCATATCTTAAACGATTTGCTGTGAAAAGAGGCAAAAAATACATAATCGGTACTCGTATGGCTTCCAAGAAAAAGGACGGGATAAAATTTTTTACACGTTCTGTAAGCGATGTTGCGTATCTTGAAAACTATTATGATACCTATCAACAACAAGACGGCAAGCATTGGGAACATTTTCTTGATAAGAAATTTGATATACTTTGCGGTCAGCCTCTTGATAATATTATTGCCAAAATCACCTTGTCACGTAACAATGCAATTGTTCTTTCGAAAGAAGATAAAGATATACTATCGAAAATTATTTTATCGCAGGCTTTTCGGGTTCCTGCTTTTTTAGATGAGCAATTAGAAAAATCAGAGCGTTTAATAAAAGAATATCGCAATCAAATTATCGAAGCTTTTCCGGATACATTGCCTGATTATAAGAAAAAAATTCAAAATATTTCTTTTGACTCGGAAACTCGCAAAAACATGATATTAGAAGGGATATTTGACGAATCAAAGTTTGATAGATATTGTGCTATATTACATCACAAGACTTGGATTGTTTATTATAATAGCATCAGAAATGTTATGCCGTTTATCACAAGCGATAATCCAGTGCTTTTTGCCGATCTTCAAGACCAAGGACACCAAGGGAAAATGACCAGCTTAGGTATTGCAAACGACAAAACAGTAGTACTGTATCCTTTAACGCCTGCCATTTTGATTGGAATTTATACACCCAACGCATTTTTGGGATTTATCCAAAATTTTGATTGCCGCAAAATAGCAGTTGATGAAATGAAATTTATAACAAATATAAATATAGAAATAATGGTTCAAAGCAAAATACATTCATTCTTACCTGAACCACTATTTTCTGAAATGACAGAAAGTAAGTGATGGTGAAATAAGTTTCTAAATAAGGGGGGCAATATATATGCAAGCTGATACAACAATTTCAAGCGTATCTGAATTTGTACAGCGGATTATCGAATTAAATAATGTTCTTATACAAGACGGCGGACCTAAGAACGAAATATTGCTTTTTAGAGGACAGCCTAATGAAAACTTCGAGTTGCTTCCATCAATTGCCCGAAAGCAACAGTTTGCTTGTGATATTTCCATTTTTGGCGAAGAGCGTAATATGATTGAGATGGCAAAATACAAATTACCGAATATTTTCAACGATACGCTTTCACCAATAGAACTGTTAGCACTACTTCAGCATCATGGAATTCCGACTAGACTTTTAGATATTACAGAAAATGCACTGGTTGCGCTGTATTTTGCCTGTTTAGGAAACGATCCAGTGAACGGTGAGGTGATCGTGTTCAAAATCAATGAACTAGATATCGCAAATTATCCAGTGGTTAATGCGATTGCAGACAGTTATCGGTTTGCTCGGTCTACATTTTTGAATTTAAGTTTGTTTTATGGCGCAGTTAAACGTCAGCCGTATTTTCTTGAACAAGATCAAACAAATGAAATTTGCCACAAAACAGATGACGCAGGTGGAAACTGGATTGAGGAATGCTGCAAAACCCCATTTTTCATATATGCGCCTGTAAGAGAAATAAGGCAACAGGCGCAGCAAGGGCGTTACATTCTTTTCCCAAACCATATTGAACACGATCAGAGGAGTTTTTACTCATATATTGATAAAATTCCAAAAGACCATGAATGTATTGCGGAAAGAATTAAAATTAATAAAGGCGTTAAGACAACCATATTGAAAGATCTTGCATTATTTGGCATTACTGAGGAAACCCTGTTCTGTGACAATATAGATGTTATCTGTGAGTCCATCAAAAGGAAATTTGAACAGAAAGTGCGAGGAAAACGAAATGGTAATTGAAACAACCGAAAAACGATTTGAGGAAGATATAGAATCCTTCTTCCTTTCTCCGGCAGGCGGATATACAAAAGGTGCCGATACATACGATGCCAAGCTCGGTCTATATGTAAATACCCTGATTGATTTTGTGCAGCGCACCCAGCCTAAAGAATGGGCACGCTTTGAAAACGCTAATCAGGTTGATCCTGTTCGCAAGTTTTGCCTTGCATTTTCTTCTGCGTGTGATGCAGAAGGCGTTCTTTCAGTACTTCGTCATGGATTTAAGCATCGGGGTATCCGTTTTCGGGTGTGTTATTTTAAACCGGAATCTACCCTTAATCAAACAGCGACTGCGTTATGGACGCATAATAAAGTTGAATGCTACCGTCAATGGTATTATTCCGCCGACAGCAAAAAGAGTGTGGATATGGTTTTGGTACTCAATGGCATTCCTGTGTTTGCCTTTGAACTGAAAAATCAATATACCGGTCAAACCGTTGATAACGCAAAGCAGCAATGGATGTATGACCGTGATTCTCGTGAGATTTGTTTTCAGTTTAATCGGCGGATCTTAGCATTTTTCTGCGTTGACCACACGGAAGTTTGGATGACAACGAGATTGGCCGGTAAAAATACATATTTTTTGCCGTTTAATCAGGGCTCTAACGGTGCCGGTAACGATGGCGGCAAAGGAAATCCTGCGAATCCGGATGGATACCCTACTGCGTATCTTTGGGAAAATGTTTTCCAAAAAGATAGTATGATGGATATTATCCAGAAATTTATGAACTTGCAGGAAGGGAAAACCCTGATTTTCCCCCGCTATCACCAGCTGGACGTTGTTCGTAAATTGCTGGCCGATGTCAAAAAGAACGGCTCAGGACATAACTATCTGATACAGCATAGCGCAGGTAGCGGCAAGTCGAATTCTATTGCTTGGACAGCCTATCGTTTGGCTTCCCTTTTCAATGCTAATAACAAGCCTGTATTCTCAAGCGTTATTGTTGTAACAGACCGTACAGTTTTAGATGCACAGTTACAAGAAACGATCTCCGGCTTTGATCATACGCTTGGTGCTGTAGAAACGATTGGAGAAGACAAAAATTCAAAAGATTTGCGAGATGCTATTAATAATGGAGTCCGTATCATTGTTACCACATTGCAAAAATTTCCTGTTATCTATCAGGAGGTTGATAAGGTGGCAGGACGAAATTTTGCGGTTATTGTAGATGAAGCACATTCTTCGCAAACAGGTAATTCAGCCTTGAAATTGAAAGCGGCTCTTGCCAATACGGAAGATGCTTTGCGGGAGTATGCGGAGATCGAAGGTAAGAACGAAGAAGAGCTTGATCCTGATGACAGGTTTATGAAAGAAATGCTTGTTCACGGCAAGCATAAAAATCTGTCTTTCTTTGCTTTTACTGCTACGCCAAAAGATAAAACTTTAGAGCTTTTCGGAACGGAATACGAGGATGGTTCTTTCCACCCATTTCATATTTACAGCATGAGACAGGCCATTGAAGAAGGCTTTATTCTCAATGTTCTTCAAAATTATATGACCTATGACACCTGCTTTAAAATAGCCAAAACTACGGAAGATAATCCTGATGTTCCTGCAAGCCGAGCGGCAAAGGTGATCCGCCGGTATCAAGAATTACATCCATATAATATTTCGCAGAAATCACAGATTATTGTTGAAACATTCCGTGAAACAACACGCCATAAAATCGGCGGCAGAGCTAAAATGATGGTGGTTACCTCTTCTCGGCTTGCTGCGGTGCGTTATTTTCACGAAGTTAAACGCTATATAGAGGAGCAGAAGTATAATGATGTTCAAATACTTATTGCTTTTTCCGGTGCTGTTCAAGATGGAGATACCGAATATACGGAGCCTAAATTAAATGTCCGTGCTGATGGCAGCCATATAGCGGAAACGCAGACCAAAGCAGAGTTTCACGATAATTTTAATGTGCTTATCGTGGCAGAAAAATATCAGACCGGCTTTGACGAACCATTGTTGCATACGATGATCGTAGATAAGAAGCTGAAAGGCGTAAAAGCCGTGCAGACGCTATCCCGCTTGAATAGAACTTGTGCCGGAAAGAACGACACATTCATATTGGATTTCGTCAACAAAAAAGAGGATATTCTGGAAGCGTTTCAGCCGTTTTATCAGGAAACAACGCTTTCACAGGAAGTTAATGCCGATTTGATTTACCAAACGCAGAAAGAACTGCGGGGCTTTGCTATTTATAGTGATACTGATGTTGAAGCCTTTGCGAAAGAGTATTTTAATACAGGAAAACAGGACGCTCGTGCAATGGGAAGAATGACCAGCATATTAAAGCCTGTTGCAGACCGGTATAACAAGAAATCTACCGAAGAACGTTACCAGTTCCGCCGCCAAGTTCGTAATCTGATTAAGTGGTACGGATACATCTCCCAAATTTTGCGTATGTTCGATAAAGACTTACACAAGGAATATGTGTTCTGCTCCTATTTGCTTAATTTGCTGCCGCCGGAAGCGGTTTCTATGATTGACCTTGAAGGCAAGTTAAAGCTGGAATACTATAAGTTGCAGAAAACCTTTGAAGGCTCCATAGAATTGCAGGAGACAAAGGGCGTTTACGAACCCGCCAAACATAAAGGTGCTATGGGTGGCGATAGCAAGGAACCTCTTGACGAAATCATTGAGAAAATCAATGAAAAGTTTAAAGGTGCATTCACCGAGGGAGATAAAGTTTTACTGAATGCTTTGCATACTAAATTGATGGCAGACAAAAAACTGACAAAAATGGCACGCAGTTCTGATCCGCAAATTTTTGCGGAAAGTATCTTCCCCAAAGCTTTCGGAGATGCAGCGCAGGACAGCTATATGGAATCTCAAGACACCTATACTTCTCTGTTCGAAGATCAGAATAAATACAATGCAATTATGAGTGCATTGGCAGATGTGGTATATCGGGAAATGAGAAAAAACTAATCATATTTTATTTTAACGGTTATGTTAGCCGGGAGGACTCAAATGTATATTTGTAAAATTGGAATTTCTAATTTTAGGGGAATTAAAAGTACTTCTATTTTGATTAATGGTAACTCTGTGTTTGTCGGTGATAATAATTCTGGAAAGTCCACAATATTTGAAGCAATAGATTTAGTGATGGGGCCAGACCGTCTTGCAAGGCATCCAGTAATTGATGAACACGACTTTTACGGAGGCGAATACCTAAAAGGTGATAAAACGGTTCAAATATATATTGAAGTTGTAGTTATAGGACTTAGTGAAGACCAAAAAATACATTTTGGAAATCATATAGAATGGTGGGATAAAAAATCAAATTCTATTATAAGTGGACCACCGGCCAGTGCTACTGATTCAGATGATGTTGAGCCTGCCTTACGCTTAGTATTTCAGGGCAACTATAGTCCGGAGGAGGATGATTTTGAGGGGCAAACATTTTTTGCTGAAACACTTCGTGAAGGAAGTGTTCCAGAACCGTTTCGCAAGAAAGATAAGCGTAAGTGCGGATTTTTATATTTGCGAACCTTGAGAACCGGAAGCCGTGCTTTGAGTCTTGAAAGGGGTTCTTTACTTGACATAATCCTTCAACTAAAAGAAATTAAACCGCAAATGTGGGAAAGCGTCATAGAACAACTTGAAAAAGTTTCTATTGCAGGCGATCCAAATTTAGGTATTACGGAAGTGCTTACATCTGTTCAAGATTCCTTGGCAAATATAGTTGCTTATGAATCTGCGGACAAGCCACAAATTAAAGTATCCAATTTAACTCGTGAGAATTTACGCAAAGTATTAACTGTATTTATGGGTTCTGGTGCTTATAAAGAAAATGGTTCTGAATATATGACTCCGTACTTTCACCAAGGAACAGGAACTATTAATACACTTGTTTTATCTCTACTTTCAATGATAGCTAATATAAAGGAAAATGTAATTTTTGCTATGGAAGAGCCGGAAATTGCATTGCCTCCGCATATACAAAAAAGAGTTATATCAAGCGTAATCGAAAAATCCAAACAGGCTTTGTTTACATCTCATTCGCCATATGTCCTTGAAGAGTTTTCACCAGAACAAATTCTTGTTATCTCTCGAAAGGATGGTGTGCTTAGTGCCGAACCTGCTGGAATGCCTCCAGCTGTAAAAGTAAAAAAATATAGGGATGAATTCAGACGCAGATTTTGTGAGTCTTTATTAGCCCGAAGAGTTCTTATTACTGAAGGGAAGACGGAATACGATGTGTACTCTTCAGCTTCCAGAAAAATGCAATGCCTGCATCCTGAAAAAAGTTACTCATTTGATTTGCTTGGAATTGCACTTGTAAATGCCGAAACGGATACTCAGGTGTCAGCATTAGGTCAGTATTATAAAAGGCTCGGAAAGACAGTTTATGCTGTTTTCGATAAGCAAGAAGAAAGAGATAGTGAGCAAATTGCTTTGGCAGTTGATTGTGCTTATGAAGCCAATGAGCACGGAATAGAAGATGTCGTCCTTAAAGGAATTAAGCCGTCTGTATTATTAAGATTTGCCCTAGATGTTGTTGAAAGCGGCGAATGGCCTCCGCATCTTTCTAATCAAACACCTTATGAGGGGATGAAGGACAATGAATTATATACAACAATGAAGCTGTATTTTAAAAATAAAAAGGGAGAAGGTGCGCTTGCAGAATTAGTCCAATTTTGCGAAGAAGATGAAATGCCTTTATTTATAAAAGATACTATTATTAGCATTAGCGAAACTGTGTATCCGATATCCCTTCCCAATGACATTAATGAGGAGTGAATTATGATTCAGCTTCAAAACGACGAATTGCGCAAGGATATTTTGAAATCTGTCTCTCCTTTACTTATTATGGGAGGCCCCGGTTCAGGAAAGACTACTATTGCGTTGTTTAAGGCAAAGCAACTGATTGAAGAAACTGGAACACTTAAAAAGAATCAAAAGGTTTTATTTTTAAGCTTTGCACGAGCCACTATTTCTAGAGTAGAAGAGCAGGCGGGTGATCTTATTCCCGAAGACACGAAACAACAGATTGAGATAAATACTTATCATGGATTTATTTGGAATATACTAAAACATCATGGATACCTTCTTAATTCACACCCCATTCATCTTCTCCTCCCTCATGAAACAGGTCGGCTACTTTCAGATGTGCCTCTAAATAAACGTGCAGCAAAAATGCATGAACTATTTCTGGCAGAAGGTCTTGTGCACTTTGATATGTTTGCAAAACTATGTTCGCAGTTGTTAACAGAAAGCAAAGCTTTACAGAAACTTATTTGTGCCATGTATCCAGTAATTATTCTTGATGAATTTCAAGATACCAATATGGACGAGTGGAATCTGATAAAAATCTTTGGAAGCGAATCTAAATTGATAGCTTTAGCTGATCCCGAACAAAGAATTTATGATTTCCGTGGAGCTGATCCTAAAAGAATATCTCAGTTTATTGAAGCGATTCATCCAGAAATATTTGATTTCGGGCAACAGAATAATAGAAGTAGTGGAAAAGACATTGCTCAATTTGGAAATGACTTGCTGCAACAAACGAACAAAGGTAAAATCTATAACGATGTAAGTATTTTTGCTTATCCTTTTTATAAAAAACCATTTACACATATTTATTTAAAAAGCGCTTTGTTACAAATTCGAAAGAAATTATACGAGTCTCAAGGAAATGATTGGTCTTTAGCTATTTTAGTGCCAACAAATTCACTTATGTTAGCTGTGTCGGACACATTGCAACGGACTCAAAAACTATCCAATGGAAAGGTTTTACCAGCAATTGAGCATGATGTTGCCGTAGATACATCAGGAGCGTATTTAGCCGCTCAGTTTATTGCTAACCTTTTAGAAAATGGATCTCAAAAAATATGTACTGAAACTACTGTGCTAAGATTTTTGATTGAACATATACTTGGGAGAAAAGGGGCAAATAATTCAGTTTCCAAAGCAGATAAAGAGATTGTCTCTGCTTTAGAGCAATATATAAAGTCCAAAAAAATCAGAGGGAAAAATCGTGAATTACTTATTGCAGAAACCAAACAATTAGTGAACTCGGTTAATGACTTACACTTTTCAGGAAATGTGGTGAATGACTGGAAACAAATATTAAGCATCATTATCGATTGCAAATCTGATTATTATAAAAAAGTTGCAAATGATGCAAAATATTTACGCTTACTTCAACGGGGCACTCAATTATATTCAGCGCTAGATACAATTTGGAGGAACAGCAGCACATATAATGGCGCTATACAAGCAGTGTCAGATGCCTTGACGCAAGAGCATTTTTCTTTAAGCACAAAAAGATGGAATGGAATAAGCGTTATGACAATACATAAATCAAAAGGCAAAGAGTTCGATGTGGTTATTGTATATGAAGGGCGTTATCACAATAAGATTGTATCAAGTCCAGAACGAAAAGAACAAGCGATTTTGAATTTACGTGTTGCAGTCACAAGAGCGAAAGAACACACTTATATTCTTACTCCCGATGATGAGCCGTGTTTATTATTATAAATGCGGTTTATGTTTCAAGATATCGATATTTCACAAACAGAATAACCAAAACAAAAATAGGTTGCTCATAACAGGGCAACCTATTTTTATTAATGGCCTGATTTGTATGAAATAAAACGAATTATAGTTTTCCTGCAAGCACGCAAACGCCCGCCACTCCCGGCGGGCAAATTTTTTTGTCCTTTTTCAAAATTTTTTCTTAAAAATAGGTTGCGTTTTGGCGTTTCAATTCCAAATAAGTGAAGGGTAAATTTTTTCTCAAAAATTTTTTTAAGAAAAAACCCGAAAATGGGTGTGCATTTCGGCCCCCTTTGTCCAAATGAGTGAAGGGGTCTTTTGCAAAACAAAAAATTTTTTAAAAAACACCCGATAATTTTGCTCTCCCCAGTGGGAACAAGTGAAAGGACTTTTCAAATTCTCAAATATTTTTCCCGTTTAGGGGGTGCGTTTGACCTCTCCCTGTGGGAATAAGTGAAACCCTTCTTACTGTACCTTGAAAATTAAATAATAATCCGAATGGGATATGACTGTGCCACGACCTTCTGAAAGAAGCGAGCACGGCGACGCCGCTTGACGGGGCAGGGATAGAAAACGACATTCGGAAAAACGCAACAGATATCGGATGGCACTATGATCCTCACGCCGATATCTGCCTTACATAGCCATAAAAAAGGAGGATTGAAGCGCTATGAAAAAATCGGAGCTCAAAGAGCTTTATCAGATGATGTTTCCGGAATATCCGGACATCGTGACCGTTCGGCAGCTTCGGGAAATGCTGGGCATCAGCCGTCAGCTTGCCTACGATCTCATCAACGATGGTGAATTGCAGGCAATCAAAATCGGCAACAGTTTCAAAATCCCGAAAGTCAGCGTCATAAACTTCGTGACCGAAGAACAAAAGGAGGCGAAATCAAGTGCCTGAAATCCTGCGGCTTACCCCGTCCCAGCGTTCAAGGTGCAACCGCCTGATCAAAAGGCTGTGCGCCAATTATGACGATGGCAACTGCCTATTGCTGGATGACGGCGAGCCCTGCGTCTGTCCACAGACCATTTCCTATTCGTTGCTGTGCCGGTATTTCCGCAATGCGGTTTTACCCGCCGACAAGGAGTTGTATGCGGACATTTTCAAACAGCATACTTATCACTGTGCCGAATGCGGGGCGGCTTTTGTGCCGAATTCCAACCGGCAAAAATACTGCCCGTCGTGCAGCAAAAAGGTGCACCGCAGGCAGAAAAACGAGAGCGCAAGAAAGCGCAAAGCGGACAATTAGGACCCTCCAAGTGCCCGATTTACAAGGGCTTTTTGACACCGGATCGGGGTACATAAAGGAATTATACCAACCCCCTCGATTTCGGCGTTCTAACTGTCCGAATAACAAAAACGAAAGGATGTAGTTATGAAAAGAAAATTAGTGACCGTGGACGCAGAAACCCTGCTGGCCACACCGATGAGTAAGACCATGTTCATTGTCGATGGGCTGATCCCACAAGGGGTGAATGTCTTGAGCGGAGCCGCCAAAATCGGCAAAAGCTGGCTGATGTTGTGGCTTGGATTGCAAGTGTCTCAAGGACTACCCGTTTGGGGAATCCCGACCATGCACTGCGATGTGCTGTATCTCTGTTTGGAGGATACACAAAGACGAATTAAAGACCGACTTTTCGATTTGACCAATGATCCGCCCAAGAGTTTTCATTTATCGGTGACCTGCGGCTTGATCGGAAACGGACTGGAAGAAGAAATCATCAACTTCTTGGAGGACTTCCCGAAAACAAAGCTGGTGATTATTGACACGCTCCAAAAGGTGCGGGATTCCAGAGGAAGCGCCGGGAAAACGGGAATGTACGGCAACGATTACGACGACATTTCCGCCATCAAGAAGATTGCAGACGAGCGTGATATTTCCATCATTCTTGTCCACCATCTGCGAAAGCTGAAGGATGGGGATGATCCGTTCAACGAGGTGTCCGGCTCTACCGGCATCACCGGAGCGGCGGACACCAATTATGTGCTCAAGCGCAAGCGAAGCAGCAGGGACGCCACCCTTCTTGCCTGCGGGCGGGATGTGGAATATCAGGAGCTGACCCTGCGGTTTCAAGATCTGAAATGGGAGCTTGTGGAGCACAAAAACACAGAGGAAATTCGTAAGGCGGAGATTCCGCAGTTCCTTTTTCGGGTAGTGGAATTTATGAAAGACCGCACCGAATGGGTGGGAACCGCCACTGAATTGATCGCCGATATGGCGGAGACCGAAACTACACCCAATGTGGTCACCAAGTACTTAGGGCAGTTTTACTATGAGGTGCTGGAGCCCGCTGGAATTGAGTACCGAACCAAACGGACAGGACAGAGCAGGCTGATCAAGTTCATACGGCATGACGGCGGTGACGCAAATGACGGGGCAAACGGTATATAGCGAAAAGTGCGTCACAAGCGTCATAACTGTCACAAACAAAAATTAAAAAAGGAGAAAAAAGCTATGGCAAACTATGAAATTGTAAAGAAAATCGCCGTGCTCGGCGGCAAGCCGGACGGCGTAACCAAGGAAATCAATATTGTTAAATGGGGCGTTTATGATCCGATGATCGACATCCGCCGCTGGCAGGGAGACATCGCCTCAAAGGGAATTTCACTGAAGCGGGAGGAAGCGCAGAAGCTGTTGGAGGCTTTGAAAATCGTACTTGGGGAGGCGAAAGCATGAGAAGCAAAACGCTTGGAATCAATGTGCGGGTAACGCCGGAGGAGAAAGAAAAGCTTTTGAAGAATGCCGATTACTGTGCGCTTTCTCTTTCAGAATATCTGCGGAGGCTGGGGCTTGGAATGAATGTTGAAGCAACAGTCCGAGAAAAAGATTACCGACTTTTCCGGCAGCTAAAGCAACTGAGAGCAGCCATTCCGCAGCTTGAAAAGGATGAAATTATCCGCTGTATAGATGCGATTTTGAAAGAATTACGTTAGGCAGAAAATGGCTGTGTTATCTTAGCGAGCAGACCGTTTATACTCCCAAAGGTCGTAAAACGGTAAATCTCGTTAGGGAGCGCCCTAATACCCCGCAAAGAAAGGAAGAACATAATGCAACGAAGAATCAAAAAACAGTTCTGGCTTTCCCCACGGGACGCCAGAGAATTAAAGCGCAAGGCAAAGCTTTGCGGAATTACAGAGACAGCGGTGATCCGAATCCTGTTGCACGGCTACGAGCCGAAGGAAAAACCGGACGCAAGATTTTATGAAGCAATGCGCCAGCTTTCCGCCATCGGCAACAACATCAACCAGCTTGCCGTGAAAGCAAACGCACTCGGCTTTATCGATGCGCCGATGCTGAAAGCGGAAGCGCTGCGCTGGCACAAATTTCAGGCGGACATCGAAGCGGTGTTTCTCCGACCCGGCGAAAGCAATCTGAAATGGCAATAAAGGAGGCAAACACAATGACAAAACGAAAATCTGATTTTACTTTACCAACAAATTCGCTGGACGAGCTGTTTTCCTCGCAGGAGGAAAGGGACGACGCAAAGCTGGAACGAGTACGGGATGTTCCATTAAACGAGCTGCACCCGTTCAGGGATCACCCCTTTAAAATCCAAAACGATGAGGAAATGAACCGCTTGATCGAGAGCATCCAAAAGTTCGGGACGCTCACACCGGCGCTCGCCCGCCCCTTGCCGGAGGGCGGGTACGAGTTGATCTCCGGGCACAGAAGGCTGGCGGCGTGTCAGGTGCTGGGGATCGAAACCATGCCGGTCATCGTGCGGGATATGAGCGACGATGAAGCGGTGATTGCAATGGTGGATGCCAACCTGCAACGGGAGCATATTTTGCCCAGTGAAAAAGCGTTTGCCTATAAGATGAAGCTGGACGCAATCAAACATCAGGGGGTAACTTCTCGCCAAGTTGGCGAGAAGTTGTTGAGCGTAACACAAGTGAGTAAAGAAAGCGATGACAGCGAGCGGCAAGTCCAACGCTATATCCGCTTGACTTACTTAATTCCCGAACTGCTATCGATGGTGGATGAGGGAAAAATCGCTTTCAACCCTGCTGTTGAAATCTCGTACTTAGACCAGTCGGAACAACGGGTATTGCTAAACGCAATGGAACTGAACGACTGCACGCCGTCCCACGCACAGGCAATCCGCCTAAAGAAGCTTTCGCAGGAGGGAGTGCTGCAAGACCGGACAATCTACGACATCCTCGCCGAGCAGAAGCCCAACCAGCAGGAACAGTATAAATTTAAGCGGGAGGACATCCGCAAATACTTCCCCAAAAGCTACACGGACAAGCAGGTCTGCGATACGGTCATCAAGCTGTTGGAGCAATGGCAGCGCAGACGGGAGCGGGACAGGGACAGTCGCTGATTCGAACCGAAAATGTGTGCGGAGCACGACCTTCGCACAATGGAAAGAACGGCACCGACAGGGTACAATGGCCTTGTCGGTGCCGGACTGTCCGTGAATGCCAAATCAAAGAACGGAGGTAAAACAAATATGGTATCAGGACATTTACAGGTTAAAAAGGGATACTACTACGCCGTGCTGAGTTATTACGACAGCAAAAACAAGCGGCACATCAAGTACATATCCACCGGACTTCCCGAAAAGGGAAACAAACGTAAGGCCGAAGCGGAACTTGTGAAAATCCGCAACGCCTTTGAGCCGCCCGCAGAGATCGGCGAGCTTAGCTCTAATATGCTCTTTGCCGATTACCTGCTCGGCTGGCTGGAGATCGTCAAGGTCAGGGTGAAGCCTACCACCTTCGGCTCCTATGAAAGCATGGTGAAGCAGACCATCGAGCCGTATTTCCGTAATAAACCAATCATGCTGAAAGACTTGGAAGCAAGGCACATCCAGCAGTTCTATTCCGAAAAGCTGAAAACCGTCAAGCCAAATTCTGTCATCCATTACCACGCTGTCATTCATCAGGCGCTGAAATACGCCATGAAAACCGATCTGGTAGCGCAGAACGTGGCGATGAAGGTAGACCGCCCAAAGAAGAACGATTTCCAGCCGGTGTTCTTGGATGCGGCGGAGCTTCAGCGCTTATTTGACGTGGTCAAGGGCACAAAGCTGGAGCTGCCGGTTTTGGTCGCCTCCTTTTACGGTTTGCGCCGTGGCGAGGTGCTGGGGCTCAAGTGGGACGCCATCGACTTTGAACGGGGAACGCTGACCATCAAACGGACGGTGACCTCCGTCAATGTGGGCGGGAAAACGCAGATCATCGAGCAGGAATCGGCAAAAACCAAATCCAGTATGCGCACCCTGCCGCTGGTGGGAAGATTCAAGGAATACTTTGCGGAGGTCAAGGCGGCGCAGGAGCTGAACAAGCAGGTCTGCGGCAACTGCTACAACTACGAATACGACGGCTTTGTATTCGTAGACGAGCTGGGCGAGCGGATGCGACCCGATTACCTAACCTCGCAATTCCCCACATTTATCCAGCGGCACGGCATGAAAAAGATGCGCTTCCACGATCTCAGGCATAGCTGCGCGTCCCTCCTGCTTGCCAACGGCGTACCGCTCAAGCAGATTCAGGACTGGCTGGGGCACTCGGATTTTTCCACCACGGCAAATATTTATGCCCATCTGGATTACAGTTCGAAACTGTCCTCGGCGCAGGCGATGGTGATCGGAATGCCGCTTCCCGAAGCGGGAGATTTCGGCAGCAGATGGGAGCAAAACGCAGAAAAAAGCGGGGAATAAAACAAAAAATTACGGTCAACAACCGCCGCCTTAATAAAACGGACTTTGAACAGACCATTTTAATTCCTATGGCAGAGGACGGATTGGATAATTACCGTAAAGAATACAATAAAATGCTGCTTGATAAAGTAACGGGGGTTAATTCTATCGTACAGGATAAGTATGTAACGGTTTCCGTCTGCAAAAAGAATATCGAGGAAGCAAGGAACTATTTTGCCCGTGTGGGGGCTGATTTGATTTCCCATTTTGCACGGCTCGGCTCAAAATGCGTAGAGCTTGAAGCGGAAGAAAAACTCCGTATCTTCCACGACTTCTACCGCACAGGCGAGGAAACGGCGTTCCATTTTGACCTGAAGCAGACAATGCGTAAAGGTCACGATTTTAAGGATTTCATTTGTCCCGATACCTTTGAGTTTGAAAAAGACTATTTCCGCATTGGCGATAGATATGGGCGTGTGATTTTCCTGCGTGAATATGCAGCATATATTAAGGACAGTATGGTGGCGGAGCTTTGCGAGCTTAACCGCAATATGATGATGTCCGTTGACATTATCCCCGTACCCACAGACGAAGCCGTGCGTGAGGTCGAAAACAGACTGCTCGGTGTGGAAACCAATATCACGAATTGGCAGCGTAAACAAAATCAGAACAACAATTTTTCGGCGGTCATTCCTTACGACCTTGAACAGCAGCGCAAAGAAAGCAAGGAGTTCTTGGACGATTTGACAACCCGTGACCAAAGAATGATGTTTGCGGTTTTGACAATGGTGCATACGGCTGAAACAAAGGAACAGCTTGACAATGACACCGAAGCCCTGCTCACAACTGCCAGAAAGCACCTGTGTCAGTTTGCGGTGCTGAAATATCAGCAGATGGACGGACTGAATACCGCCTTGCCGTTTGGTGTTCGCAAAATCAATGCAATGCGTACTCTTACAACGGAAAGTCTTGCGGTATTTATTCCTTTCAGAGTACAGGAAATTCATCACGAAAACGGCGTTTACTACGGTCAAAATGTTATCAGCAAAAATATGATTATCGCTAACCGCCGCTATTTGCTCAACGGCAACTCTTTTATTCTCGGTGTGTCTGGAGCAGGAAAATCCTTTACGGCGAAAGAAGAAATGACAAATATTATTCTCACAGACCCTAATGCCGATGTTATTATCATTGACCCTGAGCGAGAACATTCGCCGCTTGTAAAGGCTATGCAGGGCGAGGTCATTCACATCTCGGCAACGAGCGAAAACCATATCAACGCTATGGATATGAACTCCGATTACGGTGACGGTGCAAACCCCGTCATTTTGAAATCGGAGTTTATTTTGTCCTTGTGCGAGCAGCTCATCGGCGGCGCAAGTCTGGGTGCAAAACAAAAGTCGATTATTGACCGTTGTACGGCAAGCGTGTACCGCCACTATCAGCAAGGCAATTATCAGGGCGTACCGCCCACTTTGCAGGACTTCCGTGAGGAACTGTTAAAGCAGGACGAGCCAGAAGCGAAAGAAATCGCCCTTGCTATCGAGCTGTTTACGGACGGCTCTCTGAATACCTTTGCAAAGCACACCAATGTGGATACGCACAGCCGCCTTATCTGTTATGACATTCTGGATTTAGGCAAGCAGTTACAGCCCATCGGTATGCTTGTCGTTCTCGACAGTATCTTAAACCGTATTACCCAGAACAGAGCAAAAGGCAGAAACACATTCATTTTCATTGATGAAATCTATTTGCTGTTCCAACACGAATACTCGGCAAACTTCCTCTTTACTCTCTGGAAGCGTGTGCGTAAGTACGGTGCGTACTGTACGGGTATTACGCAGAATGTGGACGACCTTTTACAGAGCCATACAGCGAGGACGATGCTTGCCAATAGTGAATTTATCATTATGTTAAATCAAGCGTCCACCGATAGGATTGAGCTTGCCAAATTGCTTAACATCTCCGACCTTCAGATGAGTTATATCACGAATGTCGGTGCAGGTCAGGGCTTGCTCAAAGTCGGCAGCTCCCTTGTGCCGTTCGTCAACAAGTTCCCACGCAATACAGAGCTTTACAAGCTGATGACTACCAAATTCGGGGAGGTGTAAAAAAAGAGGGCTTGACGGTGTTCGTGTCGAAAAACCAATCAAACTCAAAAATGTTCGTGTAATTTAGTGTGATAATTTGCGTAAAAGTCATTGATATTTACACGAATATGTGATATACTATGTTCAGCACCTTAAAGGAGGTCTGGCTATGTATCGAAAAATAATGAGCTTTTTAGAAGCGTGGAAAGATAGCGAACACCGTAAGCCCCTGATTTTGCAGGGAGCAAGGCAGGTCGGAAAAACTTATTCCATTTTAGAGTTTGGTCGTACCTGTTATGAAAATGTGGCGTATTTCAATTTTGAAACCAATCCCAAGCTGAATGAAACCTTTGAGGAAAACATCAGCCCCAATTATCTGATACCCATTTTATCGCATATTGCAGGGCAAACCATCGTAAAGGAAAAAACGCTGATTGTATTTGACGAAGTGCAGCTTTGCGAAAGAGCCTTGACAAGCCTGAAATATTTTTGTGAGGACGCACCTGATTATCATATCATCGTAGCAGGAAGCCTGCTCGGTGTTGCGGTGAACAGAGCAAAGTTTTCTTTTCCCGTGGGTAAGGTGGATATGAAAACTCTCTATCCGATGGATATGGAGGAATTTATGGTAGCTTGCGGCGAAAGCGCCCTTGTAGAACAGATTAAGAAGTGCTTTGCGGAGGATAAACCTTTGCCCTCTGCTTTGCACGATGCGGCAATGCAGCTTTACCGTCAATATCTTATTGTGGGCGGTATGCCTGAATGTGTGATGCAGTTTGTGGAAACAAAGGACTATATCCTTGTGCGCCACACGCAGGATACGATTTTGGCAAGCTATCTCAATGATATGAGCAAGTATAACAATCTGAATGAAATCAAAAAAACAAGGCTTGCTTATGATAACATCACCGTGCAGCTTTCCAAGAAAAACACCCGTTTCCAATATAAACTGATTAAAAAAGGCGGCAGAGCTTCCGAGTTTGAAAACGCAATCGAATGGCTTTGTCTGTCAGGTATCGTTTCACAGGTTTACAAAGTGGAGCAGGTAAAAAAGCCCCTTGAGAACTATCGTAATATTGACGCTTTCAAAATCTATGTATCTGATTTGGGTTTGCTTTGCGCTAAAAAAGATTTGGCAGCGAATGATGTTCTCTATATGGTTGAGGAAATCAATGATTTTAAGGGCGGTATGGCAGAAAACTATGTCAATGTGCAGCTTACCGCAAACGGGTATAAGACCTACTATTGGGAGTCTGAGCGTGGGGCTGAGATTGATTTTGTCATTCAGCGTAACGGTCAGCTTATTCCTATCGAGGTCAAGTCTGCCGATAACACACGGGCAAAGAGTTTAAAGGTCTATATGGAAACCTACAAGCCCGCCTATGCGATTAAGCTCTCTGCAAAAAACTTCGGTTTTGAGGATAACAAAAAGATTGTTCCTCTTTACGCCGCATTCTGTATCTAAATTCAAACAAATATGGCAATCGTAACGCTCGCTTTTTACAAAGCGGGCGTTATTCTTTGCAAAAAAAGAAAGGATATGTTTATGAAAAAATATAAAAAGCAAATTTGTCTGATTGCCGCCGTGTGCCTGTTAGGTACGGCGGCTTTTTGCGGCTATCACATTTACGACCATTATGCCGATGAAGCTGAACAGACCGAAGCCTTTGAGAATATTGCCGAAATCGTAGAGCAGGCTCAGGCAGAGGGCGGCAACGCCCCAGAAGTTCCTTTGACAGAGGAAGAAAATATCCTCACGGAATACGGCGAACTGTATTTGAAAAACACGGATATGGTCGGCTGGCTTTCCATAGCCGGCACGACCCTCAATTATCCCGTGATGCAGACACCGAATGAGCCTAACTACTATTTGAAGCACAACTTTGAAAAGGAATACAGCGACTTGGGAACACCGTATATTCAGGAAAACTGCGACCTTACGGGCAGCGATAACCTTGTTATTTACGGTCATCACATTAAGGGCGGCAAAATGTTTGGAGCTTTGGAGGATTACAAGTCCCAGAGCTTCTATGAGGAACACAAGACCGTTCAGTTTGATACCCTTACGCAGCGTGGCGTATATGAGATTATCGCTGTTTTTAAGACCGTGGCGTACAGCTCTCAGGGCTTCCGCTACTATGATTTTGTCAATGCGGAAAGCGAGGACGAGTTTAACGACTATATTCAAAAATGCAAAGAGCTTGCATTATACGAAACAGGCGTAACCGCAGAATACGGCGACAGGCTCATTACCCTCTCTACCTGCGAATACTCAGCGCAGAACGGCAGGCTTGTGGTGGTTGCAAAAAAGGTTGTGTAATGTGACCGCAAATCTTCTGAGGAAGGAGGTTATCTATGGCTGATATAAAAACCAGAGATGCGGTCAAGGGAACGATTAAGACCATTGACAAGGCTGCGGTAGCTTCAGAGCGTATGAAGTCGGCTTATTCCAAGATAAAGGACAAGGCAGAGCAAGGCTATTACGCTGATGAAGGCTCCGCTACCGAATATGCCGCCGATAGAGTTTCGGCGGCTTCAGAGCGCATTACAAATGAGGGCGTTCATCAGTATTAACAAAATTGAATTATACATTGGTGTTTCTCCTAAATGTTCATCATTCACTTAACACAGGAGACATTTGCAGCGAACAAACAAATTCATTTTTTAATGAATTAAAAGCAATAAGTATGCACAGTAACAAGTTTGTCTTTTTCTACAAAGATAGAATAAAAATCCAGAAAAGCAAATGAAAAAACCTGAACACGAATTGCGCATTCAGGTCCAGCTTTGGCGGAGAGTCAGGGATTCGAACCCTGGGTACTTGCGTACACAGCATTTCGAGTGCTGCACCTTCGACCACTCGGACAACTCTCCGTACCGCTATTCCGCTGAATATGAATCAGCTTTTTCAGACTATTTAAAATAATATCAAACTTACCCGATTTTGTCAATCGGATAATTTATGCGAAGCGGAGAAGGAGCAGATTTATTTTCAACCTTGCCGCGAAACCTCCCGTTTCATTAAGAAAACAGCGGATTGAAGCCTTTGCCCTTCCTGCAAAAGGACGAAAAGGGACGCAGCGCCTGTTTTAATAAAATTAGCCCTTGTTGCGTATATCCTTTTATGATAGAATAAATCCATAAACGATTTAACAGATTACTAAGGGAAAGCGGTGCGGTATATGATTGCCATTGTGGATTACGGTGCAGGAAACCTCCAAAGCGTAAAGAAAGCCTTGGATTTTATCGGCGCGCCCTGCGTCATTACAAAGGATGCGGGAGAAATAGATAGAGCGGATAAAGTGATACTTCCCGGTGTCGGTTCTTTCGGAGACGCCATGGATTCAATGCATAAAAGCGGTCTCACTCAGGCGGTGAAGGATGCTGCTCTCAGCGGAAAACCGTTTTTGGGAATATGTCTCGGCCTTCACCTTCTCTTTGAAGAGTCGGAGGAATCCCCGGGGGCAAAGGGCCTCGGCATATTGAAGGGGAAAATCAGAAGGATCCCTTTAGAAGAGGGTATCAAAGTTCCCCACATGGGCTGGAACTCTCTTGAAGTCAAACAGCATGACGGCGTGTTTGCCTCCGCCAAGGACGGGGACTATGTGTATTTCGTCCATTCCTATTATCTTACCGCAGACAATCCAGAAGAGGTTGCGGCACGAACTGTTTACGGTTCAACGGTCATAGATGCGGCAATCAAAAAGGGGAACCTTTGCGCTGTACAGTTTCATCCTGAGAAAAGCGGTTCGGTAGGACTCGATATGCTTCGAAATTTTGCGGGAACGGAGGTTCTTTAATATGTATGCAAAAAGGATAATTCCCTGCCTCGATGTTAAAATGGGACGAGTGGTAAAGGGGGTAAGCTTTGTAAATCTCCGTGACGCAGGAGATCCCGTTGAATGCGCCATTGAATATGACAAAAAGGGAGCCGATGAGCTGGTGCTCCTCGACATAACGGCTACCCATGAGGGAAGGGGAACAATGGTAGATATAGTCCGCAGAGTGGCGGACTCCATATTCATTCCCTTTACCGTAGGCGGAGGAATATCCGGCGTTGAGGACTTTACGCAGCTTTTAAGAGCGGGCGCCGATAAAATCTCAGTAAACTCAGCAGCCGTGAGGAACCCGCAGCTCATCAACGACGCGGCTTATAAATTCGGCAGTCAGTGCGTTGTGTGCGCCATAGATGCAAAGCGCAAAGCCGAAGGCGGCTGGGAGGTATATCTCAACGGCGGAAGGATACCAACGGGAATTGATGCGGTAAAGTGGGCCGAGGAGGCCGTCAAGAGAGGCGCGGGAGAGATACTGCTCACCAGCATGGATTGTGACGGACAGAAAAAGGGATACGACATTGAGCTTACCAGAGCAGTGTCCGAGAGAGTGGGGGTACCCGTTATCGCTTCGGGCGGAGCGGGAGCCAAGGAGCATTTTTACGACGCCTTTACTGTCGGAAAAGCCGACGCAGTGCTGGCTGCATCCCTCTTTCACTTTAACGAGATACCTATCGGAGAGCTCAAGGAGTATTTGAGGGACCGAGATATTCCTGTGAGATTTTGATCACAGTCGTTTCGTTTCAGATTTAGTAAGATAAAATCCTTTTTAACGGAGGCATTTAAAATGGCGGTTTCAAGGATCAAAGCCCTTATTGAGTGTGACATTCATAAGGTCTGGGATACGGTTTCGGACGTGCGAAACTACGGCTGGAGATGTGATCTGAGCAGGACTGAAATCATTGACGAAAAGCAGTTTATCGAGTACACAAAGGACGGATATCCCACCGCCTTTACGGTTACTGTGACAGAGCCTTACAGACGCTGGGAATTCGATATGGAAAACACAAATATGACGGGACACTGGAGTGGTATTTTCACGGCAAAGGGGACTTCGACTGAGGTGGAGTTTACCGAGTGCGTAAAGGCAAAAAAATTTTATCTGAGACCCTTTGTGAAGGTGTACCTTAAAAGGCAGCAGAGATTGTTTGTGGAGGATTTGAAAAAGGCGGTCAGTTAACGGCTGAAGCTTTCAGAGAGAAAGTATCAATTTGCATCAATAAAAGGAGAAAAAACAAACGGGACAAGCACCTAACGTGTTTGTCCTGTCTGTTTTTGAGGAGAATATGAAAGAAGAAAATGACCTTGTACGCTGTTTTAATGGGTATTCGAAATATATTGTAAAGACTTTATGTCTTAAACTCTTACTCCCGTAAGGCTTTTATTGGCCTCGGGTATCATGTTGTAAATTTTCTTATCTGAATTGACCATTGTGATTACTGTTTCGGGGAGAAGCATTCTGATTTCTGCAATAAATCTTGAGCTCTTTTCTCCGGGGAAACCTGTCGCAATTACTTTTACATTGTTTTTCGTTGCGAAAACTGCCGCTACCACTGCCGGCGCGTCGCTGAAATAAACGTTCATTTCTGCGCCGAATTTTTTGCAAGCCTCGTAAAGATGTTCCATGGCGTCGGGGTCAGGGGAATAGCAATCTTTTTCAGGCTGTACATTGATGACGCTCAGCTCCATATCGTGGGACTTTGCAATTGACGCTCCCGCCTCAATAAGCCTCTCGCAGCTCGACTGTTGAGTGACGCAGACAAGCACGTGAGCCTTGCCCTTCATTATGTTTTCACCTCCTTCGTTGTTTCTGTCATTATAATACCAGCAGCTTGTGACTAATTTTAGAGGAATAAGTTACTAATTGTTAAACAAACTTTTAAAAAGTATTACAAATGAGTTTTAATCCGTAACCTTTTTCCGCTGCAAAATAATTATATTGACTGTGGCAGAGGATAATGACAAAGGACAAAGTTGATTTATAAATCTGTAAAGTTTAACAAAAGCCCGAAGGAATATATGGATGAAAAGCCTGTAAAAGAAACCGTTTCGACAGATACGGAAAGCAAAAGCCATCCGAAGGCATTGTGCATTCGGATGGCTTTGATTTAAGTAAAACTGTCAGCCAACGTATTCAACTGCGACTTTTTCTCTTACGTTGTTCTTTTTATTGGGTATCCAGTCCTTGCCGAGGGTAAGAGAGTCGCCGTTCGGCTGATGAATAACTATTTTGTCGATTGATGAAGAGGTTGAGAAAAAGGCGTAGTCGCCTATGGATTTAACACAAGAGGGGATCTCGAGATGTGTCAGGGAGTCGCAGTAGGAGAAGGAATCGACGCCGATTTCCGTGAGAGTAGACGGAAAATACAGCGCTGAAAGATTTGTGCATTTAATGAAGGCCATGTCCTCAACCGTTTGAAGTCCCTCGTTAAACTCTATTGAATAGAGATTGCTGCACATGTAAAATGCGTTTTCTCCTATTACCTCAACAGTTTCCGGCAGATTGACAGAGCCGCCGCCCGTGACTTTGCCGTTTTTATCTGTAACAAGGGGCGTCTTACCGTTGGGATAGGCAAGAAGTTTTGTCATATCCTTGCTGTAAAGGACGCCGTCAACGCTTGTGAAATACTTATTATTTTCGCTGACGTTTATGGCCTTAAGGACGGGGCAGTTGGTGAGAGCCCAGGGATCTATTTTTTCTATGTTTTCGCCTATTGTGAGAGTCTCAAGGTATTCGGAGTTTGAAATGCAGAAAGCCATAAGCTCGGTTACGTGCTTTCCGTCATATGTGTCAGGTATGGTGAGGGATTTTTCCGTAGAAGAGCCGCTGTATCTGTAAAGGGCGTATCCGCTTTCGGTTTCCTTATACTGAAGGTTCCCGCTTTCTTCGCCGGTGCAGGAGGAGAACGAAAACATAACAGTAAATAATGCGAGAATTGCCGAAACGGCACAGATGATTTTTTTCTTCATGGTTGTTCACTCTCCTTTATACTGTCTCTTCGATGGCGGAGCTCTCATGTTCTTTGGCTTCGGCCCGTGCTTTGAGCTCTTCCATGATCTTCTTGTGGTTTTCCTCAGTGAAGTCGTAAAAATGATAGGGGATTGTGGAGAGAAGTCCCGTTACGGCTCCTATTGCCACGGTGATTATGAATACGGCGGTTCTGAGAGATGGGTCATAGAGTATGTTCCAGTCGGAGGTGAAGCCCACGAGGCCGTAGAGATAAGGGACTGCCATGGCTCCGACTGTGGTTATGGGAGCGGAAAGATATGTGAAAATTCCCATGCAGGAGTCGAGTCTTTCACCTGACATATACTGCTGATAATCCCAGATATCGGCGTTCATGGCCTTTGTGGCAATGGATGTTAAGGAGGCGAAGAGGGAGGAAAGATAGGTTGAGGCGATTATTATTATAAGGCTGTCCATATATACGCCTGCGGCAGTGAGGAAGGAGCAAAGGACGGTGGCGTATTTTGATACAAGGACTATCCTCTTTTTTCCGAATTTGCCGATAAAGGAGGGGGCGAGGAGCATTCCGGGTACGCTGGCGGTTCCCAGTATGGTAGCGGTTATGCCCATAACCCAGTCTTGACGCATGGAGTAAATTACCACCATGTTTACTATGTTTACCGCGCCCGTTGAAAAGGTGGTCACCCAGGCGGATATGTTTGTTATCCACAGGTACTTGTTTTTCAGTACCTCCTTAAAGCCACGCTTCATGTCTATCTGAGGCTTGTGCTGCTGCTCCTGAATAACTCTGTCCTTAACGCCGAAAACAAGAAACAGTGAGAAGGGACCGAATGCTATTACTATGGCAGGCACCACAAAGCGATATGTGTTAAGGCTCGTCATACCTCCTGCAACCGCGGCCAGCACGGGATAGAGTACGTTGGATATTGACGGGAACAGGCTCCACAGGAATGAGCCGTAGGACATGATTTTTGTTCTCTCCGTAGTGTTGGGGGAAATGACGTTCTGCATGTTTGTAGTTTGGCTGAAGCAGGAGACGAAGCAGTTCCATAAGGAGAAGAACAGGTGCATTACCCAGAATTTTTCATGGTATTCAAGGGTGTTATAGGGGAACCATGTGAGAAGAAGCATGGAAAGGATATAGGGCAGCATATTCGCGATAATCCAGCTTCGGTATTTTCCGAATTTAGGGGAGAGCTTTTTTAAAACCAGCATGTTATAATATGTGCTGAAAACCTGAATGAGAAATTTTGAGCCCACAACCTGGGGCAGAGCGGGCATAAAGCCTTCAAAATACTGCTGCGGGACAAAGAAACAGGCTATGCCGAGAATCAGAAAGGCGAGGCTTGCCCCGTTTATCAGGCGCATGGTTTTTTTGGGCGGAGTGCCGAGATTATCGGTGATAATCATATTGATGGGTGAGAACAGATAATTCGTTACGAGGTTTACAATGCCCAGCATTGCGAAGTCCAGCATTTTCAGTCCGTAAATGGCGCCGACGAACATGCATCCGGCGGAAAAGGAAAGATTTGCGCCGGTCCATGAAGCCACCATGGAGGTGCCGTTTCCTATAACCAGATAGAGAAATTCTTTATATGAAACATATTCGCCCTCTTTGGGCTCCTTCCAGTGAGTTGTTACCTCTGTTATCAGATTTTTTGCTCCCTCGACAATCTTCACGGTACATACCCCCATAAAAATATATTAGGCTATAAGTTCTGAAGTCTGATTTTCAAAATATTTATTTTAAAAATAAAAAGGTGATACAATTTATATTATAGCATGGCAGAAACTGTATATCAAATGCACAAAATTTAGATTAATTACATTAAAAATAGTGCAATATACACATGAATAGTCATACTTAAATGTATAAAGGTACAAAAACGGCGCAAGACTCCTTTGCGGAGGAAATTTTCTCGCAAAACGCAGGGGAAGAAGGGCCAAAGTTGTAAAATACAGAAAGCGGTGTTCCGAAAGGACTTGGATGTCTGTTCTGAGTCGGTCCGAATGCAGTTTATATATTTGGTTTTTATTTCTTTTCATTATAAATATATAAATGCATTGCAGCCCGGAGATGAGGCAAAAATATTTTCGGATTTGTTTTTTTAAAAGCAAAAATCTCTTTACACCCATATTCTCTTGTGATATAATACTTACGCATTATGCCCTTTACTCGGAATAAGGGGTACACCGCACTGCGGTTTTCACCGGCCTTATGCTGGGTTTTCGGGCAAATATTTTAAAGAGGTGAAAAAAATGACAAATGCAGAGAAGCAGGCTATAATGGCTGAGTACGCTACTCACGAGGGTGACACAGGTTCTCCCGAGGTACAGATCGCCGTTCTCACAAAGAGAATCAACGACCTTACCGAGCACCTTAAGGTTCACAAGAAGGACCATCACTCACGCCGCGGACTTCACAAGATGGTTGGTCACAGACGTAACCTTCTCGCTTACCTTCAGAAGAAGGATATCGAGAGATACCGTTCAATCATTGCAAGACTTGGAATCCGTAAATAATTTTCGCAAAAGCAGGGCAGGCGGGGGCAGACTCCTCCTGCCTTGATTTGTGAAGAAATCAGCATCAAAGGTCAAAAAGGGACAGGCAGTTGGTTTTTAGCAGTGAATCGGACTTTTAACAGGCCTTTAAAGGTCGGATTTATTGCTAAAACAATGCCTCCCTTAAAAACAAAAATATAAAGAGAGGTAAAAAGAATGTTCAGAAAGTTTGAAACAACACTTGCCGGCAGACCCCTTGTAGTAGAGACAGGCAAAATGGCTCAGCTTGCGGGCGGTTCATGTCTTATCCGCTACGGTGAGACAGAAGTTCTCTGCAACGCCACCATGGCGGCAAAGCCCAGAGAGGGAATCGACTTCTTCCCCCTTTCCGTTGATTTTGAGGAAAAGCTTTATGCAGCAGGCAAAATCCCCGGTTCTTTCCAGCGCCGTGAGGGCAGACCCAGTGAAAAGGCGATCCTCGCCTCCCGCGTTATTGACAGACCCATCCGTCCTCTTTTCCCCAAGGATATGAGAAACGACGTGGGCGTTGTGGCGACGGTTATGTCAATCGACCCCGACTGTTCACCTGAAATCACAGCGATGATCGGTGTTTCCGTAGCTATTTCCATTTCCGCCATTCCGTGGGACGGTCCCATAAGCGGCGTTGTAGTAGGCCTTGTTGACGGCAAGTTCGTCATCAATCCCACAGCCGCCGAAAAGGAAAAGAGCGAAATGTATGTTACCGTTGCTTCCACGGCCGACCTTGTTGCAATGATCGAGGCGGGAGCAAACGAGGTATCCGAAGAGGATATGTTCAACGGCATCATGTATGCCCATAAGGTAAACCAGGAGATCGTTGAGTTCATCAAGGGCATCCAGGCCGAAATCGGCAAAGAAAAGGTTGAGTTCCCCTCAAACGATCCCGCACCCGAAATGTACGAGGCTGTCAAGGAGTTTGCCATTGAGGACGTTCGCGCCGCTCTCGACACCGACGACAAGCGTATCCGTGACGAGAGACTCCAGCCCATTTACGATGCTGTTCATGAGAAATTTGACGAGGTATATCCCGAAGAGACAGCAAAGCTTGACGACTGCCTCTACAAGCTTCAGAAATTTGTCGTCCGCCGCTGGCTTCTTGATGACGGCAAGCGTGTTGACGGCAGAGCAATAGATGAAATCCGTCCACTTTCTGCAGAGGTTGACCTGCTCAGCAGGGTACACGGTTCGGGAATGTTCACAAGAGGACAGACACAGGTTCTCACAGTTACAACCCTCGGCCCCGTAAGCGACGCTCAGCTTCTCGACGGTATCGACGACGAGGAGACAAAGCGCTACATGCACCACTACAACTTCCCCTCATACTCTGTCGGTGAGACAAAGCCCAGCAGAGGACCCGGACGCCGTGAGATAGGCCACGGAGCTCTTGCAGAGCGCGCTCTCCTTCCCGTTATCCCCTCAGTTGAGGAGTTCCCCTATGCCCTCCGCCTTGTTTCCGAGGTTCTTTCCTCAAACGGTTCAACCTCACAGGCTTCAATCTGCGGTTCAACTCTTTCACTTATGGCTGCCGGTGTTCCCATCAAGGCTCCTGTTGCCGGCATCTCCTGCGGTCTTGTAACTGAGGGCGACCGCTTTATGACAATGGTTGACATCCAGGGACTTGAGGACTTCTTCGGCGATATGGACTTCAAGGTTGCAGGTACTCATAAGGGTATCACCGCAATTCAGATGGACCTTAAAGTTCACGGCCTTACTCCCGAAATCATCAAAGAGGCTCTCGAAAAGACAAGAAAAGCAAGAATCTATATTCTTGATGAAGTTATGCTTAAATGTATTCCCGAACCCCGCAAGGAGCTTTCAAAGTATGCTCCCAAGATGCTCACCACAAAGATTCCTGTTGATAAAATCAGCGAGGTTATCGGCAAGCAGGGTAAGGTTATCCAGAAGATCTGCGCAGAGTGCAATTGTAAGGTTGACGTTGAAGAGGATGGTTCAATCTTCATTTCAGCAATCGATATTGACGATGCAAAGCGCGCCCTTCTCATGGTTGAGACAATTGCCAACGATCCAGAGCCCGGCGCAATCTTCAAGGGCGTCGTAACAAGGCTCATGAGCTTCGGCGCATTTGTTGAAATCGCTCCCGGCAAAGAGGGACTTGTTCACATCAGCCAGCTTGACGTAAAGCGCACGGAGAAGGTTGAGGACGTCGTAAACGTAGGCGACGAGGTTATCGTAAAGGTTCTCGAAATAGACGACCAGGGCAGACTTAATCTTTCACGCCGCGAGGCTCTCATTGAGGTTGAGGGACTTACTCCCGAAAACAATCCCGCTGAGAACACACGCCGTCCCCGCAGAGATTTCCACAAGGGCGGTAGAAGAAACTAAAATCGGCTTCGGCTTAACATTATAAAATAACAAACTTATCCGGGCTTTATCCATTGGATGAAGCCCGGATTTTGCTTGTTCATTTTTGTAGCATTACGATTTTTGCAGAAAAAGTTTTAATAACATTATAATCATTTGTGCATTTGATACAGCTGTTATAAAAATAATTTATAATAACTGTATATTGACATCAAGCGTTAGAAATATTATTTTTAAAATCAAACAGCGGTAAAATATAGATTTATTGTTGTAAATTAATTTTAAAGAGTTAGCTTATGAAATTATAATCAAAATTAACGCAGCGCATTATGGTTAAATCTACACACATATCAAAAAAATTATTGCATGTACCATGACGGCAGTAATTTTATTTACATGCTGTACTATGGCTTTTGTAGCCGATGGTAAGCAGCTTCCGCTCACCCCTGAACTGCTTAAAGGAATGATTCAGGAGCAGCTGGCTGAACTATCCCCAGAACAATCAGGCGCTACACTAAATAAATGATGCAGCTGTTTCTTAATGGAAACAAAGCAGAATTAAACAAATACATTGACGCATTAGGGTTTGCCACAACATATGATGAGTATGAGGAGCAAAAGAATAAGGATTGTCAAGAATTGCCAGATACGGGTATTCCGCCTCTATGGTTATCGGATTATGATGGTGATAAAGAACCTGGTATGAACTGTCATGAAGGTATAACAGGTGCAGGTTTCTTTATATATTTAGGAGCTATAAATATACTTTTTAACAGTGAGGATTTTGGCTATACTTTAAGCGATCTGACGATACTAAATAAGGCATCCGAGTATCCCGATAAAGTTGCTACATCAGCTCTTTCATTTTACGCAGGACATTTTTATGACCCTTATACAGGTACAAATTATGCGGGAAAAGATGTTAATACAGCAAAGTTGAATGCGGATTATCATTATAATATGGCTGTTGCAGAATATAAAAATGGGAATCGTGTCACTGCAATGACCGAACTGGCATATTCATTACACTATGTACAGGACGTAGAAGAACCGCATCACGTTTCTAACTTAATTTCAATTCCCGGAATTAATCCGGAATTCGGAGCATTAAATCATAAAAAATTTGAAGAACGCGCCTCAAAATTACTATATCAAATGGAAATTGATTTAGAAGACATAGAGTATGAATTAGAATTCTATAATCAATTTGCAGTTACTTGTGTTGAAGATAATGTTCATAATATTGCTCTTGTGGCGAGAGGGCTTAAAGACATGGCTGTTTCTGAAGAAAAATAACGCAGCAAAATTTAGCAGCCGCACTTTTACTATATAAATCAATGATGGACACATCAGGAATGCTTTATAAGTTTGCGAAAGAAGTTGGTATGATTTAATAATACAAGATTACATAAAAATGGAGCTAAAACAATGAAAAACAATAAGACAAAACTATTTTTGCTTGTAGGCTGGGTGCTCGCCCTGCTTATAGCCGCTGCGGAAACATTTTTCATACTTAATTGGACTGATGCGGTTAACATTAAAATCAGTGTTACTGCCTCCGATTTGCTTGTCGCTTTGCCCTTTGGTCTCATTTTTGTATACGCGCTGATTTCTGCTTTTTATAAAACCGATATTAAACAAACGCTAGTAATAAGCGGTATCGGCGTTCTCGTTCATATTAATATGCTGTTATTTATTATCCCTCCGATCGGCCTTTGTACCTGCGGCTTTATGGCGTTTACAGGAATAATTATGTACCTTTACAGCTCTTCCTGTATGGAAAAATGGACGCCCCTGGGCATTATGCTTATGGATTGTGCGTGCTTTGAAATGGCGGACTTTGAATTAGCTAACAGTCAGGGGAGATTTTCACTGTGGGCAACGCTTTTTCTGCCCGTTCTCTTTGTCTTTATTATTGCAGATTTAATCGCCATGGCAAGAGCTTCAAAGAAAGATGTTAAGATAAAAGCTTAAAAGCAGAAAAAAATAGGGTATTAAGAGTATTAATTTGACAGCTGTAATAACTAAGGCTTCGGGGATTTCCCGAAGCCCTTTTATACATAATGAGAATCAATGGCAGTTATTATAGTTCTTTTCTTATCCGTATCCGTAATTTGAATAGCTTCAAGCTCCTCCAGCCAAAGTTTTGCCACAGCGTCAGAGGGCATTCTCCAATCGCCTCTCGGTGACAGAGTTACCGAACCTACCTTTGGTCCGTCTGGGAGACAGGAACGTTTGAACTGCTGCCGGAAGAAACGGCGGTAAAAGATTCTAAGCCATTTCAAAATGGTTTTGCTGTCATATATGTTACCTAAGGCATATTCAGCCAAGCGAAAAACTTTGCTGGGGGAGTATGCCAAACGTATGCCGTTATACAGGAAGAAATCGTGAAGCTCGTAGGGGCCTACAATATCTTCCGTACACTGTGAAATGGTTCCTTTCACAGCGGGAAGAAGCTCCGGCGATACAGGGGTATCTAAAATGTCGTAAAGAACCTTTGCCAAATCTCCGCCTTTGGTATCTGCTGCAAAACGCACAAGATGACGCACAAGGGTTTTGGGGATAGAGGCGTTTACGGCATACATTGACATGTGATCTCCGTTATAGGTAGCCCAGCCTAAAGCCAGTTCCGACAGATCGCCGGTTCCTATAACCAATCCGCCGGTTTTGTTGGCAATATCCATGAGAACCTGCGTTCTCTCCCTTGCCTGTCCGTTTTCAAAGGTTACGGAATGGTCATCCATATTCTGATCTATATCAATAAAGTGCTGCTCCACAGCTTTTCCAATGTCTATGCGTCGAAGTTCGGCTCCCAGACAGTCCGCCAGTTTGCAGGCGTTGTCTCTGGTGCGGTCGGTTGTGCCAAAGCAGGGCATTGTAACGGCAATAATATCCGTTGACGGTCTGCCCAGCATTTCCATGGCCCTTTTGGTAATAAGAATCGCCAAAGCGGAATCCAATCCGCCGGAAAGACCCACTACTGCGGTGCGTGCGCAGGTATGGGCAAGTCTCTTCTTTAAACCCAGGGATGCCAAAGTGAAAATCTCATCGCAGCGTGCTTGTCTGTCCCCATGGTCTGCCGGAACAAATGGATTTGGTGCAACGTAGCGGGTGAGATTTGTCGGCTCTACCTTTAAAGAAAAAGGCACTTTCAGAAAATCGCTGTTTTCGGAAACGGGATAGGTTGTCATGCGACGGCGTTCCTGACTGAGACGATAAACGTCGATTTCACTGGCAATAAAACCTGTCTCAAAGCGGCTTTGTGAAAGACACACTCCGTTTTCTGCAATTATATTATGTGCGCCGAAAACAAGATCCGTAGAGGATTCTCCCTCACCGGCGTCTGCATATACATAGGCGCAAATAAGCCGTCCTGAAGAGGATAAAACAAGGTTTTTACGGTATCCGTCTTTACAGACTATTTCATCCGATGCAGATAAATTTAAAATCAGAGATGCTCCCGACACTGCAAGGGCGGTTGAAGGTGGGTCAGGAACCCAAAGGTCTTCGCATATCTCTGCCCCTATAATTAGCTCCGGCATGGTTTCACAGAAAAACAGCAGCTTCATGCCGAAAGGAATATCTTCTCCATACATTCTGACAGTGTCCCGTACTTGTTCATCTCCAGGATAAAACCAGCGTGCTTCATAAAATTCGGAGTAGTTAGGGAGATAGCGTTTCGGTATGAGACCCAAAACACGTCCACGTTGGATTATGGCAGCACAGTTGTACAGTTTGCCGTCTTTTTCTATTGGTAAACCTACAGCGGCCACGATCTCCAGTTCTCGTGTTTGAGATAGGATTAAGCTTAACGCATTTTTAGCGCCGTCTATAAGGGTTTTCTGTAAAAAAAGGTCACCGCAAGTATATCCGGTAATACAAAGTTCAGGAAAACAAATTACCTTTACTCCCTGTTTAGCTGCTTCTTCTATAAGAGAAATTATTGATTCTGCATTGTAGATACAGTCAGCTACCCGTATTTCAGGAGTAGCGGCCGCAACTTTTATAAACCCGTCTTTCGTACTAAACCGCTCCATTCCTTTTATTCTAAGTTTGTATAAGCTATATTTTATCACTTTTAAAAAGTGCGGACAAGCTGCTATATATGTCTTTTATTATATGCTTTCTTTTAGGTTTTACGGTGTTATTCTTTCTTATATTTTCCGCAGGAAGAGTATTTATCGCTGAAAAGTGAACTATAGATGATCCGATAAGAAAAATATTTATAATTTTCTTAAATAAAAATATCCCCTTCTTGGAGAAATGAACTGCCCCGATTTGTGCGGACAGTAGAAAAAGCTCCTATGGTAGGTAAAATTAAATTTTAAGAAACGGACCGATTTCGTTTTTCTAACGGAGTCAGTTTTGTTTTTAGTTGTAATCTTTCGTGGTTGTAGAATCAGATGTATTTATCTATAAGGGATCCGGCCTCTTCATAGGTTTTGAGTTCTGTTAGGTAACTGCATTCAGTTTTAAGAATTGAAAAGAAATTTTCTGCTAAAGCGTTGTCATAAGGATTACCTTTTCTTGACATTGACGGAGTTATGCCGTATGATTGTGTTAGCTCAAAATACGAATGATATATGTATTGAAAGCCTTGGTCACTGTGGAGCTGCAACTCTGCAGTGACTTTTTCTTTTTTGTGGCTGCGCTAATAGTTGAAAGCACAAGGTTGATGTTTTGTTCGGTGCCGGTTTTGCAGGCAACTATACTGTTATCATACAAATATCTGATGAATGATAAATAGAGTGTTCCTTGCATCGTCTTAATATACGAAACATCTGTAACTCATTTTTGATTTGGTCTGTCAGTCCTGAAATCTCTATCGAGCAATTTAGAATACTTGTGTAAAACATTTCCGTAATTACAATATCTCTTTTTCCTGATTACTGACAAAAAGGTTGTATTTCTGCATAACACGAAGAATTGTCTTTGGATTATGATATATTCCGCTTCTTTCAATCCCTATATGTATCCTGCGATAACCGTAGGTTTTACCGTATTTTTCTTGACACTCTCTAATCTTTTCAGCCAAAGGCAAATCTTTTGTAGGTATATCCGTTTTTTTACATAGTCATAATATCCGCTTCTTGATACCTTAAAGAATCTGCACATTTCACTTATGCTGTATTTGTGACGGTAGATTACTATATATTTTACGCTTGTTCTTACTTCCTTTCTGTAAGCGAGAAAAAACCCCTCATCAGCTCATTTTCCATTTCCAACGATTTAATCTTGGCTGCCTTTCGAGTAAGAATATTTTAATTCTGCCACCTTGTCTTGCTATGACACAACATAGTTCTTTGGCAGTTTTCCTTTGTGTTTTAATGCCAATGCCTGCTTCCATTTTTGCTTGCCTTTTTCTATATCTTTTTAAACAGCCTTTTACTTGTTCAAAAGATAATCCCAACCGTTCAGCTATTTCTTTTTGTTAATCCTTCTTCTTTTAGTTATAGCATTTCTTTTTCATATTACTGTATATGCATATATTCCCTTGGCATACAAAATCCCCCTTTATGATAGCTGATTTTATACTACCATAAAGGGAGTGTTTTTTTCTATTGTCCGTTTTTACTGACTTGTTCAACTTGCACAGGGATGAAGTTTTCTTTATCAGTTCAAATATTTTTAACTTCCCGATGATGCGCTTGCGGCTGCGGCGCATATAGCGGCCTCCTGAGCGACTATAAGAGCGACTATGCCTCCCGTTTCCGCTGCTTTTGCAGCCATGTCTTCTCTTTTCATAAGGTTCGCAGTTGCCGTTATGGCAGCGTGCATCAGCCTCTGTTGGCTGCCGATGCTGAAAAATCCAAAACCTTTTTTACCTGAGAGATATTCGTTTGCCTGAGCAATATCCGAAGCGATTTCTTCAATGGAGCAGGGTACCATGGCCGCGACGCCGAGAGTCGGGAGCTCGAAATTTGTGCCGTATCTGCATCCGTGCTCTTTCAGCTGTTTGTAGAGAAAAACAGTTCGGCGGCATTTTTCCTCGGGAGAGCCGTCAAGAAATGCGAGAATATGGCTCAGTGACTGTACTGCATTAGAAGAGAAAAATTCTCCGTTCAGAATGTCGTAGCATCTTTCGGTATCGCTTATAAGCTCTTCGTCATTTCTGTCAGACAGAGCGAGAAGAGCGGCGTAGATGCTGTCCTGAGAATTTGTGAGGAAGGGGTGCTCTGCCTTCATGGCTTCATAGATTTTTCTGGTGCGCGCTGTCAGCTCCTCATAACGGCTTTCGGGAGCAAGGGACGATATGGCCATTGAGGCCACAGGGAGGTATTGAGAGGTTATAAAGTGTTCCTTTAAAAGTGAATAGACGGTTAAAGCGCGGCGTAGTTTTTCTTCGGGGTTTGGGTCTGCAGCCATCATGGAAATCATAACTGCTTTTATGATTCCTCTGAAATTTGAAAAAAAGCCCGTTTGCTCTTTTAAAATCCTTCGGCATTCTTCAAGTGAGTCTATATCTGCGGACAGATTTTTTTCGGTAAAAACTTCTGCGCAGACGGGATAAATATAACTGTTTTCCAAAGGAAACGCTAATTTAATCGTTCGTCTGTTTTCCGCAAGGCTGTCGCACATATTCATAAGCGATTCTTTCATTAATACAAATCTCCTTTTATATCAGAAAAGCGTTTTGCAAACAGGGTGAAAATCAATGATAAAGGGTGAGGCCGCAAGGTCTTATGGTTTATATTATTAGGATTTAAAAGCGCGGAGAAATCATAAACCGATCGTGATTTTTTGCAGTCGCTTAAGCAGAAATTCTCAATATAGAAAATCCCCGTAAAAGGTACACCAAGCTTTGCTGCCGTTTACGGGGGAATATGTTTTCAGCTTTCCAAATACTTGTTTCTCAGAATTGCAACCTGATCTTTGCTAACGCCAAGCGATCGCTCAATGTAATTTTCGGCAGAATGATAATTTTCTTCGATATATTTAAATGCTGTCTTTATGTAAGTTTCTTTGATGCGGAACACCGCCTCAATGCCGTTTAACACGGCTTCGTCCGCGCCTTTTTCCTTTAAAAGGATGACGGTGTTTTCATACTCAGAGGAAGTAAATACGTTAGTCATCATATAATCTTTAAATATGACGTTCTTGGGAACCTTTAAAGCGGTGAGAAGAAGGGCGGTACCTATTCCCACCCGGTCCTTGCCTGCGCTGCAATGCCACAGCACGGAGCCCTCCTTGTTGGAGAGCAGTACTTTGAAAAATTTGCCGTATTCTTCTTTAGCCTGCTCGCTTGAGACCAGAGTGGTGTAGATCCGTTCCATATAGTCACTTACGGAAATCCGATTCTGCCTCAGATAACCGAATAGCTCTGCAATGACGTCACGCTCGCTGTTTTTGTCATGGGTTATACCCATGGTTTCTTCGCTCATGATGGGAGCCCAGATGTTTTCAACGTCATCTAAAATCGGGTCGGGTTTCTCGCTGCGTTCGGCTCTGGTTCGGAAATCCACTATTTTTTTCAGTGAATATTTTCCGATGAGCAGTTTCTTGTCATTTTCGCTCAGATTAAAAAGCTCTCCGCTTCTGATAAGACGGTGAGGCAAAATTGTTTTGCCGTCTTCGGTTGTCATCCCGCCCAAATCTCTGGTGTTAAAAATACCTTCGAGAGGGATACGCTCCCATTTATACATATTAAATCCTCCGATTAAAATCCGTAGTTTCCGTTTTCGTTATATAAAATGTATCCGTCTATACCGTTGTTTTTAAGAATGTCAATGGTGCTTTTCGCGTCGTCTGTTGACTCAGCTTCTATGATAGGATAGAGATCTACCTCATTTCCTCCAACTTTAGCGCGCTGCGAAAGCTGAGTTATAGATAAAGGCAGGAACTCTTCAGCCTGAGAGGAAGGCGTATAATAGGTTTTATCTCCTATCTTTACGTTTTTCATCTGTGAAAGACGCATGTCGGGGGCAGCACATGATATGCCGCTGTCCAGCAGATTGCCGTCATACAGGTCGGAACTGCCGTTTATGGCTCCGTCTCCTGTCATGGAGACTATGATTTTTTCCTCACCGACGGTGCCTTGAGCCTGTTCGATAAAGGAAACCAAGGTCTGATTTCTGCTGTCGCCTGTCTCCTCGCCTTCATATGTGGCAAGATCCAGAGAATATCCCGAGGGGAACTGGACCCCCGAAAGGATTATCCTGTCAACGGGCATGGACGCCGCTTCCTTTATAATATCGGTAAGATAGGTTCGAGCTTCCTGTGAGTAGGGATTAAGCCAGGGTTTTCCGCCTTTTTCGAGGCTGTTGTCTATCCATATTACCTGTGTGTTGTTGTAGTGGACGGCAATATCGTTGTTGGCTCTGGCCATAAGGGGATCGTTAAAGCAGTTTATCACCCCGATAACATCAAGCCCTCCGTCACGGAGAGCGGAAAGAATTTCGGAAAGATTTTCATTTGCTCCTTCCGCCGCCCCGGCTTCCTGAGCGGCTTCAACCGCCGTCGGATAATTTATGGTGCCGTCGGAATTTTTCAGATCAATGACCACGCTGTTTATGCCTTTAACGAGGGAATCTTCGGCAAATTCCTTTGCGGCTTCGGGTGTGGAAAAAGTATTTGGCTGAATGTACACGCCTTTAACTGCCGTCTCCTGTCTTACAGGGACCGTTTCTTCTTCAGAGGGCTTTACAACTTCGTCTCCCGCTTGTCCCGACGGTGCTTCGGTAGCAATCGGCAGGTCGGAGACATCAAGCATGAGCGTCACGCCGAAATATACCAAAGTAAACAGAAGGGCAAAGGCTATAAAAATTTTGATTCCCGAAAAAATTTTACTCTTTATTACTCTTTTGTTGTAACGTCCGTCGGGGCTTTTTCCGCCTTCGGGATATTCTTTGGAAAATCCGTAATAACTGTCGGTTTTATATGCATTAAAGCGCCTGTTCTTTTTTGCCATAAAAGCTCATGCCTTTCTTAAACGAAAAGTGACTGTCCCGAAAATCCCATAAAGGCAAGGGCGAGAAGTCCTATATAAATGAAAACCGCAGGAGTGAATTTAAAGCTTTCGGGAAGTTCCTTGTTAGTTTTTATACGCTGTATGCCTGCACTTATTAAAACTGTGGCGACGATAAACGCGATTCCTGCGCCGATAGCCATTCCCAGAGCCTCAATCACTCCTCCCGACGAGCTTAGACGGTCAAGGAGGGGGATGGCGAGAACGAGAGTGTTGAACCCGGCTATGCCCACAAGCTTTAAAAAGTCTTTGGAGGCCTTGAAGCCTTTTATCATAATAAGAATTACCAAAAGGTAAATTATAAATTCTGTTCCGGCAAAAATAAGAAGATGCTCAATAAAGCCGAGGGCGTTTACCTGAGGAATCAAATCGAAAGCTCGGCAGGAAACGGCTGACAAAATTGAAAAAATCATAACAAACAGGGAAACCGCTCCGATTTGTTTTGGTTTGCTTCCGATTCTTACTGCTTCACCTACACCGTATCCGCCGCTCAAAACGATGTTTTGAAAGAATGCGGCATAAAGAGCGGTTATTATAAAATCAATAAATAAGTTCATAATCAAACCTCCTCAGGCGTGTCCTGTGCTTGTCCGATCTTTTCGGCGGACTTTGAGGCAGTCCGCTTGCGAGTGGCCTTTTTAGGGGCGGGAGCTTCGGCAGTTTCCGCTGCTGCTATTGCCTCGGGCTGTGCAGGAGCCGTATCTGTATCGGCTTTAGGGGAATCAGCGGTTACAGCCGCAGTTTCCGCCGCCTTTTTAG
>CASDTR010000065.1 GCA_949283785.1 uncultured Oscillospiraceae bacterium
ACCGCTTCAGAAAAAGAATACTTTTTATGTTTGCCGACGCCGCTTAACATAAATTGAGCAGGCAAAAGTCTCCGACTTTCGCCTGCTCCCCTGCTCCTTTATTTATTGGCTACCCCAACATTTGACATAGAACCTTAATATTTCACAAGGTAATTATCGAGCTCCCACTGGGAAATTTTAGTTCTGTACTGCTCCCACTCGGCGCTTTTAGCTTCCGCATACTTCTCGTAAACGTGATCACCCAGAGCGTTTCTTGAGAACTTGCTCTTCTTAAAGTGACGCAGCGCTTCCTCCAGCGACGCAGGAAGGGTTTCGATACCGTCCGCCGCTCTCTCCTCGGGAGTCATGTCGTAAATATTGCGGCTTGTAGATTCCGGAGGCACAAGGCCTCTCTCGATACCGTCAAGGCCCGCAAAAAGGCAGATTGCCATTTCAAGGTAAGGGTTGCAGGCGGGATCGGCACTTCTGAGCTCAACTCTCGTACCCGCTCCCCTTGCGGTAGGCACACGAATAAGCGAGCTTCTGTTGGAAGCCGACCATGCTATGTAAACGGGTGCCTCATAGCCGGGAACAAGCCTTTTGTAAGAGTTGACAATGGGGTTTGCAATAGCCGTGATGCTCTTAATGTGTTCCATTATTCCCGCTATGAAGTGAAGAGCCGTCTCACTTAAGCCGTAGGGGCCGTTTTCATCGCAAAACACATTTTTTCCGTTTTTGAAAAGGGACATATTCGTATGCATGCCTGAGCCTGCAATGCCGTAAATGGGTTTCGGCATAAATGTGGCGTGGAGCTTATGCTGCTGAGCCATGATCTTTACAACATATTTGAATGTCATAACATTATCGGCGGTTTTTAGAGCATCGTCATATTTAAAGTCGATCTCATGCTGGCCCTCGGCTACCTCATGGTGGGAGGCCTCGATTTCAAAGCCCATTTCTTCAAGGGCAAGGCAGATGTCCCTTCGGCAGCTCTCACCTAAATCTATGGGACCCAGATCGAAGTATCCGCCCTTGTCGTTGGCTATGGTGGTGGGATTGCCTTCTTCATCCGTCTGGAACAGGAAAAATTCACATTCGGGGCCTACCTTAAAGGTATATCCCATTTTTTCCGCCTTTTCTATGGCTCTTTTAAGCACGTTTCTCGGGTCGCCGCTGAAAGGCGTTCCGTCCGAAAGGTGAACGTCACAGATAAGTCTTGCTATTTTTCCGTGTTTTGACTCCCACGGGAAAATCTCAAAGGAATCGTAGTCGGGATAAAGATACATATCCGACTCCTCAATTCTTACAAAGCCCTCAATGGAAGAGCCGTCAACCATGCACTTGTTGTCAAGGGCTCTCTCAAGCTGGCTCACAGTTATGGCAACATTTTTCAGCGTTCCCAGAATGTCGGTAAACTGAAGTCTGACAAAGGCAACGTCGTTTTCCTCCGCCAGTCTGAGTATATCCTCTTTAGTATATCTTCCCAAATTCAGATCCTCCTAACCAAAATATGTCATCCTTTATGTTATCGTGTAAAGCTTTAGAGACAAAGTTCCTGCAATGCTTAACGAAAAAAGAGCAAAAACCCAATCCGGATGAAAAGGTTTTGCCCTATTCAAAGCTATTTTAATGTTTACGGTATATTGTTGTCAATATGAAGTTTAAAGTTAAACAAATTTTTTTGAATATTTTATTGACAAAAATTACCAAAATGGTATAATTGGCCCTGTAATGTTGTTTTCGCCTTTGGACGCAGGGATACCGTCTGTCAGGCGAGGAGGAAAAATTGATTGAAGCTCGAACGGCATCATACAGCTTCTTTTCGGGACTGGAATCTGTCTTACTATCTTCTGGTTTCCGATGTTTCACGGCAGCGTTTTGGCGTCGGAGTTATCAGTCAGGGTACAATCGGAGAGAATAAAGCTTTTTGCTTCGGTTTAACCGACAGCAGAAAAGCCGCTTTGGAATTTCTCGCGGCTGCGGCACGAAACAATGTTCTCCCCAGCAATTTCGGCGAAGTGGCCGAGGATTGGTTTTGCTGAAATCCGAGGAATGCCTCCGTACACGGGTTTCCGGCTTACAGGCGGAAATCTGTGTGCGGAGGTCTTTTTATCTGTATCTTATCAGTAAATGACGAAGTGAATTACCTCACAAGTATTCCGTTGTCCCCGTAAAGCAGAAAGTATATATTTTCCTCTTCGCCCGTAGCTGCGTTTATATATACCAGAAGTTCCTCGCTGCCAATGCCCTCGCACCAAAATTCATAGCAGAGGACCTCCTTCCCCGAATCCGTCGGAATCACCGCCGTCTTAACATCCTTGACAGTCAAATAGGGGCTTAAAGACTTCTCGGCATTTTCGGCTGTCAAAGCAGGGTTTACGTCAGTTCTGGCAAAATGATTCACAAGATAGCCTCTCGCGTCAACGGAAATCACTTTGCCTGTATCCATGGCGACGCTTATTTTTATAAGGTCCGAATAACAGATGACCCCGTTTTGCACATAGGCGTAATTTACGGTACAAATTCCGTCGTTTATTGAGTAATAGCTCTCTTTCATATTGTTTATGCCGTGGCTTTCAAGGTAGTCGAGTCCTCTTTCAACGGCCTCCTCTTCCGAGAGCTTCGCCACTCCCGCATAGCTGCTGCCCAGCATATAGGAAAGATAGCCTCCCCTTTTAGTTATGCTTATAACTACTCCGTCCTCTTCGCTGGAAAAGGTATATGACGCCAGAGAACCGTTTTCATCCTCGCCCCTTTTCAGCTTTTCGATTGCTATTCCAGAAAAGTCAGCGGCAGCCTCAGTGGCCGCAGCTTCCGATATCTCCTCCTTGCCCTTTATCATTTCGGGCTCCTTTTGAAGAATATGGTCGGAAAAGGGGCCGTCATATATAAGGGTCGGATAATCCACCAGAGCCTGCTCAGCATCACTTATGGCCGTTTCAAAATTCAGGCTGTCCGCTTCATCGCTCATTGTCTCTACGGCTTCTTCGGTGCTCTCAAATGTAAGAGAACCGTTTTCAAGATAAGCGCACATGGTTTCAAGGCGTGAAGTAAGCTCTTTTGAGTATTTTATAAGCTCCGTAAGGCTTTCATACTCCTCCTCGCTGATTTTTTCTCCCCTCGCTGCCTTTTCGCTCAGGCTGCTGCAAAAGGCTCCCACCTGGGAAAGAAATTTAAAGGTGTTTTCAAGAAGTATATCGGAAACAGGAAGCACGCTCAGGCAGCTCTTCGCCTGAGTCGCCTCTCTCCAAATTTCCGAAGAGAGCTTTTCGGCCATCGGCGCTGTGGCGGTGTAATATTCCTTACTCAGGCCCTGCTGTATATTCGATATGCAGGTGGTAAGCTCCGTAAGGGCTCTCTGCCGTGAGTTTGTGTTTATCCGCTCAAGCTGCTGTGCCCTCGCATAATTTGAAATTGCTGCAGCGCTCAGTGCCACCACTGCTGCGCATATAAAGCTTATTATCCTTACAAGATTCCTTTTAGACTTTATTACCATAAAATCACTCCCGACAAATAAAGCTGAATTTAAACGGCAAATCTTCTCCTATATATTCTGCCAAAAATTATGAAAATATACCGTTTATGTAAAATTTGTAAAACGTTCGGTTTATATTTTCTCCTTTATCTGCATTAAAATCGTATATTGGGCAGAGCAGCATACATTTTTAAAGGTTTGTTCATTGAAAGAACGATTAGTTTGTTGTATACTTTATATGTATATCTACATATAACGGAGGCAGTTTTTTGGAAGCTTATCTTGATAACAGCGCAACAACGCCGGTTTGCCGAGAGGCAGCCGATAAAATATCTCAGGCAGTAACGGTGCTTTACGGGAATCCCTCTTCCCTTCACGAAAAAGGTTTCGAGGCAGAAAAGCTTTTGAAGGAATCGAGAAGCAATGTAGCAAAGGTCATTGGCTGCGAGGCGGACAGGCTCTTTTTTACGGCAGGGGGAACGGAAGCAAACAATCTTGCCCTTTTCGGTATTGCAAGAACAATGAAGCGAAAGGGAAACAAAATAGTCACGACGGCCTTCGAGCATCCGAGCGTGGCAAAATGCATTGACTTTCTGGAAGCGGAAGGATTTGAAGTTATCCGTATCGCCCCTGACAGCTCAGGCAACATTCCTGCCGAGTCCTTTAAAAAAACAATCGATGAAAATACCGTACTTGTCGCCGTAATGGCAGTCAATAACGAAACGGGAAGCATTCAGCCCATCAAAGAAATCAGAGAAATTATAGAGGAAAATCATTCGCCTGCCTTCTTCCACTGTGACTGTGTTCAGGCCTTCGGAAAGGTCAATATGCGCACGCTCACACCCTATGCCGACACCCTGAGCGTCAGCGCCCATAAAATACACGGTCCGAAAGGCGTAGGCGGACTTTACATAAAAAAGGGAGTGCGTCTCTCCCCTCTCATTTTCGGAGGCGGACAGGAGCACGATATACGTCCGGGCACGGAACCTATGCCTGCAATAGCAGGTTTCGGAGCGGCGGCCGCCGCCCTTCCGAATCCCGACAAAACTCTCGAAAGAATATCGGAGCTTAAGGAAAGGCTCCTTTCAAGGCTTTCGCAGTTTGACGACGTTGTTATCAATTCCCCCGATAACGCCCTTCCTTATGTGATAAATCTTTCGGTTCTGGGAATACGCTCGGAGCCCATGATAAACTTTCTCTCGGATATGGAAATCTATGTTTCCGCAGGCTCTGCCTGTTCAAAGGGACACCGCAGCGAGGCCCTTACGGCTTTAGGCATAAGCCCCGAAAGAATAGACAGCGCCCTGAGAGTGAGCCTTTCGAGATTCACAACGCAAGAGCAAATAGACATGCTGGCCGAAGGCATAGACAAATGCAGAAAATTTTTACGCAGGAGCAGAAGATGAAAGAAGTAATACTTATAAAAAACGGTGAGCTTGCCCTGAAAGGTCTCAACCGTTCCACATTTGAGGATATCCTCGTTAAAAACATCCGCAGAAGGCTGAAAAACGCGGGAGATTTTGACTATATAAAGTCCCAGTCCACAATAATCATCGAGCCTAAAGACGAAAGCTGCGACTTTGAAGCCGCTCTCGAAGCGGTAAGCAGGATTTTCGGCATCGCAGGCTTTTCCCGCGCTGCAGCCGTGGAAAAGGATTTTGAGAAGGTAATCGAAATAAGTGGAAACTATCTCCAATCCGCCCTTAAAAACGCCAAAACCTTTAAGGTGGAAGCCAAAAGGTCCGATAAAAAATTCCCGCTTACCTCTCCCGAAATCAGCCGGGAAATGGGCGGACATCTCCTTTCCATTTATCCCCACCTTAAAGTAGATGTACACAATCCCGAAGTCACCGTAATGGTGGAGGTCAGGGACAAATACATTTTCCTCCACGGCACCCAGATAAAGGGCGCGGGCGGCATGCCGGTAGGCACGGGCGGAAAAGCGGGAATACTTATTTCCGGCGGAATCGACAGCCCCGTCGCCGCATGGATGATGGCAAAGAGAGGCATTGAGCTTACTGCAATTCATTTCGCCTCCCCTCCCTACACCAGCAGGAGAGCCGAGATGAAGGTGGTAACGCTTCTCGAAAAGGTAGCAAAATACAGCGGCAGAATGACTATGTTCACCGTGCCTTTCACCGAAATTCAGGAGCAGATCAAAGACAATTGTCCCGAAGAGCTCTTCACGCTCATTATGCGCAGAGCCATGATGAAGGCGGCGGAAAATATCGCGAGGAAGGAAAACTGTCAGGCACTTATCACGGGCGAAAGCGTGGGACAGGTTGCAAGTCAGACCATCTACGCCCTTGCCTGCACAGACGCTGCGGCAAATATGCCAGTATTCAGGCCCCTCATAGGAATGGACAAGGATGAGATAATCGAAATCTCCCGTAAAATCGACACCTTTGAAACCTCCATTCTCCCCTACGAGGACTGCTGTACGGTATTTACGCCGAAGCATCCGAAAACGCGTCCAAATCTTGAAGACATAAAGAAAGCGGAGCGGCTTATCCCCATTGACGAGCTGGTGGAAAAAGCCGTAAACGATTCTCAGATAAGAACCGTAACCGCCTGAATTTTTCCTTTACTTTAAGGAGAGCGATAAAATGAAATGTGAAATACTGTCCGTGGGAACCGAGCTGCTGTTGGGGGATATCCTCAACACCGACGCACAGTTTCTCGCAAGAGAGCTGGCGGCAATGGGCTTTACCATGCAGCATCAGGGCACCGTGGGAGACAATCCCGAAAGGCTCCGCGAAGCCGTTGAGCACGCCCTTTCGAGGAGCGACATCATAATCACCTCGGGAGGCCTCGGCCCCACCGCCGACGACATAACCAAGGAAATGTGCGCCGAGGTCATGGGGATTCCCCTTGTGCTCCACGAGGAAAGCCTTCAGCGTATGCTTGACTATTTCAGCCACAGAAAGGGCGGCATGCCCGAGACCAACCGCAAGCAGGCGTATCTCCCCGAAGGCGGAGTGGTTTTCAGGAACGATTACGGCACCGCTCCCGGCTGCGCAATGGAAAAGGACGGCAAATGCATAATCTGCCTTCCCGGGCCTCCCCGCGAGCTCTACCCCATGTTCAACAATTTTGTAAAGCCCTATCTTTCCGCAAAATCGGGAATGGTCATAATCTCCCACAGCGTGCGCACCTTCGGAATAGGCGAGTCGCTGATGGCGGAAACCGCAGGCGAACTGCTCAACATGAGCAATCCTACCGTTGCTCCCTATGCCAAGGACGGAGAGGCACTTCTGAGAGTTACCGCAAGGGCTGAGACAGAGGAGAAGGCCGAAGAGCTCATAAAGCCCGTTATAACCGAAATAGAAAACCGACTCGGAAAGTTTATATACGGCATAGACGTTTCAAGCATTCAGGAGAAGGTCGTCAAGCTTTTAAAAGAAAAGAAAATGAAAATCGGCCTTGCGGAATCCTGCACCGCAGGCTACATTGCAAAGAGGATAACGGAAATCCCCGGTTCATCCGAGGTTTTTGACTGCGGCATAGTATCCTACGCCAACCGCATAAAGGAGCAAATTCTCGGAGTCCCCCATGAGGCGATAGAGAAAAAAGGAGTCGTCAGCCGTGAGGTTGCATGTCATATGGCGAAAGGCGCTTTAAGGGTCAGCGGCGCAGATATTGCGGTTTCCGTCACGGGAATCGCGGGCCCCGACCCCAGCGAAGGCGGAAAGCCCGCAGGGCTCAGCTACATAGCCCTTGCCGACAAAGACCATGTCTGGTGCATAAAATTTGAAACAGGCCGCTCAGGCGACAACAGAGAGTATAACCGCTACGTCACCGCTTCAAACGCTCTTAATCTTGCAAGGCTTTATCTTATCGGAAAACTTGCCGCTGAAGACGCGGAGCGAGATTTTGATTAAGGAGGCAGAATTTATATGAACAAGGATTTTAAAGACAAAAACAGCCAGCCCGAAAGGGAAGAAAACTACAACGAACTGTTTGAAAAAGATACCGAAAGCTATACAGAGCCCGGCAGTCATAAGCCTGCTGAATCCGATACATCCTCTTCGCCCGAGAAGAAGGAATCCGCTTTCATCAGATTCCTCAAGTATCTGTTCCCCTGGAAGGGCGACAGCGTCAAGGAGATAATCAGAAAAATCGTATTTCTTGTTGCCCTTATCGTACTCGTTGTATGCGCGGTCATTCTCGGCAACAGATTTATCGAACGCAGTAACAGCGACAAAACTTTCGACGAGCTGAACAACTGGAAAACCGAAATGGAAAATGTGGACGATAATGAAGAAAACTGGGCTGAGATAAAAGCTTTATATCCGGATGTAGATTTCCCCGAGGGAATGAACATAAAATGGGCAAAAGCCTACGCTGCAAACCAGGATTTCGTAGGGTGGCTTAACATTCCGGGAACAAACATCTCTTATCCCATCGTTCAGGGTGAGGATAACGACGAATATCTTTATCTTGACTTTAACCGCACCGATACTAATTACGGAAATCCCTTTATGGATTACCGCAACAGTATAACCGAACTCGATAAAAACACAATTATCTACGGTCACCACATGCGCGACAACATGATTTTTGCTCCGCTCAAGGAATATACAGATCCCGAAACTTTTAAACAGTCACCCATAATTGAGCTGAGCACCCTTTATGACGATTACACCTTCAAAATTTACGGCGTATTCATTACAAATGCTCATCCGGAACAGAACAACGGATATGTATTTAATTTCATGCACACTTCCTTCGGTTCCGATGAAAACTTTATGGAATATATTGAGCAGGTGGATTTGCGAAAGCTTTACACCACCGGCGTAGATATTCAGCCCGATGACAAAATTATCACTCTGAATACTTGCTACTTCAACTTTACTGAGGCAAGGCTTGTCCTCATAGGCAGAATGGTGCGCGAGGGAGAGGATGCCTCTGTCGATACCTCAAAGGTACAGGTAAACTCCAATCCCCTCTGGCCCCAGGCCTACTATGATAAAAAAGGCATTAAAAACCCATATTCCGATTATGAAAACTGGTATCTCAACTAAAAATTAAGGTTGCTTTGGGAAGGAAAGGTATTATATGAAAACAAATCTTCTCTGTTTGAGAAAAAATGAACTCAGAGGATTGCACGCGGAAATTGCCGTATGCGACGCGGCTGCCCCGTACGGGCTCGAAGAGGAAAACTGCAAAAGCTTCTCTAACGAGGAAAGCTTTTTCAGGTGCCTTTCCGAAATTTCCGAGGAAGGAACACTGACGATTCTCGCCGTTGATACAGAGGTTTTCCTCAGCACAAAATCTGCTCTTTTTTCTGCTTTATCTCTTAATTGCGAATACAGCAAAACAATTTCGGAACGTATAAACCCCGACACGGCTGAAAGGAAAAAGCACTGCGAAGTGCCCGCAGGGGCCACCGTACTTCCGTCCGACGACGGTCTCTTTTCAGGCTTTGCCTTTAAAAAAGGAAAATACAATATTGTTTTTCTTCCCCTCGGCGATAAAATTACGCAGCAGTGCCTTGGAGATTCATTCTACAATTATCTTGAGCCGACAGATGAGGTGAAATCGGTTGCGGAAAATAACGATAATGATATGTCTGACGTGCTGAACGTTATTTCCGAAAGTGCTCTCGATGCATGCCGTATTCTTCGAGACATGGGATTTCAAGCCGCTTTATCCGTTTCCCTTTCCGCTGAAAAAATCTGCAATCTTCTGCCTAAGATGGATGAAATTAAATTTCTTCACCCCCCCATTGAAAGAAATAATTTTTCTCCGAAAAATTATGCGGCTCAGCTCGCAAGAGAAGCTGCAGCACGCTCCGGTGTGAAGATAGGAGCAAGTATCACCAATGCTTTCAAGGTCCAGGCAGACGGCGAGACAAAGGTGTTCCTTTGTGTTGCCGTAGCCGACAGCGAAGCGGCCAAAGTCAAAAAGATATACGCTCAGCCTAATGAGGCGCCAATTGCTCTTACTGTCTGCGCAATTGAAACAGTTCTCGATATGATCAAAGGACAGGCTGTAAGAGGGAAAACCGTAATATCAGAGGACGATGAAGATAAGATAAGTGTGCTCGCCCCTTCGATCACGAAGAACACTCGCAAAAAAATAACTGCAGGTACTATCTGCGCTGGCGCCACAGCTCTCGTGCTGTGTCTTTCCATAGCTGTCGGAGCAATCATCATTAATCATAACGATGTCCCCGTCTCCACTAAGCCCGGTACAACCCAGGAAAATATCGGCGCAGATGACGAAATACCTGAGGAATATAAAAATTTCTGGGACTATTTGTTTTCCTCAGACAAAGATGAAGAATCTGACGATGTAGATTCGGATGAAGATACGCCTTACATTGACGGAGAATCGGATAATAACGGAACTTCTCACGGCAATTCTTCGGACGATGAAACTTCGGCTTCCAATGAAACACAGCCGAGCACCAATCCTTCAGAGCCCGGAACGGGAACAACTGAAAGGCCGACAGAACAGCCTACGGGAGAAAGTCCTACCGAAAGCAGGCCCACTGAACCCGGCACGGAAAAGCCCACCGAAGCTCCTACAGAGCCTACTACCGAAGCTCCTACAGAGCCTACTACCGAAGCTCCCACCGAGCCTCCCACTCAATCTCCTACAGAACCCACCACTGAGCCTTCAACTGAACCTCCCGCTCCTTCTTCAGAACCGAGCGCTGAAAACGAGAATATACCCGTCCCTCAGGATTTACAGTAAGGGACATGTGATTTACCTCTTTGATTTAACCAAAAAAGTTACCGTTAATAAAAGAGCATATGGAGAATAATCCTATGAAATCCTATTTTCTCTGTCTTAGAAAAAAAGATAGCGAAACCTCAAAGGCGGAAGCCGTCATTTTGCGTTCGGCAGCCTGTATCAGCATAAAAAGAGAAAACTGTCAAAGCTATAATAACGCAAGGGAATTTTTCCTCCGCCTGTCTGAGATTTCATCAGAAGCATCCGCCGTAATCATGGCCGTCGACAGGGAATTCTTTGTCAACGCCAAGCGCATGGTATGTTCGCTTTTTTCGCTTAAGTGTGCTGAATGCGAAGAGTTGGCGCGTATTTGCAATAAGGATGAAGATCTTGAAACTCACTGCACCATGCCGGAAAACAGCGCTGTTTTTATGACCGAAGACGGGTTGTTTTCGGGATTTGCAGTCAAAAAAGATAATCTGCATCTTATATTCCTGCCTCTCGATAACGACAGAATACCTAAATGCGAAAAGGCTGTTAAAAGATACATTTCGGAAAATTTTCCCTGTGAGAACTCAGATGACTCCTCAAATGACAGCGGAGAATACGGCAGCTCCACAGAGCGGGCTTTTTTTGAGTTGGATGACCTTCTCAGCGAATCACGGCTTAAAGCCTTTGTCTCCGTTTCGCCCGGCGGGAAAAAGGTCCTTAATAAATTCCCTAAAAAGGAAACAATCAGCTTTTTTACTTCTGAGCTCAAACGAGACGGTAATTCACCAAAAACTTACGCCGCCCTTTTAGCGAAGGAAGCCTCTGAACGTTCAGGGTCAAATATAGGAGCAAGCATTACTCACGCTTTTAAAGTAGAGGGCGACAATCAAGATAAGTGCTTCGTTGTTGTCGCCGTAGCCAACAGCGAAAACGCAAGGGTCAAAAAAGTCTGCGCAGAGGAAGACGAAAGCGTAGGAGCACTCATATTCCGTGCGGCGGGTATTGCCTTTGAAATGCTGGCAAAAACTCTTCGAAACGGTCTCACAGCAGAAACTGCTTCAGCATCTTCTTCCGAAACTAAAAAACCTCATGTAAAGCACCGGAAGTTTTTAATAGCGGGAATCTGCGCTGCCGTAATAGCCTTCCTTTCTATCGCTTTAAGTGTTGGATACTTCATGGCACGGGCAAACAGCAGCTCAGTGCCTTCAAATTCGGAAATCGTTAAAAACTATGACGATACCGATGATCGTCACGGAGAAGTGGCTCTCATACCGGACACATTCGTATATGAGGATGTCTTGGATACCCAAGGTGATGAAAGCGCGTCCGAAACTAGTGAAACCCAATCGGGAACCGAGAACGAGACTTCCTCCGAAGAGGAAATCTCCGCGACTGAAGGCACCTCATCGACACATCCCGCGACAGAAAAGCCTGAGCCAACTACCATAAAAGAAACCGCCACCTCCCCCCCTGTTTCCGACGGCACCTTCTTATTCACTGTCTACGGATACGGTCATGGAGTCGGCATGAGCCAATACGGCGCTGACTACTTTGCGAAACAGGGCTGGAGTTACGACAAAATTCTCACATATTATTATACGGGAACAACTGTACTTGATGACCCCAACATGCCCGAAACCTTAAAGGTAAACGGCAAAGACGTGGAAACGAGTCTCGCCGTTGCAATGGTCGTACAGGGTGAAACGGGACCGAGCTTCCATACGGAGGCACTCAAAGCACAGGCAGCTGCAGCGTATACATACGCCATGAGAAACGCAGGCTCCTGTGACGGGCTGTACGCCGTCTCAAATCCGTCACAGACGGTCATAAACGCCGTCAACGCCGTTAAAGGGAAATACGTCTCATATAACGGCACCTACATAAACGCCGTTTTCTTCGCCTATTCAGGAGGCAGCACAGTATCCTCTTCTTCGGTATGGGGCTCAACGGTAAATTATCCCTATCTTGTCCCCGTTGACAGCTCATCGGACCTTAAGCTCAGCAACTGCAAAACTCAGGTGCGCATTTCCGCCTCCGAAATGAAAAAAAGAGCCTATGATTCCTACGGCGTCGCACTTACGGGAGACCCTTCCTCATGGCTTAAAATACTGAGCCACGACAACTCCACGGGAACAGGCGTCGGGTATGTTTCTCAAATTTCCATGGGCGGCAAGGTCTTAAGCGGAAACCAGTTCCGCACCTATGTAATGGACTACGACATACGCTCCCATTGCTTCTCCGTTGAATTTATACCGAATTAAAATACAAAACAAAATCAGACATTATTAACAGGGAGATATTTCGTCTCCCTATTTTTATTAAACGCGATATATAGGATTTCGCCCTGAATACGCCGCGTAAAATAAAAAAGCAACTGTCGGTTGACACATTGCATGGCGCCGATTGGTGGAAGCAACTCTGCAATTCGTGTATACTCGCTTTACAAACAGAACAAAATCCATTTTAAAGGAGCATTGCTTATGATATTCGCTGATAAGCTCATTGAGCTTCGCAAAAAAAGCGGCTGGTCCCAGGAGGAACTGGCGGAACAGATGAACGTTACAAGACAATCCGTTTCAAAATGGGAAGGAGCTCAGTCGGTCCCAGATCTTGAAAAAATCATTCAGCTTTCTAAGCTGTTCGGCGTGAGCACCGATTATTTGCTTAAAGATGAAATAGAGATAAAGGAAAAATCGTCGGAGTCTTTAAAGACGGAGGAAAAGCTTAACGTTCGCCGCGTATCAATGGAGGAAGCAAATAAATTCCTTTACGCCAAGGTGCAAACGGCCAAGACAATAGCCCTCGGTGTGCTTTTGTGCATCATCTCCCCTATCTGTCTGATGATTTTGGGAGTTATGAGCGAAACCCCTGCTTACGGCATATCCGAAAATACAGCGGCAGGCATAGGAATGATTACTTTGCTCATATTTATCGCAGCCGCAGTCACATTATTTATTCTGAGCGGGAGCAAAACTTCGGCTTTTGAATTTCTCGAAAACGAAATTTTCGAGACCGTCTACGGTGTGAGCGGCATGGTAAAGGAAAGAAAAGAGGAGTACCGCGAAACCTACACAAAAAACATAGCCATAGGCGTTTGCTTCTGCGTGCTTTCTTTGATCCCTCTTTTTTCAGCAATCATTATAAGCGAAAAGGACCTATTTATAGCCTCTATGGCAGCGGTCATGCTGGCGCTTATCGGCGTGGGAGTAAATTTCATCGTTAAAACCTGCATTATATGGGAAAGCTTCGATAAGCTCTTACAGGAAGGCGAGTACTCAAAAAGTAAGAAAAAGGAAAAAATCGCCTCGGCAAAGGTCAATACGGTGTACTGGTCAGTCGTGACTGCAGCGTATCTGGCGTACAGCTTTATAAGCTTTAACTGGCATTTCAGCTGGATAATATGGCCCGTAGCGGCAGTGCTTTATCCAGCAGTGATAGCGATATTTCCCTCGCGCAAAGAAAAATAATCCCGCTGCAACAGATTAACAACACAAAGGAGCGGGAAGCTTACACTGTCCCTCCTTTGTGTTTGTCGATAATGCGATTTTACTGTTTACAGCGCTGCTGAAAAAAATTTATAAGGTTAAAACATTATTTTGCAAAGCATAAAAAATATTGTATTATGAGGCTTTTTCTTATACAATCCCTCTGTCTATATGAAGCTGTCTCGCGGGCGGGTATAGTTAGTTTTTACCGCAACTCAGTGCGCGACATGCCTGTAAGCTCAGCTTGTCAATCCCTCTGTCACGGTTTGAGCCGCGGCATCTCACTTTACACAAGGGAGACAGTGGTTAGTGCTGAATTTTAGTTATTTGGCAGTCAAAAGCGGACAGCTTACGCTGTCCGCTTTTACTTTTCTGTACGTATATTGAAATCAGTCGCCGAAGCTTATGCCAAGATCACGGGCGGATTTTACAACCTCGCTGTCGGTAGGGACATATTTGAGCTTGCCCGCCACTTCCGAAAGGGGAACGGGTACGATATTTTCGCCCTTTACGGCCACCATACAGCCGAACTGCTTTTTCTTGACGAGTTCCGCCGCCGCAGTACCCAGCCTTGTGGAAAGGACTCTGTCATAGGCGTTGGGGTCTCCGCCTCGCTGAATATGGCCCGGAACACAAACCCTTATCTCTCTGCCCATTTCCTTTTCTATCTCGGCCGCCAGCTCATAGCCTTTTGATGAGAAGGGACTCTGAGCCAGCTTGGCTTTGCGCTCTTTCTTTGAAAGAGCCGCGTCCTCTTTGGAAATTGCTCCCTCTGCTACGGCAATAATCGAGAAATTTTTGCCTGCTTTCTCTCTGCTCTTGAGAGCCTTTACAACGGATTTGATGTCATATGGGATCTCGGGAAGGAGTATTATGTCCGCACCTCCCGCTATGCCTGCGTAAAGAGTGAGCCAGCCGACTTTGTGTCCCATGATTTCCACAATGAACACTCTACCATGGGAGGTTGCGGTGGTGTGTATGCAGTCAATTACGTTTGTGGCCACTGCCACGGCGCTCTGGAATCCGAAGGTCTCGTCGGTGCCCCAGATATCATTATCTATTGTTTTGGGCATCGTGACAACGTTGAGACCCTCTTCCGAAAGCAGGTTCGCTGTTTTATGGGTTCCGTTTCCTCCAAGGATAACTATTGCGTCAAGACCCAGCTTCTTATAGTTTTTCTTCATTTCGGCGACTTTATCGACACCTGTCTCATCTATGACCCGCATGAGCTTAAAAGGACGGCGGGAGGTTCCGAGAATGGTGCCGCCCCTTGTAAGTATACCCGAAAAGTCCTCTTTTTTCATAAGTTTCCAGTCGTTTTCAATAAGGCCTCTGTATCCGTCGGCAAAGCCGTAAATTTCAACATCTTCTTCAAATTCAGTATAAAGCGCTTTCGCCAGACCTCTCAGAGCAGGGTTAAGTCCCTGACAGTCTCCTCCGCTTGTAAGCACGCCGATCTTTTTCATTTCAACATCCGCTCCTTTTATTTAGTTATTCCTCTTCATAGTCAAGCTCGCGCTTTTTTGCGTATTCGAGGAACAAGTTCTGACTGTTTATTGAGCCTCTGCCTCTTCTGTCAATTAGTTCATAGGATGCATCGCTCTTTTGTATTCTCGTATTCACCGTATCGGCAAACATGACCTCAAGTATCTTATTAAGTCTTGCCTGTATCCCCTCATCGTATACAGGGAACACAAGCTCCACACGTCGGTCAAGGTTTCTGGGCATAAGGTCGGCAGAGCCCAGATATATCTCCCTCTCTCCGCCGTTTTCGAATCTGAAAATACGGCTGTGCTCAAGGAATCTGCCCACAATGGAGTGAACGGTAATGTTTTCGCTTACCTCGCTCACACCAGGCACCAGAGAGCATATGCCCCTGACAAGGAGATCTATTTTTACTCCTGCGCAGGAGGCCTCATAAAGCTTTTTGATAATCTCGCCGTCAAGAAGGGAATTTATCTTAATGGTGATGCCCGAGGGCTTTCCGTTTTCGGCGTTTTCTATCTCACGGTCGATACAGCGATAGAAAAAGTCCCTCATGTTATCAGGGGCCGTCACAAAGGCCGAATACTGGGGCGGACGGGAATATCCCGTCAAAAGATTAAACAACAGCGACGCATCGGCGCCGAACTCCTCACGGCAGGTGAAAAGTCCCATATCCGTATAGAGCTTTGCCGTGTTGTCGTTGTAGTTGCCCGTTCCCAGATGCAGATACCGCCTTATGCCGTCGGGGTCCTTGCGGACTATAAGGAGGATTTTGCAGTGGGTTTTAAGTCCTGAAAGGCCGTAGATAACGTGACAGCCCGAATGTTCAAGCTTTTTCGCCCAGTTGATGTTGTTTTCCTCATCGAACCTCGCTTTAAGCTCAACGAGCACGGTGACCTGCTTGCCGTTTTCCGCCGCCCTCATAAGGGCCTTTATGACGGGAGAATCGCCGCTTACTCTGTAAAGGGTCTGTTTTATGGCCAAAACGTTGGGGTCGTCCGCCGCACGTTTTATAAAATCTATCACGCAGTTAAAGCTTTCATAAGGGTGATGAACAAACCTGTCCCTTTGGCGTATGGCCTCGAAAATATCGTCGCAGCCGAGAAAATCAGCAGGCACCGCAGGAGTAAAGGGCTGCACTCTCAAATTATCGTAGCCTGAAATCCCGCTGAGCTTCATCCATGCCGTAAGGTCAAGGGGTCCGTGACAGCGGTATACCTCCCCCTCTTTTACGTCCAGCATATCGGTTAGGAATTCCTTTACGGCCTCGTCGCAGCCGTAGTTTATCTCAAGGCGCACGGGACGTCCTCTTTTTCTCTTTTTAATGGAATTTTGTATTTCGATAAGCAGGTCGTCGGCCTCTTCGTCGATGGTGAGGTCGGAGTTTCTCGTTATTCTGAACTGGGCGACACTCTTTACCTGGTGCATTTCAAAAAGGGTCTGCAATTTCGCGGTTATAACGTCCTCCAGCATAATAAAGCTGTCGTTTTCGGAATCGGGCAGCTTCAGAAATCGGGGAAGTATGGACGGAACCTGTACCACCGCAAAATGGCTCTCTCCGTCCTTTTTAAGCCTTACGCAAAGATTGAGGGATTTATTCGAAAGCAGAGGAAAAGGCCTGCTCTGGTCGATTGCAAGAGGCGTCAGAACAGGAAAAAGGGTGCTTTCATAAAACTTATCCAGATAATCCCTCTGCTCCTCATTGAGGTCATCGTATTTTAAAATCAAAATACCGTTGCGCTTGAGCATGGGTATTATCGAATGGGTGAGGCAGTTATACTGCTTTGTGCAAAACTCGTGGGCCCTGATTTCAATGGCCTTGAGCTGCTGGGCCGGGGTCTGGTCCGCCAATGACACTTTCTTATATCCCGAACGCACCTGCTCCTTGAGCCCCGCCACTCGGACCATGAAAAATTCATCAAGGTTGGACGCGGTTATGGACAGAAATTTAGCCCGCTCCAAAACGGGATTTTCCTTTTCGTAGGCCTCTTCCAGCACTCTCTCGTTAAAGCTCATCCAGCTCAGTTCCCTGTCTGTATAAGGAAAAAGATTCTTCTTCGGTTTCTTTTGCTTTTTTTCTGCCAAATCATTCACTCCCTTTATATGTTTTGCAGACTTTTCCGAAACTTTCATCTTAAAGCTTTAAAATTTCGCTTTTTATATGACAACAGCTTACTGGTAAGTTATATAAGCATATTGTAAGTATTATATACCTTTTTAAATAGAAATGGAATATTTTAGTCTATTTTTATGAAAATATATCATATTATTATTACTGTAAAAACCTATAAAAAGGTAAAGCAAAGCTCCCCTTTTAACCGTTAAAGGGGAGCTCAATATATTTTACGTTATTCTTTGATGTTTATTCCCAGAATCCTCGCAAGCTCAGCTGCCTGATACACATCCACCGTCGCACCTTTCAGCTCAGAGGCGCCGTCGGAAAACCGCACGCCGAATATCTTGCAGGAGGTAAGGTCCATGCCCGAAAGAGAAGTGTAATAAAACTCCCCTTCCGAAAAATCCGTTTCGGAAAACTCGGTGTTTTCAAGAGAGCAGCGGGCCAGAAACGCCCCTCGCATATCGCAGGATTCTATTCTCGCCCTTTCAAAGCGCGACATGGTAAAATTCGCATATCGGAAGCTGCTGTTTTTGACGGTAAGGTCGATAAAGCTGGCCGAAGCAAAATCTCCGCCCACGCTCCGTGAGCCCGAAAACTCGCAGCGTGAGAATATCCCCCCCGAAAAGCTGCACTTTACAAAGGAACAGTTTTTGAAAACCACGTCTCCGAAGGAACAGCCTTCAAAACTGACATTTTCGAAATTGCAGCGGTCAAATATGATTTTATCGAAGGAAATGCGGGCTATTTCCATATCTGCCGCTTGGCAATCTTTAAACAGGCGAAGTGACAGATCGTCACTGATTCGGTCAGCCTCTTCCAAGGCCTCCCGAAGCCCGCTCTCCTCGTCCATGCCCTCGGGCAAAACGGGAGCCTTTACCGTCTTTTTCTTTTTTTCGTCCATTCTCATTTTCGGATTATAAGCCCAGAAGCTTTACGGCGTTTTCGGAAAGGATCTTCTCCTTATCCTCATCGGAAATTTTAAGGGAGCGGACGAAGTTTGCCTCGTCCTCGGTTCTACCCCAGGGCATGTCGCTGCCGAAAAGTATTCTGTCGCTGCCGTGAGCGTTGATGATTTCAGCGGCGTAATCGGGGGGCATTCTCGAGGAGGAGAAGGAGGTATCAAAATACAAATTTTCTCCGCACAGATACTTTAAAACGTCTTTCCACATAAGCCAGCCGCCCATATGCGCAGCCACAACAGGGGCGTCGCCGAAGGCGGGAAGGGCTTTTTTAAGTCCCTCGGGAGTACAGTGTACGGGCTCGGGATATCCTATATCTATTCCAGCGTGAAAAACAGTTATAAAGCCCATGGAGGCTATTTTCTCATAGAGGGGAAAGAGCCTTTCCTCATCCACGAAAAAGTGCTGGTAGTCAGGATGAAGCTTTATGCCCTTTATTCCGTTTTCTTTGAGGAACTCAAGCTCCTCGAAGGCGTCGGGGCTGTCGGGGTGAACGGAGCCGAAGGAAACGATATTGTCTTTGTTTATTTCGACTGCAAAACGGTTTACGCTCTTCTCCTGATGGGGATTTGTGGCGATATTGAGAATCACCGCCATATCGCAGCCCTGCTCCCTGATTTTTTCTTTCAGAGAGGAAACGGTTCCGTCATGGTTTGGCTTTACGCCGCCTGCGGTTTTGGATAAAAGCGGCATGGCTTTAACCGCAAGCTTATCGGGGAAAACATGAGTGTGAAAATCTATAATCATCAATTGGCGCCGCCTTTCTTAAATCAGTTTTTTCTGAACTGCTGCTTCATGCGCTGTTCCTTTGAAAGAATCTTCTTGCGAAGTCTGATATTATGGGGAGTTATCTCAAGGAGCTCGTCGTCGCCGATAAACTCCATGGACTGCTCAAGGCTGAGTACGGTGGGCGGAACAAGGCGAAGGGCCTCGTCTGAACCCGCCGCGCGGGTATTGGTCATCTGCTTTTTCTTGCAGACGTTGCATACAACGTCTTCGTTCTTTGAGCACTCGCCCACTATCATGCCTTCATATACGGGTACGCCGGGGCCTATAAACAGACGGCCTCTGTCCTGAGTGTTGAAAAGTCCGTAGCCTGTGGATTCGCCTGTCTCATGGACAACTATGGAACCGCGCTCCCTTGTCTTTATCTCTCCCTTATAGGGCTCGTAGCCGCTGAAGAGCTGATTGAGAATGCCGTTTCCGTTTGTATCGGTCATAAACTCTGAGCGGTAGCCGATAAGTCCTCTGGCGGGGATTTTGAATTCAAGGTGGCATGTACCCGAATCTCTCGTACCCATATTTTCAATCTCCGCTTTTCTGGAGCCTAATTTCTCCATTACTGCACCCACATACTGCTCGGGGACCTCGATTATGAGAAGCTCCATGGGCTCAAGCACAACGCCGTTTTCCTCTTTGAGAATTACCTTTGGCCTCGACACCTGGAATTCATAGCCCTCACGGCGCATGGTCTCAATGAGTATGGAAAGGTGAAGCTCGCCTCTGCCCGAAACCTTGAAGGTATCCGTTGACTCGGTCTCCTCCACCCTCATGCTCACGTTCGTCTCAACCTCTTTAAAGAGCCTGTCCCTGAGGTTGCGAGAGGTGACGTATTTGCCGTCCTGTCCTGCAAAGGGGCTGTTGTTTACGATGAAGTTCATGGAAAGAGTGGGCTCGTCTATTTTAATGAAGGGAAGGGGCTCGATGCAGTCGGGGTCACATACGGTCTCGCCGATGTTGATATCCGCAAGTCCCGAAACACAGATGAGGTCGCCTATATCGGCGCTGTTTACCTCAACTCTCTTGAGTCCCTCAAACTGATAGAGCTTTGAAATCCTTACGTTTTCGTTTGTGCCGTCGCTGTGGCAGAGCACCGCGCTCTGTCCCTCTTTTACTCTGCCTCTCTCAACTCTGCCCACGCCTATTCTTCCCACATAGTCGTCATAGTCGAGGCTCGAAAAGCGTATCTGCAAGGGAGCATCCGAATCTCCTACTGGCGGGTCGATATTTTCGAGAATGGCGTCAAGAAGGGGACGCATATCACCCTCTCTTGCCTCAGGGTCAAGGGAGGAATATCCCTCTCTGCCGGAAGCGTACACAACGGGGAATTCAAGCTGGTCATCGTCGGCGCCGAGCTCGATGAAGAGGTCCAGCACCTCGTCTATAACCTCCGCAGGCCTCGCGCCGGGACGGTCGATTTTATTTACAACCACAATGGCCTTTTTATGAAGGCCGAGAGCCTTTTTAAGAACGAATCTTGTCTGAGGCATGCATCCCTCAAAGGCGTCCACAAGGAGCAGAACGCCGTCAACCATCATGAGTATGCGCTCTACCTCGCCGCCGAAATCGGCGTGGCCGGGAGTGTCCACTATATTGATTTTAGTATCCTTGTAATGAATCGCCGTATTCTTGGAAAGAATTGTAATTCCTCTCTCACGCTCAAGGTCGTTAGAGTCCATAACGCGCTCTGCAACCTGCTCGTTTGAACGGAAAATTCCGCTCTGTCTGAGCATCTGATCCACCAATGTGGTCTTGCCGTGGTCAACGTGAGCGATAATGGCAATGTTCCTGAGATTTTCTCTTGCTTTCTCCAAAATCTTCACCTTCATATTTTTACTCTTTATTACACAACTGATTATTATAGCATCATCTTATTTTTTCCGCAACGAGATAATGGAATATAAATAAAATACGTCACAAAATACGTCAAGTAAATTTAAGGCATCCCCCTATTTTGTCTAATTCGCCTTAAAAACCCTTCATCGGACGCTACTCGCGCACTCCCTTTCCCTTGACTCTGCGGCTCTCCTCTGATAAAATTTTAGAGAATAGGTATTTTCACTTTTGAGGAAAGGCGGTGCGCTGCCATGGGATCTCACTCTTTCGAGGAGCTGCGCAGCAAATACGGGACCTTTGTATATGAAGGCTTTAACGCCGAAAGAAAAGAGACCTGCGTATATATTACCTACAATTTTAAAATAGAGGGCCTGTGCGAATTTCACCCCACCCTCAAGGTCAACACGGAAAACATGGACGTTATAAATCCGTGGGACAAGGGCGCGGGACGCGAAATCCTTTTTTCCATGGGTCTTGTTGAGCTTGTCAGCTACTGGAAAAGCGCTTGCTGCCCTAAAGTAAAAATAGAGTGCGGCGCTTTGAGCGACGAGGATAAGCGCTGGTGGAAAAAGCTTTATTTCAACGGGCTGGGAGAATTCTTTTACAGAAACTCAATAGAGACGGACTTTGATTCCTTTATGGAAATAGAGTGTACAGAAAGGGAAAAAAGACCTTATTTCAGCGTAAATACATCCGGCCTTAATCTTATCCCCGTAGGCGGCGGAAAGGATTCAAACGTCACACTGGAGCTTCTTTCTGATTTAAAGGAGCAGAACCGCTGCTATATGATTAATCCCGGCGGGGCAAGGTCCCGCTCGGCCGCCTGCGCGGGATACGGTGAAGAGGATATATATTTCGTAAAGCGCACAATTGACAGAGAGCTTTTGGAGCTCAACCGTCATGGCTTTTTAAACGGACACACCCCCTTTTCGGCGGTGGTGGCCTTTTCCGCCCTTTACTGCGCCTATCTTTCGGGAGGGGAATATATAATCCTCTCAAACGAATCCAGCGCAAACGAAGCCAACATAAGCGGCACCGAAATTAATCACCAGTACTCGAAATCCTATGAATTTGAAGCGGATTTCAGAGATTACGTCAGGCGCAATATCACGGATAAAATATATTATTTCAGCCTTCTCAGGCCCTTCAGCGAGCTTCAGATAGCCAAGATGTTCACAAAGATCGAAAAATATTTCGACGTGTTCCAAAGCTGCAATCTGGGCAGTAAAACGGACGTCTGGTGCGCCGAGTGTCCCAAATGCCTTTTCGTTTACTCAATCCTTTCCCCCTTTATGGAGCCGAAAAGGCTTGCGGGAATTTTCGGCAGGGATATGCTGGACGCCGAGGATATGAAGGAGACCTTCAGAGGTCTTGTGGGCCTGAGCCCCGTCAAGCCCTTCGAATGTGTGGGCACCGTTTCGGAAATCGTCTATGCCCTCTCCCTCACCGCCGAAAAGTACAAAAGGGAAAGCCGCGAGCTTCCCGCTCTCCTAAAATATTTTTCGGAGAATTTTGATACGGAAAAAATCGCCGAAAGTCAGGCGATGCTCAGGGAGCTCAACGGCGAACACGCAGTACCTGATAAGTTTAAAAAATATATTACGGAGATGTATAAATATGTTTCAGCCTCTCATTGATTATCTGCGGGAAAGGTCCGTTCTCATACTAGGCTTCGGCAGGGAGGGACGCTCCACCTACCGCCTTATAAGGGAATTCCTCCCCCTCAAGGAAATATCCATAGCGGATAAATTCCCCATAACTCTTGAAGACGAAAACGTAAGCCTTTTCTGCGGCGACGGATATATGTCGGTCATCAACGACTTCGACGTAGTTATCAAGAGCCCCGGGATTTCCGTAAGGGATGTGGAGATAAAGAGTGGAGTCACCGTCACCTGCCAGACGGACCTGTTTTTAAGGTTTGCGGGATGCAGATGCATCGGCATAACAGGCACAAAGGGCAAGACCACCACCTCCACCCTTACCTATCTCATCCTTAAAGCCGCGGGAATAAACACTGCCCTCATAGGCAATATCGGTATTCCCGTTTTCGAGAGCCTCGGCGGAGCGGAAAAGATGATACCCGTCATAGAGCTTTCCTCACATCAGCTTGAGTTTACAAGGACCTCGCCCCATATCGGCGTTCTCACAAACGTATATCCCGAACATCTTGACCACTATAACGGCTTCAAGGGATATGTAAATGCAAAGCTCAACATAGTCCGAAACCAGAAGGAGGACGATATTTTCATCTATAACGCGGATCAGGGAATTTCGGAATTTATCGACGAAAACGAAATCAAGTCAAAGAAAATCGGCATAGGCGCCTCCATGGCGGAAAGCGATGAATTTTTAAAGGAGCTTGTCTCCTGCAATTCCCGCCTTCTCGGACGCCACAACCGCTTTGACATCCTCCTTGCGGCCGCTGCTGCAAGAGCACTCGGCATAGAGGATAAATATATCAGGGCAGGCATCGAATCCTTTGACGGCATCCCTCACCGCATGGAAAACGTGGGTACCTACAAGGGCATAACCTTCTATAACGACTCCATAGCCACAATTCCCGAGGCGGTAATGTGCGCCGTTGAAGCTCTCAGAAAGGTAGGCAGCCTTATAATCGGCGGCAACGACAGAGGACTCGATTACAGCGATTTCATAAAGGACCTTTCGGGCTGCAATGTGGAAAACATCATCTGCCTCCCCGAAACGGGTCACGCCATAGGAAACAGCCTCATTGAAATGGGCAGCGATAAAAATATAGTCATTGCAAAGGATATGGAGGAGGCCGTAGAAGCGGCCTATAAGTTTACGGAAAAAGGAAAAATCTGTCTTCTCTCCCCCGCCGCCTCAAGCTACAACAGATATAAAAACTTCGAGGAAAAGGGCGAGCACTACAAGAGCCTTGTCAAAAAAATGGGTGACGAATAATGGATAAAGATTTTCTCACCCTTTCCATGCCCGAAAATGAAAAAGCTGTAGGGGATTACATAGACGCTCTCACATCCTCCTCTCCCGAGGAGGCTCTGGCCTTTGTAAAGGAATTTCTGAGCTGTCACCGAGATGATTTCGGCGTGCGCGGAAAAAGCGCGGGCACGGCAAGGTGCGTGACAAGGTTTCTGCTCCACAAAAAATCGAAGGATTTTCTCATACCCGTGATTCTCGATAACCCCGATTTGAAAAAAACGGTTTTCGGAGAGCTCAACACCTATAAATACAGCCTTGTTTTTATTCTGAAAAGACTTGTTAAAACAGGAAATACCGCCGTAATAAAAGAGGTTCTAGACCTGATCTCGGCAAATCCTTTCCGCGACGACAGCGCGAAGGATTACTCAGACAGATGGTCACTCTCCTTCATAATAAGGGAAACCCTCTCGGCTCCCGACGATTACCTTAACCTCAGCGAGGAAAACAGAAAGCTTCTGGAAGGTTATCTTAAATAAAACAGCAGCAAAAAACGCACAGCTTTCCGCCCGAAACGGTTTGCTGTGCGTTTTGATTTTAAGGGTTTTTCCCTGTTACTCTACCCACCACGCAGTATAGCTGTGGTCTGAAATCTGCTTATCCGCAGGAGGCGGAGTCATATAATCACCGAAAAGCCTTGTGAGATATGCATCATAGGTCCCGGGAGCGTAAAACTCCTCGTTTTCAAAGGGAAGGAGCACCTTATCCTCAAAGCCTTCTTTCGGCACAACGTTATTCTGTCCCTGACAGAAAGCGATAACTCCGATATAGGGCGACTCCTCATAGGGATATGTCTGGGCTTCCTTTTCAAGCTCCCTGACAAGCTTTTTCTTGTTGCAGGGCTTATAAAGGAGCGCCGCCATATTTTTAGCCATGCGAACGGGATTCTTACTGAAAGTAAATTTCTTCATGGCACGCTTTAATTTGCGTATTTTCTTTTGAAGGCTCGCCACATGCTCATCTCGTTTCTTTTCGTCTCCCGGAAGACCGTCAAGAGGAAATACGTCTATCCACACGCCGATTCTGTATCCCTTTGGCATGAGCTTTGCTATGCCGCTGGTGCGTGTGTCCGTAAGCTTGAGAAACGGAAACGGGTAAAGCTCATAGTTATCGGCGTTCACCATTTTTATGGTAGGTGAAACCGGGTCCGCCTCCAAAAGCTTCTGAAGCTTAATGTAATCGGGACGGGGCATCACTACGTCTATATCGTCGTCCCAGGGTATGAAGCCCTTATGTCTTACGGCTCCTATAAGGGTTCCCGCATATAAATAATATCTGAGTCCGTGTTTTTCACAGTAATTGTGAAAATTCTTCATGATTTCAAGCTCGAGGCTCTTAATTTCATCAGCCGTTAAATACCTTTTTTCCAACTCTGCCGCCCTCCAATTGTTTTATCCTTTTCGGATTTTCTCAGTGCGATTATACACCATTTAACAAAAAATATAAAGCTTTACTGCAAAATTCCCCTCGGTCCGATTTTCCGAGGGGAATCATAATTATTTCACGGGTTCAATTGAGAATGAATAGCTGTAAGGAGTGCCCTTATGCATAATATAGGGCTCTCGCAGGCAGGCCGAACCGGGCATATCTCCGCCGACGCCTCTCTGCAAATGGTCGATGTTAAGGGTCGTTATATCCTTATGGGGAAGCTCGTGGATGTGCTCTGCATCATCAAGTTCCTCCACGGTATAATGCCACGCGCTGAAGCAGAAGGGATCGCTCAAGGCCGTAACTTTAATACCCTCGCCCGCATCGTTTGTAAGGGAAAGCGTTCTCACGTCGGTGCGGTTCGCGTTCTCCTGAGGCCTCATGTAGTGATGCTCCAAATCGGCTACGGTGAGCTCATGGACTGCAATCTTTCCGCCCGTCTTTCTGTCGCAATAAGTCTCGTGGGGGCCTCTGCCGTACCATTTGGCGTTGCAGTATTCCCTTTGAAGACCCATCTGAGTGCCGAATTTAAGCATATCGAGAGCTGACGGCGTTCCGCTGTGGGTAACGTCGATTTTTCCGTTTTCGTGGAACACATATTCCGTCTTTACATCCTTCATAAGGGGAGCGTTCCAGTAAACACTTACGCTTACGGCTCCGTTGCCCTTATTGACAACGTTTACGCTCTTCGCACATATTTTTTTCGCCGTTCTCTTCCAGCGGTAAAGGGGATGAAGAGGAATAAGCGGCACCGTAAAGTTGAGATAATCTATATCGTTATCCGTAAGAGCTCTGTAATAGCTGGGACGCATGGGAGATTTGAGAAGCTCTCTGCCGCCGTATACGAGAGAAGCGAGAGCTCCGTCCCTTATCTCAGCCTGCCAGTTGTTTCCGCTTACGGAAACGTCTGGGCCGCTCTTGGTGACGGCCACCTTTTCCTGTTCGTTGGATGAGGCGGGAGCTTTCCTCTCCCTGAGAACAAACTGATCCCATGCCTGCTCATAGCCCGCCTTTGCCCAGGGCTTATCGCTCTTTGTAAGGAATGAAACCGTGAGAACTATTTCTCCGTTTTCGGGGAATTTAGCTTTGTCAAAGGGGATAGTTACGTCTCTCTCCGAAAGGGGCGCAATATCTGAATATGCCTTTTCATCGAGAACTCCGCTCTCAGCTTCCTCTCCGTCGGCAGTTATCTTCCATGTGATTTCAAAATCGGAAAGGTCCGAGAAAAGCTGCTTGTTGCGGATGGTTAAAACTCCATTTGCAGAATCCTTATCGAGAGCCTTTACCTCAGCGTAAACCTTCTTTACCTCGTAATAGGAAGGATGGGGCTTTCTGTCTGCGGCTACGATACCGTTAGCGCAGAAATATGTATTGCTGCCCGTAAGAGCCGTAGTGTTTATGGGCAGGGTCCACCACTTGTTGTCGTTTTCACTGTAATCGGTGCCGTAGAGCCAGTGGTCGCCGTCCTCGGCCTTTACCCTTATGGCCTGGTCCACAAAGTCCCAGATAAAGCCGCCGCACATATTGTCGTACTTCTCGAAATCGTCCATGTACTCCTGGAAGTTTCCGAGGCTGTTTTCCATGGCGTGGGCATATTCGCACATGAGCACAGGCTTGCCCTCGTATTTATCGGCGGAAATAGGCTTATTGTCCGCCGCAAGCTGATTTGCGATATTGTCAAACCAGCCTATGGTAAGGGGCTCCTTGTGGCCCAGCTTATACATCTGGTCCTCAACGGGATACATGCGGCTGATAACGTCGCTCTTTGTAAGGTCAAAGTCGCCCTCATAGTGGATCTTTCTTGAATCGTCAAGGCGCAGAGCCGCTTTTCTCATTTCCATGAAATTGCTGCCGTCGCCCGCCTCGTTGCCCAGGCTCCACATGAATATGCAGGGATGGTTTCTGTCTCTGAGAACCATTCTCTCCATTCTGTCAACGCAGGCCTCGGTCCAGACGGGATTGCTTCCCGGCACTCCCTTTCTGCGCACGCCGTGGGATTCAAGGTCGCACTCGTCCATGACCCAGAAGCCGTATTCGTCGCACAAATCATAGAGATACGGGTCGTCGGGATAGTGGCTTGTCCTTATGGCGTTAATGTTGCACCGTTTCATAAGGGAAAGGTCCTGGACAAAGCGCTCTCTCGGCACCGCCCAGCCGTTGTCGGGGTCAAAATCGTGTCGGTTTGTGCCTCTTATCATAAGGGGCTGACCGTTTACAAGGATTTTCTCTCCTACGATCTCAACCTTTTTGAAGCCTGTTCGCACGCTCTTATATGTGGTCTTTCCGCCGCTTTCAACGCTGAGAAGCACATTGTAGAGATTGGGGTGTTCGCTTGACCACTTTTTCGGCGATTCCATAAAGGCGGTAAAATCAAATACCTTTTTCTCTCCCGCCGCAAGCTTTGCCTCTTCCTCTCCGAGAAGGAGCTCTTTGCCCTCATCCAAAAGGACCGCCTTTACCTTTACATCCTTACTTTCTCCGCCGTAATTCACAACGGTCATCTGAGTGAAGATATCGGCGTTTTTATATTCAGCATCCAGAACCGGCTTTACAAAGAAATCCCTGAGCGCCGCCTTGGGCTCAGCAAAAAGATATACCTCTCTGTAAATTCCGCACAGGGACCACATATCCTGATCTTCAAGATAAGAGCCGTCGCTGTAACGGAAAATCTGAGCCGTTACCTGATTTTCACCGCTTACAAGATATTTGGTGATGTCAAACTCGTGGGGTGTCATGGAGCCCTGTGAGTATCCGACAAACTCTCCGTTTACATATACCGTAAGAGCCGATTTGGCCGCTCCGAAATGAAGGAAAATCTCCCTGCCGTCCCAATCAGCGGGGACGGTAAAGGTCCTGCGGTAAATTCCCATTTCCTGAAGCTTATGCTTTATATACGGGATTTTGCTTTTCTTCATTGAAAAAGCACGGCTGAAGGTACTCGCATAATAAAAGGGCTTGCTGTAGCCCTGCATCTGCCACACGGACGGAACGGTTATCTCATCCCATTCGCCGTCCTCAAAATCCCTTCCGTAAAAATTCACGGGGATATTTTCGAGGCCCATCTGCCAGTGGAATTTCCATTTGCCGTTCAGGCTGATCTTATAGGGAGAATCCGCTTTCTCGAGAGCTTCTTCCGGAGCGTCATAGGGCATCGCTATAACGTGTCCGTCCTCCTTGCCCTTCTTTATTACGGCAGGATTTTCCCAGTCGTACTTAACTGCCATCATTTCTTCCTCCTGTACACTTTGTTTAGCATAAAAAAACTGGTTTACGAATATTTTATTTATTTTATCATATATATGAAATTTTTACCATAGAACCTGCACTTTATTAAACGGATGTACAAACAAAAGCTGTACATTTTGTAGAATTTTGACGCCTGTGATTGTGCAAGTTGACATTTTTTTATTTTGTGATATACTTAATATTGCGGTATGTAAAATAAGTTCATATAAGGAGAATTAATATGCCGAAGACTGTAAAAACTGAAAAGAATCTGTTCAGCGAAGAAAAACTCTATAAAATCTCAAATGTTCTCAGCGGAAAATTTTTGACCGCAAACGAAGACGGGGAACTCTTTATCGCATCCGCAAGAAAAGACGACAGCCAGAAGTGGAAGTTCGTATCGGATAAAGACGCCTACATACTCGTTTCCGCTCTCAGCGGAAAAGTTGCCGACGTTGTGCTTGCGGGCACCGTAAACGGCGCAAGGCTTCACATGTGGGAAAAGACCGGCGAAGATAATCAGCTTTGGAACGCGGAAAAAATCAAGGTCGGTGTTTACAAGCTCAAAAGCACAAAATCCGGAAAATGTATAGACGTTGTGGACATCTCCGACGAAGACGGAACTCCCCTCCAGATTTGGGACGACCTTAACGGAGACAACCAGATGTGGAAAATCGCCGCAGTTCCCGTTTCAAAAAAATCCGCTGCGAAAGCGGAAACCAAAAGGGAAGAAGCCGTAAAGGAGAAGGCTATCAAGACCGAAATTGCAAAGACAAAGGCTCCTAAAATCCCTGCTGTCAAAGACGAAACCGTCAAGGCTCCCGCAGTGAAAAAGGAGACCTCAAAGACTCCTGCGATAAAAGACGAAAAAGTCAAGACTCCCGCAGTTAAGGCCGAGGCTCCCAAGGCTCCCGCCGCAAAGTCTGCTCCCAAGGCTGCCAAAGCTCCCGCCAAAGGAAAAAAGAAATAAGATAAATTCATACCGTAAAAATCAGCTCTGTGGCTTTTACAGAGCTGATTTGCTTTTTCTGAATGATTTACTTTTTTAATATGATCGTCATTACGCTTTTTGGCGGAAGAACGAGACGCGCAGAGTTAAAATAATCTTCTGCCGTGACTCGCTCAAGGTCATGGTCACTGTCCGTAAGATAGATTTCAGAGACCTTAAAATCTTCTGCGGCAAGCTGCGCCTTCTGAATAGTCTCTGACGAATTTACAGCGACGGCCGTAACTTTACCGTCCTTTTCAAAAGCGATGGCTCTTATATCTTTTCCATCAACGCTCGCCTCAACCCTCACGCTTTCGGGCTCAATGAATTTCGTAAAATTCCCGTAGCCGTAAAGGCGTTTCGTGACGGTGTATTCATGGGTATCCGTATCCACATATATAAGCCCGTCACGCCAGTTGTAGCAGGAAACTGCTATCCAGTAGCTCCACGAAACGGCGTCGAGGACCGTAAGGTCGGTGCATATCATATTTGCCATATCCAGGGCGGAATCCATGCCCGTATCCCTTCCGAGATTTCGCATCTCCGTCCACTCGGTACAGCTTCTTTTAATACTCGGATAATTTTCACTGAGCCAGCGGGCTGTCTCCTCCTTTTCCCCTTCGGTGCTGTTATAGGAATGCCCCTGAACGGTTTTGATATATTTTCTCAGGGTTTCGTCCTCCATAATGGCCGCAAACCACTTTCTAAACTCCTCGCCGCCCCACTGTCCCGATTCGAACACGGCTAGGGTAATTTTATCGAGGATACCTCTTTTCTCCATTTTTTCGTAAAACACCTTATACAGCTCCGCCGTTTCGTCGGGCTCAAAATGACAGCCCTCCTGACCGCCCTGCCACTTCCACTGAGGCTCATTAATAGGAGAAACCTCCGTTATAGGCACACCTTTTGAAAGAAAATATTCTACTGCATTAAGAACATAATCTGCAAAATCATGGTAACGCTCAGGAGACAGGTTTGTTGTTTTTTTCAGCGATTTATCTCCGTGAGGTTTGCCGTTTAAGGTCATATTATCAGGGGCACTGTTAGAAAAAAAAACAATATCATCAACGCCCATTTCTATAGCTTTGTCAAGGCACCACAGTGCGTTGGAATCGAGGGAATAATCTATATTTCCCTTATCGTCAATAAAGCTCTGACCGGAGCGCCAGTAATGGCAAAAGTCCCCTTTCTTTTTGCCTGTGCCCGTTCCTGCCGGGAGATTGTGGCGGTAAATATGTATACCTATGCCACTGTCACGGCCGTAGAGGAGCTCCATTATTGCCTCTCTTACAGGAACACCGTTTTTGTCCTTTTCTTTCCAGCCCCCTACATCTTGGCTCCACCAAGCGCTGCTTGCACCGAAGCCCTCAAAAATCTGATGCTTTACAGATGCATCAATTGTGAGCTTTGCACTATTTTCAGAAATATCTCCTTTACAGGACGACATTTCCGACGTTATAAAGGATAAAGACAACTGCGCCACCACCTTCAGCAAAAATATATGCTTATATTAGCATACCGGAACTCAGGTGTGAAGAAATTTAAATAAAATAAAAAAAGAAAATAATTTCAGATTTTTATAACAAACCGTTAAACCAATTATATGAAATAGCGTAAAAAACAATCCCCTGCTTATTGGATGCAGAGGATTGCTTTAATATCAATTACTAAATTTAGATATTTTCGTCTCTTATTGAGTCGAGGATATTTTCTTTTTTAAGGCGGTTTGCCGCATAGAGCATAGATATAAAGGTTACGGCAAACACTCCCGCCACTGCACCAATAAGCGAAGCCCACGGCACTATAAAAGCGGTTTCAAAGCCCTGAGCGATAGCTTTGTGTATCAGCACACAGATAACAGCAGAAACAGGCAGACCGATAATAAGGGCTTTAATGCCGCTTATAAGGCTCTCAAAGGAAAGGATTTTTACAACGCCTCTGTCGGTCATGCCCACTGATTTAAGCATCGCAAACTCCTTTCTGCGGAGAATGATGCCTGTAGAAACGGTGTTAAATACATTTGCCACGGCAATAAGTGCAATAAGAGTTATAAAGCCGTAGGCGAAAACCATAATGACAGTCACCATATCACGGTCGCTCTTTACGTTTTCATATATATTGGTTACAGAATATCCCACGCCGTCTGCACTGCCGTTACTGAACAGATACTTTTCCAAAGAAGCGGGATTATCTGAGGTAAACAGCAGATTTACCGAATAACCGGAAATGCCGTTGAGGCCGAGAGCTTCAATTGCGGAAACAGGGTAAAATACCTCACATACAACATTGGAAGTACTGTAAAAAAGATCCATGGGCTCACCTGTAACAGCGCCGATGTAAAAGCTTTTTTCTATACCGTCAGGTGCATCTGACATATAGCAGTATCCGCTTATATAATCGGGATTTTTCTCAAAAAGCGGATAGCTTTCATACTTTCCCGTAGAGCTGTTCTTTTTTCCTCTCGACTGAGCATGGAGTATCCCCTTAGGATTCTCGTAATCCTTAAGCTCATGGGGATCAGCTCCCACTTTTTTCGCATAACTGTCAAATTCCTCATCGCTTACAAATACAATGGCCGGATATACAAAAGTTTCGTCCTCAGGATTTTTATAGCTTCCGTTGTTGCTCTGCTCGTTAATATAAAAGCCCATTTCAATCAGATAACTGTCGGCGTAACCCTTATCCAATGTATCCTCAGCCATTTTTCGAGAATTGGTAAAGTAGGTTATTCCGTCGGAGGTCTCATTTTTATGTGGAGCGCATAATACATCCGCATTTCCGCTCAGCATCAAATCCCCCGCCGAAGAAACAAGATTTACCGAAAACGCCCCTGATGAAATAATCAGAATAACGCTCACGGCAAGGGAAACAGTAATGGTTCTGTATTTTTTCTTATCCCGGCCCATGTACTTTTTAGCCAACATACCGTTAAAACCGAACAGCTTTCCGAAAAGCTTTGATGTTTTAATATCTTTCTGTTTTCCTGTCTTTATATCCTTATTCTGTCTTATGGCTTCTATTGCCGTAACACTTGCACAGCGTTTTGAGGGAATATAAGCCGAAATTAGAACCGTAATAAAAGCTATAACAGCAGCAGCAATAACTGAAAGAGGTGAAAAATCAAGAGCCATTTTTACGCTCTCGTCACCTATACCCATAAATCCAAATTTGTCACCGATAAAATGAAGCGTTACTCCTATTCCACCAAGTCCGCAGAGAATACCTATGGGTATTCCGATAATGCTCAAAAACACAGCTTCACGGAAAACCATTGATTTCATCTGCTTCTTTGTAGCACCTACTGAAGAAAGCAGACCGAACTGCTTTGTTCTGGAGCTTACTGAAATTGCAAATGCGTTATAAATAAGCGCCACCGACGCAAAAACTATTATTCCTATAAGAATAGCCGCAAGGGAATAGAGTACTGTATTAAAATTGTCGTTATTATAAGTTCCCTGGGCAAGAAGCAGATCCGTATTTTCCTGTATATTTACACGCTGCTCCACCATTTTATTATAAAAGTCAACGGCATATTTTCCAGAATCCATATTATAGTAAAAATCTATGGGCGCATTTTTAACGTTCTGATCCTTTACAATGGCGGTATATCCCGGCGCAGTGTAAGGCTCAAAGCTCCAGTCGCTTTTACTCGTCCGATCATAAAAGCCGCAAACCGTATAGGTTTTTGTAAAATTCTTTTCTATATATTCGGGAGTTTCATCCTGATGATAGGCATCATAAAAAGTATCCTGCCAAAGATAGTGACCTTCCGAAACTCTCTTGCCAACCTGAAGGGTTATCTGCTGGCCAATTTCCAGCTTAACTCCACCGTCCGTATAAAGATGACTTGGAATGAGAATTTCACTGTCGTTTTGGGGAAGATGTCCCGAAATCACGTTTACGGGCATTTTTTCAAGGAAGCCCGCATCGGGCTCCAAAAGGAAGATATAGGGCTTTGACTCGTTTTCTATGCCTTCAAATTCCGCATATCCTATGCTGCGACAGGTAAAGTAATTCTCGAGGTGCTCGTTTTCAGCATATTTTTCGGCTTCCTCTTGTGTAATATTCATTATCTTGCCGTGGAAAAAGCCCTCGGTAGCACCGTATGAATTGTACATATAGGTTTGCAGACTCACTATAAGGGTTGTGATAGCCGTAAACATGGCCGCCGAAATTATAATTCCCGCAACAGTGACGAGAGTTCTTGTTCTGTTTTCCTTTAAGGTTTTAAGGGTAAGCTTTGAAAAAATATTCATGCCCTTATCACCTCGTCCCTTGCGACCCTGCCGTCTTCAATTGAAATAATTCTGTCCGCCTGAAGGGCGATGCTTTCGTCATGGGTTATTACAATAAGTGTCTGATTGTATTTTTTATTGGAGAACTTTAAAAGCTCCACAATTTCACGGCTGTTCTTTGAATCAAGATTTCCCGTAGGCTCGTCGGCAAGAACTACTGCGGGAGCGGTCATTAACGCTCTGCCGATTGATACTCTCTGCTGCTGTCCTCCCGAAAGCTCATTGGGCAGATGCTTTTCTCTTCCCTTTAAATCAAGGGTATCCATAAGCTCCCTAAGGCGCTTCTCATCAACCTTTCTTCCGTCCATGAGAACAGGCAAAGTTATATTTTCCCTTACATTGAGAACGGGAATGAGGTTATAAAACTGATATATAAGCCCCACCTGCCTGCGGCGGAATACCGCAAGCTGCTCGTCGTTCCGAGAGTATACGTCGCAGCCGTCCATATACACTTTCCCCGATGTAGGCTTATCAACTCCGCCGATAATATGAAGAAGCGTTGATTTGCCCGACCCCGACGGGCCGATTATAGCCACAAACTCTCCCTTAGAAACGCTGAACGAAACATTATCAAGGGCTCTCACTTCATTTTCACCCTTACCGTAAACCTTGCACAGATTTTCCACTTTTAAAATTTCCATAATACACCTCCTGCTTTGATGATTTCATAATACCCCTTTAAGGTGACAATCAGGTGACTTTAAAGTGACTGTTTAGTCACTTTAGCTCCAAATAAGAAAATCCCCGTTTCTTCAAAACAGATAAAATCTGCAATATGAAAAACAGGGAATAGCTATATTTAATCAGATAACGCTGCGGTAAAAGCGGAACACAAATTCCGCTCCGCCATTCTTTGAGTTGGCCGCCGTAAGTGTCCCTCCCTGAGAAACGGTGATAGTCCTGGCAAGGGAAAGGCCTATACCGGCACTTTGGGACGAGGCGTTTTCCCCTTTATAAAACCTCTCAAATACATGGGGCAAATCTTTTTTTGAAATTCCGCTGCCTGTATCGGAGACGATAAGCTCAGTATAAAGCGGATTTTCCGCCGCTTTAACGGTCACCTTTCCCCCGTCGGGAGTGTGTTCGGTACAGTTTTTTATAACGTTTCCCACAGCCTCCGCAGTCCACTTTAAATCGGCTTCAAGAGTTTCATCATCGCAAATAATTTTCAGGTACTGTCCCTTTATATCCATTGAAATCATAAACGGCTCGCAGGCTTTATTTATAAGCTCTCTTGCCGATATTTTTTCCTTTGAAAACTTCACGGTCCCCGCATCTATGGCGGAAAGCTTCAAAAGTGAGGAAATGAGCCACTGCATTCTTTCAATCAGCAGGGTTTGACTGTTTAAAAGTTCCTTGCGTTTTTCTTTTGTCGTATTGTCCGAAGCGGCAATAGAAGATATAAGCCCCATTGAGGTAAGTGGAGTTTTCAGCTGGTGGGAAATATCGGCGATAAGCTCCGACAGATCCTCCTTGTCCTGTTGGAGAGCGTCCGCCTGTTCCCTGAGCCGCACTGTCATTTTATATATTTCCGAAGCTAAAACCGAAAGCTCTCCCTCACGGTATTCTTTCATTTCCATTTTTTCATTACGGAAAAGTATACCGTCGATTTTTTCACTGAGCCTTTCGATTTCTTTTATACGCTTTACGGTGAGCGAAAAGTATATGAGGCTTATAATGAACGCCGATAAAAAGGAAACGGCGGCGGATACTGTTCCTCCCAATAATCCCAGAGATCCCGCCACTAAAGTAAGGCAAAGACATAAAACAAAAGCACTTCTGACCTGCGCTTCCCTAAAAATTTTCACTTTCAGTCACCTGCCTTATAGCCGAGTCCGCGAATCGTCTTTATAACTTTCGGATTCTGCGGGTCTTCCTCTATCTTTTCGCGAAGGCGCTTTATGTACACGGTAAGGGTATTGTCGGTAACGTATTCCCCTGAAAGGCTCCAGATTTCGTCCATAAGCCTATCGCGGGTCAAAACTACCCCCATATTGGAAAACAGCACGAGAAGGAGCTTATATTCCAAGGCAGAGAGAAAAATCTCCTCTCCGTTTTTTGTGACATTGGCTTTGGATGAATCGAGTTTTACCCCGTTATATTCGATAAATTTATTTTCGCCGCCGCTTCTGCGCAAAACGCTTTTTATTCTGGAGACCAGCTCCCGAGGCCTGAAAGGCTTCGAAATATAGTCGTCGGCGCCCATATCGAGACCGGTGACAACGGAATATTCGTCACCCCAGGCGGTCAGGAATATCACCGCCGCAGAGCTGAGCCTTTTAGCGGCGGAACAAACAGAATATCCGCTGCCGTCGGGGAGAGAGATATCAGCAAGAATGAGGTCGTATTTTTCGGTTTCTATTTTTTTGAGAGCCGTGGTGCAGTCAGGCGCAAAGTCCACGTCGAACCCCTCGTTTTTAAGAAAGAGACACAAGTTTTCCCCTATACTGCTGTCGTCCTCCACAACCAAAAGTCTCGCCATAGGGAAACCTCCTTCGACTTAAACTACGGTCATTTTACCACATCCTGAAGCCGAAATAAAGAAAAACACAGTCCCGAAGGACTGTGTTTTGATATTAGGTATAATTATTCAGTTAATTTAGCAATTACTGATTATGTTTTACGCTTACAATAAAACTCCAAATAACGAGGGCAATAGCTGCGGCATTTAAAAGTAATAACAGCACGGACATGACACTGTAAATTGTATAGGTATCTCCGCTGCTGAGCATAACTGAAATATCTCTGGCGGTTACAGTTAACCAGCCGCCCAAAACACTCCATACAATAACTGAGCCTTTGACAAAGGCTGGAACTTTCCGGCTTTGAAGAATACAGCAGACAATTGCTGCAAAAATGCATACACCCCATATCAAACCTAATCTAACCACTGTGGCTTCATCAAAAGCTGTATTTTCTACCAAAGAAAAAATCTGAAAATACGACCTGAAACCCAGGCAAAATACATAAACTACCGAAAGTAAAAACAGGAATATGATTTTGAGATTAGACTTTGCCATAAATTATTACCTCTTCAATGACAGTATTTTACTTATGAAATCACGCTTTCAGCGTAAATATTTGGCAGAGTTACAGATGAAGCTGTTTTCTCATTGATAATATCAGGTAATGCGATTTGGTCAAACTCTTCCGCTTTTTCCGTAATAAATACATAGCTATCCTCAAGATATAAACAGACAGCTAAATACGCACCGCTTCTGTCAGCAAAAGGAAAGAGAAATTCAGTACCATCATAGGCAATTGACGAAACAACATAAGCAATCCTGCCACCGGAACAACGGTTAAATCCCGGGCCTTCCGGAATCTGAGCCTTTTGCTGCTCCAGTTCATTTGAATAAGCTCTTTTAGCTTCTTCACTGTTCGCAAAGGAATGTATTATTATATCAATGCGGCTGTTTTCGGTATTTAAAATTCTGTGTTCCGTATTATCTTTAACTGAGTTATTAAGTTCCGTTATGGTTCTATTTTCGACTTTTGCATCCGGCATTAAAGCATCAGCAACCGCCTGCGCTGAATCAAATCCATAAGCATAGAAATAAAATTTTTCCGTATTGATTTCTGACGCAAAAAGCGCTTCACCCTGGGAAAAATATGGCTGTCTAAACAAAGTGGAAAATCCGTAAAAAAAGTAACCTCCTGCTATGAGCATTACCGCCAAAAATACCGCTATCATTTTTTTGGAACGCCTTACTATTGAAATTATGGTTATTATTACAGCGATAACTAAAATTACAAGAGCAACCATTCCAGCACCGTCTGGAAACATTTTCACAAAATCATCCCCTTATATCTCTTCTTAAATTTAAGTTATCATAAGTATTGTTTCAAGTCAATAGTTTTTTGCATAATCAAATCATAAAAATATGTTATTTGCACAAATAAAAAACACAGCCCCGAAGGACTGTGCTAAAACTCATTATTAAACTTTTAACCTTTAAATCCGTCTTTAAGTTTATCAAAAATACCCTTTTTATCCTTATTGCCGTGGGCCTCCGTAGCTGCCGCGTCGGCGTCAAATTTGCGAAGGAGCTCCTTTTGTTCCTCGGTAAGGCGCTTGGGAACCTCAACGGTAATATGGACAAGCTGGTCGCCTCTGCCTCTGCCGTTGATATACTGGATGCCCTTGCCTTTGAGACGGAAAACGTCTCCCGGCTGCGTACCCGCATTGACGGTGTATTTCACCTGTCCGTCAAGGGTGGGAACCTTAATTTCTGCGCCTAAGGCAACCTGCGCGAAGGAAAGGGTTACGTTGCAGATAACGTCGTATCCGTCACGCTCAAAGAACGGGTGGGGCCTTACATTTATGCCGATTCTCAGATCACCCGCAGGGCCGCCGTTTATGCCGCGGTTGCCCTCGCCTCTGAGAGTTACTATCTGTCTGTCGTCAATACCTGCTGGGATATTTACATTCACTTTATAGGGCTTCTGCACTCTGCCCACACCGTGGCATTTGTGACAGGGATTGTTTATAACTGTTCCCTTACCGCCGCACTTGGGGCACGGACGTGAAGAGGAGAACACGCCGAAGGGCGTGCGCTGCTGGGTCGTAACCTGGCCTTTGCCGTTGCACTGAGGACAGGTCTGAGGCGAACTGCCCTTTTCGGCTCCGCTTCCCGAACAGTCGGGGCAGACCTCTATTCTTGAAACCTCAATGACCTTTGAGCAGCCCTTTGCAGCCTCTTCAAAAGAAAGGGTTACGTTTGCGTTTATGTCGCCGCCTCTCTGGGGGGCGTTGGGGTTCTGCTGTCTGCCTCCCCCGAATCCGCCGCCGAAGAAGCTGCTGAATATATCGCCTATATCAAAATCAAAGCCGCCCGCTCCTCCGGGACCGCCTGCGCCGTAATTGGGGTCTACGCCTGCGTGGCCGAACTGATCATAGCGCTGACGCTTATCCTTATCGGAAAGCACCTCATAGGCCTCATTGGCCTCCTTGAACTTTGCCTCGGCCTCTTTATTGCCGGGGTTCAGGTCGGGGTGGTACTTCTTCGCCTTCTGACGGTAGGCCTTTTTAATTTCATCTTCCGAGGCTCCCTTGGAAACTCCCAGGACCTCATAGTAATCTCGCTTATCGGACAATTTATACGCTCCTTTCAGGAAGCAGGAATAAGTACATTACAGACCCGAAAGCGGGGCAGTCAAGTCCCGCTTTCTTTATACAGGTCAATTACTCGTTCGTAACGTCGGTGTAGTCAACGTTGATTGAGCCGTCGTCATTCTGTGTGCCTGCCTGCTGAGCGCCCTGTGCACCCTGTGCTCCCGCCGCTGCGGCGTTTGCCTTGTAAAGCTTCTCGGAAACCTCATAGAATTTCTTTGTAAGGTCTTCCTGAGTTGACTTGATCTTCTCAATATCGCTGCCCTTGAGAGCCTCTTTAAGAGAGTCAACCTTTGACTGGAGCTCTGACTTGTCGGCTGCATCAAACTTGTCGCCCTCTTCGGAGAGGATCTTTTCGCACTGATAGATCATCTGGTCTGCGTTGTTGCGGGTGTCAACCTCTTCGCGGCGCTGCTTGTCTTCCTGAGCGAATTTCTCAGCGTCCTTGACGGCCTTGTCGATATCCTCCTTGGACATGTTGCTGGAGGAGGTGATGGAGATCGACTGCTCCTTGCCTGTGCCCAGATCCTTAGCTGAAACATGGACGATGCCGTTTGCGTCTATATCGAATGTGACCTCGATCTGCGGAACGCCTCTTCTTGCGGGAAGGATTCCCTCGAGACGGAAGTCGCCGAGAAGCTTGTTATCCCTTGCGAATTCACGCTCACCCTGAAGAACGCGGACGTCAACGGAGGTCTGATTGTCTTCGGCAGTTGAGAAAACCTGGCTCTTCTTTGTGGGGATTGTGGTGTTTCTCTCAATGATCTTTGTATTTATGCCGCCCATGGTCTCAATACCCAGTGAAAGGGGAGTAACGTCAAGGAGAAGAAGGCCTTTGACCTCTCCGCCGAGAACGCCGCCCTGGATAGCAGCGCCTACTGCGACGCACTCATCGGGGTTGATTCCCTTGAAGGGCTCTTTGCCGATAAATTTCTTGATAGCTTCCTGAACGGCGGGGATTCTCGAAGAACCGCCGACCATAAGGACCTTATCTATTTCTCCTGCGCTCAGGCCTGAGTCGCTCATGGCCTGACGAACGGGTCCCATTGTAGCTTCAACAAGGTCTGCTGTCATCTCGTTGAACTTTGCTCTTGTAAGAGTTGTTTCAAGGTGCTTGGGGCCTGTGGCATCAGCTGTGATGAAGGGAAGGCTTATTGTAGAGGTTGTTACACCTGAAAGCTCAATCTTTGCCTTTTCTGCCGCCTCTTTAAGACGCTGCATAGCCATTTTATCGCTGCGAAGGTCGATGCCCTGCTCTTTCTTGAACTCGTCTGCAAGCCAGTCGATAATGCGCTGGTCGAAGTCGTCGCCGCCGAGACGGTTGTTGCCTGCCGTTGCGAGAACCTCCTGAACGCCGTCGCCCATTTCGATGATTGAGACATCGAATGTACCGCCGCCCAGGTCATATACCATAACCTTCTGGTCGTTTTCCTTGTCAATACCGTAAGCGAGAGCCGCGGCTGTGGGCTCGTTGATGATTCTCTTTACATCAAGACCTGCGATTTTACCTGCGTCCTTTGTAGCCTGACGCTGTGAGTCGGTGAAGTATGCGGGAACTGTGATAACAGCCTCTGTAACTGTCTCGCCCAGATATTCCTCAGCGTCTCTCTTGAGCTTCTGAAGGATCATAGCGGAAATTTCCTGGGGAGTAAACTTTTTGTCGTCGATTGTAACGGTGTAGCTTGAACCCATATGACGTTTGATTGAAGAAATCGTACGCTCAGGGTTTGTAATAGCCTGACGCTTTGCGACCTGGCCCACCATTCTTTCGCCTGTCTTGCCGAAGGCCACTACCGAGGGAGTTGTTCTTGCGCCCTCTGCGTTTGCAATAACAACGGGCTCGCCGCCTTCAATAACTGCTACACATGAATTTGTTGTACCAAGGTCAATACCTATAACTTTTGCCATAATAAACCATCCTCCTGTGAATGTTTGAATTTATTTTAATTTGAGGTTTGTCTTTTTCAGTTTGCCACCTGTACGGTTGCATGGCGAACTACCTTGTCGCCGATTTTGTAGCCCTTTGCAAAAACCTGAGCCACCGTGTTTTCAGGGAGCTCTTCATCCTCTATATGCATAACGGCATTGTGCATATTGGGATCAAAGGGGTCTCCCTTTTCTCCGAAGGGCTCAACTCCCAGTTTCTTGAGGACATTGTCAAACTGCTGGAAAATCATTTTGATTCCCTTCTTGTAGTCCTCATCGTGAGCGTCCTCGTTCATCGCCGCTCTCTCGAAATTGTCGAGTACGGGAAGAATTTCTGAAATTACGTCCGCCTTGGAGTCCGAATAAGCGGCTTCCTTCTCGCGCTGTGAGCGCTTTCGGTAGTTGTCATATTCAGCCATTGTTCTAAGAAGCTGATCCTTCGTTTTGTCAAGCTCCGCTTTGAGCTCCTGACACGGATCCTTAACCTCTTCGGCAGTTTCCTCTGCCTTTTCGGTCATCTTCTCCTCTGCCGTCTCTTTTTCATTTTCGGGGATATTGTCGTTTTTACTTTTACTCATCGCCCTTTTCCTTTCTCAGTCCTCAAGCGCCTCTGACAAAAATTTGCCCACAAGCGCCGTAATATATTCAAGATTTGAAATTACCCTTTCGTAGTTCATCCTTACGGGACCTATGATTCCCAGTGAACCGCCCACATTTTCGCCTATATCGTACCTTGCGACTACGAAACTGGAATTTTCCAGCTCCTTATAGGAATTCTCACGGCCTATAAGCACTTTGAGTCCGTCCCTGGGAAGCACAACGCTCTCAATGGGATGAACTTTTTGAAGAAATCCCAGAAGCTGAGCCGCGTTCATGTCAAGCTCTCTGTGATTGAGAAGGTTCGTTTCCCCTTCAAGAATTATATCGCACTGCGAGGCGTCACGGGCAAGCTCCGCAAGGGTTATAAGCAGCGGCGTCATCGCCAGCGCGTTTTCTCCCAATGATGCGGCCAGTGTCTGAATTGTAGCCATACTTATCTCGCACACAGGAACCGACAGAAAGGCTGAACCGACTATGTGATAAAAGCTTTCGACCATTGCCGGAGTAAGGGCTGTTTCCGTTCTGCAAAGCCTGCTTTTTAAAACTCCCGTAGAAGTGAGGAGTACAAGCATCGCCTTTCGGCTGCCCATCGGCACAAGCTCAACTCTGCTTATAGCTGCCTGTGCATCTGCGGGCGTTGTTGAAACCGCCGCGTAATTGGTCATTTCCGCGAGCAGCTCTCCCGCCTGCTCAAGTACGGTCTCAGGATCGACCCATCTGCTTTTAAGAGTCGCATCCATGAGCTTTTTATCCTCTTCGTCGGGTTCACGCCGTGCCATAAGGTTGTCGATATAATATCGGTAGGCTTTTTCCGTAGGCACCCTGCCCGCCGACGTATGAGGCTGGTCAAGATATCCCATGGACGCCAGCTCCGCCATTTCGTTGCGGACCGTAGCCGACGAAACCGAAAGCTCCGGATGTCCGGCAAGAGCCTTTGAACCGACCGGCTCTCCCGTGGCAATATACTGCTCAACCACAGCGGAAAGTATCTTTTGCTTTCTCTCGCTCAAATCTGCCATAACATCACCTGCTTTCCATGAGAGATTTGAACGTTTTTGAGAAATTAGCACTCTTAACACCTGAGTGCTAATTCTGTAATATACTATACAACTCCTTTCACGTTTAGTCAATATTTCAATTGTGAACACTTTGTAAAACCTTTTCGCCCTGTTGTTCACAAATAACGTTACCCTTACCTTTCGAGGCGTAAAAAATTTCCCTTCGATTTCAAAGCAAAAAGGACGCTTCAAAAGCGTCCCTAAAACTTAAAACTTTATTTTAAATCAGCGGCAGATATTGTCGATGATTTTAAGCTCTTCCTCCGAAAGTCCCGCGCCCTCAAGAGCCCTGATATTTTCTCTTATCTGCTCAGGCTTGGAGCTTCCCACAAGTACGCTGCAAACGGAGTCATTTCTGAGCACCCATTTGAGAGCCATTGCCGCAAGGGTTTCTCCCCTCTCCTGCGCCAGGGAGTTTAGAGCTTTTATTTTTTCCAGCTTTTCTTCGGTAAGATTTTCCGCCTTCAAAAAGCGTCCGTCGGTTTTAATACGGCTGTCCTCGGGGATACCCTTCAAATATCTGTCGGTGAGAAGTCCCTGGGCAAGAGGGCTGAAAGCTATGATGCCCTTGTGCTGCTTTTCGGCAAAATTCAGAAGTCCGTTTTTTTCAACGGTTCTGTCAAAAATCGAATACCTGTTCTGGTTTATGACATAGGGGCACTTATAGTCCTCTAAAATCCTCATGGCCTTGAGTGCCGTTTCACCGTTGTAATTTGAAATTCCCGCATAAAGCGCCTTCCCGCTGTGTACCGCCTGAGCCAGGGCCGACATACTCTCCTCAAGAGGAGTATCAGGGTCCATTCTGTGATGATAAAAGATATCAACATATTCAAGTCCCATTCTTTTAAGGCTCCGGTCAAGGCTCGCAAGCATATACTTTCGGCTGCCGAAATCACCGTAGGGCCCCGGCCACATGAGATATCCCGCTTTTGTGCTGATTATCATTTCGTCGCGATAAGGCATAAGATCGCTTTTAAGTATCCTTCCGAAATTCTCCTCCGCCGCTCCCGGATAAGGTCCGTAGTTATTGGCAAGGTCGAAATGAGTGATACCCGAATCGAAAGCAGTAAAGCACATCTGCTTCATATTGTCAAAATTCCCGTTGGAACCGAAATTGTGCCAAAGTCCGAGGGAAACCGCCGGAAGCTTCAAGCCGCTTTTTCCGCAGCGGTTATATTTCATATTGTCATATCTTGACTCCCGCGCTGTATACATATGATATTCCTCCGCAGTTACTGAATATTATTATCTATTTTTTCCTCTGCCGTTTTTTCTTCTTCGGCTTTAGCCTGCTTTAAGGCGCTGGCATTGGTGTTCATGGATTTCCTGTATACCACAAAGCGGCAATAGAGATATTCGGATACGAGATTTATAAGCATTGTACCGATTAAAACGATATATTCCTGCACTCCCGCATCTGTAAGGGCCGTGCCCCACCAGGTCGAGAGCGGTGTGAATGCACAGTAAAAGGCCGCGACTTTGAGCATGGCTATAGGTATATTGGTCGCCGACTTAAATGTAAATTTCCTGTTGAAGGTAAAGTTATACAGCACCGACAAAACAAGGGCGGTGAGATAGCAGAACATGTATTCGAGCTTTAAAATCTCATTTAAAAGAGTAAATGTTACAAACTGAATTATTCCCGCGCCCGCCGAAAAAAATACAAATTTTACTACCTGTACGGCTGTCTGCTTAGGGGTAAGCTTTGTTTTGCCGCTATTGTTTTTATTTTCACTGTTTAACATGGGGCTCCTCCTCACTTAATATTTACTTTATTTATTTTACCATAACGCTCCTTATGACACAAACCAAAAAAACATTTGGATTTTTATTAAAATTATTGTCGCATTTTAAACTGATTACTGTTATAATAAAAAAGATATACAGAATTATATATATTTACAGAAATAAGGAGTTTCCCATGGATAACAACACTGCTTTAAAAAAGCTCCTGCTTATTATCAATCCGAAAGCGGGAAGAATGAAATCAAAACAGAAGCTTTTTCAGATCGCAAATGAATTTTGCTCTTTAGGATATCAGGTCACTCTCCAGCCTACCACCCGTCCCGGAGATGCCACGGAAATAGTTAAAAACTTCGGAGAAAATTTTGACCTTCTTGCATGCTGCGGCGGAGACGGCACCCTTAACGAAGTGACCGCGGGCATAATGCAGCTTGACAATCCGCCTCCTGTTGGATACATACCGACGGGAACTACAAATGACCTGGCCGAAACTCTGGGTCTTGCCTCCACTATCGAGGAAAACGTCAGAATCGCCGCCACAGGGGTACCTTATAAAATCGATTCGGGCTTATTTAACGGCAGAGTTTTCAACTATGTAGCAGCCTTCGGAGTTTTCACCGATGCGGCCTATTCCACTACACAGACTCTGAAAAACCTTTTCGGTCACGCCTCATATTTTCTTTTCGGCGCCAAAAGCTTTGCCAATATGCGCAGCTATAATTTAAAAATTGAAACTCCCGAGGAAACATATGAGGGCGAATTCCTTTTCGGAAATATAGTAAGCTCCATTTCGGTAGGGGGAATTTTGAAGCTTGACCCCGAACTCGTCAAACTTGATGACGGACTTTTTGAGGTTTTCCTCATCAGAAAGCCGAAATCGACCGTTGCCTTTCTTAACTTGGCGGTCAAAGCTCTCCGCGGGGATCTGAGTAACGAAAATATCATCTTCACCCACGCTTCCAGCGTAAAAATCACAGGTCCTGCCGACATGGACTGGGCTCTCGACGGCGAATACCAGCAGGGCTGCGAAACCGTATTCATAGAAAACAGGAAGCAGGCTCTTTCGATTATACGCCCTGCCAAAAAGAGCGATGAAGGCAAAAACGAAACCGAAAGTGCAAACGACGAGGCTGAAGTCTGCGAAACGGCGGAAAAATAACAGGGCGAACCTAAACTTTGATTCTTTATAATACATTCCAAATAAACCCAAAGAAAAAAGACCGGCGAAATTCGCCGGTCTTAAATATTTACATTGTTATTCAGTGATTACTGCTCAACAGCATAAACGCTGACCTTTTTGCGGTCCTTGCCCATACGCTCAAACTTTACCTTTCCGTCGATAAGAGCGAAAAGGGAATCGTCTGAACCTCTGCCCACGTTGTTGCCGGGATGGATGTGTGTTCCGCGCTGCTTTACAAGGATGTTGCCTGCGAGAACAAACTGGCCGTCGGCACGCTTTACGCCGAGACGCTTAGACTCTGAATCACGGCCGTTACGGGTTGAACCCATTCCCTTTTTATGAGCAAAAAGCTGAATGTTTATTTTAAGCATTTTGTACACCTCCGTATTTGACTTTGACGTTTTTAGGATAATCTTCTTCCAAGCCCTTTAAATGAAGCTCCAGCCCTTCGGTCATAGCCTTAGCTTTCAGCGCCTGCGCCCTCGTTTTAAAAACCAGCTTCAAAAAGCCGTCCTCAACCTCGACATAGGGGTCAAGCCTTAAAACGTCGGTGATTGTATTCACCGCAAGGTACGCCGCAGAAGAGACGGCCGCACACACTATATCGGTGCCCGCCTCGCTCATTGCGGAATGACCTTTTATGCAAAAGCCTGCCGTAAGCTCATCGGAACTCTTTAAAAACTCGGCGATTATCATAGGTTACGCGTTGATGGCTGAAATCTCAACCTTTGTGTAGGGCTGTCTGTGGCCCATCTTGCGCTTCTCGTTCTTCTTTGACTTGTAAGTGAAAACGGTGATCTTCTTGCCCTTGCCGTTCTTCACTGCCGTAGCGGTAACAGTTGCGCCCTCAACATAGGGTGCGCCAACCTTGATTCCGTCATCGGCGCCCACTGCGATAACCTTGTCAAAGGTGATCTCGGAGCCTGCTTCAACGTCAAGCTTTTCGATGAAAACTGTGTTGCCAGCTTCAACCTTGTACTGCTTGCCGCCGGTTTCGATAATTGCGTACATTTTGACTAACCTGCCTTATTATAGACTCGCTACCTCCGGGCGGGAATACCGCTTGTTTGCGCATAAAAGCACAGCCCGGGATATGCGGCAAAGCTGATTATACCATTGTATGGCCGCCGTGTCAACCGTTAAATTGATCGTTATTATCGGCGCCGGGATGATATCCGGAATTATCCACCAGCGGCTCCTCAGGAATTATAAACATGAGAATAATATAAAGGATTATTCCGGGAAAAGCAGTGGTAAAAAGTGAAAGGGCAATATAGATTATTCTTATTATGGTAGGATCTATTCCAAAGAATTTTCCTATTCCTCCGCACACTCCTGCAATCATCTTTGCATCGCGTGATCTGTAAAGCTTTTTATCGGTATACATTTCCTGCTCCTTATTCTATGTATTTATTTAAGCTTATCCTGATTTTGGATTTTAGCTGCCGTAAGGGTGTTTTCCATGAGCATGGCTATTGTCATGGGACCTACTCCGCCGGGGACGGGGGTAATGGCTCCCGCCGTTTTTTCGGCTGACTCAAAGTCCACGTCTCCGCAGAGCTTTCCGTTTTCGTCACGGTTCATTCCCACATCTATGACAACGGCGCCGGGCTTAATCATATCGCCGGTTATGAACTTGGCGCGTCCCACGGCGGCCACCAGTATATCGGCCTGCTTTGTGATTTCGGCAAGATTTACGGTCTTTGAGTGACAAATTGTCACTGTAGCGTTTTTATGGAGAAGAAGCATTGCCATGGGCTTACCCACTATATTGCTCCTGCCAACTACGACGCAGTTTTTGCCCTCGGGGTCAACTCCCGCCGATTTGATAAGCTCCATGACTCCCGCAGGGGTACACGGAAGGAAGGCATAGTCTCCTATCATGATCTTGCCCACGTTTACAGGGTGAAAAGCATCTACGTCTTTAATAGGGTCAATAGCGTTAATGACAATATCGGAATTAAGGTGTGACGGCAGGGGAAGCTGGCAGAGTATACCGCTTATCTCCTTTTTACCGTTAAGCTCTTTTACAAGATTTAAAAGCTCTTCCTGTGTCGTCTCTGCGGGAAGGGCGTATTTTTCGGAATACATGCCCGTTTCCGCGCAGGCCTTCTCCTTGTTTCTCACATAGACCTGTGAAGCAGAGTCGTCGCCTACGATTATGACCGCAAGTCCGGGAGTAACTCCCTTTTCCTTGAGGACCGCAACTTCCGCGGCTACTCTCTCCTTTACCTCAGCGGAAACCTTTTTTCCGTCAATTATCTGTGCCATCTGCTTTTTCCTCCTCTGTCTCTGGCAGGCCGCTCTCGCTGAGCACTGCGGAATTATCGGGCATAAAGGGAGCAGTCTCTCCCTTTCTCACCATTTCCACACGCTTGCCATCTTTATCAAAATAGTAATCAACGCCCTCAATGGGTTTGGGGCTCTTTTTGTATTTTCTTAAAAGCACTATAAGTGCCGCGGCGCAAACCAGAGCAAGAACTGCGGAAAGAATTTGGGAAACTCTGAGGGTAGTACCGGCAATGTAAAGGCTGTCGGTTCTCATGCCTTCAACCACCATTCTCTCGAGTCCGTACCAGACTCCGTAGGTGAGCATGATCTGTCCGCTGAATTTGCGGTGGTGCTCACATATATAGAAGAGCACGAAAAATCCGAGAATACACCATACGGATTCATACAGAAACGTGGGGTGGACGGGAACGCTCGGGTCCATTGTGATACCGTTGGCAGCAAACTGGGCCTGATGACTGTTTATATAATCGACAACTTTTTCGCTGGTCATGCCCCAAGGAAGAGTGGTGTTTGTGCCGAAGGCCTCCTGATTCATAAAGTTGCCCCAGCGTCCTATGCCCTGTCCTATGAGGAAACTCATGGCCGCCATATCGGCAAGGTTAAAGAAATTGAGCTTATTGAATCGGCAGACGATAAAGGCCACGATTATGGCTCCTATGAGACCGCCGTAAATGGCAAGTCCACCGTGCCATATTTTGAATATCTCGGAAGGGTGAGCAGCATAATAATCCCACTCAAAGGCGACATAGTAAAGCCTTGCGCCCAGTATTCCTCCGAATGTACCGAAAATAAGTATGTCCAGCATTTTGTCAATGCTCATCTTCCACTTAAAGGCCATGCGGCCGCCGAAAAGCACCGCAAGGGCAAAGCCGAAGGCGATTATGACGCCGTAGAATTTTATGGATACCTCCGTGCCTATAAAGGGAAGGGTAAACTCCGCAGCAACGGACGGGATGTCAAAACTCCAGCCCAGACCCGGAAAATACACCGTTGTAAAATCACTCATAAATTATCTCCCTGATTTGAATTTATGTAATCCTTTCAGCTGTTCGGAAGAACAACCGAAAGTGAGAAAAGGGACGGCTCAAAGCTTTCGGAAAGGGCCTTTTCCACATCCTCTTTTTTCATATTGCGAAGTATGCGCACCGTGTCGAAAATAGAGCTGCCCAGGAAATGAGAGGCCACAAAGCCGTTTGCCAGCTCATCGATATCGTTAAAGCCCATTATCTCGCTGCCGTACATCTTGCGTCTGACTGTCTCAAAATCCGTGTCACTAATCCCCTTTTCTTTAAGGGCCGCAATTTCCTTTTTTATCTCCTCAGCCACCTCTTTGGGGTTTGCCGACTCTCCCGAAAAAAGGCTTGCGGAATAGCCGTAGCCTGCGAAATACTCGCTTCCGAAGGATGAGTTGATAAGTCCCTTATCGAAAAGGCGCTTATATAAAGGAGAGGTCTTACCGGCGATTATCTGAAGGAGCACGGACATTTCAAGTCTGTGAGCGAGAAGACGCTGAGCCTCGGGATAGTTTTCCTTGCATCCGAGCATAAACAGCGGCACCGAAACGGCAAGCTTCTGCTCGATATAATCTGTTGCCACCTCATAAGGCTCATTGTGGGGCATTTTTTCAACTGTTACGTCTTCGCTCTTTTTGAGCATCTTATCGGCCGTTTTAAGGACCTGCTCCGGCGTAACGTTTCCGACTACGGCAAGAACCATGTTTTTAAGATTATAGAAAGTATTATAGCAGCGGTAAAGCATTTCCGCGTCTATCTGAGCTATGGACTCCTGAGTTCCCGCAATGTCTATTCTCACGGGATGATTTTTATACATTGCCTTCAGGCAGTTAAATTCTACCTGCCACCCCGGCTCATCCTGATACATCCTGATTTCCTGACCGATTATGCCCTGCTCCTTATCGACGGTCTCCTGGGTAAAATAGGGGGACTGAACAAAGTCCAGCAGAATTTCAAGGGACGCGTCAAAATCTCCCGAGCAGGAGAAAAGATAGCAGGTCTGGTCAAAGGAGGTATATGCGTTGGCGCTGGCTCCCGTCTTTGCGTATCTTGCAAAAGCGTCCAGCTCCTCACTCTCAAAAAGCTTGTGCTCAAGAAAGTGAGCCGTTCCCTCGGGGATCTCCACGAAATCCTTTTCATCGCTTCTCTTAAAGCCTGTATCCGTAGAGCCGTAGCGGGTTCCAAACACCGCATAGGCCGAAGAGTAATTCTCCTTTGGCATAACATAAATCTGAAGCCCCGTGGGATGCTTTATCGAATAATAAGTTTCGCCCAGCTTTTCAGAAGTTATCTTTTCCATGTTCATTCCTCTGCCTCCCCGGTTCCCTCAAGCATATACACTGTGTCAAGGGTCACTTTATTCGCACAGCTCACCACGTCCTCACGGGTGACTTTCCTTATTTTGGCGGCAAGGTCACCGGGAGTAACGATTTCATCTCTGAGCATCTGGTTCATACACCAATAATCGTAATCCTCAGGCGTATCTCCAAAGCCGTCAAGGGCGTCTGCGCAGGCCTTTTTGGAGGCCTCCAACTCGTCGTCCTCAAATTGATCGTTCTTTACTATCTCAAACTGCTCCTTTATGGCTGAAAGGGCTTTTTCCTTGTTTTCGGTCTCTATTCCGCTCTGGATAAGGAGGATACCCTTATCGCTGTTGAGCCTTGCGGAACAGTAATAGCAAAGGCTCAACTTTTCACGGACGTTTGTGAAAAGCCTCGAATAAGGGCCACCTCCGAAAACATCGCACATGATTGAAAAAGCGGCGCGCTTTTGGGGGTCATAGTCAACTCTCATGCCCATTACGAGCTTTCCCTGATTTATGGGAAGCTGCTCCGTGACCTCACGGACCTTTTCGGCCTTTCTTACGATTTCAGTAGGCGGAAGCACCGCTTCCGAGCGGTCAACGCCCTCAAGGCGGCGGCTTATTCCCTCGGCGATTTTATCAGCGTCGGCGGTGCCAACTACGTTTATCTGCACTACGGCCTTTTTAAGAAGGTTCTGCCAGGCTTCATAAAGTGAATCGGGGGTTATGGAAGAGACGTCCTCGGCGCTACCGAGGCGGTCTATTCCGTAAGCCTCGTTTTCGCACATTATCTCTTCGCAGCGCTTCTTGGCATAGCTGCGTTTATCGTTGAGCTCGCTCTCTATCTTTTCGAGCATAAGACGCTTTTCCTGTCCCACATCATGTGGAAGGAAGGAGCCGTCAACTGTATTGGGCTCAAAAATCATATCGAGAAGCAGCTCCATGCAGTTTTCCGTAATGCTCTCGTCGGTAAGGGAAAAGCGGTCGTCAATGGCAGTAAGGCTCAGCCTTAAAACCTGCGCCTCCCCTATCTTTGTGACGCTTGCGGAAATAGTGGCTCCGTAAAGATAGGCAAGACGGCTGCTGAGCTTTGTCATATCGGGATACTTTTTGCATGAGCGGTGAAGGAAATAGACAAGCACCGCATATACCCCCGCTGTCTCCTTTTTAAGGGGGAGGGCCATATTCACTGATATTTTCGCTGTTTTAAACCTCTCCGTCGGCGCGGCGCATAGTCTTACCCCCTGCGCAACCTGACGCACACTTATTATATTTTCCATTATAATTACCCTGCGATACTCACAACGCGCCGCGGGATAAAACATGACCCTCGACGCCGTACCGCTCCTTTCGGAAAATTTTTACTCTTTATTCCGCAGACATAAGGCCGCAGAAATTTATTATATTATTTTACCACTTAAATAAAGGTTTTTCCACACTAATATAAAGTATTGTAGACCCTGTAAAAAAGCCCTTTGTTTTTTCGGTTAATATCACTATATTTGATTGTCCTTTCGTGGCATCTCACATGGAAAGCCTCACTTCATGGCGTTTTCCGTTAAGAGGAATTTCCGCTTCACGAGGATTCCCCTCATCTTTTACAACCTCTATTTCGATTTGAGTCGTCTCGCAGACCATTCTCAGCTTATACTCCTCAACGGCTCCGAAGGGTCTCGGCTTTACGATGATTTTGTTCTTTATCCGCTTTATTCCCAGAAAGTCCAGCGCAGCGGTATAGAGCCAGCCTGCCGAACCCGTATAAAGGCTCCAGCCGCCTCTGCCGACTGCCGCAGGATTTGAAGAAATATCCCCCGCCAGAAAATACGGTTCAAGCCTGTATACCTCGGAAATCTCATCTCTTCGGCATCTTGCGGCAGGATTTATCATCTCAAAAAGACGATATGCCTCCCTCGTATCACCAAGCCTTAAAAGAGCCATACACAGCCAAACGGCTCCGTGGGTGTACTGTCCGCCGTTCTCCCTTATTCCCTCGGGATAAGCTGCCACATATCCGGGCCTTTGTCCGTTTCCCGTAAAGGGATTCGCGAAAAGCTTTATTATTTCGTTTTCACTGTCCGCAAGAATATCCACGGCGTTTCTGACGGCCGATTTCACCCGCTCTTCCTTCGGCATCCCCGAGAACACCGCAAAGGACTGTGGAAGGGAGTCCAGCATACATTCCCCGTCGCCCGTGCCCATGGATTCCCCGTCATCATAAAAGGCCCTCAGATACCATTCCCCGTTCCAGCAGTGTTCATCCACTGCTTTTTTAAGGCTTTCCGCTTCCTGAGAAAGTATGCGGCATATCTTTTCGTCGCCCAGCTCAAAGGCTACGGGAATAAACTTTTCCATTACCATTGCGGCAAACATGGAAAGCCATACGCTCTCTCCCTTCCCCTGTACTCCTACGCGGTTGTATCCGTCATTCCAGTCGCCGTTTCCAATTAAAATCAGATTATGTGAGCCTTTTCTCAGGGCCCTTTCCATGGCTCTTAGACAATGAGCGTAAACCGTTCCCTTTTCTTCGGATGCTTCGGCCCTCATATATCTTTCGTTCTCGCCTTCTTTGAGCTCTTCACTTCGAAGAAAGGCTATTTTCCTTCCCAGGAAAGAGGTGTCACCCGTAGCCTCAAAATATTTCGCCGCGGCGTAGGGAAGCCAGAGAAGATCGTCTGAGCATTTTGTCCGCACGCCTCTTGTGCCCCCCGAATTCTGCGGCAAACGGTGCCACCAGTGAAGCACGTCCCCTTCCCCAAACTGAACGGCGCAGCAGCGGTATATCTGGCGCAGGGCTGTTTGAGGCTGTGTCAGCAGCAGCGCAAGGGAATCCTGAAGCTGGTCACGGAAGCCCCACGCCCCCGAGCACTGATAAAATCCGGTGCGCCCCTTTATCCGACAGTTTGAAATCTGAAGCGGAAGCCAGGTATTTACCATAACGTCGAAGGCCTTATCGCCTGTACCTGCACTCAGAAAGCCTCCGCCGCTTTCCCCTGAGATGTCGATACCGGCCGTCTTTTCAGCGCTGTCCTTCCCCGCTCCGCATGAGAGAACAAATTCCACTTTTTCCGCTCTTCCCGGAGGCAGAATAAGCCGCCTTCCCACAGCGGCGCAGGGATCGGTTACGACCTTTTTCACTTGCGTAAGGCTCAAATCGAAAAAATCCCCTCGGTTTCCCGCAAGGCATATGCTTCCCTCTCCCGCCGTCAGATAAGCCGTTGTTCTGATACATTCATTTAAAGGATTCCTGAAAAAAACGCCCTCTTTTCCCTCTTCAAATTTAACGGCGCTTCTGAAATCCCCGCTTCTTCCCATATACGGCTCAGCATAGTACAAAATTTCCCCGTCAAAGGGTTCGATGCCGCCGTTTTCGCAGAACACATTTACATATTTTGCAAAGCCCTTAGGCGATACGGACACCTCCGCTGCCAATTTCAGGCTCTTGTATTTTGACAGATACACCGCTTTTTTCGGAGTGTATCTGACAGCCGAATTCCCGATGATGTCATATAATTTCCCGTCAGCTTTCAGGAAAAGCCTTTCTCCGCCGAAATCCCTCAGCGGATCGTTGCACCAGGCGGTGAGCTTGTTTTCCCCTGCGTTTACCGCCCATGTAAAGCCGAGAGACGTATTCGTAAGCAGCGTACCGAAGGAATCGTTTGCAAGGCAAAGGCTCCATGGGACCGTCGGGCTTCCCGTTACGGTGAAGGCGTTTTCCGAAAAATATCCGTTTTTAACCTCATATTTCTCTTCTTCCTCAAACGGGATGGGGTCGAGAAGGGGCGGGAATGATGAGGCATAGGGCTTTTGAGGCCTTCCTATCCGCTCGGCGCTGCGTTTCGGGACTATAAATTTGGCAGCGCTTTTTAAAAGGTTCAATATTTCCGACGGGGTCTTTTCTCCGTCGATGAGCCTCACTCCGCCCGGACACCCCAGAATGTTTCCGAAGCCCCGGTCACGAATAAACTTTTCAGTTATCAAAACAGCGCTGTTCCCGCCCTCGCACACAGCCGCAATTTCCGCAAACAGGGAGCATGTGTAAAGGATTTTGCAGATTTTAAGGTAGGGAAGGAGCCGTTCCTCATCGGCGCCGTAAAGCTCGATATATATAATCGGAAAATCTCCCGAAATACCCGTACTCCACATTTCGCTGCGCTTAAGAGTATTTTCTGCCGCCGCATTCTCATATTCCCTTGAGTATTCCGTATTCCAGAACAGGTGGGGCAGAGCCTGAAGAGCCAGTACGCTTTCGATGCTTCCTGATACAAAAGGAGAGGCGGCTCCCTTTTCGCGGGATAAGGTTTCCTTTCTCAGAGAGGTAAAAAGCCTTTTTGCTTCCTGCTCCTCCTCGGCGGCGCACATCGCCGCCCTGACGGTCACTTTCCCGTGAGGGGGTATCTCCACGGGAACACTTATAGCGCAGCACACGTCCCCGACAGCGCAGGACGAGGTAAATTTTTCGGGGTCCCCGGGCAGGGATCTGTTTCCGAGGGGCCTTTTGAGGACCTTTTCCCTGGAGGTCTCAAAGGTGAATTTTTCTTTTCCCAGAAGTCCTGCGGCAAGATACAGGGCTCTCCCGCTTTCACGGCTCCGCTTTCTGAAAACAAGCATGCCCGAATCCGCACTGTAATCGGCAGTTGTAAAGAGCTTGGCGAAGGCGGGATGAGAGCGCACTTCGCCGTAAGGGGCCAGAACGGGCTCAAAGTATATCTCGATCTCTCCCCTTATTCTGTACCTGCCCGAATTTTTTACGGTATAGCTTCTCACCTCACACGGAACGGATTTGTGGACATACACCTCCTGAACCAGCTCCGTCTCCTTTCCGGCGGAGACAAAGCGTCCGTAGTTTCCCGCAAATTCACCAGTAAAGCTTTCGGGATTTTCATATCTCGGGGCATAGGTAAAGCTTTGGACCTTGTCCCCCTGACAGAAAAATGCGAACACTCCCGACGGGTCGTTTCTCAGGTCTTCGCTTCTTCTTATGACGTCGGCGCCGGTGTAAAGGGAAAACCCGCTGCCGCAGGAGGTTATGACCGTGGTCCACTCGCCGTTTGTGTAAAGGGATACATCTGCAAAATCCGGATTCGGCTCCGAGAAAAATCCCACCGCTTCATGGACGGTATCGGGCTTGATGGGAGGATTGCCCTTTTTTACGTCCTCAAAGACTGCGGACGCATCGGAAATCTTCTCTTCAAGAAGTGATTTTGCACTTGCCATTTTTTCATCCTCCATAAATCTTTTCTGCATGATGCCGTCAAAAAGAGCGTTGGCACAGCTGAGCAGGCTCATTCCCACATGATGAGCCATAAAGCTCCTCACCACCGCCATACCCGCCGAATCGGTTCTCGAGGAGGTAAAATCCACGGCCTCATAAAATCCGCAGCTTCCGCAAAGCCCCATTTCCTCCAGCTTACGCAGATTTTCCATGGCTCCCTGCTTGTCAAAGGGCAGCACGAGAAAGGTGGAATAAGGTGAAATTACCGTTTCCTCGTCCGCGCTCCGCTTAAGGGCAAGCTTCTGTGCCCCGTGAGCCTTGTACTGATAGTTGAGTCCGCTGTCGAAGGCGTAATACCCGCTTTCGCTCATACCGAAGGGAACCCCTTCCCTCTCCGCCTGTTTTTTCTGCATTTTAAGGCAAAAGCCGAGAGCCTCCTCCAAAAGGGAATTGCGGTAAACAGGCAAAAGTATATGAGGCATATAGTATTCAAACATTGTTCCCGTCCAAGAGACGGGGCCCGAATATCTGCCGCATCTGAGAGCGGTCCTGTTCAGAGCCCCCCAATGCTTTTCGGGAGCCTGTCCCGTCGCCACGGCAAAATAGCTGGTCATTCTCGCTTCGCTCATAAGCAAATCATAGCAGGATGGGGTAAGGGTGTCGTCCTCTGCGTTCAGCCCTATATGGAACAGATTTTTCCTGTCATTATAGAGAAACGTCAAATCCGTTTCATCTATAATTTTCTGCAGTCTCTGAGCCGTTTCCCCCAAGGGAGAAAATTCTCCTTTGAGCTTTAAAAGCCCCGATTTCAAAGCGGTGAGGCAGCAGAGAAAATTTCCGCTGTCAACGCTGGAAACGTATATGGGGCTGATGGGCTCAAGGGTCTGGGTGCTGTACCAGTTAAACAAATTGCCTTTGTATTTCGGAAGTTTCTCAACGCTGTCAAGGGTCCTGCTAAGCCTTTCGTACAGGCCCTCACAGTCTATAAATCCAAAGTCCTTTGCCGCAAGAACGCTGAGCATCATCATGCCGATATTTGTAGGAGAGGTCCTTCTCGCCACGGCAAAGACGGGCGACTGCTGTACGTTATCGGGCGGAAGGAAATGCTCGCTCTCTCCCGCATATTTTTCGTAATATTTCCACATGGACGCACAGTAGGAAATGAGCTTCTCCCTTTCGCGGCCCGACAGCTCCCTTTTGCCCGATTTGACCTTTTTCTCGGATAAAGGCTCGTAAATAAGCGGGGCAAAAAAGAAAAAGAGACTGGAAAGCTTACCGATTATCCCCGGAGTCAAAAAAAGCACCGCAGCAAATAAGGAAGATGGCAAAAATCTTTTAATACTCTTCGTGCCGTTTTTTTCGCTGTCCGCAGCCGTTACCCACTCAAGCAAATGACGCCTTGAGACAAAAGTTCTCCAAAGGGCCTTTGCTGCTGCGTCTGCGGCGGCAAAGGCATTTTGAGGGATCAGAATACATGAAACAAGAGCTCTCATAAGACCCATGCGGATTTCAGAAGATCCAACGGAGCATCTCTTATGGGTAAATACTGAAAAACCCTTTTTCCAAACTGCCTGAACGGCGGCGAATATCTCTCCGGAACAAACGGAAAGCAGCGCGGCGGCGAGGAGCAAGGATGCCGTAAAGGGAGAAAAAAAGCCTGCCGCAAAAATCAGCACCGATGCGAAAACGGGAATAAGACTTCTTCTGAGATTATCAAAGAGTTTGTATTTAGAAAGATTGTTAATGGGATTTCTATAGCTCTCCCCTTGCAAACGAGGTCTGCTGAAAAGCCAGATAATATTCTGCCAGTCGCCCCTTATCCACCTGTGACTGCGGTTCAGATACGCATCTACGGCAGACGGAAAGGAATCTGTCACCCACGCTCCCGGCACAAGAGCGGCACGAAGAAAGCCTCCCTCCAGAATATCGTGACTGAGGACCTGTTCCTTTGGGAAAGCCCCCGGCATAAGCCTGTAAAAGGCATCGACGTCGATGAGCCCCTTGCCCGAAAAAATCCCTTCACCGAACATATTCATATAAAACTCCCAAACTCCCGCGTCATAGGAGGAAATACCTGCGGCTCCCGTCATCACAAGAGAAAATCGGCTTTTTTCAGCAGATGAAAGTTCCGCTGCGGCACCGGGTACAAAAATCCCGTATCCCTTTTCCACTTTTCCGCCTGAAATTTCACACTTATTTAAAGGATGCATGGCGGCTCCAACAAGCTTTAAAATGGTATTCATGGGCATTTTGGTGTCGGCGTCCAGCATCATAAGATATTTAGTCTTTTTGAGGTCTTGTGTATCTCCAAATAACATAAGCTCGCGGAGATTTTCCCCTCTCATGGCTTTTATGAGCGACTCAACGGCTCCTCTCTTTCTCTCTCTCCCGCAAAAACAGTCCTCGCTTTCGGAATACTCTCTGCGGCGCACCGCAAGAAAAAAGCCTCCGCCGTACTTTCTGTTCAACGCATCTATGACCCTTTTGCATCCCTTTAAAACCGCTTCATCCTCGGGCATTTCCTCACGATCCCCGCTTCGGTAGTCTCCCAGTACACAGAAGCTTACTTCTCCCTTTCCGTTGCTTATTTTCATTTCCCTGAGATTTTTATAAAGCTCCCTCCTTCCCTTTTCGTCCGACGGCATCAAAACGGAAACTGCCGCCACGGTTTTTGCCTCTTCGGGAACGGCGTTTATTTCGACTGAGGGCAGTATTCTCTTAGGAGCAAACCTTCCGCATATATTCCAAACGGCATTTTTTAAAATTTCCCAGAGCGGAAAAAACAGGCAAAAAGCCGCAATTAAGCTTTCGGAAAGCAGGCCTATCCCGACGCAGAAGGCGGCGGAAAGAAACGGCGAAAGTAAAAGGGCCACCGTCCCCCACCGCGAATCCTGCCCTTCGGGGATTATATATTTCCCTATATGCTCCCCGTTTCTCTTCGCCTCGTTTAAGGCTTTTACCGCTGCCTGCGTTTCGGAAATCCCTGTTTTTCTGCTCTTCGTGCCTATTTGCTTTCGATAAAGAGTCTTGGTCTCTCCCGTACACACAGGATAACAGCCCGTGGGGTCCCGCAGAAGAATTTTTTCCGTCTCGCAGATACGACACATGATATCCTCAAAATCCGTCTCCTCGAGGCTCCTTATACCTTTTATATAATCCGCGGCCTTCTCACTGTCTGCACATGAAGAAAAAAGAATAATATAAGCGCACTCAGCCATAAGACGCACCAGAGCACACTCATCGCAGGAAAAGCCCTTGTCCGAAAGCTCCGAAACAAACCTGTCCGGTGTAATGCAGCCGTATTTTTCGGCTATTCTTTCAATTTCGCTATATAGGACGGGGCAGTTATCTCTGCTCGGCAGCTTCGGAGCATTCCTGAGATTTTTAATACATTCCCTGCCTAAAGTAGCAAGAATATAATAGTTATCGGTAAGAAGGCCGTACCTTTCCTCTTTAATATCCGCAATACAGCTTTTCCTAATTCTTACCAAAGCGCTTTTTACATTTTTCTCAAGCCTTACAGGCTTTTCAAAGCACACTTGAGCACTCATTTTTTTCGCTCCCTATAATCAGATATTCCTATATTTCCCATAATTTAATGAAAAATGCTTTGAAAACGGTAAGGAATTTTGAGTTTTATTTTATTACTCAGTGCAAACGCATATAAATTTGTGATATAATATCCACCGTATAATTTGGAAAGGCGGCTGAGCTGATGAATTTTCTGAAAAACGAGAGAACCGGAACCGTTGAGGGCTTTTGCCTCATTAAATCCTGCGACGTGAAAAAAACGGCTAAAGGACTGCCGTACCTTGACCTTATAGTGGCGGATTCCGACGGGGAAATTTCCGCAAAATACTGGGATTATAACCCCGATCTTCAGGGAACTTACAATCCCAACGAATTAATTAAAATCAGGGGAACCATATCCATGTTCAACGGTGCCGACCAGCTGAGAATTGAGAGGATACGCAAATGTGTGCCCTCCGACAATATACGCATAGAGGATTTCGTCCCCAGCGCCGACTATGCTCCGGAAATAATGTATGAGGAGCTTCACAGCATAGCCTCTTCCCTTTACGACGATACTTACCGCAAGATCACTCTTGAAATTCTGAGCAGAAACAAAGAAAAACTCCTCTACTGGCCCGCCGCCTTTAAGCTCCACCATGCAATAAGAAGCGGCCTTTTGATGCACACCCTCTCAATGGTGCGCCTGGCTCAGGAGGCCTGCAAAATATATGATTATGTTAACGATGACCTGCTCCTTGCGGGAGCAATCCTCCACGATATGGGCAAAATCGGAGAATTTGAGGTCCCGGAAACAGGCCTTGCCTCCGGCTATACCGTTGACGGCACCCTCATAGGACATCTCGTAAGAGGCGCAATGCTTATCGAAAAAACTGCCGAAGAGCTTCATTTAGACATGGAAAAAGCCATGTTCCTTGAACATATGGTCCTCTCGCATCACGGAGAGCCCGAATTCGGAGCCGCCGTTCGCCCCATGTTCATTGAAGCTGAGCTGCTTTCAATGATAGATACTCTGGACGCTAAGATGTTCGAAATGGCTCAAGCCGTTTCTCAGGCTCCAGAAAAGGACTTCAGCCAGCGTCAGTGGGCGCTTGACAACAGGAAGTTCTATAATCCCGGAGGAAACATCCGTCCCAAGGCAAAGCTTTTCTAATCTGAAATAATAACGGCAAAACAAAAGGCTCCGCAGAGACATCTCTCCGCGAAGCCTTTTATGTTTTCTGTTATATTTATTTGATTCGGGACAAAAAAATAAGAGCCTTTATTCAAGGCTCCCCCGATTTTTACTTCTTTGATAGGCCCTTGCGGCGGCGCCGCACTGGCAAATCGGTGACCGGCTAAGCCGAATCAGCTCTTATTTTCCTATTACGCTGCTTACTGCGATTGCCTTGATAAAGGTCTTCCAGCTGAGTGTCTTCTCGCTGAGGAACTCGTCAAGCAGTTCTCTCTCGAGCTTGTAATCCTTGAATGTCATATTCGTCCTCACTCCTTTCGTTCTTTGTTGTGCTTATACTACCACATATTATGCAAAGCGTCAAGACTTTTTGCACAATAGCTCGTCTGATTGTTTGTACAAATCGCCGAAAATTTTAGTGGAAAATCAAGTATTACAGTTTACCACAAGAGTAAAACAGGGTTAATGTTTTTTGTAGGAATTATACAAAAGTTAGGCTTCTGTTCACAAAACGATAATTTTCACAAAATAGCTTTGAAATCTTTTAACTTTGCTGAGTTTAAAAAGTTTGTTGAGTTTATCCCTGATTTTTACTTTTTGCGGCCCCGAAAAGCCTCTATATATAATGAAAAACGGACCGAAGCATGCAGCCCGTTCCGTGTTTTCCGTTCAGTTTTGTTTCTTTACTATTTCATATTCTCCGCCGTAGGGTCTGAAATAACGGCATTTGTCCCCACCCGAATATATAAACCGCGCATATTCGTCTTCGTCAAGGTCGAGGGAACAGTAATATTCGTCATTTTCGGAATCGTATTCGTTATACCAGCAATTTTCACAATCCATATCATCAGCTCCGTTTTCTGCTGTAAAAATTATAACTCATACCTGCGGAATAATCAATTCTGTTTATGTTAAAACAGCAGACCGCAAGAGGCGGACCTACGGACAGCATTTCCCTTATTTTTAAAAAACAGAAAAGCAAAAGATTATTTTAAAACATGATTAATAAACTCCCTATAATTTATTTGACTTGTCCTCTTTTTTTGATAAAATAATGGTGAGGAGCTGATGAATATGCTATTTTTAAAAAGACTTATAGCGCTGATTTTAACCTTGATTTCACTTCTCTTTGCTTATATTCAGCAGACTGAGTTTGTCGGGGATATAGATATGTCTATTGTCAACGGCATCCGTCAAGAGGGCGATTCAAGGTCCATGACTATTAAAGTCAATGAAAAAATCAAGCACCAGACCGTCAACGGCTGGGGCACATCCGCCTGCTGGTGGAGCCAGATGATAGACGGCGACCAGACAAGAGAAGAAATCGCAAAGCTTCTTTTCTCCGAAGAGGGACTGGGACTCAATATCTATCGCTACAACATAGGCGGCGGCTACGATCCCGAGGTCGAAAGGGTCACAGACCCCTGGCGCCTTACGGAAAGCTTTTATTACTACAATGAGGAAACAGGAGAATACGAATACGACTTTACAAGAGACGCAAACGCTCAGAAAATGCTTGAGGAAGCCCTTTCCTATGGCTGCGTTGATACAGTTATTCTCTTCGCTAACTCACCTCATTATTCCATGACCGTCACGGGACAGTCTTCCGGAGGCACCGAGGAATACACCTCAAACCTCAGAAAAGAATGCTACGACGACTATGTGGACTACCTTCTGACAATCACCGAATACTTTATTGACAAGGGCGTGCCCGTAAAATACATTTCACCGCTTAACGAGCCTCAGTGGAGCTGGGGCGGCAGCTGGGTAGGTCAGGAAGGCTGCCACTATGAGATTGACGAAATAGTTGAGCTTATGCATCTCTTGGCTGAGGGAATCACCGAAAGAGGCCTTAACGTCAAGATATGCGGACCTGAAAGCGGAGAAATGGGCGAAAATACCAAGAACTATTTTGAAGCCCTTCTCAATGATCCCGTCATTGCAGATAAAATCGGCACACTCTCATACCACAGCTACTGGTCAGATAACGATATGCTCGGCAGACAGTCCTTTAACCAGTGGCTTAAGCAAAATTGCCGCGGCTACGATATCTCAATGAGTGAATGGTGCGAGCTTCCGTGCGTGAGCACAACAGACTCCATGGACGCAGCTACAATAATGGCCCGCATTATCTCTCAGGATATGAAATACACGGGAGTAAATTCATGGACATCATGGGTTGCCGTAAACAATTACGGAAATGAAATCCCCGCAGGCGGCGACTATTCCGACGGACTTATTGCCGCTTCCTCCGATTTCAGCAACTATTATCTCACAACGAGATATTACGCCATGGCCCACTATACAAAATACATTCCTGTAGGCTCCGTTGTAGTTTCGTCAAATTCAAATATATTCCCCATTATAATGGACAGCAACAGAATCGTCACCACTGACGTAAACTATTCGGCATATAAAACGCCTCAGGGCGATATCGTAATAGTTATAGTCAACGAGGGCGACGCCAGAAGCTTCAGCTTCGATGTTTTCGGAAGCACCATGACCGTTATCCAAAGCGACAGCGAGAAAAAGCTTCAGCAGGTTTATTCGGGAAAGCTTACCTCAATTGAGCTGCCCTCAAAGAGCATTGCTACCGTAATAGTCAAATAATCCTTGCTCTTGCAAAAACATCCCAAAAATCAAAACCACCAGTAAACTGGTGGTTTGCACAGCCCCTAAAAGGGGCTATTACGGACTTAACCCCTGGAAGGGGTACTGAAAGTTTGACACCGCATTACAATCTCAGGCAGCCGCTAAAGCGGCTGTCTTTTTTGCCTA
>CASDTR010000066.1 GCA_949283785.1 uncultured Oscillospiraceae bacterium
AGAAGGGCATCCCTCCGGAAAAAAGAAACAGCTATCCTGTCGTCTGCGACGATAAAGGAATAGTTGCGGTTCCGGGCTTAGGTGTTGCAAAACGTGTTTATGTGGATTCCGATTCTCAAAAGATCTGGAAAGTAAGCTTTAGGGGGCTTTGAATATGGAGAGAGATATCGAAAAGGTACTTATCTCACAGGAAGAGATAAAACAGATTGTCAGCAATTTGGGCGCCCGCATAAGCGAGGATTACAAAGACAAGAATCTGCTTATGGTCAGCGTTCTCAAGGGCTCCGTCGTGTTTATGGCGGATTTGATGCGCGCTGTCACAATACCGTGCCGCATTGATTTTATGGCTGTTTCCAGTTACGGTTCCGGTGCAAAAACCTCGGGAGTTGTAAAAATCATAAAGGACCTTGATTTGAACCTCGAGGGCTACGACCTGCTTGTGGTTGAGGATATACTTGACAGCGGAAAGACACTGGATTATCTTTTGAAGGTACTGAAGCAGAGAAATCCCGCAAGCATAAAAATATGTACTTTTCTCGACAAGCCAGAAAGGCGTCAGGTGGAGCTTTTTGCCGATTATTCAGGAACGACGGTTCCCGATGAATTCGTCGTTGGCTACGGCCTCGATTATGATGAAAAATATCGCAACCTGCCTTATGTAGGTGCGTTAAAGCGTTCGGTTTATTCCGAATAATAAGGAGCGTGTTTTATACTTGGATAACAACAATAACAATAAAAATCCGAATACCAAAAGCTGGCTCGGATATTTGCCGTATATTCTGCTTCCCATTTTGCTGATTTCCTCAATCGGTATTTTTGCAGGCACTCAGCAACAGACGAAGGATAAAACGGAGTATTATCAGATAGTTCAGCTTTTCGACGAAGGAAAGGTAACAGAGTATTCTCTTAACCTTGCTTCGGGAGTATTGGAATATAAGGTTACGGGAAGTGACGAAACCCAGAAGTACAATGTGCCCAATGTCGAGGTGTTTTTGTCGGATATACACAATCTTGTGCGCGAATATAACGCGAAAAATCCGGATACCCCGATAAAGGCGGACTATGTAAGAGGGGCGACAAGTTCGTGGATTACAAACTTGCTGCCGATGCTCATTATTACAGTAGTTTTGATTGTTGCCTTCTCTCTTATAGCCAAAAAGATGAACCAGGCCATGACAAATGAAACCAACCGCACCTTCGGTTTCGGCAAGGCGAGAGTAAAGCAGGCAAAGGACGAAAAGCGCAAGACCACATTTGATGATGTAGCCGGAGCAGACGAAGAAAAGGAAGAGCTTCAGGAAATTGTCGAATTCCTGAAAAATCCAGGTAAGTTTACGGAAATCGGTGCGAGAATAACAAAGGGCGTGCTCCTTGTAGGCCCTCCCGGTACAGGTAAAACCCTTATTGCCAGAGCGGTGGCAGGCGAAGCAAACGTTCCTTTCTTTTCAATTTCAGGTTCCGATTTCGTAGAGATGTACGTCGGCGTAGGTGCTTCCAGAGTAAGAGACCTTTTTGAGCAGGCTAAAAAGAATTCACCATCAATAATCTTTATCGATGAAATTGACGCCGTCGGCCGTCACCGCGGCGCCGGCATGGGCGGTGGCCACGATGAACGTGAGCAGACCCTCAATCAGCTGCTTGTTGAAATGGACGGTTTCGGAGCAAATGAGGGCGTAATAGTGATTGCAGCTACAAACAGACCCGACATCCTTGACCCGGCACTTCTGCGTCCCGGACGTTTCGACAGACAGATAACTGTCGGATATCCCGACCTTGCCGGACGTGAAGCCATACTGAAGGTTCACGCCAAGGGCAAGCCTCTCGCTCCCGATGTTGACCTTCACACAATCGCCTGTTCCACTGCCGGATTTACCGGTGCAGATCTTTCCAATCTCCTCAACGAAGCTGCTCTTCTTGCTGCAAGAAGAGGACTTAAAGCCATAACAATGAAGGAAATCCGCGACGCTACAATCAAGGTTATGGTGGGAACCGAGAAAAAATCTCATAAGCTCACCGACCACGAAAAGAAGCTCACCGCTTTCCATGAAGCAGGTCATGCGGTATCCTCATTCTTCCTTGAGCATACAGATCCAGTACAGGAAATCTCTATCATTCCCAGAGGAATGGCGGGAGGATATACTCTGTATGTACCAACGGATGACAAGAGCTACAGTTCAAAGAACCGTATGCTTGACGAACTTGTTTCCCTTCTCGGAGGACGCGTTGCCGAAAGCATCGTTTTGGGTGATGTTTCTACAGGTGCTTCAAACGATATTGAAAGAGCAACGGAAATTGCCCGTAAAATGGTCACAAAATACGGCATGAGCGACAAACTGGGCCCGATAGCGTTCGGTCAGGGAAACGATGAGATTTTCCTTGGAAAAGATTATTCTCACATGCGCAATTATTCTGAGAATACTGCGGCTGAAATCGATAACGAAATCAACGCGATTATCACTGCCGCTTACGAAAGGTGCAGAAAAATTCTTACCGAGCACATGGATAAACTCAACGCAGTAGCCGAATATCTGATAGATAAAGAAAAGATGGGCGGCGACGTATTCAGCGCTATCATGAACGGAGAAGAAATACCCGTGAAGGAAGCGGTTACTTCTTTGCAGAATGCGGCCGATAACACTGCTGAATCCAAAGCGGAGGCGAGCTCTTCAAGCGAATCCGACGCATCTTCTTCTGACGATACAGACAAAAAATAAACCATATTGCAAGATCCACAGCAGCCGAAACACTTGTTGTAATTCGGCTGCTGTTTTGCTATTATTAAAAGGAACCATAATGTCAAAAAGAGGTGAATTTATGAAAGAAATTTCGAAAAAAATTATAGAAAATTTTCAGACAAGAAAGAGAAAAAATCAAAAGAGTGATTTCACCGATTTCCTGATTTCAGAATTGGCAGAAAACGGAATAAAAGTACGCGTCGAAGAAGGCGGTTCATTAATTAAAAGCCGAAATATCATAGTGGGAAATGTTTCGTCGGCAAGCGTTATCTTTACTGCCCATTACGATACCGCTCCTAAATTCCCGTTTCCAAATTTTATTACTCCTAAAAATCTGCCGTTATATATTCTATATCAGTTATTGCTGGTGTTTCCCCTGTTCCTCCTTTGTGTTTTCGTGTCATTTTGTTCGGTGGCTGTTTTTGACAGCGTGCTGCCGGCATACTTCTTGTGCTGTATTTTGTGTTTTTGTTTTATATTCATAATGATGCTCGGAAAAGAAAACAGGAACACAGTAAACGATAACACTTCCGGGGTCATAACACTTTGTGAAATAATGCTTCATATGAACGAAGAACAGCTGGAAAAAGCTGCCTTTGTATTTTTTGACAATGAAGAAATAGGTCTTTTAGGTTCTGCTGCTTTTGCTAAAATTCATAGAAGAGAGCTGGGAAATAAGCTTATAATAAATTTCGACTGCGTTTCGGACGGAGACACTGTTATGTTTGTGGTTAACGGTAAGGCGAGAAAAGGATATGCTGCACATATTTCGTCGGCATTCGGAAATAATCACGGCTATGAAATAAAACCCTACATTACGAAAGCTCTGACGACCGTGTATCCTTCAGATCAGATGAATTTTCCTGTTAATATAGGCGTTGCGGCTCTCAAAAGAAAAAAGTATGTCGGTTATTATCTCGATAAAATCCATACAAAGCATGACACTGTTTTAAGGGAAGAAAATATTGCTTATTTAACAGATTCCTCGATTAAACTGACGGATATGATTTCATAAAAAAATGAATGTTTAAGGCCGATTTGATCACTGATTTGTTAACTTTTATTTTCCTATTTGTAACTTTTCTTTATTCCGTATTGAAAATTGTTTTTTAAGTAATATTCTTTTAACAAAAAGAGAGGAATGCGAAAATGAAAACATCAATTGTTTATTCGAGTAAAAGCGGAAATACGCTTTCTGTAGCAGAAAAAATAAAAGAAAAGATAACTGATGCGGAGTATTTCGGAGCTCCTTCATATGAAGCCGCTCAGGCTGATTTAATTTTTGTCGGATTTTGGACCGATAAAGGAAAATGCTGCAAGGAAACAGAAGATTTTCTCCATACTCTTCACGGCAAAACCATAGCTCTTTTCGGTACGGCAGGCTTCGGCGGTGATAAATCATATTTTGAAAAAATACTTACTGCGGTAAAGGGAGTAATCCCTGAGGACAATAAAGTATTGAAAGGATTTATGTGTCAGGGCAGGATGCCGTCCGCCGTCAGATCGAGATATGAAAAGATGCTTGAAAAAGATCCCGAAAATATGCAATTTACCGTATTGGTAAAAAATTTTGATGCCGCTTTATCTCACCCGGACAGCAATGATTTTGATAGAGCTGAAAAATGGGCGGCAGATATTCTATCCTGCTGTGAAAAATAAGGCGCCTTAAAGTCCCGAAACTTTTAAATGTTTTTTATTTTAATTCGCCCTTAAACTGCATATGCTTAATAACAGGAGGCGAGAACATGAAAGCAGAGGATATAATTTTAACAGATTCATCAAGAGGAATGGATAAGGCTGCTAAATTTTTGCCTGATAATTTTTGCGGCCGCGCAGCGCTTGACTTTCTCCGTTCGGAAAAAGGGACCGTGTTTTTGATAACAGGCTTTTGGGTAAAGGGAAACGGTGAAACGGACGGTCCTGCCGGAACATATGCGTTGTATAAGGCTTTAGAGAAATTAGACTATGAACCGATCATATTGACTGAAAAATACTGCGCAGCTCCTTTTGAGAATATTCGTGTTATATCGGATTTTTCTGTGGACACTTCTGCGAAAGAATATGAAAAGCTGATAGATAAATATTTGCCATCAGCGGTTATTGCAACGGAACGATGCGGCCGCAATAAGTTCGGAGATTATACAAACATTCGCGGTGAAAGCATTAAAGAGCATACCGCAAATCTGGATTTGTTGTTTGAGATGTGCAGTGAGCGCAATATCGTAACTATAGGCATCGGAGACGGAGGCAATGAAATAGGAATGGGAAATATTTCCGATAAGCTCTTCGGAATTGTTAACTGTCAGCCGTGCGAGGTAAAGGCAAAACATTTAATAGTTGCAACCGTCTCAAATTGGGGAGCTTATGCATTAGCCGCAAATTTGCAGAGGCTTACGAAAAAAAAGATAATGATTCATTTTTCGGAACTGAAAGACTTTTATACTAAAATGCAGGAATCGGGATTTGTGGACGGCATCACCGGCAAAGGTGAAATGAGCGTTGACGGTTTCGATATCTATGATGAGAAAGAAATATATGAGCTTTTAAAAACTCAATCACTGTAGGTGTTGCCTTGCGCCGCGTTTGAATGTATAATGGTAAAAAACATGCGGAGGAATTACGAAATATGATTTCACAGCTTCAGATGCCTGAAAAAGGCGAAAAAATAGCGGTTATGAAAACTAATATGGGAGATATCAAAATCCGTCTTTTTCCCGACGCGGCTCCCAAAGCCGTTGAAAATTTTGTCTCTCATTCTCAGAGCGGATATTATGACGGCCTGATTTTTCACAGAGTCATTAAAGACTTTATGATTCAGGGCGGAGATCCAACAGGTACGGGAATGGGCGGTGAAAGCATTTACGGCCATTCCTTTGAGGATGAATTCGATTTATCTGCGAGGAATTATCGCGGAGCTCTTTCGATGGCCAACGCCGGTCCCAATACCAACGGCAGCCAGTTTTTCATAGTTCAGGCAAATACAGTTGATGCAGGCCTTCTTTCACAGATGGAAGAGCTTGCCGACAGAGGCTTTCCCACAGAGGTAACAGAAAATTACAAAAATGTGGGAGGAACTCCCTGGCTCGATTTTAAGCACACCGTTTTCGGACAGGTATTTGAAGGCATGGATGTCGTTGATGCTATTGCAGGGGTAAAGGTCGGATTCCAAGATAAGCCCGTAAACGACGTCGTTATTGATAAAATAATCATTGAAGATTTTAACGCATAATTTTGCTATCATAAATGTGTTCTCTATGACAAAAAGCCGTCAGTTCACGACGGCTTTTTTGCTGCATTGAAATTAAATGTGCCTGATAATTTTCTGCGTTAAATAGGTATATTGATATATCCGCGATAAAGTGCAAATTTTACAATGATTATACAATAAATTTTTTTATTGTCGTTTAATGTTTACAATGTGTTAATGAATTTATTTTACATATAGCTTACAATATTTTTGAAAGTTGGTGTGTCTTATTGTTTGGGTATGTTCGAGCGTTTAAGCCGGAGCTGAAAATAAAAGATTACGAGACTTATAAAAGTGTATATTGTACTTTGTGTACAAAACTCGGCAAGCGCTACGGCATATTATCCCGTATGACTTTAAGCTATGATTTTACCTTCTTTGCGATTGTGAGACTTGCCGCTTCAACACAATGTCCCGGATTTATCAAGGGTAGATGCTGCGTAAATCCTTTGAAAAAATGCGTCAAGTGTGCGGGGCGGGATGACGAATTTGATTATACCTGCGCTGTTGCAATGATAATGTTTTACTATAAGCTCAGGGATGATATAAATGATAACGGCTTTTTTAAAAAGCTTTTATCATGTTTTTTATATCCTTACGCGGCATATGTCCATAACAGAGCAAAAAAGAATTTTCCTGATGCAGATGCTGTTGTTAAACAGGCCATTGACAGGCAAAATAAAATCGAGTCGGAAAACTCATCAAGCATTGACGAAGCTGCCCATCCGACAGCACAGGCCATGTCGGAGCTTATATCATATGGATTTAACGGCGATACAAAAACTGTTCTTGAGAGAATAGGATACTGCGTCGGAAGATGGGTTTATATAAGCGATGCACTTGACGATTTTGAAAAAGACTGCAAAAGCGGCAGCTATAACACTTTTGCGCAGAGAACCGAGTACAGATATGATGATGCAGAACTTAACAGGGGAATATTTGAATCCGCCGAAAACCTGCTGAACCAATCTGCCGATGAAGCTTATATTGCCTATGAATTGCTTGATTGTGAAAACTTTAATCCTATAATTGAAAATATACTCGATTGCGGAATGAGTAACTGTACGCAAAAAATACTGGAACGTAAGGTTGTGAGGAAATGAAAAATCCATACAATGTTTTAAATATTTCTGAAAATGCGACTGATGAGGAAGTAAAGGAAGCCTACCGAAATCTTGCCAGAAAATATCAGTCTGACAGTTATTCTTCTGGTCCGCTTGCGGAAATAGCTGCTAAAAAGATGCGTGAACTTGATGAAGCTTATGATACAATAATTCTCAGCAGACGTTCCGCAGGTTCAGGAAGTTCCTCAAGTAACAGGGAAAGGGACAGCACAGGAAATGCCGGATATCAGCAATACTCCAATAACTCCTCCTTTGCTGACATCAGATCAAAAATTGCCGCTAACCGGATAGATGATGCGGAAACCCTTCTCGACGGTGTCCCAAAGTCAATTCGAAATGCAGAATGGTATTTTTTGAAGGGTACGGTGCAGTACAGAAGAGGGTGGTTTGAGGAAGCTCAGAAAAATTATTCCACAGCATGCAGCATGGATCCTGATAACCGTGAGTATAGGGCCGCTTTTAACAACGTTACCAATCCGAGGCAAGGCGGATACAAAACAAGACAGACTAACTCCGGATGCTCAGCATGTGACATTTGTTCAAGTCTTATTTGTGCCGATTGCTGCTGTGAATGTTTTGGAGGCGACTTGATCCCTTGCTGCTGATTGGAGGAGGGCATTTTGAAGAGACAAAGTACGAAGGTTGCACTGTGCGGCATTATTTCTTCAGTTTCTGTGGTACTCATGTTCATGACAGGACTGATTCCGTTTTTGACTTATACGGTTCCCGCTGTTTCGGGAGCGCTTCTTGCAATAATCGTTATAGAAATAAATAAAAAGTGGGCTGTCGGCGCATATATTGCAGTTAGTCTGCTTTCGCTG
>CASDTR010000067.1 GCA_949283785.1 uncultured Oscillospiraceae bacterium
ACCGCTTCAGAAAAAGAATACTTTTTATGTTTGCCGACGCCGCTTAACATAAATTGAGCAGGCAAAAGTCTCCGACTTTCGCCTGCTCCCCTGCTCCTTTATTTATTGGCTACCCCAACATTTGACATAGAACCTTAATATGTTTTTTAAGATTCAATTATCACTGAGGATTATTCACCCTTCATGCCGAGGAGTTTCTGAGTACCGTTAACAGCGTCAACGGAGAGTTTGATGGAATCAAAGATAGCGGACTTAATGTCAGCTTCCTGAACGCCCAGCTCAACGCACCATTTCTTGTCGATGAATGTGTTCATGCACATAATGTCGGCAAGACCTACGGGATCGATACCGCCTTCAACGCCCTTCTTCTTGTAGACGTTTCTCATGTGAAGGCCAAAGAGCTGGAATGTCCACTTGGGAACGTTGACGATCTTCTTGCCGGGAACGCCCATAGCCTCGTGAACGATGTCAAGGAACTCGTTCCATGTAAGGTTATAGTAACCGATAGGCCATGCTTTTCCGCCCTTTGTGCGCTCAGCCGCGCCGACGATTGACTCGGCAACCTGCTGAACTGTAACCATTGTTGTGCCTCCCTTGGGATACATGGTTACGGGTTTCATGTCCTTGATCTGCTCAATGAGGATTGTCCAAACGGGACGGCGTCCGGGCTGAGTTCCGAAGATATAGGGAAGCTCAAGGACAGCAACGTCCATGTTCTCGTCAGCAAATGAAAGAGCCACGTTTTCCTGCTCGATACGGCTGCGGATATAGGGATGCTTCTTTGTAAGCTCCATGTTGGGATACTTCTTTGCGAAATATGCGAAGTAAGAGCCGAGAACAACAGCCTTCTTAACGCCGCAGTCTTTAGCGATTGTAAGAAGCTTCTGAACGGGCTTGATGTTGTACTTCTCATAAGCCTCGTAAACGGGTGCGGGGAACTCAACGCGCTCGTCAACACCTGCAGCGAAAACGAAGCAGTCGCAGTCCTTCATCATCTCATGGAGCTCGTCATCGGAAAGCTCAAGATAGTTGCCGAAAACGATTTCCATCTCCTCGGGGATGGGAGCTCCCTCGGGAAGAGGAGGAAGAGCGATTGATTTTACCTGATGACCTCTTTTGATAAACTCAGCTGCTGCTGCGGAACCGAGAAGACCGGTTCCTCCGATCATAAATACCTTCATCTTTTTCTCCTTCTTTTCTGCCGTAATACGGCTGTTTTATCAGTTCACCGAAGTATTGTATCTCTTTTTTTTCTTTTAGTCAATATTTACAGACAATTATAATAATTTTTTAACAAATCTGCGATTTAATAGGCAACAGGTACATAATTAAAAGGAGGGTTTTGTTAACAATATTCAGGTTGTTTTTTGTTCTGACGAAGGTTATAATATTCACACGGAAAGGGTGATTTTTTTGAAAAAAAGACGTTTGCCTTTAATAATAACGGCCATAGTGGTACTTATTGCCGCTGCGGCTGTGGGAGTTATCTGGTATACCTCCGAGAATCAAGATGATTCCGCGGCTCAGTCAGGAGACATTGAGCTTCAAAATATAAACAGCTCCACGGTTACGTCCTATTGGTCTGTTCAGGAGAGCGACATAGAAAATATCTATTACTCTATGTCTCCGGACAGCGGAGAGGTCAGTTTTTTTGAGTATAAAGACGGTACTTTTACGGAAATAGAGCCTACGGGAAAGAAAACCGTTACGGCAAGCGTAAGCGGTCAGGAGATCACATCAGAGATAACTTATATCCAAAGAGGTGACGATATTACGGGTTACGGCCTTTTCCTGAACGACGGCGAGTCGGGAATTTATTTTTACGACTATTTCTTTTTAAAGTTTAAAACTCTGCCAGTTTCCCATCAGGTGGACGAAGGTGACGTGCTGCTTCTGATGGATGAGAATAAAGAGGATTTTTATTCTCCTTACAAGACTTATGAGCAGTCTTTCTATTATAATATGGATAACGGGGAGATTTCCCGCTTTATGAACAACGCCACGGATTCGGCGGACCTTGAGGGGAAAAAGCGTTCCGATTACGCCATGCTTACGGACGATGTACTCGATTCGGCAGGGGACGAAATAGTATTTTTCACATCCCGATATTATTCGGTTATCGACCCCGATTTGGATGTTGACTTGGATACAAAAAATAAGGCTGTCTATAATCGACTTGTGTCACACGCTCATTTTATGTATGCCAAGTCCGTTGAAGGGGGAACTGTATTCCTTCGTGAAAACAGCGACGGGACAGGCTTTTCCTCCATTCTTATTCCCGGCTACGGCAAGGATGAGCAGGTGATAAAGGAGTTTTCGGGAAGCTATGAGACGGATTATATAAGGAGCGGAGATTATCTTTTCAATATTCATACGGAAGTTATCACGAGCCTGATAACAGGTGAGGAGATAACCTTTGAAAATCCCGGTGTTTCGGATGCTGAATTTTTCGCTGTAAGCTCAGACGGTACAAAGGCGATTTTGGCGGGCGTTCCATCAGATTCGGCTAAGGGCACTCAGGCGATAGCGTTTATTGACATCGAAAGCGGTAAAACGAGGCTTGCGTGCGGCTCCGCCGTTTATACCCCGGTAAATCCAAATTTCACCTTCGGTTCCGATTATATCTTTTTCAGCATCCCCGCCCCCGGTGAAGAAGTTATATACACGGGTACGGTCTTTAAATGGAGCGATATATTTTCGGCTGAAATAAGCTGAGCACCGCTGCGGCAATGAAGAGCATCTATAGGGAACAATATTAAACACGACACGGCGTGAAAGGCAAAGCTTTGCCTTCCGCGCCGTTTGATTTCGGAAAAATTTTATCTGTTTAGGCAATAATTCAGAAAGAAAATATTAAATATTACGCGGAAATCGAAAACATTGCCGATGTTTGTGTATACACATTATAGCATAAGGGCCTTTGAGGTTGACACATTAATAAAAAATGAATATAATAAAAAAAATTGTCGCCATACTTTTGACGTAGGCGCAGGAGGAGAAAAGGTAAGGTGCCGGGTATGCAAGGAGGAGGCTCATCCGAACATTTTGCCAAAAAATGAAAGGAAGAAAAGTTGTGGAGATTACAAAGGGTAAAACCAGATCTCGGATTTTTTTGTTTTTAAACATATTTATTCTCTGTCATCCGATTCTGGACGTACTCACATCGCTTGCCGCAAGAATTGAACTGCCTATAACTCCGGGAGTGGTTGTCAGGACGCTGTTCATGGGCATAGGATTTTTGTACGTTTTGTTTTTGAGCAAATTTAAACACAAAAAAATTTGCGTTGCCTATCTTATAGCTGTTACGGTATACTGTGTTTTGTTTGTTGTTAACATGTACATAATGGGCGGACTCGGATTTGCCGTCGGAAATTTCCCGGAATTAATTAAAGCTTTTTATTTCCCCTATATTGCGGTGACTTTTTATGCGGCTTATTGTCATTTAGGCTACAGGGTTTCCGATAAAGTTTTGGCCCTTGTGGTTTTCCAGTATGTTTTCATGATATTTATAGGCTTCGTTACCGGCACGGGATACGCTGCCTATTCAAACGGAAGAGGAGCCATAGGCTGGTTCTATGCGGGCAATGAAGTAAGCGGAATTGTTTCGATACTTACTCCCATAGCAATGCTTGTTGCCTTTAGATATCTCAGCGCCGGCAAAGAGAAAAAGGTCGGCAAACCCCTTAAAATATTTTCTGCTCTGATGATTTTATTCTGTTGCTTCGGAGCTTGCTATGTAGGCACAAAAGTCGCTTTCATCACTGTTACGGTTTACGTTGGCTGCTGCATTGTTTGGAGTATAGCAGCTTTGATTGCAAACAGGACAAACGCCAACATTATGGTCCTTGCGGTAAGCGCTGTAACCTGCGTAATAATGGTTGGCAGCTATTTTGTTTCACCCCTGAGAGCGAATATAGATACCGTTATGAAGCCTACTCTTGAAAACATTCAGGAGGAAGAAGAGGAAGAGCTTGACGAAGATGAAATAGAGCAGGATGGGCTTATATACCCGGAATTCCAAAACGGTAAGTTTTATAAAATTTTGAACGCAGTTATGAGCAACCGTATTTATTTCTCTCTGCCGACCATCAAACAGTTTGAGGAGAGCGGAATGCTAACCAAGCTTTTGGGAATAGGATACAGAGATCTTCCCACATATGAGCACAGTATCGAAAAAGCCATTGAAATCGACGCCCTTGCCTATTATTATCGTCACGGAATTGTAGGAGCCGTCATAATGTATATACCGCTTATAAGCTGCCTTGTTTATATAATCGTCAGATTTATTAAAAAATTCAAGGAAAGCTTCTCATCCCTTTCATGCTGCACGTATTTTTACGCGCTTATGATGGGAATCGCGATTTCGACTTTTACCGGGCACACGCTTGTTGCTCCGGCGGTAAGCATATACGTTGCGGTTTTGCTTGTAAATATGATTATCCGGGAAAAGAATCCGGAACTGAAAAAACAGGAAATGACGTCTTTAGAAACATGCTGTGACTGATAAAACAGTAAATTATGCCCGTAAACGGTTTATTATCCGTTTGCGGGCATTTATTTTTATTGTCACAAAAAATGCAGTTTTGTAAATATAAATAAATTTTAATAATAACAAAAGAGCGGATAACAGTTTATTTAAAGTTCTAAATTTGGTAGGCCTATAAATAATTAAACTAACTAATCACATGTTAAAATTGCATAAAATAATTTCAAAATTGTTGAAATTAATCCACAAAAAACTCTTAAAAGTATTGCTTTTTTTATCATAATATAGTATATTAAACAAGTTAAAATAATAGTGGGAGGAAAGATTGTGAACAACATACAAAAATTCATTTCAGACGCCAAAATCTACTGGAATCGCCCACCTGCCGGAAGGTATATGCCATATAAGGAAATTGTGTCATATGCTGTAGGAGGCATCGGCGCATATTTCCTCATTTACGTTATTCAGCAGCTCACCCTTGCCGTTAACAATTTTATTATCGGAAACGTTATCGGTATCGACCCTAAGATCTTATATGCTATTTACATAATTTCGGTTATTTCAGGATTCCCTTCAACGGCTATCCGAGCGAATATTATAGATAATACACGAAACAAAAAAGGTAAGTATCGCCCTTACATCATGTCTATGGGTATACCCACCTGTATTCTGGCCATCGGCTTCGTGCTGGTCCCTTATGAGAATATTGAGTCCCAGTACATAAAAGCGGCAATAATCCTCCTTTTCAACATAGGTTTCCAGTTCTTCTACATGTTCTTCTATGATTCCTATGAAAACCTCATAATGGTCCTCTCGCCCAACACCATTGAGCGAAGCGACGCAACAGCCGTTAAAGCTATTGTTTATTCCATAGCCCCCTCGATCACTACAGCCGTTATCCCCTTAGCCGCTGATGTTTTTACGGGAGGCAGCATCACAAACTTCAATCTGTACCGAATCCTTTATCCAATTTTCTCAATCATAGGTATTCTTCTCTCCGTTATAGTTTACGCCAACACTCAGGAAAAAATAGTTCAGGCCAAGACCCACGCCGTCCAGATAAAATTTATGGACGCCCTTCGCGCCGTTGCCAAAAATAAATATTTCTGGATAATCTCCCTTGCAGGCTGGCTGGGCTTCCTCGAAAGCTCATACGGCGTTATACTCAACTGGCTGTACGAGTACAAAAAGGCGTGTACTGCTCCTGAATTTACAATAATCGGCCTTATTTACGGTAACGCATCCTTCTGGGGCATGCTTTTCGCCCCCTTTGCCATAAGGCGCTTCGGAAAGAGAAATGTTCTGATTTTTACAAATATCATGAACATCTTCTTTTTGGCGGCTATGTATCCCATAATCGAGGCACATCCCGAAAACATGATCTGGTATGTACTTATATGCCTGTTCATGAACGCCCTTGTAGGCTCCTTTGCACATATCCTTACTCCCAGCCTTAACGCCGATATAAGAGACTATCAGCAGTTCGTCACAGGCGAGAGAATCGACGGTATGTTTTCTACCGTCGGCCTCATAGGCAGCGTCATCACCCTTCTTATGAGCGGTGTGCTGCCGGCTGTGTATGATATGTGCGGCATAAATGATCAGACCCTTGCGGAAAAAACCGGAGAGGTCACTCAGATCATGACGGGATATCTTAAGCCCGGAGAAACTCTCCGTGAGCTTACAATGTACGACGTACTCTATATAGACAGCATTTTCGATAAGGTCATGCTGGCTCTTATCGTCCTCTCCGTTGTGGGCGCCCTGATGAATGTTTTGCCTTATTTCTTTTATGATCTCAGCGAGGTAAAACAACAGGGTATGGTCAAGGTACTTAAAATCCGCGCCCTTTTTGAGGACTACGGCAACAACGCCCTTGCAGACAAGAATCTTGTAGAGGCCATTGATATAATAAATGAGGCAAATGAGTATGCTGTCAAAGAGCCTGTTTCCTCAAAGAAACGCGAAATAAAGGCAAATCTCGGAGTTACGGGCAAAGAGTTCAGAAAGGCATGCAGAGAGGCCAGAGAGTATAATCAGAAGATAGAAGTTTCAAAAATCGTCGTCAAAGAGCTCAATAAATTTTCAGACCCCGTCGTGGAAGCACAGTTTGAGCAGGCAAAGAAAATCTACGCTGCAGGTCTCGCGGGGCTTACAAATGTTTCGCCCGATGAGATTGAAAAGGCAAGAGCGCTGCCTGCTTCCAATGAGACGGAAAAGGCCATACGCAAGAATGCAATTGAGCTTGCGAAGCTTCGCTGCTCCTGCGCCCGTGAAATAATCACAAAGCACGGCGGAAAAATCGAGAAATTCGATACTTCCGTATTTGAGCCTCTCTTTGAGCGCGAGGACGCCCTTAATGAAGCCATAACAGATCTGTATCTCAAGCTCAGTGACGCGAAAAAGGCTAAGGATAAGGATGAGGTCCTTCGCATAAAAGAGGCAATAAAGGGCCTGAAAGCAGAGAAAAAGACAGTTGCCGAGGAAATCAAAGTTGCTACTGAGAAAAACTCAGTTTATACCCGTCTTGCAAAGCCCTACACCGATGCCAAGAAGCTTGTTGTACAGGAAGAAAATTACAAGCACTACGATGAGATAGCTTCAATGTACGACGAAGCTAAGGCACGCGCCGACGAGCAGAGGAGAAAAGAAGAGGAAGAAGCGGCAAGACTTGAAGCTGAAAAAGAAGCCTATGCGGCTCAGGTTAAGGCCGAAAAGCTTGCGGCAAAGCAGGAAAAGAAAAAGGGCAAAAAGGACTACAAATAATCAAAGTCCTGCTGAAAAATGCAAAGAGGAAAATCAAAAAATAATATTTGGGAATCCGTTCCGATGAATTTCGTCGGAGCGGATTTTTTCGTATATATCATAATATAACCGTAAGGGCTGCAAAAAGTCCGCAGGTTTGCTCCTGCGGACTCGTTTTGTTTATCAGTCAAGAAGCTCGTGGAGAATTTTTGTAACCTCCGAAGCGGGCGCCTGACCTCTCAGAGCTCTCATGGACTGGCCTATGAGATACTGAATGGCCTTTTCCTTGCCGCTCTTATACTCTTCAACAGACTTGGCATTTTCACTTACAACCTTTTCTATAACGGAGCGGATAGCGCCCGTATCGGTCATAACTCCCAGGTTGTTTTCCTTAACGTAGCTTTCAGGGTCAACGTTGTCAGTAAATACTTTTTCGAAGACCTTCCTTGCGGTGGCGCGGCTTATCTTCTGTTCGGCAAGCATCTTGATAATGGTACCCAGAGCCTTTCCGCTGACTTTCATATCTTCGGGAAGGGTACCGCTCTCGTTGAGGAGCTTCATAAGGTCGCCCATTATCCACTTCGCAGCCTCCGTGGGACTGCCGCAGACTTCGGCGGTCTCCTCAAATAGGTCAACGAGATAGATTGAACCCGTGATGATGCCCGTATCGTATTCGGGAAGCCCCAGCTCGTTTATATATCTCGCCTTTTTGGCGTCGGGGAGCTCAGGCATGGTCTTTTCGATCGAGGCAAGCCATTTGTCGCTTATCTCAATGGGAGGGATATCAGGCTCGGGGAAGTATTTATAGTCCTGAGCGTCCTCCTTTGAGCGCATGGCGTAGCTTATGCCCTTTGTATCGTCCCAGCGGCGGGTCTCCTGTACGATCTTTTCGCCGCTTTCGATTGCATCGATCTGCCTCTCTCTTTCGCTCTCAATGGCTCTCGTAATGGCCTTGAAGGAGTTGAGGTTTTTCATCTCCGTCCTTACGCCGTACTCCATGGCGCCTCTCTCACGGACCGAAAGGTTTACGTCGGCGCGCAGTGAGCCCTCCTGCATCTTGCAGTCGGAGACTTTAGTATACTGGAGAATGGCGCGAAGCTTTTCGAGATACTCCTGTACCTCTTCGGCGGAGCTTAAATCGGGCTCGCTGACAATTTCAAGAAGCGGCACGCCGCAGCGGTTGTAGTCAACCAGTGTGCAGCCTTCCCACTCGTCGTGGATGAGCTTGCCCGCGTCCTCCTCCATGTGGATTTCCTTAATGCGTATCTTCTTGCCGCTGTCAAGCTGGATATAGCCGTTCTGACAGATTGGAAGATAGAGCTGTGAAATCTGGTATGCTTTGGGAAGGTCGGGATAGAAATAATTCTTTCTGTCAAATTTATTGTACCGTGTTATGGTGCAGTTTGTGGCGAGACCCGCGCGCATGGCGAACTCTACCACCTGCTTGTTAAGTACGGGCAGAGTACCGGGCATACCGGAACAGATTTCGCACACATGGGTGTTGGGCTCTCCGCCGAATTTTGTGGAGCAGCCGCAGAAAATTTTATGGTCCGTCGCAAGCTCGGTGTGAACTTCCAGACCGATTACCGTTTCAAAATCCATTCTGATAACCTCCTTTACGCTTTAACGGGGCGCTTTTGGGCAAAATCTGCAGCGCTTTCGAAGCAATGAGCGGCGCGGAGGATTTCCGTTTCACCGAAGGGCTTGCCGATAAGCTGCATGCCTACGGGCATACCCTCCCTGTCGAATCCGCAGGGAACCGCCGCGCTGGGAAGACCCGCAATGTTTATCATAACGGTATAGATATCGCCTAAATACATTTTAAGGGGATCGCTCAGGCTCTCGCCTATTTTAAGGGCAGTTGTGGGAGCCACGGGACCTAAAATCATATCGTATTTTTCAAAGGCGTCAAAGAAAGCCTTCTGAACGAGCTTTTTGGCTTTGAGGGCCTTTTTGTAGTAGGCGTCGTAGTAGCCTGAGCTGAGAACGAAATTGCCCAGCATGATGCGGCGCTTTACCTCCATGCCGAAGCCCTCGCTTCTGCTCTTAATATAGAGCTCGCGGAGATTTTCGGCGTCGGGGCTGGCGTAGCCGTATTTGATGCCGTCATATCGTGAAAGGTTGGAGCATGCCTCGGCGCAGGCGATGATGTAGTATGTGGGAATCGCGTATTTTGAAATGGGCATGGGGAATATCTCAACCTCTGCGCCCATGTTCTCGAATACCTTCGCGGCGTTCATGATAGCTTCCTTAACGTCAGGAGCAAGGCCCTCACCTAAGTAGTCGGCGGGAATACCTATCTTTTTCCCCTTCATATCACCGTTCAATACAGCGGTATACTCAAAGGGGGCAAAGTTCATGGAAGTACCATCCTTTTCGTCCTTGCCTGAAATTACGGAGTAGACGGCGGCGCAGTCGGCTACGTTTTTACCTATGGGTCCTATCTGGTCGAGGGATGAAGCGTAAGCTACAAGTCCGTAGCGCGATACCGTGCCGTAAGTGGGTTTAAGTCCCGTCACGCCGCAGAAGGAACAGGGCTGGCGGATTGATCCGCCCGTATCGGAGCCGAGAGCCACAACGGCCTCGTCTGCCGCTATACATGCGGCGGCGCCACCCGAGGAACCGCCGGGAACCTTTGAGGTATTCCAGGGGTTTTTTGTAGGACCGAAATATGAGGTTTCCGTGGTGCTGCCCATGGCAAACTCGTCCATGTTGAGCTTACCTACGGTAATCATGCCCGCTTTTTCCATTTTGTCCACAACGGTGGCGTTATAGACGGGGACGAAATTATGGAGAATCTTTGACGCGCAAGTGGTTCTTATGCCCTTTGTGCAGATATTGTCCTTAACCGAGACAGGAACGCCTGCAAGAGGTGAATCAATGTCGCCTGAGTCGATGAGAGACTGAACCTTTTCGGCCTTTTTGAGGGCTTCTTCGGGGCAGAGGGTGGTGTAGCAGTTGTACTCCTTATCCTTTTCCTCAGCCGCCGCAATTACGGCGGAGACAGCCTCTTTTACGGATATTTCCCTTTTTCTTATGAGCTCGGCGGTTTCGAGTGCGCCGAGTGTGTTTATTTTAGCTGACATCGTTCTCCTCCTCTCATTCTACGGTTTTGGGGACTCTGAAGCATCCGTTTTCGCTTTCGGGAGCGTTCTCAAGGATAAGGTCGCGGTCCATTGAGAAGGGCTCTTCGACAGTGCTGAAAACGTTTGTTACAGGGAATGAATGTGAGAGGGGTTCAACTCCCTCGGTGTCAAGCTCGTTGAGGGTGTCAATATAGGAGAGAATATCCTGCAAATCCTTTTCGGAATTTTTGCGTTCCTCCTCGGTCAGTCTTATTCTTCCCAAAGACTCCAGATAGCCTATAAGCTCTGATGTAATCTGCATTTAAATCCTCCCTACAGCGTGACGCGGTACCCAAGCCGACACTGAGCTTCAGCGTACATTGAACATGGATGCCTGCGTTGACGCATTTATTATTGTTTTGGTTTGCAGGTTAAACCTGCATTTAATTCGCACACTCAGTGCGTGTTTTATATTTTACTGCCTGCGGCGGAATTTCATCGCAGGCGGAAAGGCTGTTGATTATGCGCGGTTCAGTGTGCGTTTGGGCGCAGGCTCAGCCTGCTGCCTGCGGCGGACACGTCCGCAAGCAATTCGCACAATTTACTTTAGCATAAAACTCAAATTTCACTCCTGCGCTGATACCTTTGTATTTGTAATTGAATTTACGCTAATCTTATCGCAGGCGGAAAGGCTGTTGATTATGCACGGTTTAGTGTGCGTTTTGGGTGCAGCGTCACGCTGCCGGGCTCAGCCTGCTTCTCCTTAACCGCACCTTTATTAATGAGAAAATTTTTGCTTATTCGTACTTTTGTCCATAGCGACAAAAGTACCAAAAACGCATTTGCTTCGCCTTGACGGTTTTCGCTCCTGGTTTATTTGCTTTCAGCAGGGGCTCGGTAAATCGCCGCCAAGGGTTCAGTGTCGGCGATTTACGGAAAAGCTTTGCTTTTCCGTTCCCTCGTATCACCACGGCTTCCGACAGTGCGAAAGCCGCAAGGCGAGTGAGCTTTCTGCTTTCATTTGAGTTTGGTGAGCGAAGAGTAAGTCTGCCGATTTTGCAGGTGGTTTGTGCTTCTGAATTAATTAAGTGCATACGGCAGTTTCCACGCAGGCAAGCAACGTTACTTTTTACCGTCGGTCGGCGTGTGATTGGGTGCATCGGACACGTCCGCAAGCAATTCGCACAATTTACTTTACATAAAACTCAAATTTTCACGCCTGCGCTGCCAATTGTGTTTGTATTTTATACTGATTTTACAGCATAAGACGCAGCTTTTTGTTGCAGCGCAGGAAGAAAAGTTTACTTTTAAGGCTCCCTTTACACAAGGAAGGGCTTAAACAGGGCTTTGGTTTCGCGTTTTTGTATCAGCATTATCGCAGCGGTGCATTGTTCTGCTGCCGCACAAGAAGGAAAACTCTCTCTTCGGCTCCCTTGTGTAGAGGGAGCTGTCAGCGAAGCTGACTGAGGGATTGTTAAGATTTCGGGAAACCCGAAAATATATCAAAGCTCCTGTTTACGGCAGACGGTAAAAATTTTACAAAATCAGTTCTGTGCCTTGGCGTCAGCCTGCTGCCTGCGGCGATACTTATGTGTTTATATTTACACTGAGCTCATCGCAGGCCGTAAAACTTTCTGTTAGCTTACAATCAATTGTGCGTTTGAGTGCAGGCTCAGCCTGCTCGCAGGTGATAAGGCTGTTGATTACGCACGGTTCAGTGTGCGACTTGGGTGCAGGCTCAGCCTGCTAGCAGGCCGCAAAACTTTCTGTTCGCTTACAATCAATTGTGCGACTTGGGTGCAGGCTCAGCCTGCTGCCTTCTGAGTTTTATATGGACCTCGCGAAGCTGCTGCTCTGTAACCGTTCCGGGAGCTCCGAGGAGCAGGTCCTGAGCGTTTGAGTTCATGGGGAAGGCTATAACCTCTCTGATGCTCTCCTCGTCCTTGAGGAGCATAATCATGCGGTCGACGCCGGGGGCCATGCCTGCGTGGGGCGGAGCGCCGTAGTGGAAAGCGTTAAACAGCGCGCCGAATCTCTTTTCCACCTCTTCTGCGGTGTATCCCGCAAGCTCGAAGGCCTTTATCATGATTTCGGGACGGTGGTTTCTCACGGCGCCCGAGGAAAGCTCGACGCCGTTGCAGACGATGTCGTACTGATAGGCCTTGATTGTGAGAGGATCGTCGTTTTCAAGAGCCTCCATACCGCCCTGAGGCATTGAGAAGGGGTTGTGAGTAAAGTCAAGCTTGCCCTCTTCGTTGCGTTCGTACATGGGGAAGTCGGTGATGAAGCAAAGCTCATAGCGGTCTTTATCGATCAGCTCCATGCGCTTTCCGAGCTCCGTGCGGATTTCACCCGCAAGGCGGTCAACGATGGCCTTGTTGTCGCAGATGAAGAAAAGGGTATCGTCTGTTTTGAGTGAAAGCCTGTTTGTAAGCTCCGTCTTTTTCTCGGGGGGAAGGAATTTGTCGATGGGTCCCTTAAAGGAGCCGTCGGGGAGGACGGTGAGATATCCCAGACCCTTCATTCCGATGTCGAGAGCGAACTGGAGCATCTTATCAAACCAGGATTTTGACATTTTCGCGCAGCCGGGAACCACGATTCCTCTTACGGGACGGTTCTTGAAGGGCTTGAATTCGATGTCGGCAAAGAAATCGGAAAGGTCCTCAATTATGAGGGGATTGCGAAGGTCGGGCTTATCGGTGCCGTATTTGAGCATTGCCTCCTCAAAGGGAATCCTGCGGAAGGGCGCAGGTGAAACGGGCTTTCCGTTTCCAAAGGTTGAGAATGTATCGAAGAGAACCTTTTCCGCAACCTCAAAAACGTCATCCTGGGTTGCGAAGGCCATTTCAAAGTCAAGCTGATAGAATTCTCCGGGTGAGCGGTCGGCTCTTGCGTCCTCGTCGCGGAAGCATGGGGCTATCTGGAAATACTTATCGAAGCCCGATACCATGAGCAGCTGCTTAAACTGCTGAGGAGCCTGGGGCAGAGCGTAAAACTTGCCCTCGTGCTTTCTTGAGGGGATGATATAGTCTCTTGCGCCCTCAGGTGAGGAGCAGGTGAGTATGGGTGTGGTGATTTCGCAGAAGCCCATATCCTCCATTTCTCTGCGCAGGAAGCTCACAACCTTTGAGCGGAAAATTATGTTATCGTGAAGCTTTGAGTTTCTCAGGTCAAGGAAACGGTATTTAAGGCGCACGTCCTCGCGGGTCTCGAGGGAGGACTGAACATCGAAGGGGAGAGCAGCGCTGCAATTGCCGAGAATTTCAACTTTGTCGGCTCTTACCTCAAGGCGTCCCGTGGGGATCTTCGGGTTTACTGTATCCTCGTCACGGGCGACGACCTGGCCCTCGGCCGAAATTACGGTCTCCTTGTGAAGATTATTTAAAAGGGAATCGTCGTTTACGACAACCTGAGTAATGCCGTACTGGTCGCGCAGGTCGATGAAAGCGACGCCGCCGTGGTCTCTGATGGTTTCGACCCAACCGGCAAGACGGACTGTCTCGTTTAAGTTTGCCTCGGTCAACTGGCCGCAGGTGTGAGTTCTGTATCTCTGTGACATGCAGATACCTTCCTTTATCAATATTTTTTAAATATCCTGAAATTATAATTAACGGCAAAGCCGCAAAAGACTGATTAATGCGGAAACTGTTTAAAGCTTTCCGTGCTGTCAGATTCCGAAAGCCTTATCGTAGATGACCTGAGCGCCGAATATTTTGTTTTCGCCTTTCAGATCAGCTGCCATAAAGTTTTCGTCGGGGACGTCAAAGGGAGCTTTGATGCCGAAGCGGGAGGCGGGCACATATCCGAATTTGGGATAATATTTTTCGCTGCCGAGGACTACGGAAAATCCGTATCCCATTTGAACTGCTTTCGCGTGACCCTCCCTTATGAGGGCGGAGCCTATGCCCTGACCCTGAAAAACGGGATCCACTGCCAGTGGCGCAAGGGCCACCGCGGTTTCTTCGCCGATTTTTACCTTTGTGAAGAGGATGTATCCCGCCAAAACCCCGTCTTTTTCCGCAGTAATGGAAAGAGACGGTATAAAGCTTTCGCTTTCTCTCAGCTTATTTACCAAATCCTGCTCGCAGCCGTCGGAGTGTTCCGCCGAGGCAAATGCCCTTTTTATGAGCTCATACATTTTTTCGCGGTCGGCGGGAGTTTCTTCTCTGATAACAAGCATATGTCCTCCAAAAAAATACATCAAAAAATTATACCATAAAACGGCCCTCGTGTATATAGCGCTGGAGATTAAAGGGCGGGTTTTCGGAAAATTTCAAGGAGCTCATTAAGGTTTTCAATGACTGTTACACCCTCAAACATGCCCTGATTCTTAAATGTGCCGAAATTCATCCTTATGGGAGTCATACCCGAATCTATGGCGCCCTTGATGTCGTTGACGGGATGATCTCCCACAAAGGCGCATTCATGGGTTTTAAGTCCCGCCTTCTCGGCTGCCAGCTCAAAGATGCGAACGTCGGGCTTTGCGAATTCGCAGTCTCCAGAAACGGTTACGGAAGAAAAGAAGGGCCTTATGCCAGCTGTGTCCAACTTCATGTTCTGGAGTACGGAAACTCCGTTTGTGATTATGCCGAGAATGTAGCCTCTCTTTTTAAGCTGAGTCAAAACGGGTATTGTCTCGGGGAAGAGAACCGTCTTTTCGCCGTAGATAAGGTTAAATTCGCGGCAGAGGCTTTCAAGGGGCGGATGGTTCTCCCAGTGCCACAAATCGAAGAGGATGGGGAAATAAAGCTCTCTTGCCATATATCCGCCGTCGATGTGCTCGTCCATCTGGTCCGCCATTATTTCTCTCTCAGCCTGAGATTTTTCGGGGAAATATTTTTCCAGAAATCTCAGGCAGAATATTCTGTATGCGGCGGTTCTGTCCTGAAGTGTGTCGTCGTAATCAAAAAATATCGCTTTTATCTTTTCCATATTCAGCTGAAAACTCCTCAAAAATATTTCTCGCTTTTTCTCCGTCCGAGGCAATCTGCCTGCCAAGCTCCTCAAGGTCGGAGAATTTTATCTCATCCCTCAGAAATTCTATCAGGCCCACGGGTACGTTGCAGCCGTAGAGATCCCCTGAAAAATCAAGTATGCAGGTTTCGCTTCTGAGGGAATTTGTGCCGATGGTGGGGCGTATTCCGAAATTCGTAACGGCCGGGTGAAGGACGCCGTCAACGTATGCCGCAGCGGCGTAAACTCCGAATCGGGGCGTCACAAATCCTTCGGGAAAGTGCTGGTTTATGGTGGGGGCTCCTAAAAGGCGTCCCCTTCTGTCTCCGCTCATAACGGTGAAGTCGTAGGAGAAAACCCGTCCCAGAAGCTTGTTTGCAAGCTTTACGTCGCCTTTCTCCAAAGCGGAGCGTATGGCCGTGGAGCTGACGGGGATACCGTCCGTCTCCACCTTCGGGGCGATTCTGAGCTCAATGCCGTATTCATCGCACAGGCGGCTCAGGGTTTCGCTTGTGCCTTCGGCGTTTTCACCGAAACGGTAGTTGTAGCCGCAGGCAATGCCCTTGACCCCCAGAGCGGAAAAAAGTATTTCTTTTACGAACCTTTCCGGGGACATATGCCGTATATCCGAAAAATCCAGCCTGAATATTTTTTCGATGCCTGCTTTTCTGAGGGCTCTGTCCTGCATATCCCTTGTCATGAGGGACGGGGGAGCGGAGCCGCTTATATCGGCCATGGGATGACGGTTGAACAAAAGGGCGCAGGGGACGCATCTGTGTTTGTGCGCAAGGTTCACGGCGTTATTTATAACCGCAAGGTGACCCTTGTGTACGCCGTCGAAATTGCCCAGGGCTACGCTTACGCCCTGAGAAGGTACGTTTTTAAATGTAACTGCCATAAGACCGCGCTCCTTTCACCGTATATTTTTCTATATCAAAGCTCAGCCGTTTCCCGTATATACCCGCTTTACGGCAAGTTCATCGGAATTGGCGTAAATTTCCCCTATTCCGATGAAAGCTTTTTCGTGGGAAAACACTCTGTAATATCCTGTTTCCCCTTTTATTTTCAGCCTTTCAAGGCTCAGCGCGCCGCCGTTTGCAAAGCGCTTGGCCTGAGCGGGGGAGACATATATCGGGGGATATTCCCCGAAGGCCTGCCAAAGGGGAATTATGTATTTTTCGGGATCATTGCTCTTTTCCAGTTCTTCAAGAGTCACCGCCGAGGAAATGTCAAATCCGCAGGCGGAGGTTCTGCGAAGGGAATAAAGAGCCGCGCCGCAGCGAAGCTTTTCTCCTATATCCGATGCCAAAGAGCGAATATAGGTGCCCTTGGAGCATTTTACGTCAATTATAAATTCACGGGTTTCGGGATTAAAGTCTGTAAGCTCAAGGGAATTTATTTCAATCTCCCTTTTCTCCCTCTCCACCTCTATGCCCTGCCTCGCAAGGTCGTAAAGGCGCACGCCGTTTTTGCTTATAGCGGAGTACATGGGCGGAAGCTGAAGCTGTTTTCCCTTAAAGGAATCAAGGACGGCCGAAAGCTCTTCTTTTGTAAAATCGGGGGATGAGCCTCCCGTCACCGTTCCCGTAATGTCGAGGGTGTCGGTGGTGACTCCGGGGCGCACTCCCGCGCGGTAGCTCTTGCCGTGGTCGGGAAGAAGCTCAATAAACCGTGTTGCGGCTCCCATAAATACCGGCAGAACCCCCGTTGCCATAGGGTCAAGGGTGCCTGCATGTCCAACCTTTTTTTCGCCTGTTATTCTTCTTACTGCCCTTACGGCAGAAAATGAGGTTATTTTCTCAGGCTTATCTAAACAGATTATTCCGCTGAGCATTATTTTCTCCTTAAATCAGACAAGGGAATTTTCCTCAAAATACTTTTTCATGGTGTCAAGAAGAAGCTTCTTTGCGCTTGCAAGGGGAGCGTCTATTTCGCAGCCCGCAGCTCTCGAGTGTCCGCCGCCTCCCAAAAAGGCGCAGATTTCGCTGGCATTAACGGGCGCGTGGGTCCTAAGTGACACCTTGAACTTTCCGTCCCTGCGTTCTCTCAGGGTAGCTCCCGCGAGAACTCCCTCTATCTGGCGGGGGATTGATGCAATGCCGTCCACGTCGCTTTCGTCGGCTCCGCTCTTTCTGAACATATCCTGAGTCAGGCACACGAGGGCGATTTTTTCGCCGCAGTGCATCTCCATTGAGTCGAGAGCCATTCTTTCGAGAGTCACATACGATTTTGATTTTGTTTCAAACATGACTCTATTTATTTCGGCAGCGTCGGCTCCCAAGGAGATCATTTCGGCTGCGATTATATGAGTCTGAGAGGTGACGTTTGCGTAGCGGAAGCAGCCCGTATCGGTAGTTATTCCCGTGTAGATGCAGTCTGCAATCTCCTTTGTTATTTCGGCGCCCATTTCCCCCAGCACACGGTAAATGTTTTCCGCGTTGGCGGCAGAAGAAAAGTCGAGACATGTATTTTCGGCGAAAAGCCTGTTCGAGCCGTGATGGTCGATGCACAGGGAGATCTTATCCCCGTATTTTTCTTCCAATGACCCTAAAAGCTTTGTGTCCGCAACGTCAACGCACATTATAAACTCAGGGATAAACTCCTCTTTTTTCAGACCCTCATACATATAGGAATACTTCCGGGGGATTTTGTCGGCGCACTCCACTCTCGCCTTTTTGCCCATGGCAGAAAGAGCTCTGCAAAGGGCAAAGCCGCTGCCCAGAGTATCCCCGTCGGGGTGGTCGTGGCAGAGAATAAGAATATTGTTTTGTTCACTAATAATCTTTGCCGCAGCGGCAAAATCAATTTTCATCTTCACTCTCTCCGTTGTTTTCGGAAGCGAGGCTTCCGAGCTTTCTCATAATATCCATACCGTGCTGGACGGAATCATCGGCGATGAATTTAAGTTCAGGGGCTTTGCGCAGGCGGAGCTTTCCGCCCACTTCGCGGCGGATATAGCCCGATGCGCTTGTAAGGCCCTTTACGGCAAGCTTTGCCGTTTCAATACCCTCCATTGCGCTTACATAAACCTTAGCGTAGGAGAGATCGGCGGTAACGTCAACTCTCACCACCGTGAGCATACCTTGTATTCTGGGGTCCTTGAGCTCACGCATAACCGCCACTATTTCACGCTTTATATCCTCGGAGACACGGTTCTGGCGATGTCCTGCCATAATCTATCTTCCTTTCGGGGCTCAATCCCTGTACTCCTCCATAACGAAGGCTTCGAGGATATCGCCCTCTTTGATATCGTTGAATTTAACGAGTCCTATACCGCACTCATAACCCTGGTTGACTTCCTTTGCGTCATCCTTGAAGCGCTTGAGTGATGCGATTTCGTCTTCGGTTATAACTATGCCGTCGCGGACAACTCTGATCTTGGCATTTCTGGCCACCTTGCCCTCCAGGACATAGGAGCCTGCGATCGTGCCCGCGCTTGAGATTTTATAGACAAGGCGCACTTCGGCTCTGCCCAGCTGTACCTCGCGGTACTTGGGTGCGAGCATACCCTTGATAGCGGATTCGATTTCCTCGATGCAGTCGTAAATGACGCGGTACATGCGCATATCTACGCCTTCGCGCTCCGCCATATCCTTGGCAACGGCGTGGGGACGAACGTTGAAACCGATGATAATTGCATTTGAAGCGTTTGCAAGCATAACGTCGCTTTCGCTGATTGCGCCGACGCCGCCGTGGATGACCTGGACCTTGACCTCTTCGTTTGAGAGCTTTTCAAGGTTCTGCTTAACCGCCTCAACGGAGCCCTGAACGTCGGCCTTGACGATAAGGTTGAGGGTCTTCATCTCGCCCTCGTGGATTGAGTCGAAGAGGTTGTCGAGGGTTACCTTGTGGAAAGCCTTGAACTGCTCCTCCTTGGCCTCGTTCTTACGCTTTTCAACAAGCTCTCTTGCAAGGCGTTCATCGGATACAGCGTCGAAGATGTCGCCTGCCTGAGGAACATCCGCAAGACCCGTTATCTCAACGGGAACGGAGGGACCCGCGGTCTTAACTCTGCGGCCCGTATCGTCACGCATGACTCTTACACGGCCGACGGACATACCTGCGACAACCGTGTCTCCCTCTTTGAGCGTACCCTTTTGAACGAGAAGAGTAGCAATGGGGCCTCTGCCCTTATCGAGGCGTGCCTCAATGACGATACCCTTTGCCGCGCGGTTGGGGTTGGCTTTAAGCTCCTTCATCTCTGCTACAAGAAGAATGGCCTCGAGGAGCTTATCTATATTCATCTTGGTCTTGGCGGAGACGGGTACGCAGATAGTATCGCCGCCCCACTCTTCGGGAACAAGGGAATATTCTGTGAGCTGCTGCATTATCCTGTCTACCGATGCGTCGGGCTTATCCATTTTGTTGATGGCCACAATAATATCTACATTGGCTGCCTTTGCGTGGTTAATGGCTTCAATTGTCTGGGGCATGATTCCGTCATCTGCCGCAACTACAAGTACGGCGATATCGGTAGCCTGAGCGCCTCTTGCACGCATCGAAGTAAAGGCGGCATGGCCGGGAGTGTCAAGGAAAGTAATTTTCTGGTCTCCCAGGGACACTCTGTAAGCGCCGATGTGCTGAGTGATTCCGCCGGCTTCGGTTGAAGTGACGCTGGTGTTTCTGATAGCGTCAAGAAGGGAAGTCTTGCCGTGGTCAACGTGTCCCATTACAACCACAACGGGGGGGCGGGGAAGAAGATCCTCTTCCTTATCCTCACTGTCGTCAATGATCCTGTCCTCGATTGTTACGACAACTTCCTTTTCGACCTTTGCACCCAGTTCCGTAGCCACAAGCTCCGCCGTATCGAAGTCGATAGTCTGGTTGACAGTGGCCATTATTCCTAGGCTTGTAAAGAGCTTCTTTATTACTTCCGCCGCCGTCATTTTAAGCATTGCGGCAAGTTCGCCTACGGTAAGCTCCTCTGGTACCGTAATTACAAGCTGGGGCTTTTTTGCACGCTCCTCTGCAATTCTCTTGAGCCTTTCGGCCTCTGTTTCACGTTTGTGGGAACGCATACCCTGTTTGCGGTACTGCTGGGATTTCTGCTTGAGCTTCTGTTTATTTGTCTGTCTGTCGCTCTGACCGTGAACGGCGGGAGCGATGTTTTCATATCTTTCATTATATTTGTCCAGTTCAACGTGGCCGCCTCTTGTATCAACCCTGCGCATATCACCCTTCGTTCTGGATTGTATGGGCTTGGCTGCCTTTTCCTTATCCTTAGGTTTATCGGCTTTTGTATCAGCGGACTTTTTCTGACCTTCCGCATTTTCGGCTTTGGGAGACTCTTCGGTTTTCTCCGCCTTATCTCCCTTTGCGGGAGCCTTCTTCGGAGATTTTTCGCCGTCCTTTGCCTTGGAGGCGTCCTTTCTGGCAGGTTTCTTTTCTGATTTTTCCGGCTCTTCCTTCTCTTTATTTGCAGAGGCAAAATATTCGTCAAAATTTTCTACCTGATTTTCTTGGGTAAGGGTTTCAAAAACTACGTCCAGCTCTCTGTCTTCAAGAGCGGTCATATGTTTTTTCGGGTCGTCGGGGAAATGCTTGGCAAGAATATCCACTACAGCCTTGCTCTGCTTTCCGAAGTCCTTGGCAACCTCATGTACTCTGTATTTAATTATCATGGCCGTCATCCTCCTTCATCTCGTGTAAATGATCCTGTTCTCCGAGGAGCGCCGCGGCTCTTGCGCTAAAGCCCTCATCGTTTATCGTAATAACCCCCACGGTCTTGTTTCCTATGGCAAATCCGGTTTCCGCCATTGTAAAGGGAGTTCTTATAACCTGTATATTTCTTTCCTCGCAAACTGTGCGCATTTCTTTTTCCAGTCTTGATGAAGCGTCGGAGGAGATAAAGCAGATTTTTGCCTTTCTTTCCTTTGCCGCCGCTACCGAAGCGTCGCGCCCCGGAGAGAGCATGTTTGCCCGGCGCGCCATGCCGAGTAGGTTAAGGAACTTATTGTTCATCTTTGCTCAGCTCCTCTGTCATTTTATCAAAGACCTCCTGAGGTATCGGACAGGAAAAAGCTCTTTCAAAGCGTTTGGCCTTTTGAGCGGCTTTAAGGCATTTGGAATCGCGGCAGACATATGCGCCTCTTCCGGCCTTTCGTCCCGTAAGGTCGAGGGAAATTTCACCCTCAGGGCTTTTAACGACCCTCACCAGCTCCTTTTTCGGTTTCATCTCGCCGCAGCCGGTGCATTTTCTCATAGGTATCTTTTTAACATGCTGCATGGTTTATCCCTCCTGTTCTGCGGGGAAATGGGGAGTAATTACTCCTGAGCTTCCGCCTCTTCCTGAGCGTCGGCTTCCGACACGTCCTCATCGGATGAAGCGAGGGTTTCTGAATCGGAATGAATGTCGATTTTCCAGCCCGTAAGCTTTGCCGCCAGTCTCGCGTTCTGACCCTTGTTGCCGATAGCGAGAGAAAGCTGTGAATCGGGAACGATCACATGGCAGGAGTTGGCGGCGTCGGCATCTACCGTAACCGAGATGACCTCAGCGGGGGCAAGGGCAGCCGCTATGAACTCGGAGGGGTCCTCGCTGTATTTTACGATGTCGATTTTTTCTCCGCCGAGAAGCTCTACTACCTTTGCAACTCTTGTGCCTCTCTGGCCGATGCATGCGCCTACTGCGTCAATGTCCTCATCGCGGCTGTAAACAGCTATCTTTGTTCTGGAACCCGCCTCACGGGAAACGGCCTTTATCTCAACGGCTCCGTCGTATATCTCGGGAACCTCCGTCTCGAAAAGGCGCTTTACAAGTCCGGGATGTGTTCTTGAAATCATGGCCTTAGGGCCTTTCTCGGTCTCTTTGACGTCCACAACGTAAATTTTTACAAGGTCGTCAACTTTAAGGGTCTCTCCGGGAACCTGCTCGCTCTTGGGAAGAACCGCCTGTCCCTTGCCGATTTCGAGAGTAGCGTTGCCAGTCTCGTCGTCAACCATGACTACCTTCGCCGTTACGAGCTCCTGATGATGGCTCTGGAATTCCTGGAGCATCTGGCCTTTTTCGGCCTCCTTGATGCCCTGGCGGATAACGTGCTTAACGGTCTGAGCGGCAATTCTGCCGAATTTCTTTGTATCGATGGGGATTTCCACAATATCTCCGGGAGCAGCCGACTTTTTGTACTTTGCGGCGGCTTCGGGAAGTATATCAGTTGCGGGGTCGTCGATTTCGCTTACAACGTTTTTGCGTACAAATATGTTCATCTCGTATTTTGCGGGATTTATCTCGCAGAATACGACGTCCTTTCCGCCGTAATCCTTGCGGAGAGCTACTGTAATTGCAGTGCTGATTTTTTCATATAGATATTCGGCGGGGATGCCTTTTTCCTTTTCCAGCAGGGAAACAGCCTCAAAAAATTCCTTATTCATTTTTTAAAAACCTCCAAAATCGTCAAGCTTTACCCATGACGTATCTTTTTTATTGAAATTAAATACTTCGCCGTCTTTCGTTTCGACGGTGAGTATACCGCTATCAAAGTCTTTAAGAGTGCCTGCAAATTCGCGGCGTCCATTTTCGTCGGGCCTTATAAGGCGCAGCTTTACGGGGCAGTCCATGGCGCATTCAAAATGGAAATCCCTTGTAAGCTCTCGCTCAATACCCGGTGAGGAAACCTCAAGGCAGTAGCTTTGCTCTATGGGGTCGGCTTCGTCAAGGGGCTTATCGATGGCGCGGCTCATGTTTTCACAGTCGGTGATGCCTACGCCGCCTTCCTTATCAATAAAAATTCTGAGATACCATGTAGCGCCTTCTTTGAGAAAGCGAATATCCCAGATAAAGAGACCCAGCTCTTCGGCGATAGGCTCCGCGATTTCCCAGACGGCGGCAACCGTTTTGTTTTTTTCGTTTCCAGCCAAATCCATTACTCCAATCATGAAAAATTATAAAACTTAAAAAGACTTAAAACAAACAGAAGAGCGGGTCGCCCCACTCTTCCAGAATACACATACTAAAACTTTACTTTAAAAGTTTACCACATATAAGAACAAAAAACAAGCCCCTTTTTTAATAACAACAGAAATATATACAATTATATATTAACATTAACAGACATTAAAGCAACGAAAAAATTTTCGGAAATCAGCTGCGCGCCCGTATATGCCGGTGACATAGACAGCATTCCGTTATCAATGCGGCGCACTGAATATCATCTAAAAAAGGCTTCGAGGATTCCGACGCCGGCCTCTCGATTAATAACGCATTTTCTACATGCAGAACACATGATTCCCTATGGTTTTGATAATGGGCCTCGAGAGCATCCATTTGTTTGTGGTCTTTTTGGGGTTATAGTAATATATGGCGCCGCCTGTCGGGTCCCAGCCGTTTATGGCGTCCTGAGCGGCTTTTTTGGCGGATGCGGCTACAGGCTGATTCCAGTTGCTGTCGTTTATGCAGGAAAAAGCCCCCGACTGATAAATAACGCCCGACATGGTGTCGGGGAAAGAGGAGTGCTCTATACGGTTCAGTACAACGGCGCCTACGGCCACCTGTCCCTCATAGCTTTCGCCTCTTGCTTCCGCCGAAATGACTCTCGCAAGGAGATTTATGTCGCTGCTGGAAAATGAGGATGAAGCCGATGAACTGCCGGTTATGCCGAGGTACAGAAGGGTTTTCGGTCCTGCAATGCCGTCTACGGTGATGCCGCAGTTTCTCTGGAACTGTCTTACGGCGTCGCGGGTGGCGGTTCCGTAAATCCCGTCGATGTTTCCCTTGTAAAGGCCCAGGGATTTGAGTTTTCTCTGGATCTGTCTTACCTCATCGCCTCTGGAGCCAAATTTTGAAAGGGTCTCCACGGCGGAGCTGTTTGTCCACAGATCTGCCATGAAGGGTGAGAGAACGGCGGTAATAATAAGGATGTTTAAAAGAATGATGATCAGTATCTGCCAGCTTCTGCGAAATTTCTGACTTATGGTTTTGCTTTTGCGGTTCATTTTGACGTACCTCCGTTAATTCATAGTAATAATCTGCCCAAACAGCGGCTTAATTATCCAATTCGCTCCCAAAATGATGAAATTATTTATTTAAAACGGCAAAGAGAACAGAAAAAGCAATTTTTTACAAATTTTTCAAAGAAAAGTGTTGACAAGAGTGCTCAAATTTGATATTATAGTCGAGCACCTCAGATGAGGGAGCGACAACGGACCTTGAAAATTAAACAACGAGAGACAAAAAGGAACCCTGAAAGAATTTGAGATTCAGTATTCTGATGGATACGAAAGAAAAGCGATACGTCAGTATCGAATGAGCGAACAAAAGCTCTGAATTAGGTTAGAACACTAAGGTGTTTTGATAGAATAATTTAGAGAGTTTGATCCTGGCTCAGGACGAACGCTGGCGGCGTGCCTAACACATGCAAGTCGAACGGAGTTTAGTAACGGAAGCCTTCGGGCGGAAGGTATTAAACTTAGTGGCGGACGGGTGAGTAACGCGTGAGCAACCTGCCTCTCAGAGGGGGATAACGTTTGGAAACGAACGCTAATACCGCATGACATATCTTTGCCGCATGACAGAGGTATCAAAGGAGCAATCCGCTGAGAGATGGGCTCGCGTCCGATTAGATAGTTGGTGAGGTAACGGCTCACCAAGTCGACGATCGGTAGCCGGACTGAGAGGTTGAACGGCCACATTGGGACTGAGACACGGCCCAGACTCCTACGGGAGGCAGCAGTGGGGGATATTGCACAATGGGGGAAACCCTGATGCAGCAACGCCGCGTGAAGGATGAAGGTC
>CASDTR010000068.1 GCA_949283785.1 uncultured Oscillospiraceae bacterium
CGCCTTTTTAGTAGTGCGCTTGCGAGTGGTCTTTTTAGTGGCGGGAGCTTCGGCGGCTTCCGCTGCTGCTATTGTCTCGGACTGTGCAGGAGCTGCGCCTGTATCGGCTTTAGGGGAATCAGTGCTTTCAGCCGCAGTTTCCGCCGCCTTTTTAGTAGTGCGCTTGCGGGTAACTTTTTTAGGAGCGGGAGCGGCTTCGATTGTTTCAGCAACCGCTTGTGCTGTATCGGCATGTTCTGTGAATGTGGCAGCAGATGATTCTGTGACTATATGCCATGCGGATTTTACAGTGGTTTCGGAATCCGCAGCGGGAATTGCTGTGTTTGGGTGCTCTGTTCTTTGAGTCTCTGCTTTTATAGCTTTTTCAGACTCTTCTTTTACCTTCTTATCGACTTGCGTTTTTGCTGTTTCTTCGGGTTTCTCTGTCGTTTCTGCGGCATCAGTTTCTTCTGATATTTCACTGTCGTCAGCGGGAGACCATTTATGCATTATTCTGTTTACGGAAGACTCAAAGCTTGCGGAAGCTTCTTCTTCCTGCATTGCATTTGACACATCCGGTATTTTCGCTGCGGATGTGGAGATGTCTGTTGCTTCGGGGACGACGGTTATTTCGTTTTGGATTGAGTCCTCGTCTTCTTCACTGTAAATTGCCTTGTCATTTTGTTTATCCACTACGAAGTCATTACTTTTGGCATCAAATTCTTTGCCGATTCGGAATTTGTTTCTCAAATAATTAATAAATGCGGCGACAAATCCCAATATGATGAATCCGCAGAAGGGCATTAAAAATCCATTTGCTCTGGGGAGAGCATCAATATAGTAACCGAATATACGGCTTGAGCCAAGTGCTTCTCTTATTATTCCCGTCAGTATAAGGGGAATGGCGTAACCGATTGAGTTGGCCACGGCATCAAGAAAAGAAAATTTAATACTGTGCTTTACGGCGCAGGCTTCGCACCTCTGGACGGTGAGAGAGTTCACGGCAAGCAGGGGGATATAAATGCCCAGACTTACTTCAACGGAAGGCATATAAATACCCATGAGCATATAGAATGGTATTATTATCAGTACGCCGAGCAGTGCATAAACGCCGACTCTCAGCCATTTGGGCATTTTTTTAATAAAGAGTGACGTGAGTACTTCGGAAACTATCAGAAGGATTGCGGAAAGTATGGCCAAAACCGAAGCAGTCGCCGCGCTTTTTGCCACGGCAATAAGAGGACATATGCCTATTGCGTAAACGAGAACCGGATTTCGGCTAAGTATTCCGTTTTCAAAGATGCTTCTGGTATCAGATTCTGCAGAGGTTTTGAAATTAGCCATTTACTTTCGCCTCCTTTTTCTTTTTAAGAAGGGGTTTTTTTGATTTTTTTCGTTCCGTTTTTTCGAGTTTGCCCTTTTTATGTTTTCCGGAAGGTACTAAATATTTTTCAATAAACGGGTCTATGATCGGCCATACGGCATTTATAAGAAGTACAGCAAAAACTGAGCCGTCTTCGTAGGGGCCGACATATCTTATAAGCATACACAAGGCTCCCGCTGACATGCCGTATAAAAGCTTTGATATAAGGGACGCCGGCTGTGTTGCGGGATCCGTAATAAGGAAGATGGCGCAGAACAGCAGCATTCCTGATGCTATTTCCATGACCAGTGACATTTTGCGTCCCGACATGACTCTGGGGAATACAACCGCACAGAAGGCGCATACTGCTACAAATCCTGCTGAGGAAATCCAGCGGTCGGAATATCTTATGAAAAGATAGATGGCGAGAGCGGCGCATACGAGCATGCTTGTAGTTCCCATGGCCCCGGGGATCATGCCGACGAAAACATCGAAGTAATTGAACCAGTCGGGGCTGAGAGAGTTGCCGTTTTTTAGCATTCCTGCAAGGGAGGTTTCAGCGCTGAACAGGGGGTCACTTGCTGCGAGGACTTCGGCTCCGGGCGCAGGAAATTTAAACATTGTTGTGGGCCAGCAGATTATCAGGAAAGCGAGTCCTGCGGCAGCGGGGACAAACGGCGCCTTAGCCGTGCTGCCAAAGGGAAGCTTTGCCACAATGATGGCGAAGGCGCTGCCGACGATGGGCATCCACAGGGGTACGGATACGGGAAGCATGAGCGCTATGATTACTCCCGTAAAAACTGCGGACAGATCGGAAAGAGTGTTTTCTTTTTTGGTGACAGCGCATGCCAGATATTCGCACACAACGGCAGTTATCACCGATATTGCTATCAGAACAACGGCGCGCCAGCCGTAATAGTATACCGATACTGCTGCAGGAGCGGCCGACATAATGAGCATGTCCGCCATATAATTGCGTATGATGCTGTGAGTTAGTTCGATTTTACCGTTACCGAAAAATTTCAAAAATATCATTCCTTACCATTATTTATTCATTGCGGACATGTTCGCCGGATATTATGATAGTAGTGTGATCTTTGTATATTTGTGAAAGAGGAGGCAGCCATGAAGATAAGCAGCGATAACAGCAAAAATATAATAATAGAGCTATCGCCGTCAGACCTTGAAGGCCTTGACATAACCTTTGACGACATGGATTATTCAAACATAGAGACACGCAGGGTCATCTGGACTCTGCTTGACATGGCCCGAATAGAACTCGGGAGAGACATTGACCCTTCAGGGCGTATGCTCATTGAAGCGACGCCTTCCGTCAAAGGCGGATGCGTACTAAATTTTACCGTTCTCTCGGGAGAATCGGATATAATGCCGAAAAGGCTCCTGGTCAAGAAGAACCTTAAAGAAAAAATTATAAATGTCTGGGAATTTGAAAACCTCGAAAGCGCCGCAAGGGCGGCGGAGGCTCTGACAAAAACGGGCAACCCATGCCCTGAGAGCGTCCTTTACTCAATGGACGGCAGATACAGGCTTTTTCTGACCAGCGGAGAATACCCTAAGGGTATTCTCTGCGAATTTGCAAAAAGGATTAAGGGCGAGGGGGTAATAGCTTCTACTCAGGAGGCATGGAAGTGCCTTTGTGAGAGAAACTGTCTTTTAAAACTTTCCCGTTTGGCGTAGGTCTTATTTTTCAGCGGCTTCGGCAAGCTTTTTCATGGCGCTTATGGCCTGAGCAGGATTTTCTGCACCGAAAACAGCGCTGCCCGCCACAAACACATTTGCTCCCGCCTCTGCGACGGGGGTAATTGTTTTTTCGGAAATTCCGCCGTCAACCTGGATGTACATATTGTCGAGGCCCAGCTCGCGGCATTTTGCCTTTACAGCTGCAACCTTCGGTACCATGTCAACCATAAAGCTCTGCCCTCCGAATCCGGGCTCAACGGTCATGACCAGCACCATGCCGATATCCTTCAGGTAGGGGAATACAGCTTCTGCGGGAGTAGCGGGCTTTAGAGCTATTCCCGGGGTCTTTCCTGCCGCTTTGATAAGCTTTATGGCTTCGGCAGGGTCTGAATCCGATTCAATGTGGAAGGTGATTATATCCGCGCCCGCTCCGAGAAAATCGGGAATATATTTTACCGGGTCGCTGATCATAAGGTGAACGTCGAAGACAAGGTGTGTCACACGGCGCATGGCTTTGACTATGGGGGCACCGAGAGTTATATTGGGCACAAAGTGTCCGTCCATAACGTCGATATGCAGCCAGTCTGCTCCGCATCGCTCCATATTGACGAATTCTTCTCCCATTCTGGAATAATCACAGGAGAGAATGGATGGTGAAATTTTTACCATAATACCGCCTCCGTATGTGTAAAAATAATCATATACATTTTAACAAATTTTGTGAATGGGGTCAACGAAAATCAGTATAAACAAATACTTTTAAAGGCAATCAGCTTTTGCATTGTGTCAGTTCTTTATATCCATTTGCAAACGAATAAAAATACAGAGAGCCCGTTCCTGCCGATAGGGAGGAACGGGCTCTTCTCTCAGGCTTTAACGTATACTTTTTCGATTTCGCCGATAAAGACCTTATGAAAATCCTTTTCGGGATACCATTTCATGACGGAGTCATCGGTGAATCCTTCAGGGTCTATCTGCTGCACAGCCATGGTGCGGCACACCATTATGACTTTTGCCTGCTCTATTCCCGTGGTGGAGTCGGTAAAGACAGGCTTAAGCCCTGTTGCGGCGGCCTTATCAATGTCCCTGCCCGATTTACTGCCGCAGATCTTCATTTCATCCTTGTATTCGCCGTCAAAAAAGCTCAGGGTGAACTTTCCCGAATTCCCAACAAATCCGAGAGTGTATCTTTGAGGGCGGATAAAGGCGAAGGCCGCATCCTTGCCCCAGATTTCCCCGAGAGCTCCCCAACTTGCGGTCATAGTGTTCCAGCCCTTTTCGTCTCCCGCAGTTATGAGCATCCAGTCGTCGCTTATCATTTCCTGTGCGCTCTTTTTAATTTCACGAATATTTATCTCTTTAAAACCATTCATAAAAGAAACTCCTTTTTAATATTGCTTACATATGTAATAGCGTGTATAATATTATACTACAAAGCTGATAAGTTTAAAACAGCTTTGCTCAAAAAACTCCTTTTCTGCATCAAATCAGCGTATAAAATGCACAAATTTCAAAAGACGATGAATATTTATGCAAATATCCCTTGATTTCATGCATAAATGGTGTATAATACGGAATATAAATTCACGAAGACTTCAGGAGGAAATGAAAATGAAAGAGATTAAGAAAGTTGTTCTCGCCTATTCGGGCGGACTTGATACATCAATTATTATTCCGTGGCTCAAGGAAAACTACAATAACTGCGAGGTCATCGCCGTTTCGGGCGACGTGGGACAGGGCACCGAGCTTGACGGCCTCGAAGAGAAGGCTCTCAAGACGGGCGCATCAAAGCTCTACATAGAGGATCTCAACAAGGAGTTCGTTGAGGATTATATTTATCCCACAGTAAGGGCAGGCGCCGTTTACGAGGGAGACTATCTTCTCGGCACATCCTTTGCACGTCCCGCAATTGCAAAGAGGATCGTTGAGATCGCAAAGGCAGAGGGCGCAGATGCAATCTGCCACGGCTGCACCGGCAAGGGCAACGACCAGGTTCGTTTCGAGCTTACAATCAAGGCTTTTGCCCCCGATATGCAGATTATCGCCCCCTGGCGTATCTGGGATTTCAAGTCCCGTGAGGATGAAATCGAGTATGCCGAGTCACACAACATTCCTCTTAAAATAAACCGCGAGACAAACTACTCAAAGGATAAGAACCTGTGGCACCTTTCCCATGAGGGACTTGACCTTGAGGATCCCGCAAACGAGCCCCAGTACAATAAACCCGGCTTCCTTGAGATGGGCGTTTCTCCCGAAATGGCTCCCGATAAGCCCACATACGTCACAATCTCCTTTGAGAAGGGCAATGCGGTTGCAATCGACGGCGAGAAAATGGAGCCCGTCGCAATCGTAAAGAAGCTCAACGAGCTTGGCGGAGCCAACGGCATCGGCCTTGCGGATCTCGTAGAAAACCGTCTCGTGGGCATGAAGTCAAGGGGCGTATATGAGACTCCCGGCGGAACAATCCTTTACAGGGCACATCAGGTTCTCGAGACAATCACCCTTGACAGGGATACGCAGCACTACAAGGAGCTTGTTGCAAACCGCTATGCAGAGCTTGTTTACTTCGGCCAGTGGTTCACTCCTCTTCGCGAGGCCCTTCAGGCTTTCGTTGACAAGACTCAGGAGACAGTTACGGGCGATGTAAAGCTCAAGCTCTACAAGGGCAACATCATCAACGCAGGCGTAACTTCACCTTACACCCTTTACAGCGAGGCTTTCGCAACCTTCGATGAGGACGACGTTTACGATCAGACCGATTCCGCAGGATTCATCAATCTCTTCGGACTTCCCATTAAGGTCAAGGCTCTTCTTGACGCACAGCGCGAAGGCAAAGAGGGCAAATAAGAAACAATTAAAATAAATTCGGGGTGCGCTTGAGCCGCACCCTGTTTTCCGTAAAGGCAAGTTTTAAGGAGGATGGAAATGAAGCTCTGGACAGGACGTTTTTCAAAGGAAGTTGACAAAAAGACAAACGATTTTAACTCCTCTATCTCATTTGACAGCAGAATGTTTCAGGAGGACATAGAGGGCAGCGTTGCCCACGCGACCATGCTCGGCGCCTGCGGCATAATCTCGCAGGAGGATATGCAGAGCATTATCGAGGGACTGGGAGAGATTAAAGAGGATATAATTTCAGGCAAGCTTCCCATTGACCCGGACGCAGAGGACATACATACCTTTATTGAAGGTGAGCTTACAAAGCGCAAGGGAGATGCAGGCAAACGCCTTCACACGGCAAGAAGCCGCAACGACCAGGTTGCCCTTGATATACGTCTTTTCCTGAGAAAAGAGTGCGAAGGGGTAAAAGCCCAGCTCAAAGAACTTTGTGAAGTCCTCTGCAAAAAGGCGGAGGAAAACAAAAACGTCGTAATGCCCGGATACACCCACCTTCAGAGAGCACAGCCCATCACCTTCGGACACCACCTTATGGCCTATGCCTGGATGTTTACCCGCGACATCGACAGGCTCAGCGACGCCGCCAAGAGAATGAATTATTCTCCTCTCGGCTCCTGCGCTCTGGCGGGCACCACCTATAATACTGACAGAACCATCTCCGCCGAAAAATTAGGCTTTGACGGCAACTGCCTCAACTCCCTCGACGGCGTATCCGACAGAGATTTCTGCATAGAGCTCGCTTCGGCTCTTTCCCTTGCCATGGTTCACCTTTCCCGTTTTTCCGAGGAAATAATCCTCTGGTGCTCATGGGAATTTAAATTTATCGAGCTTGACGACGCTTTTTCAACAGGCTCCAGTATCATGCCTCAGAAGAAGAATCCAGATATTGCGGAGCTTGTAAGGGGCAAATCGGGCAGAGTTTTCGGCGACCTTATGACCCTTCTGACCGTTATGAAGGGACTTCCCCTTGCGTACAACAAGGATATGCAGGAGGATAAGGAAGCGATTTTTGACGCTTTCGATACGGTAAAGATGTGCCTTACGGCATTTATCCCCATGATTGATACAATGACCGTCCTTGAGAAGAATATGAGAAAAGCCGCCGCAGGCGGATTCATCAACGCCACCGACTGTGCCGACTGGCTTGTGGGCAAGGGCATACCCTTCCGCGACGCCTATAAAATCACGGGTATGCTGGTTGCAAAGTGCATTTCTCTGGGAACTACCCTCGAGGAGCTCTCCATGGACGAATATAGATCCGTATGCCCCGATTTCGACGGGGGAGTATACGATGCCATAAATCTCGACAACTGCGTGCAGCGCAGACTTTCTCTGGGAGGACCCGCCTCGGCAAACGTTACGGCCCAGGCTGAGGAAGTTAAAAAGATACTTGAAAAGGACTGATAATTAATGATAAAGGCAGGAATAATCGGCGCCACAGGCTATGCGGGAGCGGAGCTTGTGCGCATACTTATAAATCATCCGCAGGCTGAAATTTCGGGAGTGTGCTCCGTCAGCTTTGAGGGCAAGCCCATAAGCGAGGTCTATCCGTCCCTTTACGGCGTGTGCGACATGGTCTGCACCGACGCGGATACGGTTATAGATGCCAGCGATATAGTTTTCGCCTGCGTTCAGCACGGTATATCCCAGGAGTTTGCGGAAAAGTGCATTAAGAAAAATGTTAAATTCATAGACCTTGGCGCAGATTTCAGACTGGAAAGTGAAGAGGATTACAAAGAGTGGTACGGCGGAAGCTACATCTGCCACGACCTTCACGAAAAGGCAGTATACGGTCTGCCTGAGCTTTTCAGAGAGGATATAGCCAAAACCGACGTTATAGCAAATCCCGGCTGCTATCCCACCAGCATCGCTCTCGGACTTTATCCAGCCCTTAAAAACGGCTTTGTCAGCGCCGACGGTATTATAATCGACTCAAAGTCGGGAGTTACGGGAGCGGGCAGGGGACTTTCCGAAACAACCCATTATCCCTCCTGCAACGAGGCTTTTTCGCCTTATAAGATAGCCGCTCACCGCCACACCCCCGAAATCGAGCAGACCCTTTCAAAAATCGCGGGAGAGGCCTTGAAAGTGCTTTTTGTGCCGCATCTTCTTCCCGTGAACAGGGGAATTGTCTCCACAATCTATGCACAGCTCCGAAAAAGTGCTACAATAGAAGAAATACGAAAGGCTTATGAGGAAGCCTACGGGGACGAATATTTCGTAAGGGTAATGGACGACGGCAAGGTTGCAAACCTGAGAAACGTCAAGTGCAGCAATTTCTGCGACATATCCCTTCACATTGATAAGAGAACCAACACCCTCATAATAGTGAGCGCCATTGACAATATGGTAAAGGGTGCCGCAGGTCAGGCGATACAGAATATGAACATACTTTTCTCCCTTCCCGAAAAGACGGGTCTTACCATGGTCCCCACCTCCTTCTGAGCCGAAAGAAAGGCGGATTTCAATGAACGGCAAAAGGCTTGTGAAAATATTGTGGGCACTCGCCGCTGCGGTGATGCTCATTGTCCTTTTCAGCGGCTGCATACCCTCGAATATTCCTTCGGCAACCCCCGCGGGATTTTTCAGCGGCATTTGGCACGGCTGGATAGCGCCCATTTCCCTTGTGTTGTCCATATTTACAGACGCGAGAATTTATGAAGTTAACAATACAGGCTTTTTCTACGACTTGGGTTTTTATATGGCAATAATAAGCGGCTTCGGCTCTCTGGCCCTGACCCGTAAAAAGAAAGACTGATTTTGATTGGGATGTGAAATGAAGATGATAAAATACATAGACGGAGGAGTCACCGCCCCTAAGGGCTTTAAGGCCAACGGCATACACTGCGGCATAAGGCGCAATAAGTCGAAAAAGGATCTGGCCCTTATTTACTGCGAAAAGGTATGTACCGCCGCAGGAGTTTACACTCAGAACCTTGTTTGCGGCGCACCCGTGACCCTTACTAAGGAAAATCTTAAAGACGGCAGGGCGCAGGCCGTTGTCTGCAACAGCGGAATCGCCAACACCTGCAACGCCGACGGAATGGAAAAGGCCGTGGCTATGGGAAAAATCGCCGCCGACGCTCTCGATATTTCCCCGGAAAATATGGTTGTGGCTTCTACGGGCGTCATCGGACAGCCTCTTAATCTTGAACCCATTGAGAACGGTATGGAGGAGCTTGTAAAGGGACTTTCCGAAAACGGCTCCGACAGCGCCGCTCAGGCCATTATGACCACAGATACCGTGAAAAAAGAATTTGCCGTATCCTTTGAAATTGACGGTAAAGAGTGCAGGATCGGAGCCATTTCAAAGGGCTCGGGCATGATACATCCCAATATGGCCACGATGCTGGGCTTCATCACCACCGACTGCAATATTTCGCCTCAGATGCTGGATAAAGCTCTCAGAGCTTCGGTTGCCGACAGCTTCAACATGCTCAGCGTAGACGGGGACACCTCCACAAACGATACGGTGTGCGTGCTGGCATCAGGCCTTTGCGGCAATGAATATATAGACGGAGAAAGCGACAGCTTTGAGATCTTTGAGGCTGCTCTGAAGGATATATGCGTAAGCCTTGCGAAAGCCATGGCAAAGGACGGCGAGGGAGCCACTAAGCTTGTAATGTGCTCGGTCAAAGGTGCCAAGGATAAGGAGACTGCCAAAAAGGTAGCTAAAAGTGTGATCTGTTCAGCCCTTGTAAAGGCGGCCATGTTCGGTTCCGACGCAAACTGGGGACGGATTCTTTGTGCCATGGGATACTGCGGAGCTGATATCCATGTCTCAAAAGCAGGAGTTTCCTTTAAGTCTGCGGCAGGGGAATGTGAGGTTTGCTCCATGGGAGCGGGTGTCGAGTTCAGCGAGGAAATCGCTAAAAAAGTGCTTTCCGAGGACGAAATCACAATTGCGGTAACTCTTATGGACGGTGACGCGTCGGCCTGCGCATACGGCTGCGACCTTACATATGATTACGTTAAGATCAACGGAGATTACAGAACCTGATAAATGCGCTTTATCGGGATATAAATTCAGGCGGGTGTAAAGATGCTGGAAAACATTGGAAATCGGGACAGGGCAAACGTCCTTGTACAGGCGCTGCCTTATATTCAGAAATATTACAATAAAACCATAGTTATTAAGTACGGCGGAAATGCCATGATAAACGAAGATCTCAAGGACGCCGTTATGACCGACATTGTGCTTCTCTCCCTTGTGGGTATACACGTTGTGCTCGTTCACGGCGGCGGCCCCGAGATCAGCGATATGCTTAAGAAAATCGGCAAGGAAAGCAAATTCGTGGACGGTCTGAGATATACGGATGAGGAAACCGTGGATATTGTCCAGATGGTTCTTGCGGGCAAGGTCAACAAGAGCCTTGTACAGCTCCTGGGAGCTCATAAGGGCAGAGCCATAGGCCTTTGCGGACTGGATGCCGGACTTTTGAAAGCAAAGCAGCTTGGCAGCGGCGAGCTGGGTTTTGTAGGCGACATCACAGGCGTTGACGTCACTCCCGTAACGGACGTTATCTCAAAGGGATATATACCCGTTATTTCAACTGTGGCGGGAGGCCCTAACGGCGAGGTCTACAATATAAACGCCGACACTGCCGCGGCAAAGATAGCCTCCGCTCTTCATGCGGAAAAGCTCCTTCTCATGACCGACGTAAGGGGACTTCTCAGAGACAAGGACGACGAGGACACCCTTATTTCCGTTGTAAACGTCAGCGAGGTGCAGGCTCTTAAAAACCAGGGAGTTATCTGCGGGGGCATGATACCGAAGATAGACTGCTGTGTTGAGGCCGTCAGAAGAGGCGTTCACAGGGCGCATATTATCGACGGACGCATACCTCACTCGATACTTATGGAAATGCTTACTGATGAAGGTATAGGAACGATGTTCCTTTAATTATAAAAAGGACTTGATAAAAAATGGATTTTGAAACGATAAAGGCAAAGGCCGACAAATATTTTATGGCTACCTACGGCAGGTTTAACGCCGCTCCCGAAAAGGGAAAGAGCGCCACTCTCACCGACAGCGCCGGAAAGAAATATATAGATTTCACCAGCGGGATCGGTGTGAATTCCTTGGGCTACGGAGACCCCGCATGGGTAGACGCCGTTGCAGGTCAGGCTGCGAAGCTTCAGCATATATCAAATCTTTATTACAATGAGCCCTCGGCCCTCCTTGCGGAAAAGCTCTGCGAGACGGCAGGATTTTCAAAGGTGCTCTTTTGCAACTCGGGAGCCGAGGCCAACGAATGCGCCATAAAGCTTGCGAGAAAATACAGCTTTGACCGCTACGGCAAAGACAGGGGAAAGGTGGTCACCCTTGTAAACTCCTTTCACGGAAGGACCATGGCCACCCTTGCGGCTACGGGTCAGGATGTTTTCCACAATTACTTTTTCCCGTTCCCAGGCGGATTTAAATACGCCGAGGCCGACAACCTTGAAGCTCTCAAGGAGGCTGTGGACGACGAGGTCTGCGCCGTAGTAATGGAGCCCATACAGGGCGAGGGCGGAGTTATGCCCCTTGACAGGGAATACGTCAGGGCGGCGGCCGAGTTTTTAAAGGAAAAGGACGTTCTGCTCATTTTTGACGAGGTCCAGACGGGCGTCGGAAGAACGGGCAAGCTTTACGCCTGGGAGCACTTCGGAGTAAAGCCCGATATACTCACCAGCGCCAAGGGACTGGGAGGCGGACTTCCCATAGGCGCCTGCCTTGCGGGAGAAAAGTGCGCGGACGTGCTTACAAAGGGCACTCACGGCTCCACCTTCGGCGCCAATCCCGTGGTGTGCGCGGGAGCTCTCGAGGTTCTCGACAGGCTCACCCCCGAATTTCTCACAAAGGTGAGGGCAAAGGGCGAATATTTCAGGTCTCAGCTCCTTAAAATCGACGGAATAAAGTCGGTCAGAGGCGAAGGACTTATGCTGGGCGCGGAGCTGGAAAAGGGAACGGCCGCGGACATAGCGGCAAAGTGCGTCGAAAACGGACTTCTCGTTCTCACGGCGAAAACCCTTCTTCGTTTCCTTCCGCCCCTTGTGATAACCTATGACGAAATTGATGAGGGTATGGAAATACTCAAAAGCGTAACAGAAAACGAAAACAGCTGAAAGGACTGATTGAAATGAAGCATCTTCTTAAAATGCTCGACCTTACCACTGAGGAAATAACTGAGCTTCTGAATCTTGCGGACCAGCTCAAGTACGAGCAGAAAAACGGCATCAAGCATCACCGCCTTGAGGGCAAAACTTTAGGTATGATTTTCCAGAAGGCGTCCACGAGAACCCGTGTTTCTTTTGAAACGGGCATGTATCAGCTGGGAGGATATGCCCTTTTCCTGAGCGCCTCCGATCTTCAGATAGGCAGAGGAGAGCCTATTGAGGATACCGCAAGGGTGCTTTCGAGGTATATTGACGGCATTATGATAAGGACCTTTGAGCAGAGCGAGGTGGAAAACCTTGCAAAATACGGCTCAATCCCCGTTATAAACGGACTTACGGATTTCTGCCACCCCTGTCAGGTGCTGGCGGACCTGCTCACCGTAAGGGAACACAAGGGCAAGCTTGAAGGACTCAAAATGTGCTATATCGGCGACGGGAACAACATGGCCAACTCTCTTATCGTAGGCGGACTTAAAACTGGCATGACCGTAAGCGTTGCCTGCCCTGAGGGATACGAGCCCCATGAGGACGTGCTCAATTTCGCCGTTCCCACGGGAAACTTTACCCTTTGCCGTGACCCCAAAGAGGCCGCCAAGGACGCCGACGTCATCTTTACGGACGTGTGGTCATCAATGGGTCAGGAGGGCGAAGCACAGCAGCGCCGCAAGGCCTTCGAGGGAATCTATCAGGTGAACGACGAAGTGCTTTCGGTTGCAAAAGAGGACTGCATGGTGCAGCACTGTCTTCCCGCACACAGGGGAGAGGAGATCACCGCCGAGGTCTTTGAAGCCCACGCAGATGAGATTTTCGACGAGGCCGAAAACAGGCTCCACGCCCAGAAAGCGGTTCTCGTAAAGCTTATGGAGAAATAAAAATCAAAAATAATTGCAGTGAAAGGGACGGCTTCCGCCGTCCCTCAGCTTGTTAATAAAGTTGTTTTTATGGTGAAATAAATTCTTTTGAATCGCTGTTTTGCACGATTAAGGTGAAATCCGATACAGCACAGAAAACAGCGCAGCATCAAATCTTTTTCGATGTGCGTTCTTCGTCGGGAGAATCCTTCTGCGGGAGGGTATATTTTCTGTGTGTCCTGCCTTAAATGTGCGAAATACATTGGGCTTAGCCCACAATCCCTCGGTCAAAGCGAAGCTTTGACTTTTTCCTTTACACAAGGGAGCCGAATTTAAGGTTTTTCGACAGTCTCGGGGACGGCTCTTGCCGTCCCTGATTTTTATTATATTTATTGAAAAACTTGTTGACCTTTTGAACGATTTGTGTTATATACTCAAAATAGAGGTGACAACATGAAGAAATATGTTAAAATTATCTTAATCAGCGTCCTTTGCATTATCCTGGCCGTTTTGCTGGCCATGGGAGGCACCCTGCTATTTTATTATCCCCATTACAAATCCTCCAAATTTCAGGTATCCGTTGCCGACAGCGAGCTCAAAGACGGCGAAATACGGGTCATGAGCTGTAACCTAAGATGCTTCAATCCGTCGGATTTAGGTAAGAAGAGCTGGTTCTACCGCGCCGATCTCATTATGAAAAACATACAGACCGAGTATCCGGGAATCATTGGCTTTCAGGAGTGTACGAAATATCAGTATCCCTATTTGTGCGAATCCCTTCCCGAGTATGATTCCGTAATAACCTACCGTGACGACACGGCTAACGCCGAAGGCTGCCCCGTATTTTACAGAAAGGATCTCTACACTCTTGTGGATAAGGGCTCCTTCTGGCTTTCGGAGACGCCCGACGAAATGAGTATAGACTGGGGTTCCGCTTGCTACCGCATATGCAGCTATGTGATTTTGCAGGAGAATGAAAGCGGAAAGCAGTTTGCGGTTTTCAACACTCACCTTGACCATGTGAGCGATAAAGCCCGCATCAACGGAATAAAAGTTGTCCTCGATAAAATTGAGCAGTTCGGCGGAATGCCCTCGGTGTTAATGGGCGACTTTAACGCCGAGGAGGATTCCGAGACCTATCGCAGCACCGTTGAGAGTTTTGACGATGTAAAATATCTTACGGAAAAGACCATGACGAGTGCCACCTATCAGAACTGGGGTACTGCCCTGGACAACGACTGCATAGATTATGTAATGGTTTCGAAGAACGGCTTTACGGTCAATGAGTACAAGGTGGTCCAGACCACCTATGACGGGGTTTATCCCAGCGACCACTTTCCCCTTTCCGTGAGCCTTGAGCTTGCATAACAGGGCGGATAAAGCCGATTGATATATACTCAATACGAAAGGAAAGAATATTATGTTCAGAATTTCAAACTTTACCGATAACGACGATGTAAAACTCCTTGACCAGAAGGGACCCTTTGCCGTTGCGGAGTGGCAGCGCGATCTGAGCGTTATGCCCTCGGGAGCCATGACGGCTTATTTTTCTTCCGAAATGAATATCAGAAAACGCCAGCTCATCTGCAACCTTTCCGTAGCCAACGTTACGGTGCAGGCGGGATCCATGCAGTGGTCGGTGGGCAACGTGAACGCCACTACGGGAATAAAGGGCGCGGGAGATCTGTTTACAAAGGCTCTTCGGGGAGCCGTAACAAAGGAATCCGCCATAAAGCCCGAATACACGGGCGGCGGCATACTGGTTTTGGAGCCTACATATAAACATCTCATCCTCCTTGACACTGCTGAATGGGGAGGCTCCGTAGTCCTTGACGACGGGCTTTTCCTTGCCTGCGACGCAGGACTTAAACATAAGACCGTAATGCGCAGCAACATTTCCTCGGCGGTGGCGGGCAACGAGGGACTTTTCAATCTCAGCCTTAACGGAAACGGAGTTTTCTGCATAGAGTCCTTCTGCCCCAAGGAGGAGCTTATCGAGATCACTCTGGAAAACGACGCTGTGAAAATAGACGGAAATCTTGCCATAGCCTGGAGCAACAGCCTTAATTTTACGGTAGAGCGTTCGGGAAAGACTCTCATAGGCTCCGCCGCATCGGGTGAGGGACTTGTAAACGTCTACCGCGGCACGGGAAAGGTTTTGATGATGCCCAGCGCCAATATGCCCAATATCTGATTTTGACCGTTATTTAAAAATAAGTCAGCGCAGAATAAAACGGCGTCCCATTAAACGGATTTTTCCGAAGGGACGCCGTTTTTGCCGTATTATACGCTGCCTGCGAAAGTTTCATCTTCTGCGCTTGTCTCTACGCAGAAATCCTTTGCGCCGCATTTCGGGCAGGTGAGTTTTCGTGTTTTAGGCGTATGAAGGGAAAAGAGAAAGCTTTTAAGTGATGGTCTGAACAGTTCCTTGCAGTGAGGGCAGATATAGGCTGTGCCCTTGTAGTAGAGAGCGGTGAGGATTATTCCCAAGGCTATGACAATGAGAAAGAGTACCGCAAAAGGCACAAAATCACCTGTTCTGATCCAGTGAACGAGGCCGATTATCTCCAGAATATCCATGATGATGCCGATAGTCAGAATCACTGCATGGAGTTTTTTTAGGGATTTTTTGCTTTTCATTCTTTGTTCTATGTCCACGGGAGAATCTACGGTGAGAAAGCCGTAGGAGCGGATATCTTCCTTGACGGATGTTACTGCATCTTTCTGTTTTTGAAGGAGTGCGATTTCTCCGGTTATGGTTTTTTCGTGCTCATCCAGAAGGGCAAGGAGTATTTCGTTGGCGTTCTCATGCTCAGAAATTTCCTTTATGCAGCCCAGAGAAAGGCCCAGGGAGCGGAACATGCATATAAGGCGCAGCTTCCGTACGTCTTTTTCGCTGTAGAGCCGTCTGCCTCCCTCTGAAACTTCCGAGGGCTTGAGAAGGTTCTGACGGTCGTAAAACTGAACGGTGCGAACCGATACCCCGCACATTGCGGCAATTTCTCCGCTTGAATATTTAGACATAGATTTCACCTCCTTGAGATAAAAATAGCACATTACCCAAGGTAACGAGCAATAGGTTTCCTTGGGTAACGAATGAAAAATTTATAAAGTTTTAAATTTCAGTATACAGCTTTTAATTAAAAACGTTATTTGCCCTTTGAAAGCTCTTCGGCGAGAGCCTCCACCCATTCGCCTTTGCCCAAAACCGCAGCGCTCATGGGCGGCATATCTATATAGTTATACTGAGCCTCTATGCCCGTGAGGCATTCGCTGCACTGCCACTGAGCGGGAAAGATGAAATTCAGGGTATAGTCGTTTCGGTTTACGATTGTGAGTATGCCGTTTTCGTCCTTTTCCCTGGAAAAGGCAACGCATTTATTTCCCGATGAAATTGCTTCAAATGAACCGTCCTTAAGGGCGGGACAGGCTCTGCGGATTTTTCCCAAAAGCATATACCAGCTCAGCAGTTCTCGGTTTTCCTTTCCCCAGGGATAGCAGCCCCTGTTAAACGGGTCCTGATAGCCCTCCATGCCTGCCTCGTCGCCGTAGTAGATGGATGGGACGCCGGGAAGGGTATATTGGATCGCCGACGCCATTTTCATGAGCTTGATTCCCTGTTCATACTGAAGCTCCGAAAGCTTTCTTCCGCTTTGCCACTGTCTGTCTCCCGCACGGCACTGCTCTCCCGCAAGCATGGTAATGGCCCTTACGGTGTCATGGGTGCCTATGTGGTTCATGAGGACGTTTATGACCTGGGGCGGATAGTTTTCGAGGATCGTCATAACCGACTGGGCAAACAGGTCAGCGTTTCCGCTTCTGAGATAGTGGAGGATCGCGGCGGCAAAGGGATAGTTCATAACGCTGTCAAGCTGTTTTCCGAGGAAATATCTTCTGCGGCTGGAGTAGGCATATTTGTTGGAGGCGTCCTCCCAGACCTCGCCTAATACGAGGGCGTCCTTCTTTTCTTCTTTTACCGCTTTGCGAAGGGCATCGAGAAATACGTCGGGCAGTTCGTCGGCAACGTCAAGGCGCCAGCCCGAGGCTCCGAGGCGAAGCCATTTGCGTGCGATGCCTTTTTCTCCCGTTATAAATTCGATAAAGTCGGGACATTCCTCTTTTACCTCGGGGAGGGTTTCGATTCCCCACCATGACTGGTATTTGTCGGGCCAGTTCTTAAATTTGTACCATTTGTAATATTTGCTGTTTTTGTCGCGGTACGCTCCGCCATCGCCGTAAGTGCCGTATTTGTTGAAATATATGCTGTCGTCGCCAGTGTGGCTGAAAACTCCGTCTAAAATCACTTTTATGCCAAGCTTTTCGGCCGCTTCACACAGGCTTTTAAAATTCTCCTCGTTGCCGAGAAGGGGATCTATTTCGGAATAATCGGCGGTATCGTATCGGTGATTGGAGTAAGCTTTAAAAATGGGGTTCAGATAAAGGCAGGTTACTCCCAGCTCCCTGAGTCTGTAAAGATGTTCTTCGATTCCTTTCAGATCTCCTGCGAAAAAGTCGTTGTTCAGGATTTTGCCTCGTTCGTCGGGTCTCCAGCAGGGCTCCCCGCCCCAGCGGTCGTGGATGATTCTGCCCTCGGGCACGTTGCTTTTGGGAGTTTCCGATTTCGCGAACCTGTCGGGGAAAATCTGATAGATAACTCCGCCCTTGAGCCATTCGGGGACGGTGAAATCCTTAGCGTAGACCGTGAGCTGGAAATCAGCGCTCACTCCGCCTATTCTGCCTATACCGTTTCCGCTGTTAAAGACGCAGCTTCTGCCGTAGGGGGTCTCGTATTCAAAATGATACCAGTAGAGACCGGGTGTTTCGGGGAGGGTGTAGACTGTTTTCCACCATTCGTGATCTTCTCCGTCCATGCCGTTCCACTCCATCTGGATGCAGTGGGGCTGATAGAGGTCGTCCCTGTGGATTACAAGAAAAGCGTAGCTGCACTGTAGGTATCTCGGAAGATTTATTCTGAGGGTAACCTCTGAGCCGCAGCTTAGGGCGCCAAAGGGATATTTATAGATCGTGTCACGGGAGTTAAAGGGGATGCTGCTCATTAAAATCACCTGTTGTCAAAAATAAGGGGCCAAGCCATGAAGCTTCGCCCCGCTTTAAAACTATTTTAACATAAAAACGCTTTTGTGTCAGCGGTCCTAATTTCAAAACCGCAGAACGTTTTGAGAATTATTCTACGGGAGAGGTGAACCAGATGTTGTCCGCGTATTCCCTGACGGCTCTGTCCGCAGCAAATCTGCCTGCTCCGGCGATGTTCATAAGGGACATTCTGTTCCAGGTTTCCCTGTCCTTCCAGACCTCGGATATATGCTCCTGTACGCGGCGGTAGTCGGCATAGTCGGCGAGGGCTTTATAGGGGTCGCTGTTGATAAGGGCGAAGCCAACTTCGCGGAAAGCTTTGCCGGCAATGTCGGAATTTATCATGTCGAGGATCTTGTGGAGCTCCGGATTGTTGTGGTAATACTGGTCGGGGTGATAGCCTCTTCTCTTGAGATCGTCAACTTCGGGTGTCGTCATTCCGAAGAGGAAGATGTTCTCGTCGCCCACTGCCTCATGTATCTCAACGTTTGCGCCGTCAAGGGTGCCGAGAGTTATGGCACCGTTGAGCATGAGCTTCATGTTGCCCGTGCCGCTTGCCTCGGTTCCCGCAAGGGAAATCTGCTCGCTTACGTCTGCGGCAGGCATGAGCTTTTCTGCCAAAGTGACGTTATAGTCCTCCATATATACAACCTTGAGCCTGCCCTTAACGTCGGGGTCGTTGTTTACAAGCTCTGCAACGGAGCATATAAGGTTGATTATCTTCTTTGCCATAAAGTATCCGGGAGCGGCCTTTGCGCCGAAAATATAAGTTTTAGGTACAAAGTTTCCGTTGGGGTTTGCCTTTATTGCAAGGTATTGGGCTAAAATATTCAGAGCGTTGAGGTTCTGTCGTTTGTATTCGTGAAGACGCTTCACCTGAACGTCAAAAATAGATTCGGGGTCTATGTCGATGCCGTTAGTCCCTTTGACGAGCTTTGCAAAATCCTTTTTGTTGGCTGTTTTGATTTTTTCAAGCTCATTGAGGACGGTTTTGTCGTCCTTATAAGCGGCAAGCTTTGAAAGAGCGGCGGCGTCATGGGAGAAATCGGCGCTGAGAAGCTCCGAAAGGTAGGAGTCCAGACGGGGATTTGACTGGCAGAGCCAGCGGCGATGGGCAATTCCGTTTGTTACGTTTTTAAATTTGGCGGGGAACAGTGAGTAGTAATCCTTAAAGACGGAGTCCTTGAGTATCTGGCTGTGAAGAGCGGAAACTCCGTTTACGCTGTGACAGGACGCAACGCACAAATTTGCCATGCGCACCACTCCGTTTGAAATGACCGCCATTCTTTCAACAGCGTCGGCATTGCCTGTGCTGTCCCAGATAAATTTTCTCAGACGGTTGTCGATTTCCTTTGTGATCTGATATATTCTCGGAAGCATTGAACGGATAAGCTCCTCGGACCAGCACTCGAGAGCTTCCTTCATGACTGTATGGTTAGTGTAGGCGATAGTGCTCGTCACTACTTTCCAGGCTTCGTCCCAGCCGTAGCCGCACTCGTCAAGGAGTATCCTCATAAGCTCGGGGATAGCCATGGTGGGATGCGTATCGTTTACATGAATTGCCACCTTGTCGGCAAAATTATCCATGGTGCCGTATTCGCGCAGATGGCGGTGGACAATATCCTGTATGGAAGCAGAAACCAGGAAATACTGCTGACGGAGCCTGAGGCTCTTGCCTTCGGGATGATTGTCGGAGGGATAAAGGACCTTGCTGATGACCTCCGCCATGGCGGTACGCTCCATAGCGCGCATGTAGTCGCCTTGATTAAAGAGGTTCATGTCGAAGCCGGGGGCCTTTGACTGCCAGAGCCTCAAAACGCTGATGCCCTTGCCGTCCTTGCCTGAGACATACATATCGTTGGGCACGGCGAAAACGCTTGTGTAATCGGTGTGCTCAACATAGTGGTAGGAGCCGTCCCAGCCGTCGTTTATTTTTCCGCCGAAGCGTACTTCTATGGAGCATTCCTCCTTGGGAACGAGCCAAATGTCTCCGCCGGGAAGCCATGAATCGGGGAGCTCAGTCTGCCAGCCGTCGACTATCTTCTGCTTAAAGATTCCGTATTCGTAAAGAATTGAATAACCGGTGGCACGGTAGCCCTGAGAAGCGAGACCGTCCAGATAACAGGCGGCAAGCCTTCCGAGACCGCCGTTGCCGAGACCCGCGTCGGGTTCGCTCTCATAGAGGTTTTCGAGAGTGATGCCGAAATCCTTGAGAGCTTCTTCCGCCGCTTTCGTAAGTCCCAGGTTGTAAAGGTTGTTTTTAAGAGAGCGTCCCATAAGGAACTCCATGCACAGGTAGTAAACGTGCTTTCCGCTGCCGTTTATGGCCTTTTTGTCAAATTCGCTTCTGCCTGTGTTCATCATGTCCTTAACTATGGTTGCTAAAGCTTTATAAAATTGTTCATAGCTGGCCTCTTTTGCGGAGACACCGAAAAGGTGTGAAAGCTTCTGCTGTATAAGCTCGGATATTTGAGCCTTTGATAATGAGTAATTCATACAATTCCTCCAAAAAATGATATAAAAAAGCGCGTTTATCCAGAAGATGTTATATATTTTATACTAAAATCACCGATTTTTCAACTCTAAAGGCGATGGTAATATAACGAAATTGTTCTTACATAATTGAGCATTTGTTACATAATATCGGCAGTTTATATGAAAATCGGGATTTATCGTGTAAAATAGAGCAAAAAAACCTTTATAAAGATAGTTTTATATTGTATAATAAATACATATACACATCTTCTGACAAATGGGGTGCAAAAATGGAAAAGAACAAAGTAAAACTTACGATGTGTGGATACGAATATTCTATTCTTACCGATGACAGCGTTGAATATACAGCGTCTTTAGGCGATGAGATTAATGAAAAGATAACAGGAATTCTGAATGATAATGCGGGGGTTTCCGTTACTCAGGCAGCGGTGCTTTCGGCTCTTGAATATTGCGACATGTATAAAAAAGCGGAAAAAAGCGCTGACAATTTGCGGGGCCAGATAAAAGATTATCTCGAGGATTCCGCAAGGGCCCGTATGGAGGTGGAGGTTGCCAGAAGAGAGGTTGAGAGACTCAGCCGAGAGGTTCAGAAGCTTCAGGCGAAGCTTGCCGCAGAGGGTAAGAAATAAATGAAACGTGGAGAAATTCTGGCGCCTGCCGGATCGTTCGAATCTCTTACGGCAGCTGTGCGCTGCGGCGCAGATGCTGTTTATCTAGGCGGAAAAGAACTCAGCGCCAGAAAAAATGCCGCCAACTTTTCCTTCGATGAGCTTGCCGAGGGAGTTGCCTACTGTCACGCAAGAGGAGTAAAGGTTTATCTTGCGGTGAATACTCTGGTGGGCGATCGTGAACTTGGAAAGGCTCAATCGGCGCTGGAGGGGGGCTGCCTTGCGGGAGTGGACGCGTTTATCGTTCAGGATTTGGGAGTGGCAGTTCTTGCGAGAGAGTGCGCCCCCGGAATGCCCCTTCACGGCTCCACACAGATGTCGGTACACACTCTTTCGGGAGTGCGTGAGCTTGAGGATATGGGCTTTAAAAGAGTGGTTCTCGCCCGTGAAATGAGTTTGCGGGAAATCGAAGAGATCGCCGCCAAGTGCAAGGCGGAGTTGGAAGTATTTGTACACGGCGCTTTGTGTATGTGCGTTTCGGGTCAGTGCTATTTAAGCGCGGTTTTGGGAGGCAGAAGCGGAAACAGAGGTCTCTGCGCCCAGCCCTGCCGCCTTCCTTTTGCCGTCGATGGCGGCACGGGAAATGATTTAAGCCTTAAAGATCTTTCAATAATTGAGCATTTGAAAAAACTTTCAGACGCAGGCGTCACCTCCTTTAAGATAGAGGGCAGAATGAAGCGTCCCGAGTATGTGGCTGCGGCTGTGGAAAGCTGCAGGAGCTCTCTTGAGGGTACCTATGACTTTGACAGAAGGGAAAGGCTCAGAAGCGTGTTCTCCCGTTCTGGCTTTACGGATGGATATTTTACCGGACATACAGGTAAGGAAATGTTCGGGAAAAGGGAAAAGGATGATGTAGCCGCCGCTAAGGGTGTGCTGTCGTCACTTGAAAACCTTTACCGAAAGGAGGTTCCCCTCGTAGGCTGTGAGATGTCATTCTATGCGGCGGAGGGGGAAAATATGAGCCTTGCCGTAAAGGCAGGAGGAAAAACTGTATTTGTGACTGATGAAAAACCCTGTGAAAAAGCCGTAAAACGGCCCACAAGCGAAGAGGAAGTCAAGGAACGTCTTAATAAAACGGGAGGCACTCCCTTTTATTGCACCAATATCGATGCGGAGATAGCGGGCGATATCGCTCTGCCTGCGGCTTCGGTCAACAATCTCAGACGGGAGGCTCTCGAAAAGCTTGAGGGAGAACTGGGCAGGATAAAACCAGTTCCTTTTGACAGAAAAAATATTGTGCTTCGTCCTCACTCTTCGGGCAAGGTGAAAAACGTTTACCGTTTTGCCTCAGTCGCTCAGATTCCCCAAAAGGTACTTGAAGAGAAAAGCGGCGGCCCGATTTTTGTGCCTCTCACAAAATGGAGAGAGGGACTCGAAAAGGTCGGCGCGGACAGGCTCGGAGCAGAGGTCCCGAGAGGCATGTTCGGGAAGGAAGAAACTGTTGTCAGGATGCTTTCCGAGGCTCTCGGAGCGGGAGTGAAAATCGCCCTGTGCGGGAATATCGGCTCAGTACGCCTTGCCCGCGAGGCAGGGTTTAAAATATACGCAGATTTCGGGCTCAATATAATGAACACTCTGAGCCTTGAGGAAATCGGGAAAATGAGCGTTTCCGCATGCGTGATGTCCTTTGAGATGACTCTCGGAGCAGTTGCCGAAATCGGCGGAGACCTTCCCAGAGGGATAATAGTTTACGGCAGGCTGCCCCTCATGCTTACAAGGAACTGTCCCGCCGCAAACGGAAAAGTAAAATGCGGCAAATGCGGCGGTCACGGCATTATTACAGACAGAAAGGGAACGGAATTTCCCGTAATGTGCAGCTTCGGATGCAGCGAACTGCTCAATTCCAGACCGCTCTATATGGGCGACAGGCTCCGCGAAATATCAAACGCAGATTTTAGGATGTTCCGTTTTACCGACGAAACGAGGGAGGAAGCAGAGCGGGTGCTTCTCGCCTACGAAAAATGGGAAAAGCCGACAGGCGAATTTACCAGGGGACTTTATTACAGAGGTGTTGAATAGTTTTGGAAATAATTAAAATTAAAAAGCTCAGTGAAAAAGCGGTAGTTCCGAAGCGGGCTACCGAAGGCAGCGCGGGCATGGATCTTTGCGCCTGTATAGATGAGGGGATAACCCTTAAAGGCGGAGAGACGGCGCTTATTCCCACGGGAATATCAGCTCAGATTCCGGCAGGCTTCGGGTTGTTCATTTTTCCCAGGAGCGGACTTTCCATAAAGCACGGGATCGGGCTTCTTAATTCTGTAGGAGTTGTGGACAGCGACTACCGCGGAGAAATAAGGGTAGGCGTCATAAATCAGATTTCTGAGGAATATACCATAGAGCCGGGCGAAAGGATTGCCCAAATGGTGCTCATGCCCGTTGCCGTCGCTGACATCGTTGAGGCGGACAGCCTTGAGGAGACCGACAGAGGCGAAGGCGGCTTCGGTTCCACGGGCAGGAAATGAGGCGATGAAGAAATGGAGCTGATACTTGCGTCGGGTTCTCCCAGAAGAAAAGAGATACTGGAAAATATGGAATACCGCTTTACCGTCAGGACCTTCGGCTGCAGTGAGGAGCTGGAGGAAGGGACGGGACCTGAGAGTGCCGCCGAAATTTTAGCCGAGCGAAAGGCTTTTGCAGCATATGAAAAACTATGCGAAGAAGGAAAACAGGATTTTACCGTTATCGGCTCCGATACGATTGTGGCCTCTCAGGGGGAAATTCTCGGGAAACCCCAAAATAAAAATGATGCCGTTCGTATGCTTTTGAAGCTTTCGGGCAAAACTCACAGCGTATATACGGGCGTCTGCGTAAAGAACGAAAAATGCGAAGAGATATTTGTAAAAGAAACAAAGGTAGAGTTTTATCCACTGACCGAGGAGATGTGTATCAGATATGTCGAGACAGGAGAGCCTATGGATAAAGCGGGCGCTTACGGAATACAGGGACTGGGCAGTGCTTTTGTAAAAAGGATAGACGGGGATTTTTTCTCGGTTATGGGACTTCCCGCCGCTGAAACAGCGAGAGCTCTCAAACGCGCCGGCATTCTGTCGGAAAAGGACATAATTTGATATACGCATAAATATAAGTGATTGACATGGTTCTTAAGTGAAGTAAAGAAAAGTTGATTTTAAACCGAATACGGTGTAAAAACATAAAAAAGTCATTGATTTTTTTATAAAAAAGTAAAAAATTAGTTTCAATTTTACTTAAACTGTTGAGAAACAAGCGGTTGTGAGTTATAATAACATGTGTTATTGTCAAAAATGCAGTTATGGGGTTTCGTACTTAATCCCGAAGTGAAAGGAGTAAACCAAAATGTTATTTTCTCAGGACATAGGAATTGACCTTGGTACTGCGAATACTCTTGTTTTTGTAAAAGGAAAAGGAATTGTTATAAGAGAGCCTTCCGTTGTTGCGGTTGATGTTCGTTCAAATCCTCCCCGCGTAGTTGCGGTCGGAACCGAGGCTAAGGAAATGATCGGCCGTACCCCTGGCTCGATTGTAGCAAAGCGTCCCCTTAAAGACGGAGTTATCGCAGATTTTGATATGACTTCAGATATGCTTAAAGCTTTCATCCGCCGTGCTATCAGCACATCTCCCTTCAGCAAGGCGAGGGTTATGATCTGTATGCCCTCAGGCGTAACGGGCGTTGAGAAGCGTGCTGTTCATGATGCTGCCAGAAGCGCAGGCGCAAAATATGTAAGCCTTATCAAGGAGCCCATGGCAGCTGCTATCGGAGCGGGTCTTCCCGTAGGCGAAGCTACCGGAAGCATGGTCGTAGATATCGGCGGCGGTACTGCTGAGGTTGCCGTTATCTCTCTGGGCGACATAGTAACTTCATGCTCCGCAAGAGTCGCGGGAGACGATTTCGACGAGGCTATCATCTCCTACATCAAGAAAAAGTATAATCTGCTTATCGGTGAAAGAACAGCAGAGGATATAAAGATCAAGATCGGTTCCGCATATCCCTATGAGGGCGAAGGCGCCATGGACGTAAAGGGCCGCAACCTTATGGACGGACTTCCCAAGAACATCGAGATTTCCGCAGAGGAGATCAGAGAAGCTCTTGCCGATCCGGTAAATCAAGTCCTCGACGCCATCCGTTCCACCCTTGAGAAAACTCCCCCTGAGCTTTCCGCCGATATCATTGACCACGGCATTATGCTCACAGGCGGCGGCGCCCTTCTCAGAGGCCTTGACAAGCTCATTTCCGAGGAGACGAAGATGCCCGTACACGTTGCCGAGAATCCTCTCGACTGCGTTGTTGACGGAACAGGCAAATGCCTCGAAAAGGATATGCTCAGCCTTACCTCCAACAAGAACTTTGACAGCAGGGATTAAGCTTTCTGCGTAAAATCAATAATGTACCGTGAGGGATAGTTATGCGTGAATTTTTCCGCAGTACCCGTCTTAAAGTGCTTGCAGCCGTATTGGCGGTCGTCATTGTGGCGTCCGTTGCGGCGGCGGCCTCGCATAACGGCACATCTGTTTTGTCCTCTGCACTGGGAACGGTATTCGGGCCTGTGCAGAGGCTTTCGGCTTTTGTGTCGGAAAAGATAGGGGAAATAGGCGGCGGGTTTGTATCTGCCGGAACATATAAAAAACAGGTTGAAGAGCTTCAGCAGCAGGTTGAAGAGTATCAGAAGCAGCTTGTTGACTACGAAAAGACTTTAAAAGAAAATCTGATCTATGAGGACTTTCTTAAAGTAAAGGAAGAGCACAATGATTTTGTCTTTTCCTCCGCGAGGGTTATAAGCCGCGATACTGCGGATATGTTTTACTCCTTTGTCATAAATAAAGGCACAAATGATGGAGTAGCCGTAAACGACCCGGTTATTTCGGGAGAATATCTTGCGGGAGTCGTAGTAAAGACAGCTCCCACCTATTCCGTTGTAAAAACCGTGCTTGACCCTCAGGTAAGCGTCGGCGCCTATGAAATAAGGACAGGCGAAAGCGGCTTTGCCTCAGGCGATACGGAGCTTGCCCTTCAGGGGCTTATCAAGCTTTCGGGAATAGAAAGCGAAACTGCCATTGCCACGGGCGGCATTGTGGCCACCTCTGGTATAGGCGGAGTTTATCCCCGTGATCTTATAATAGGTACGGTCACCGAAATCAAAGACAACACTCACGATATTTCTTCTTATGCCGTCATAAAGCCCGGTGTTGACGTTTCGAAGCTGGATGCGGTTTTTGTAATCACGGACTTTGAAGGTCAGGGAATAACTACGGACGGAGAAAGTTCGGCAGAATAATGCGGTGTAAGCCGTTCGGTTTGGAGTAAAGTCCATGTTATATATCAGAGAAAACAAAAACTTAATCATAAGGCGCGCGATTTCGCTGGTGTTCATATTCTGCTGTTTTCTCCTTCAGAGCAGCGGCATTTGGATTCCTGAAATTTTCGGCGTAAATGCATTTATATTGATTCCTGCCGTTGTATGCGTGGGAATGTTTGAGAGAGAGACCTGGGGTGCGATAGCGGGCCTTTTTGCCGGCCTGCTTTGGGACAGCATCGCTGCCAGAGGACAGGGCTATCACGGGGTAGTGCTGATGGCGGCAGGATTTTTGTGCGGCTTTCTCGTCCGCTATATGATGAGAAACAATTTTATGGCGGCTGTTTGTCTCTGCGGCGGGATAACCATTGTACACAACGTCGTATTCTGGCTTTTCTATTTTGTGTTTGCAGGAATTGACGGTGCTTTTCTCCCGCTGTGGAGGATATATCTGCCGTCGGCGGCGTATACACTCGTGTTCCTTCCGATTATGTATTTCCCTGTACGGGCCGTGGCCAAGGCGCTGCGCCGTGAGCCTATGGGCAGGGAGCCGGAGGAAGAATAGCACTGGAGGTGCTTTATGAAAACCAAGCGAAAGGCGAATTTAAAGCTCAGGCTCTATATTTTAGTAGGTATTATGCTCACCTCTTTTCTCGTTTTTGCGGGACGCATGGTGGGTGTTCAGGTGATAGATCACGAGGAATATCTTCAGGCGGCGAATTCCACGGTCAGAAGGAACGTGGAGGTAGAGGCGGCGAGAGGAGAAATCCTTGACAGAAACGGAAGTCCCCTTGTAATAAACCGTCAGGGCAATTCCCTTGTCTTTGACGCCGCGTATTTTCCCTCTTCCGACGAACAGGAGAGCCGCAACGAGATAATTCTTTCCCTTATAAATCTCTTAAACGGTCAGGGAGAGGAATGGAACGACCCCCTTCCTCTTGTGTTCGGTTCAGACGGGAAAATAACCTTTAAAGAGGATTCCGATACGGAGATATCATATCTTAAATCCAAAGATGTGCTCCACCTTAACGATTACGCTACGGCGCAGAATTGCTTTGACGCCCTTATAGAGAAATATTCTCTTCAGGATTACAGTCAGGCGGATGCGAGAAATATAGCTTCAGTATGCTTCGGCATGGCGCAGAATCTGTTTTCCGTAAGCAATCCCTATACCTTTGCGGAGGATGTCTCGACGGAAACTGTTTCAAAGGTCAAGGAGAACGGTACATTTTATAAAGGTGTTGACGTTGAAGTGGTACCCTACCGCGAATATGTTGACGGAACCCTTGCACCTCATATAATCGGACGAGTCGGCGCTATGGATGCGGACGAATATGCCGAGCTTAAGGAGCAGGGCTATCAAATGGACGACCTTATCGGCAAGGACGGAATTGAGGCCGTTATGGAGGAATACCTCCGAGGAGATAACGGCAAAAAGACAGTTACAACGGACAGCGAAGGAAATGTTTCAACAGAATATACACAGGATCCCGTTCAGGGAAACACGGTCATTCTTACAATAGACAAAAACTTGCAGACAGCCGCAAATAAGGCCCTTGCCGAAGCGATTGAGGATCTGGAATCAAAAGGCTACTCGAATTCGGCAGGTTCCGCAGTGGCTATCGACGTTGATACGGGTGAGGTGCTTGCCTGCGCTTCATATCCCACCTATGATATTTCAACATACAGTGAAAACGCCGCCCAGCTCAACAGCGATGCGGGAGCTCCCCTTTGGAACAGGGCTCTGCTCAGCGCCTACGCTCCCGGTTCAACTTTCAAGCCCCTTATAGGACTTGCCGGTCTGGAAGAGGGCATCTTGACGGAGAATACTACATTCCACTGCAACGGCTCCTACTGGAGATTTCCCACTCAGTTCTACTGCCTTGAAAATAACGGAGACATTAATGTGGTTCACGCCCTTGAGCACTCCTGCAACGTATTCTTTTACGAGACGGGCTATCAGCTGGGTATAGATAAAATCAACTACTACGCCTCCAAAATGGGCTTCGGACAGAAGACGGGCATTGAGCTTCCAGAGGTTACTGGTATGGTTGCCAATCCCGATGAGTTTGCCCAGAACCACGCAGGAGCCCAGTGGATGGTCGGTGACACGGTGCAGGCTTCTATCGGACAGTCAGATACCCTTGTAACTCCCATTCAGCTTGCCGTTTACTGCGCAACAATCGCGAACGGCGGCACAAGATATGTTCCACACATAGTGAAGAGCGTAAAGAGCTACGATTACAGTGAAACAATTCTCGAAAAGCAGCCGCAGGTCGCTCTTGAAACAGGATTTTCCGAGACAAATCTCGGTATAATAAAGAAAGGTATGTCCCTTGTTTCCGAGTATACGGGAAGCGCGACTTATTCATACCTTCATGGATATGATCCTCAGATTGCCTGTAAAACGGGTACTGCTGAGGTTTACGCCGAAAAGGACGGAGAAATTCAGAAGCAGACAAACTGCTTCCTTATAACATTCGCTCCCTTTGATGATCCTCAGATTGCCATTGCCGTATCTATCGAAGATGCGAAAAACAGTTCCTCAACGGCTAAGGTTGCAAAAGCCATATATGACGCTTATTTTAATGACACTTCCAGCATAGAGGCTGCACAGCAGGTAGGACAGCTTCTCTATTAAAATCGAAGGCAATAAAGAATCAGAATTTGAATTTACGGGACGGTGCGGAGATGGCAAAAAAAATAGCGGTGGTTTCCGGTAAGGGCGGAACGGGAAAATCCACCCTGTGTACGGTGCTGGCCGAGGTGCTTACCGGCGAGGGGAAAAAGGTATTGCTCGCCGACTGTGACAGCGGCCTCGGAAGCCTCGACATAATGCTGGGGGTTCAGGAAAAGGTTCTGTATAACTGGGGAGATATTATCTGCGGGGCTTGCCGCAGTGAAGATGCATTGACTCAGGTTTCTCCCTTCTGTTCCCTTTTGGCGGCGCCTTTGTCATGGGACGACAGGTTTACTCCCGAGTCTTTCAGCGAAGTCCTGCTCAGCTATGACGAAGATTTTGATTACATCTTGATAGATTCTCCTGCAGGAACGGGAAGAGGCTTCCGCCTTGCTGCGGCCAACGCCGATACGGCTCTTGTAGTAGCTGCGGCGGAGACGGTAAGCATAAGAAGCTGCCGCGCCGCTGCGGACAGGCTCTATGAAATGGAGATACCTGAGATTTATCTTATTCTGAACAAATTCGATTGCTGGGAGACAAAGCACGGCGCCAATCTCGATATAGATTCCGTAATCGACGGAACGGGAGTGCAGCTCAGGGGAATAATTCCTTACAGCGCAGAGGCGGCTCAGCTTTCAATGTACGGCAGGGCCGTGCCCAAAAAGACAAAAATGTACGCCGCGGCTCAAAGAATTGTGAAAAGGCTGGAGGGCGAAGATTTACCTTTAAAAAGGCTTGAAAAGATATAGAAAATATGATATTATTAGTTGAATTAGTGAAAAAAATCAATAATTGGAGGGGATAGAGTATGAATATTGCTATAACGGCACACGATGCGAAAAAAGAGTTAATGGTTCAGTTTTGTATCGCATACTGCGGAGTTTTGAGCAGACATAAGCTTTGCGCGACGGGAACAACCGGCAAAATGGTATCGGAAGCGACCGGTCTTGAAATACAAAAATTCCTCTGCGGTTCACAGGGCGGCGACCAGCAGATTTCTGCAAGAATAGCGTGCAACGAAATAGATTTGCTCCTTTTCTTCCGCGACCCGCTTAACCCCAAGGCAGGGGAGCCTGACGAGGCAAGCCTTCTCAGACTGTGCGACGTTCACAATATACCTGTTGCTACAAATATAGCTACTGCTGAGGCTCTTATACACAGCCTTGACAGAGGCGACCTTGACTGGCGCGATATAGTAAATCCAAAGTCATAATATAAAACGGCGTTGATGAGGAAGAGTAAGCAAACAAAGCCTTTTCAGAGAATGGCGCATTATGCTGCGAGCGCCTGAGGATGAGTTTGCGGAAAGACGCCCTCGGAGCCAATCGCTTTTTGCGACGTTTCCCGCGTTAAGGGATAAAGCGGAGCCTTGTGACGCAAGGCTCAAAAAGGGTGGCACCACGGAGAATGTACCTTCGTCCCTTAGTCGGGACGGAGGTTTTGTTTTTATTACAGTAAAGAAAAGGATGATTTTATGGCACTGCTTACAAAAGCGATAAGGGGAACCCAGGACCTGCTCCCCGCTGAGAGTTATAAACAGCAATATGTTGAGGGCGTTATGCTGGACGCCGCAAAACGTTTCGGATTCAGGGAGATAAGAACTCCCGTATTTGAGCATACAGAGCTTTTCCAGCGTTCCGTCGGCGACACAACGGACGTTGTGCAGAAGGAGATGTATACGTTTACAGATAAGGGCGACCGCTCCATTACTCTGCGTCCCGAGGGCACGGCAGGCGCGGTAAGAGCCTTTTTGGAGCACGGACTCCACAATGAGCCCCTGCCCGTAAAGGTCTGCTATTTCACCTCCTGCTACCGCTATGAAAAGCCCCAGGCAGGCAGGCTCAGGGAGTTCCATCAGTTTGGTGTTGAGTGTCTCGGTGCAGCTGAGCCGGAGGCCGACGCTGAGGTCATAGCTCTTGCAAAGGATGTGTTCGATACTCTCGAGGTAAAGGGGTTAAAGCTCTTCATAAATTCCATCGGATGCCCTCAGTGCAGAGCAAAATATCAGGAGGCGTTAAGGGAGTATTTTGAGAGCCACCGCGAGGAGCTCTGCGAAACCTGTCAAGAGAGACTCCGGCGCAACCCCATGCGTATCCTCGACTGCAAGAGCCCCGTCTGCTCCGAAATCGCTTCAAAGGCCCCCGTGGTTCTCGACTATATCTGCGACGACTGCCGCGACCACTTTGAAAAGGTAAAGAAATACCTTGAGGCCATGAATATCGAGTATGAAATAGACCCCACAATCGTAAGAGGACTCGACTACTACACGAGAACCGTTTTCGAGTTTGTATCGCAGGATATCGGCGCCCAGGGCACTGTTTGCGGCGGCGGACGCTACGACGGACTTGTAGAAGAGCTGGGCGGACCGCACATTCCGTCTTTGGGCTTCGCTATGGGTATTGAAAGGCTCATGCTGCTCCTTAAATCACAGCAGACCCCCATGCCCGAGGACGAGAGGTGCGATATATTTATCGCCGCCGCCGACGACGAGGCAAAACTCTGCGCCGTCAAGCTGGCTTCCGATATAAGAGGCGACGGACTTACGGCTCTCTACGACGTTACGGGACGCTCAATCAAAGCGCAGATGAAATACGCCAATAAGCTGAACGCAAGATATACCGTCGTAATAGGTTCAAGAGAAATTGAGAACGGCGAGGCGGCCCTCAAGGATATGGATACGGGCGAAAGCATTACCGTAAAGCTTGACACCTTCGGCGAGGACTTCATGGGCATAAGCGTACAGCAGGCGGTGAAGGGTCTGGGCGACGGAATAGAGTTTGCCGACGGCTTCGATTTAAATTCTCTTTTTACGGGAGGTAACAAATAATGGAATTTATAACGGGACTTAAAAGGACCGACTACTGCGGCGCCCTTACGTCAAAGGATGTAGGCAGAGAGGTGACGGTATTCGGCTGGGTCCAGCGCCAGAGAGATTTGGGTGCCCTAATATTCATTGATTTGAGGGACAGAACGGGTATTGTACAGCTCGCTTTTGACGACAATACGGACAGAGCTGTTTTCGATAAGGCTTTTTCTGTCAGAAGTGAATTTGTTCTCGGCGCAAAGGGCGTTGTAAGAGAGAGAAGCTCAAAGAACCTTGAAATTCCCACAGGCGAAATTGAAATCGAGGTAACTGAGCTCAGAATCCTTGCGAAAAGTGAAACCCCTCCCTTTGAAATCGTGGAAAACTGCCAGACCTCAGAGCTCACAAGGCTCAAGTACCGCTATCTTGATCTGCGCCGTCCCGACCTTCAGAAAAACATTCTCATGCGTCATAAGATTACGAAAATAGCAAGAGATTACTTTGATGAAAACGGATTTATTGAGATAGAGACCCCCATGCTTATAAAGTCCACTCCCGAGGGAGCAAGGGATTTCCTTGTGCCCAGCCGTATCCATAAGGGCACCTTCTACGCTCTTCCCCAGTCTCCGCAGCTTTATAAGCAGCTCTCAATGGTTGCGGGCTTTGACAGATATATGCAGATTGCAAGATGCTTCCGCGACGAGGACCTTCGTGCGGACCGTCAGCCTGAGTTTACTCAGATTGACCTTGAGATGTCCTTTGTGGATATGGAGGACGTCCTTGCTGTGGGCGAGGGCTTCATGCAGAGAGTGTTCAAGGAGGCTCTCGATGTTGATATTCAGCTTCCCCTTCCGAGGCTCACATATAAGGAGGCAATGGAGCGCTACGGCTCCGATAAGCCCGACACGCGCTTTGCCATGGAGCTTTGCGACCTTACGGAGATTGCAGCGAACTGCGGCTTCGGCGTATTTAAGGGCGCCGTTGAAGCGGGAGGCAGCGTAGGAGCTATCAATGCAAAGAACGGCGTTGCAAAGCTTACGAGAAAAGAGATAGACAAGCTCACAGAATATGTAAGAGGCATCGGCGCAAAGGGACTTGCCTGGGCAAGACTCACTCCCGACGGCATGACCTCGTCCTTTGCAAAGTTCATGACTGAGGACGAGATGGCAAAGATTATGGAGAAAACGGGAGCCGAAACAGGGGACGTTATCCTTATTGTAGCGGACTCCAAAAAGAGCCTTGTGCTTTCAGTTCTCGGCGCACTCCGCCTTGAGGTTGCCAACAGACTTGAAATCGAGAGAAAGGGATATAATCTTCTCTGGATTACAGAGTTCCCCTTCTTCGACTGGGACGAGGATTTACAGCAGTTTGTTGCGATGCATCATCCCTTTACCGCTCCCATGGATGAGTGCCTCGATTATCTTGAGACCGATAAAGCAAAGGTTCGCGCTAAGGCATACGACCTTGTCCTTAACGGCATCGAGCTTTCCAGCGGTTCAATCAGAATCACAAACCCCGATTTGCAGCAGAGAATTTTCGACCTTCTCGGTCTTTCAAAGGAAGAGGCTCACAAGAAATTCGGTTTCCTTCTTGAAGCCTTCAAATACGGAGCTCCCCCTCACGGCGGCTTCGGCATAGGTCTTGACAGACTTGTCATGCAGATGCTTCAGTGCGAAACTCTCCGCGATGTTGTGGCCTTCCCCAAGGTACAGAATGCCAGCGAGCCTATGACTGAATGTCCCTCTTCGGTGGATACCGAGCAGCTTGAGGAGCTGGGCATCGCCGTGACAGAGACGGAAGAATAATAAAGCCGTTCAAGGCGAATAAACGAATAAACCGCACCTGAGCAGTGCGGTTTTTCTTTTTGTAAAATAATACATTTTTAATCTGAAGCGGCAAAGTTGACAGGGATATTAGTCAATCATATAATAAAATAAAGTTTAAGGTATCAGCAAGGAGGGAAAAATATGCTGAAAGCGGTTTTGTTCAGCAATATGTCGCAGGTGGCGCCATATATGGAGCCGGCGGCCTTTAATTATATCGGCGAGCGTCAGATAGAAAGCTTTGAGAGCTTTGAGGATTTTAATCTTCTTGCCTTTAACTGGTATGATATAAGAAGCGACAGCGTTATGGATTCCAAAATCCTTATATATATCGACTCAAACGACCTTTTCTTTTTCTGTGAGGATGAGGCGGCTCAAAGCCACAGTCTAAAAATATTGGATATCATTGAGAAGGAGGGCGCTCTTAATAACGAGCAGATCCTCTGCCGCTTTTTCGTTAAGCTCTTTTCAGGTGACATGGACTACCTTGACGCCTTCGAGCTCGAGACAAACAACACTATAACGAGGCTTTTGTCGGGACGCCTTGACTTTGCCATGGATGAAATCCTTGCGAGGCGGCAAAAGCTCTTGCGGCTCAAGCGCTATTACGAGCAGATAGACGCCGTCTTTGACGAGATCGCCATAAACGACAATAAGATTTTCAAAGCCTCCACCATAAAGCGCATGACGATTTTGGGGGCAAGAACGGACAGATATCTGAATAAGGTCTGCAATCTTCAGGAAATAGTCCTGCAAATGCAGGAGACATATCAGTCCCAGCTTTCAATCCAGCAGAACAATCTTATGAAGGTCTTTACGGTGGTCACCGCTATTTTTCTTCCCCTTACCCTCCTTGTGGGCTGGTACGGTATGAATTTCATCAATATGCCCGAGCTTCACTGGAAGTACGGTTATCTTGGGTTTATAGGCGCCAGCGCGGGGATAGTGGTAGCGCTGATAATGTATTTCAGACACAGGAAGTGGCTGTGAAAAATCAAGTAAAAAATAACCGCTCCCGCAGCTTAGTTCTGCAAGGGCGGTTTTGTCTGTTCAGTGCTCGATTATGAAGGTCCAGCGTTTTTTAAGTTCTTCGGGCATCAATTCAGACAGATGCAAAGCGTCCCTGTGCAGCTGCCTGTTTCTGAGGTCAAAAAAGAAAAACTCTCCTTGACCGTCGTTATAGCCGAATTGGAATTCAAGCTCTTTTTTAAAATATGAAAATACAGGTACTAAATGCTCATCTATTGCGTAAACAATCTCATGTGGATTGGTTTTCGAGGATTCTATTATCCATTGCTCATTGTCCGAGAACCATTGCCAGAAGCTATGCATCGCTTCTTCGTTTGGAAGATTTTTGGAAAACAACATGAATTTACCACCTTCGTTTTCGTTTATTATATTGACAAGATTATCTTATCACAAAAAATATGCTACCTGCAACCATACATTTTCATTTTATAAAATTTTAAATAAGACGTGCAGATTACAGCAAGGGGCTGTCATTGACGGAAATATTTAATTGTTCCGCCAGTCCCAGCAGGTATTCCAAGTGACGGTTGTCGGCGTTGTATATTGTTACATAGCCGCTTTCAGGGGCGGTGACGGTTTCGGTTTTATTTGTTTTTGTGCAGTGATATACGATCCTTTCTCCTTTGTGAAGATATACTTTCCTTCCGTATTTCAAGGCGTCGTTATATTCCCTCAGACAAGCTGTATAGTATTCATTAAAAAGCTCCGCGGCCTTTAAAGTGTCTCCTCGCCTTCCGTATATCATAGATTCGTCAAGGAGGATAAGATGGTTATACATTTCGTCAAATGCGGAAAATCTCCTTCTGCTGCTGAGAATTCCGTCACGGCTGCCGAGAGCTTCAAAAACAGGCAGCACATCCTCAGTAAGCCTTTTTAAAATATATTCTCCTGTTTTTTCAGGTGGCTTTTTCAAGCTGTATCCGACGTTTCCGTCGCCGATAAAAGAGTCCAGCCTGGTTCGTATATTGCATTCGTATTCGTGATAATATTTTTTTAACGTTTCCGTTACGAATTTCCTTTCGGCACATTCAGGAATACGTATACCGAGATTTACCCATAAAGTGTCGGAGATGCCTTTTTGCGGGCATCCGTTCTGAAAATTGATAACCTGGGAAATGTCGGTATCCGTAAAGCGGTGAAGGGTGCGTCCGTATTTTTTGAATCCCAAAGCCAGGAAACGCTCATATACCGTGTTTTCTATTATATCGACAGTCTGAGACGAGGAAATATTTTCCTTTTTAAAACCGAACATAAAACCACCTATAAAGCAAAATGAAAATAAAAAACGACATTCCGATAATAAGAATGTCGTTTTCTGGTGGACTCGAAGGGATTCGAACCCTCGACTTCTACAATGCGAATGTAGCACTCTCCCAACTGAGCTACGAGCCCCTATGCAGCGCTGACGCGCCGATAACACAAATAGTATATTACTATTGAGCCGATTTGTCAACTGAAAAAAGCTCACGGTATTTTAAGCAAAAGAAAAGATATTCTTGAGTCTGCTTTTTGGTTTTCGGTGATTTTCAGCGTCATTTTTCGCAGGAAATAATCCTGCCTCCCGCCGCCACAAAATCATCGACGTAGACCGCCGCAAGCTGTCCCGGGGTCACGGAGCGCTGAGGCTCCGCAAACTCCGCGTACATATTTCCCTCGCCGTCCAGAGTTACAAGAGCTTTGGCGGGTTTTGCCTGGCAGCGTATCTTTATCGAGGCCTCAAAGGTTGTGCACGAATATCGGCTTTCTATGATGTTGACATTATCTGCGGTGAAGGCGGAGAAATACTGGGCTCCGTTTTCCCCCAATGTGACGGTGTTCTCGGCGGGATTTACGGCGGTGACAAACATGGGCTTTCCGAAAGCGGCGCCGAGCCCCTTTCTCTGCCCGACGGTATAATGGATAATCCCTCTGTGACGTCCTATGACGTTTCCGTCCGCGTCTATGAAATTTCCCTCCTCGGGAGTTTTGCCCGTGAGATTTTTAAGGAAGGCGGCGTAATCGTTGTCGGGGATGAAGCAAATCTCCTGGCTGTCCTTTTTTTCGGCTGAGGAAAGCCCCGCCTCTCGGGCAAGAGAGCGCGTCTCCTCCTTGGTCATGGAGTTAAGGGGGAAAAGGGCATGGGAGAGCTGGAAGGGAGTTAGCATGGAGAGGAAATAGCTCTGGTCCTTGGGCGAAGCCGATTTTTTAAGATGCACGCCGTCATTGTCGTGTACTATTTCACCGTAATGGCCCGTGGCTATTTTGTCAAAGCCGTTTTCCAATGCAAAGTCCAGCATGGCTCCGAATTTTATTTCGCGGTTGCATAAAACGCAGGGGCTGGGGGTGCGTCCGCTGAAATATTCTTCCGCGAAAGGATTTATGACCTTTTCCCTGAAAAGGTCACGCAAATCGAGAGTATAGTGTCTTATTCCGATTTGCTCCGCAATTCTTGCGGCTTCGGCGGCTGAAGAATTGGAATCGAGAAGTTTGAGGGTTATTCCTGCCGTTTCATATCCCTGCCTTTTGAGAAGCAGGGCCGCCGCAGAGGAATCCACTCCTCCGCTCATACCTATCAATATCTTTTCGCTCATAATAGAATTTCTCCCGAAAAATACAGTACCGGAGTCAAAAGTGATTTTTGACTTCATGTGTGAATAGCCGAGGCCTACTCAGTGTAAAATAAAGGTGTATACTATTTTTACCGCAGATGACGCGGCACCCGAAAGCTGTTAAAGCATATTGACATTATACATACATTTTATAAAAGAGAAAAGCCCGAATATCGCTGAAAATATTATAATACAAAGGCCGCTTAGGCGGAAGAGGGAAAATTGTTATAATTAAACTCATTTAATTAATTTGCAATGAAATTATCAGTTGTATTGCAATAAAAATAAAAAGAGCGTATAATTAAAAGGATGAAGAAAGCTGTCAGAAAATCTGCATTATAATGTCGGTAAATACAAATTATAGTGAAAGGGGGATAATTTTGTTAGGAGATTTACATTGTCACACTAAACTTTCGGACGGCTCCCTGGGTCTGGAGGAGCTTATAACGCTTGCTAAAAACAGGGGCGTGGAAACAATAGCAATAACGGATCATGATTGTCTTGCGGGAACGGAACGCGGCAAGATAATAGGAAAACGCTATGGTGTAAACGTGATACCGGGCGTAGAGATATCCGCTTTTGACAGCGCGAGAAACAGGAAGGTACACATGCTCGCATATTTGTGCGACAGCCCGGACAGGCTTGAGGGATTATGCAAAAGAATATCACTGGCAAGAAGACGTGCAGGCCAGTATATGACGTTGAGGGCTTCGAAGAAGTTCCCTATAACTCCTGAATTTGTTTTGAAATGCGCGTCAGGTTCTACAAATCTTTACAAGCAGCACATAATGCGTGCGCTTATGGAAGCGGGGTTTGCTACTGAGATTTACGGTGAGCTGTACAAGAGTCTTTTTTCACCGGGCGGTTCAAATTATATAGGAATGGATATTAAATATCCGGATGCAAAAGAAGTTCTCGAGGAAATACATGAAGCCGGCGGAATCGCGGTATTGGCCCACTGCGGGGCATACAATAATTATGAGCTTCTTGACGAGCTTATCCAGTTAGGACTGGACGGAGTAGAGGTTTGGCATCCACGCCACACACAGGAGGATGTAGACAGACTTCTCGCTATCGCAGACAAATACGGACTCGTTAAAACCGGCGGAAGCGATTTTCACGGTTTCTATAATGATAAATCACGCAGCATAGGTGAATGCGGAGTAGACGAAGATATGATCAATGAGCTGCTGTCCTATAAATCCAGAAAAAAGCGTCAGGAAAAAAGAGCGGCGGCAGGCGAATAACTGAGAATAACCAAAAAGGCAGGTAAGCAGAACAAATGAGATTTGATGACAGCGATATTAAGATTTTCACAGGCGGCGGCAGCGTCGGAGACGATAACAGCGAGATTTTGAAGCTTGCCGAAGAGAGCAAAAGGCACCGCAATAACGGTAATTCCGAAAAAGCCAAAAAGATAGGCGTTATTTTGGCGGAGGCGGCTCCTAAAGAACTTAACGATCCCGCTTTAAAAAAATTTGTGGGTGATCCTGAAATACTTTATGAAATTAAGGTGCTTTCGGTTTTTACTGGAGAATCCAGCGCTCACATTTACATGCCGAATCCTATATTAGCCACAACTGCGGTCAATGCGATGTACGACAATCTCAAATCACAGTTCCCGGGATTTTATAACAATATAATTGACGGAACAGAATTTTCTTTCTATTATCTGAATCTGCGCAGAGGAATTGATGTTGAGGAGAATATCGGTAAAACCTTTGCCATGCTCTGCGAGGATGAAAACAATCAGGAGCTTATGAAGCTGGGTGAAACCATATACAGAGAGCTCAGAGATTACGCTTTCAGCGAGATACAGAAAATGAATTTTGTCGAATAATCTATTTTACACATACCAAAAAGCGTCCTGCCTATGGGAGGACGCTTTATTTTTTCTTTAATTTAAGGTGATAAGAAGATTTTGAAGCTCAGAAGGAGTTGAGACGATAAAATCAGCGCCTGCTTTTTGAAGCTCTTCACGGTTTCCGAAGCCGTAAAGTACGCCTGTTGACAAAACACCGGATTTTTTTGCCCCTAAAATATCGTGGCAGCGGTCACCGACCATGACGGTTTTTTCCCTGTCCGCGCCTAATGAGGTCAGCACATACTCTATCACTTCGCCTTTATCGGTGCGGGAGTTGTCGAGAAGGCTTCCGCCGATGAAATCGAAATACTGTGTCAGGCCAAATTTGTCGGCAATACGTTTTGCGAAAACCTCGGGCTTTGAGGTAGCCATTGCGAGTGAAAATCCTGCTGCTTTAAGGCTCGATAAAAGCTCGGGGACGCCTTGGTAGACTACGTTCTCGAATATCCCTCTGTCAGCAAAATATTCTCTGTACTTTTCAACGGCCTCTATGGATTTTTCCGCGGAAAAGCCGTAAAAATCGGAAAATGACTGAGCCAGGGGAGGTCCTATGAATTTATAAAGCTCCATTTTGTCTTCTGCGGCAATATTATAGTATTTGAGAGCATAGGCGACGGAGTTGGTTATTCCCTCGGAGGGATTTGTCAAAGTTCCGTCGAGATCAAAGAAAATATATTTAAGGCGGGACATGGCTTGACCGTTCCTTTCAGTTTCTTATATTCGAATATTAACATAAATTCCGAAGGCAGTCAAACTGATGTCATGAAAGACGCAAAATGATATTTAACGCTGCGTTAAACCGCCGTTTTTGACATTGACACCCATTTGAGCCTGTGATATTATGAGCAAAAACGATGCGGAAATTATATTATAAGGGGAGGCAGAAGCCATGGAGGAGCAGCTCAACGTGGCAGTGATAGGTCTCGGCGGAAGAGGGATCGGACTTCTTCAGCTTGTCATGTACAGGATGAAGGATATAAACGTAACGGCGGTGTGCGACGTTTATGAGGACAGAGTCGAGAAGGCACGGAAGCTTGCCAAGAAAATGAGGAGAATCGAGCCTTGTGGATACACCGATTATCGCGAAATTTTAAAGGATGACAGTATAGATGCCGTCATAATTACCGCAAGCTGGTCGGCTCACAGCCAAATAGCCCTTGACGCCATGCGAGCGGGAAAAGCCGTGGGCATGGAGGTCGGCGGAGCGTACACGGTTGAGGAATGCTGGGACCTTGTAAACTGCTATGAGGAAACAAAGACGCCCTTTATGATGCTGGAAAACTGCTGCTACGGAGAATACGAGCTGGCAGTGCTCAACATGGTGCGAAAGGGAATTTTCGGCGACGTGGTTCACTGCGGCGGAGGATATAAGCACGACCTGCGCTATGAGGTTGCCTTCGGCGAAAAGAACAGGCATTACAGGCTCCATGAATACATGACGAGGAACTGTGAAAATTATCCCACCCATGAAATAGGACCCATTTCCAAGGTGCTTAACATAAATTACGGAAACAGGATGGTGAGCCTTACCTCTACGGCTTCGTGCTCAAAGGGACTTAACCGATACATAACTGACAGGATGGATAAGTACGACAACCTTAAAAAGCTGAAGGACGTTGAATTTGCCCAGGGGGATATAGTTACTACGGTGATTAAGTGCGCCAACGGCGAGACCATTTCCATTCAGCTTGATACGACCCTTCCCGGAAAGTACAGCAGAGGCTTTGAGGTCCACGGCACAAAGGCTTATTATACCGAGGACGGAAATGCTTTTGTAGACGATAATCACAATTTGAAGCATGAGGGTATAAAGTCAAGCGGCAAAAGGATGGTCAGGAAATACCGTCATCCCATCTGGAAGTGGTTCAAGCGCTTCGGTGTAAAGGGCGGCCACGGAGGAATGGATTGGCTCGTATTCAAGGCCTTTTTTGACGCTGTAAAGAAGGGCGACGGACACATGCCCATAGACGTTTATGACGCGGCCTGCTGGATGGTCATAACGGCTCTTTCGGCTGAGTCAATAGAGAATAACTCAGCCTGCGTTGAGTTCCCTGATTTTACACGGGGAGAATGGAAAACGAGAAAGCAGCAGGGCGAGGGAATGTTCTTTTTAGAGTAAGAGAATATGTAAAAGATAACGGCGCAGGAAATTCCTGCGCCGTTATTTTTGCTGAATGATTAATGGAGAACCCCTTGATAGGGTTCCCCACGGATAAACAGTTTCCCGAACTGTTTATCCTCCTCTCCTGATCTTTTTGAAGGCAAAGGAGTTTCGTCATCTGCGGATGACGAGGATGGGCTTTGCCCCTCCACCCTGCCGCCTTTTGTAAAAGGCGGGCAAAAACTTAAATGTTTTTCTCAATTTGATTTCATAAAAGAACCTCCTCGGGTTATCTCCGGGGAGGTTCTGCTTTTATTTTATACTGTTTAAGCCTTTACAACGCCGATAGAAACAGTGGCGTCGGAGACCTCAATATCCTTTGCAAGGTCGCATCCCGCAGGAGCTGAAAGGATAATCTCATCGGCGAGAAGCTCATTAGCCATATGAGCCTTCATTTCCTCGGCAGCTTCCATGACAACTGCGTCGGAGCTGAAGATATATGCCTTGATCCTCTGCTCAACCTGATATCCTGCCTCCTTGCGAAGGAGCTGGCACTGGCGGATAACGTCTCTTACAATGCCTTCCCTGCGAAGCTGAGGCGTAATGACAACATCGAGAGCGATGATTATGCCCTCACCGCAGTCACAGGAGACGATGCCTTCCTTTGTCTTTGACTGAAGGTTAAAGAGGCTGGCGTCATATTCACCGTCCCAGCCGGGAACAGCTGTCGCTTTGCCTGCCTTTACATTTTCAACAAGAACGGCCATTTCATCTGAAGAGAGTCCTTCAAGAGTTGCCTTCATCTTGTTTACGTTCTGCTTGAGAACTGCTCCGGCAGCTTTAAAGTTAACTGTAAGGTAGAAGTCCTCGAGAACGGAAACGTCTGAAATATACTGAGCCTCTTTGATGTTGAGCTCGTCAAGGATGTTTTTCTCAGAAACGGCAAGCTTGGCCTTTGTCTCGTCGTCACAGCAGATATAGAGCTTTGACAGAGGCTGACGGACTTTAAGCTGATGCTCGTTTCTAAGACGCATGGCATTTGCGATAAGTCCTCTTGCAAGGGCTGTCTGCTCGATGATGCCGTCGTCCTCGAATCCCTCAAGAGGCTTCGGCCAGTCGCTCAGATGTACCGAAATGGGGGAGGAGGGCATTACGTTTCTCACAAGCTTCTGCCAGATGTGCTCCGTCATGAAGGGGATAATGGGAGACATTACCTTTACGCAGGTGAGAAGGGCGTTGAACAGCGTCCAGTAAGCCACCATCTTGTCGCTGTCGTCGTCTGTCTTCCAGAAGCGGCGGCGGTTAAGGCGGATGTACCAGTTGGAAATATCGTCAACAAATACTTCAAATTCCTTTACAAGTGAATATGCCTTGTAGTCGTCCATGTAGGCCGTTGCCTTTTTGATGAAGTCGTTTGTGCGGATTACCATCCAGCGGTCAATGGGCGTAAGTGCGTTCTTGTCAACTGTATAGTTATCGAAAACGGGCTTGTCAAGCTGTGCATAGGTGTCGAAGAAGGTGTAAATGTTCCAGAAGCCCAGGAGCTTTCTTCTTGCCTCGTCGCCCAGGTTAAAGCCGAAACGGACGTCGTTGGCAACGGGAGCGCCTGCATAGAGGTAACGGACTGTATCAGCGCCGATTTTCTCTGCGGCCTCGTCGAATTTGATCATGAAGCCTGTCTTTGAGAACTTGGAGCCGTCCTCGGCCACAACGGTGTTATAGGAGAGCACGCGCTCATAGGGGGCTACGCCCTCGAGAACGGTACTCATAAAGAGCATTGAATAGAACCAGAGGCGAACCTGCTCGCGCATCTCGGTGACCCATTCGGCGGGGAAGTTCTTGCGCCATTCCTCTTTGTCGTCAAAATATCCGAAGGTGGAGAAGGGCACGATGCCTGCGTCAAGCCAGACGTCGCCGATTTCGGAGACTCTTGAAACCTCCTTGCCGCAGTGGGGGCACTTTATCTTGATTTCGTCGATCCAGGGACGGTGCATTTCGGGAAGAGCGTCAACCAGCTCGGGGTTGACTGCCTTTTCTTTGAGCTCTGCCTTGGAGCCGATGACCGTAACGTGGCCGCACTCCTCGCAGGGATAGAAGGGAAGGGGCATACCGTAGTAACGCTTACGGGAGATGTTCCAGTCGCCCATGTTGTTGAGCCAGTCGTTCATGCGCTTGCCGTTCGACTCGGGCTCCCACTTGACCTTTGAAGCCGCTTCGATGAGCTTCGGACGGATTTCGTCGGTGCGGATGTACCATGCGGGCACAAGTCGGAAGATGACCTCAGACTTGCAGCGCCAGCAAACGGGATAGCTGTGCTCGTGGGGCTTAACTTTATAGAGCTTGCCGGCCTTTTCGAGGCGGTCAAAGACCTCGGGGGCAACGTCGTGGCTGTCCTTGCCTGTGAACCAGCCGAATTTGGGAAGGAAAATACCCATATCGTCAACGGGCATAATCTGGGGAAGACCAAGGCGAAGGCCTAATTCATAGTCCTCTACGCCGCAGCCGGGAGCGATGTGAACAACGCCTGTACCTTCGTCGGCGTCAACGTCCTCCCATGCAACGATTTTATGGTCAAAGCCCTGCTGCGCTTCGATTTCGGGGAAGCAGGTTTCGTAATCGAGACCTACGAGCTCAGAGCCCTTGAAGCCTCTGATGACCTCAAGCTTGTCGTCCTCAAGGTATCTGATGGCGTTCTTTGCAAGGATTACATGCTGCTCGTCGCTCTTGACCTTTACTTCAACATAGTCGATGTCGGGATTGACGGCAAGAGCTACGTTTGAAGAAAGGGTCCAGGGGGTTGTTGTCCATGCGATGATCTTGCAGCCAAGAGCGGGAACGGGAAGCTTGAAGAACACGGAGTTATGGGTCATCATCTTGTAGGAACCCGTCATCTCGTGCTCTGAAAGGGAGGTTCCGCAGCGGGGGCACCAGGGCATGGGCTTATATTCTCTCTGAATCCAGCCGTTCTCGTCGCAGACCTTAAGGAAATGCCAGATTCCGCCGATATTCTTGTCGGTGTTTGTATAGTAGGAGTTGTCCCAGTCCATCCACTGACCGAGTCTCTTTGACTGCTCGGTGATGATGCCCGAGAAGTGCTTTACTCTGTCAACGCACTTGCGGGTGAACTTGTCCATACCGTAGGCTTCGATGTCCTTTTTGGTCTTGAAGCCCAGCTCTTTTTCCACCTCAACCTCGACCCACAGTCCCTGGGAATCGAAGCCGTTCTGGCAGCGGCAGTCGTAGCCGTTGAGAGCCTTGTAGCGTATGAAAATATCTTTAAGGCTTCTGCCCCAGGCGTGGTGGATACCCATGGGGTTGTTAGCCGTTATAGGGCCGTCAAGGAAGCGGAAACGCTCATGACCGGCATTTTTTTCTTTGAGCTTTTTAAAGCAGTCTTCCTTCTCCCAGAAGTCCATGACGTCATGTTCCATCTGGATAAAGAAATTTTTCTCTGATTCAGCCAATTCAGTGACCTCCATATCTGATTATAAATAATCATAACAATATGAGTATATTATACACACAGCAAAAAGCCAATGCAAGGAATTTTTACTATACTATAGTATAAAGCCCTTAAAAAAAGCGGGAAAATCTTTCCGATGATAAAATCAGAGGTTATCAAAATTTATTTTGCGATTTTTAAAGTAGTATTCCATATCCCTTTCGCCTATTTCGCGCATTACGCGGCAGGGATTTCCTACTGCCACAACGTTTGAAGGGATGTCCTTTGTCACAACGCTTCCCGCTCCGATGACCGTGTTGTCGCCGATGGTGACCCCCGGAAGGATAACTGAGTTTGCGCCTATCCAGACATTGTTTCCGATTTTGACGGGGATATTGAACTGGGCGGCATTTCTTCTAAGCTCAGGATGTACGGGATGCCCCGCCGTGGCTACGGTTACGTTGGGAGCAAACATGACGTTGTTTCCTATGAATATATCTGTGTCGTCTACAAGGGTGAGATTAAAGTTTGCATAAACATAATCTCCCATATGTGTATTTATGCCCCAGTTAGCGTGGAACGGAGGTTCAAGGTAACATTCCCTGCCGACGTCTCCCAAGAGCTTTTTGAGTATTTCCTCTCTTTTTTCGATTTCTCCGGGACGGGTCGTATTGTAATCGTAAAGATTTTCGAGGCACGCGCGTTGCTTTGCTTCCAGTCCAGGGTCAGTGGGATAGTAGACTTCGCCGCTTTTCATTTTATTGAAAATATCCATGACTGTCTCCTTTCGGATTTATGATACCGCAACTATAACACAAAACGGAAAGATATTCCATAATTAAAATCGCGCAGAATAAAAGAAAAGGAAAGAACCCGCTGGGGATTCTTTCCTTAAAGCTTCTATTGAGCCTGTCCCATATCTCTGAGATATTTTTTCTTCCAGGTTCCGGAGAAGTAGAAGATTGCTGAAAGAATTGCGGCCACTACCCAGCCTACGGGCCATGAGGCCCAGATGCCCGTGGAGCCCATGAATGAGGCAAACACAAAGGCCAGGATGACTCTCAGGAGCAGATCGGAGAAGGTGGCGACCATAAAGCAGACCATGGAACCTGCTCCCCTGAGTACTCCGTCTGCCATGAGTTTTATGCATATGACAAAGTAGAAAGGAGTGACTATTCTGAAAAACTCCGTTCCTGCCGTCACGGCGGCGTCGCTGGCGTTTTTTATGAAGGCGTTTATCAGGGGTTCGGCGCCGAAGAAGAAGACAAGGAAGAACGGCAGCGCCACAATGAGAGCCATAAGTGAGCCTGCACGAAATCCGCTTTTAACCCGTTCCGGTTTTCCGGCGCCAAGATTTTGTGCAGTGAAAGTGGAAAGACCATTCGCAAGAGTTGTAAATGATGTGATCGCAAAGGTGTTGAGTTTTATGGCGGCTGAGTATCCGGCTATGACCGAGGAGCCGAAGCCGTTTACAAGACCCTGAATGAAGATGTTACCCACCGAGACAAAGCTTTGCTGCAATATGCTGGGAACCGCTATGGCAGCTATCTTTTTGAGCATTACGAATGAGAATTTCGGAACTTTTCCGCTGCACTCCAGTCCTTTTAATCGGAAGAAAAGGGTGATAACCGCAAGTATACAGGATATTCCCTGCGCTATAAACGTTGCCCAGGCAACGCCGGCAACGCCCATTGCAAAAAATGCTACAAATATGTAGTCAAGAACGATGTTGCCCAAAGATGAACCTATAAGAAAGTAAAGAGGTGTTTTTGAATCTCCCAGTGAGGTAAATATACCTGTCACAAGGTTATAGATGAAAAGGAAGGTGAGGCCCCAGATGTAGATGTTAAGGTAAAGTTTTCCGTCCTCGAAAATGTTGTCGGGGGTTTGCAGCACTTTTAAAAGCGGTGCAGACGTAAGCAGACCTGCTGCAGTTAAAATAACCGACAGTGCAAGGCCTGATATAAGTGTTGTGTAAGAGGCGGTCTTTACTTTTTCGTAGTTACCGCTGCCGAAAAATCTTGAAATAACCACCGTGCAGCCTATACTGCTGCCTACCGCCACGGCCATGAAAATCATGGTGATGGGGTATGAAGCTCCAACTGCCGAGAGAGCATCCTCGCCGGCGAAAATGCCTGCGATCATACTGTCTGCAATGTTGTAAAGCTGCTGAAAGATAACGCTGACAAAAAGAGGTATGGAAAACCTTACAAGCACCTTTCCGGGCTTGCCGTCAGTCAGTTCTCTTCCCATTGAACATTCCCCCTTTGTAATTTTCCAAACACAAATTATAAACCCACAGGGATGATTTGTAAAACATAAAACGCAGAAAAAAGTGTATTTCTGCGTTTTGCATATTTTTAAAATAATATGTGACCAAGATTTTTGGAACAGGAAATTAATGTAAATAAAATCACCGTATACTGTTTAGGTATACGGTGATTTTTATTGTTTATCAGCCTTTTTGCCTTTTAGAAGCTTTCCTTTAACTGCGTTGACACCTGTCTTTAACAGATCACGGAATGCAATGAGAGTTATTATTCCGAAAACTATCACAGCGATAAAGTTTACCGTTCTGGTCTGCGTGGCGTAGATGTAATAGGCGATACAGAAAAGTACAGTGGTAAAGATAATCATCTTGAAATCGAGGCGTATTTTGAAATCCTTACGAAGAAGGATGAGACGCGATACTATCATAACAAGGAATCCGCACAGGAGAGCGACGTTTGCAGCCTGGAGCCCCATCTCTCCCACAAGCAGGTGGAAAAGTGATACGTTTACTGCTGCGGCAGCCACGGTGGAGAAAAATATTATACCGGTTTTCTTTTCCGCACTGAAAATATTTCCCAGGAATACTGAGTAGATATTGGTTACGGTGGCAAGCAAATAAAGGGGAACCACGTCATAGGCCGCTTGGTATTCTTTGGCCACCATAAACGGAAAAATTACGCTTACTGCAGGGACAAGCATTACACTGCCGTACATAAGAAATTTAATGTAATAATTTGAAGCAGTGGAATAGAATTTGGATTTGTTCTCCTTTTCGTTGCCCATGGAGTAAACCATTTCCTGCCAGGCCATGGAGAAGCAGTTTGAAGCAAGGCCCAAAACGTAGGTGAACTTTGCCGCTACGCTGTAAATACCGTTTTCCTCAAAGCCAAGGGTATTGGAGATACCGACGCGGTTGTAATTCGAAAGGAACCAGAAACTTGCGGAGTTCAGGCACAGCGGAAGGGAAAAGCGTACCATACTCATAATCATAACTTTATCAAACATATCAAAAGACATGTGTTTAATGAGCTTTATCTTGAATTCCATGAAAACGACCTGGAAGGCGAGACCCAGGATAAGGGCAATATACATTGATTCGAGTCTCATATCAAGGACAAGTATCATGATTATATTTGAAACAGAGTTTATTAAGCTGCCTAAAATTCCCGAAACAGCGAAGACGGCGTTATAACCGAGTCCTCTTACGACGTAGGAGTAAACTGTGTGGAGCATGTAAGTGATACCGTAAAGGAAGATAAGGAAAAGCATCCTTATATCAGTCACAAGTCCGAGAACTCCCGCGCCGATTGTATAGATGAGTACAGAGCCGCTGAAGATTATAAATCCGTTGAAAATGGCTTTGTACTTACCGTCCTTTTCGTTATAGTCAAACATATAACGCATTATACCGGACCATATTTCCATGCACACGACAGGGGCGATGATATGTACATACGAAATCGATACGTCATAATATCCCATATCAGCTGTCTCTATATAGTTTGTATAAATCGGAAGCAGGAAGAATGAAATTACCTTTGTTAGGACGTTACCGACAAAGTAAATCGCAGAGGATTTAATAAATTTACCTATTGAAGCCATGATATTCCTCCAATGATAGTTTTGTAATCCAAACACAATTATAAAAGTCAGAATTAACAAATATAAGACGTTTAAATCTTCGGTGCCGTAATAAATACTCAACGATTATAATCGTTTTTGTCAAAAAAAGCAAATTAAGTTTTGATTAAGGAAAAACTTTAAGGCAGGGGAAGGGTTTTCCTCTGCCTAAATTTATTTTAATCAAGATTAAACTGTTCTCCGCAGCCGTATTTCTCATATACATAATCTATATCCTTATCTCCTCTGCCGGAAAGACAGACAAGGATAGAGCCAGTGCCCTTTTCTTCGGCGTATCTCATTGCGTACGCAAGGGCATGGGCGCTTTCGATTGCGGGGATAATTCCCTCATAGCGGCTGAGCATGAAGAAAGCTCTCATAGCTTCCTCGTCGTCAACATATGTATATTTTACTCTGCCCACGTCGTGGAGATAGGCGTGCTCGGGTCCCACGGCGGGATAGTCGAGACCGCTGGCGATTGAGTAAACGGGAAGGGGATCTCCCTTTTCGTCCTGGAGCAGATAGCTCTCAAAGCCGTGAAGGATGCCCTTTTTGCCGTAAGTGATGGAGGCTGCGTGCTCACCGATGCCGTGACCCTTGCCGAGAGGCTCTACGCCGTATATTTCAACGGGGTCGGGGAGGAAAGCCGAGAACATGCCCATTGAGTTGGAACCGCCTCCCACAGCCGCCGTGACGGCGTCGGGAAGAATACCTGTCATTTCGAGGAACTGCTCTCTTGCCTCAAAGCCTATGACGGACTGGAAATCTCTTACTATTTTCGGGAAGGGATGAGGTCCTACAACGGAGCCGATGCAGTAAATTGCGTCCTTGTATTCTTTAAGATATGCGTCAAAGGCGGCGTCAACCGCTTCTTTAAGCGTTTTAAGGCCGTGGGTGACGGGGATGACTCTGGCGCCGAGCATCTTCATTCGAACGACGTTGGGATGCTGCTTTGCGATATCTACTTCACCCATATATATATCGCACTCAAGTCCAAAGTATGCGGCTGCGGTGGCAAGGGCAACGCCGTGCTGTCCCGCACCCGTTTCGGCTATGATCTTTTTCTTGCCCATGTATTTTGCGAGAAGTCCCTCGCCCATGCAGTGGTTGAGCTTGTGAGCTCCCGTATGGTTGAGATCCTCTCTTTTAAGATATATCTGGCAGCGGCTTATTTTTCTGGAGAGCCTTTCGCAGTGGTATACAGGAGTGGGCCTACCCTGGAACTCCTTGCGGATCCTTCTCAGTTCACTTATAAACTGCGCACTGTGGCAGATTTCCTCATAAGCTTCATCTATCTCTTTAAAAGCCGGAAGCAGCTCATCGGGCAGATACTGTCCGCCGTATTCGCCGTATCTTCCGTCGGGAGTAGGAAATTCTTTAAGATAATTGTCAAAATCTCTATATTTATTCATTGGAAAACTCCTTTTTGCTGATATTTTTTCTATTATATTATATCGTATATTGTCAAAGTTTGCAATAATAAAAAAACCGCCTCTTTTCCTACAATCATTTGCGCAGGAGGCGGTGTTTTCTGCAAATTTTACTATTTTAATGGGAAAAAATCTATGTTAAAATGTTTCTGAAAAGATTTCAGGGAGTGACAGATATGACCAAAACAAGAGTAGGTATTGTAGGCTACGGAAACCTCGGCAGAGGCGTGGAGCTTGCCGTAAGACAGAATCCCGATATGGAGCTTAAAGCTGTTTTTACAAGACGAGCGCCCGAAAGCCTGAAAATTCTCACTGAGGACGCAAAGGTGCTTTCCGTCCAAGACGTGCTTACAATGAAGGATGAGCTAGACGTACTTATCCTCTGCGGCGGCAGCGCCACGGATTTGCCCGTTCAGACTCCGGAATTTGCGGAAAACTTCTGCGTGGTGGACAGCTTTGATACCCACGCCAAAATACCCGAGCACTTTGCCAACGTTGACGCGGCAGCCAAAAAAGGCGGAAACGTGGGAATCATATCTGTGGGCTGGGATCCCGGAATGTTCTCTCTCAACAGGCTTTACGGCAACTGCATCCTTCCAGAGGGCAAGGATTACACCTTCTGGGGCAAGGGCGTAAGCCAGGGCCATTCCGACGCCATTCGCAGAATTGACGGCGTAAAGGACGCAAAGCAGTATACTATTCCAGTTGAAAGCGCCATGGCGAAGGTGAGAAACGGCGAAACCCCCGACCTTACCACAAGGGAGAAGCACACAAGGGAGTGCTTTGTGGTAGCCGAAGAGGGAGCCGACAAGGCGAGAATAGAATCCGAGATCAAGAATATGCCCAACTACTTCTCTGATTACGATACAACCGTTCACTTTATCAGCGAGGAAGAGCTAAAAAGGGACCACAGCGGCATCCCTCACGGCGGCTTTGTAATCCGCAGCGGAGTTACCGGCGTAAACGGCGAAACAAGCCATATCGTTGAGTATTCTCTGAAGCTCGGCTCAAACCCCGAATTTACTTCCAGCATTCTTGTGGCTTATGCCAGAGCGGCGGTTCGCCTCGCCAAAGAGGGCGTAACAGGAGCCAAGACCGTTTTCGATATCGCTCCCGCATATCTTTCAATCAAGAGCGGGGAAGAGCTTCGCAAAAACTTCCTTTAATATAACTAACGATAAACAAAAACTGCTCCATCACTTCATCAGTCAGTGAAAGCTTAAAATGGACCGCGGCGGAATAATCATGGATTTGCGGCTGCTTTGTAATCCTCGGCGGATTTTCCTTCGGCTGTTATCGGAGGATTTTCGAGGTATGTTATAATTACATTATCAATACCGTCTGTACGAAAGTATGGGCGGTATTTTTATGTTGTCGCATACGCAGGTAAATGTACACAAGGAAGTGTACCCTGTTTTGGAGGATGCTACAAAAAGAATCGCCGCAACCTGGGGTTGCGGTACATTCCAATGTAAGTTGCTTGTAAAAAAATATATGATAGATTATTATGATATCAACAAAAACACAGGAGGGAAGGAAATGACTTTTGGAGAAAAACTTTTAAAACTGCGCAGCGACGCAGGTTTTTCCCAGGATAAGCTGGCGGAAATGCTGGATGTCTCACGCCAGTCGGTATCGAAATGGGAGCGTGACGAGGCTATGCCTGACACGGAAAAAATCGTACTGATAAGTACAGTCTTCTCGGTTTCCACGGACAGCCTGTTAAAGGATGAAACTGAACCCGCCGCTGAGACGGAGAAAGCCGAAGGCGTGGATAGCGTCAGGACAGAAAGAGCCGTCTTAGACCAAGAGGAAGCTGAGAAGCAGGATGACGCGAAGAGATTTGAGCGGGGATCGCTTATGGATTTTTTGGATGAGGTATTTAAGGTTATTAAAAATCATTTTTCATTACTGGGCGTGTTTGTGGCTGTTACGCAGATCGCCGGCGTCATCGCTGCGGTGTTTAACGGAGCCGGCATCTATGATGACAGCGACTTTGACAGATCCTTTGCGGGAATTCTTTATAATTCAATGCATACGGGTTCTGTGGGAGCTCTGATAGGTATTCTCATCGGAATCGCTATTATAATAGCGGGAGTTTCTTTACGAAGAAAGGAGGGTGCAGAGAATGAATAAAATATTTGCCGGTCTTATAATGCTGTTAGTTAAGATTAATTTAAATTTGGTCGGTATCCCCATTACAATTTTCCCGGATTTTGTGGCTTATATTTTTATCTATTTCGGTCTGTCGGAGCTGTCCATGGTCACGCTGATGTTTAGAAAATCTCTTAAACCCTCACTTTTTCTTATTTTCTACAGCCTTGCTTCGGATTTGATTATGCTGGTGCCGTCGGTTACATATAACGGCTTCGCTTTAACCGGAATTTGCAAGCTTATTTATAGTCTGACAATGGTTTACGTTTTATACATCGTCATATTGGGGTTAAGGGACTATCAGAGAAAGAACAATGCGGAGATAGATACGAGGGAGCTGAAAAGAAGATGGAGCGGCGTTGTTGTTATGGCGGCGGCTTCTCCGCTTTTCAGAACCTTGACGAATAATGACGCATCCATTCTTTATAATTTTAAATACGGATATGCAGATGCTTCTCTTTATTACGCATCGCTGGTGTATATAATCATCGCCATTGCTTTCGGAATAGTTTCATGGTGCGTACTGGTTTATTTCACAGCTGAGTTTAACAGAGTGAGAGCGGTATATAATATGAGCCGCATACCAAAATAATCCCGTATCACATTTAAGAACGGCGAAATAATCCCCCGATATTCTTCTGAATATCGGGGGATTCTCATTTAAAAGCGATTCAGAAATTCAGCAGATTACTTGCGCTTTTTTCTTGTGATTACAACTGCCGTCGCAGCCGTTGCGAGAAGAGCAACTCCAAACGCCACTCCTGCATCGCCAAGGCTGGGTCCTGCTGTGCCGTCGTCCGTTCCGTCGCCTGTATCGGGATCGGCAGGCTCTGTGGGCTCTGTTTCAGCAGGCTCAGTGGGGTCGGTATCAGAAGGATCTGTAGGTTCTGCAGGATCCGTGGGTTCAGTGGGATCTACAGGATCTGTAGGTTCAGTGGGATCTACAGGATCTGTAGGTTCAGTGGGATCAACAGGATCTGTAGGTTCAGTGGGATCAACAGGATCTGTGGGATCTGTAGGTTCGGTAGTTTCGATTGTAGGCTCCTCAGGCTCCGTGGGCTCAGTCTGAGTGAGATCGTCGAGTCTCCAAACCTGTGTTCCGTAGAAGGGGTTGGCAGTACCGATGCAAAGTCCGAGATCCGTTACTGCGAATACACGGCAGCCGTGGTTGTAGGGATCGCCGAATCCGTCTCTGGTGATGGTCTCGAAGTTGTAGCCGTCCTCAGTTACGAACAGGTCGAAGCCTCTTTCAGCTTGGCTGAGATACTTGCAGGTCTCTATGAAATAATAAATATTGTCGAGAGTATCCTGGTTGAAAAGCTGGTCGAGATACTTTGTGATGCTCTCGGGCAGATATTTGCTTACCATTGCATAGACGCTGTTAAGCTTTGTGAGGATATCATAAAGCTTCTGGGTGCTTGCAAGATCATTCATTCCGCCCTTATCGAAGAGGTCTTCAAGGCTTCCGATATCAAATGAAAGGGAGCTCAGGCTTGCAGCCGCTGAACGCGGAAGAGTGAGGTCTCCGCTCTGGATAAGAGCTATGAAATCTTTAAGATACTTGATCTGTGTAGCCCACTCTTCAGGTGTGCGCTTAAGAATATCTCCGTTTGTGAACTGTACAATGGGATAGGCAAGGCCGCTGATATCGAATGTACCGACGAAAAGCTTATCGTTATAAACTTCCATACGCCATACATACTGGTTAAGGTTGTCGTCAAAGCCTGAGCCCATGTTGCCCTTAACTTCGGAGAAGTATTCATTTGGTTCGCCGATTACCATTTCAAAGTTTTCATCGGCATCCATTCTCCAAAGGTTAACGGGAGATGCAAGGTCTTTGTAAATGCCTTCAAAGTCCATTGAAAGTGCAGCGGGAAGAGCCACCATGGGATCGTTGTATCCGCCGATATAAAGGTGGTTATCGTAAACCATAAGGTTTGCAGCGCCTGAACGGTCAGCGCCGAGACCGTAGGTGTACTTTGCTCCGTCCTTTTCATCGCCGACGAGGAGACGATAAGTCCATGTGCCGTCATCCTTTTCCTCGCCGCAGAACAGTGCGAAAGACTGTTTTACGCTGCCTTTTCCTGTTACAACTGAAATATAAAGCTTACCGTTGAAAGCGATCATATCCCATATCGAACCGCCGAAGATAGCGTCGGTATAATGGTATGCGGGATAGTCAAGAAGATCTTCCTGAGTGGCGATTGTCTTAAAGGAGCTTTCGCCTGCAGAGGGGGTTTCGGAAGCGACAATTGACGCACCAGTTTCGCTGATCATGCTTACTGCAAGCATTCCGTTAATAACAGCAATTGCTCTTATACCGGTGGCAATTGTGGGATCAGAAATAGGATCGGCTTCATAAACAGTTTTTGTCTCATCAGTTGTCGGGTCTATTTCAAGGAGGAAAGGAGTGCGTCCCGTTCCGACAAAGTAAAGCTTGTCGTTGAAAACGGTAGCCGAGCGATATCCGCCGTGAGTATCAGGACCTGCAACTATTTTTGTCTCGCCTGTGGTGGCGTGAATTTTAACAATTACCGATCTGTTGGCATCAGAGGGGTTGTTTACATCGTCGCCAACGTAGAGTGCACCGTTAAACAAAGTATTCATGATTGTCTTGAACTGCTCTGCGCTTACTCCGAAGCTCTGCGACATAATTTTCAGCGTCTGCCAGATAGCGGCATAGCAGGTTCCTACATAGACATAGTCACCATATCCGGCTGCTGACCATGAATAGTTCTGTCCTCTGTCGTTTTCGCCTGAATCATATTCTATGAGTCCGTCAACTTCGCCAAGACCCGCGTCTTTATGCGATATCTTCTCAGCCTGATATTTGCCCGAGGGAGATACCGCAATGGGAGCCGCATTACTGTCGGCAAAGACGGTAAGCGTACCGCAAACTATAAATACAGCAAGCAGTACGGCAATAATTTTTTTCCATTTGCTCATTTCACATTCCTCTTTTCTTTAATAAAGTGTTTCGAATACCGCAAATTTATATTAACAATTATTTCATATGAAGTCAATAAAATTTACACATCTTATACTTAATTTTGTCATTAAACAAAATGAAAATTATAAAAAATGTTCAATTAGATAAACAATAAACGATGGGAATAAATAGCAATAATAGGAATGCGGAAGTTTTGAGAAAAAAACCGCTGCGCAGCTTAATGCTGACGCAGCGGATAATATAAGTATATTTTTATTCAGAAAGAGCAACCTTCATCATTATGGCGCATTCAACACGTTTGCGGTGGAGCTCGCAGCCAAGCTCATATATGCCCTCGATTTTTCCCGTCGCATGGTATGCGTTGGCGGAGCAGCCGCCGCTGCAATATAACCTTGCGAAGCAGTCATTGCACTGAGGTCTGGTGTATATATTGCACATCTTGAATCTGCTTCTTACTTCTTCGTTAGTTATACCGTCAAATACATTACCGAGAAGATAGTTTTCATCGCCTACAAACTGATGGCAGGGATACAAATCTCCCCACGGAGTAACTGCAACGTACTCCGTTCCTACTCCGCAGCCCGCTATTCTCTTGGCTATGCAGGGGCCCCCTTCAAGGTCGATCATATAGTGGAAGAACGTAAAGCCGTTGCCGTTTTTCTCACGGCGCACCATCTCTTTCGCCAGCTGCTCATACTGGTCGAAGAGTACGGGAAGATCTTCTTCCTTAAGGGCATAGGGAGCGTCGGGTGAAGCTACGACGGGTTCCATGGCAAGCTTTGTAAAGCCCAGGTCAGCCATGTGGAGGATATCCTTTGTAAAGTCGGTGTTGTAGTGGGTGTAGGTTCCGCGGATATAGTATTCCTTATCTCCGCGGCGCTTGACCATTTCCTTGAATTTCGGCAGGATAAGGTCATAGCTGCCCTTGCCGTTTCGGCTCACCCTCATTCTGTCGTTTGTCTCCTTGCGTCCGTCAAGGCTCAGAACGACGTTGTGCATCTCTTTATTGGCAAAATCCATTACCTCTTCGTCCAGCAGTACGCCGTTTGTGGTGAGGGTGAAGCGGAAATTCTTATTGCGGATTTTCTCCTGTTCCCTTGCGTAGGCCACAAGCTGTTTTACCACCTCAAAGTTCATAAGGGGCTCGCCGCCGAAAAAGTCCACCTCGAGGTTTTTTCTCGTGCCTGAGTTGGCTATGAGAAAATCGAGAGCCTGTTTTCCCACCTCAAAGCTCATAAGGGAGCGGTCTCCACTGTATTCGCCTTCACCCGCAAAGCAGTATTTGCAGGCAAGGTTGCAGTCGTGGGCTATGTGAAGGCACATGGCCTTTATGACCGTAGGGCGGTTTTTGAAATCTATGGCAAGGTTTTGATAGGTGTCCTCCGAGAAGAGCTTACCCTCTTTTTTAAGAGTTTCTATATCTTCCAGAACCTCGGCTACATCTTCGGGTGTTACCCCCTCTTTTTCACCGTAGCGGCCGACTATCTCCTTCGTGATTTCCTCAGGCGTATGGCTTTCGTACATTGCGATAATATCATAGGCCACTTCATCCACCGAATGGACGCTGCCGCTGTTTGGGTCAAGGACAATGTTATATCCGCCCATTTTATACTGATGTATCATTTTGATATCTCCTTAAATATACGCAGTAAAAATCGCCGCACGCCTTATGGCTATGCGGCGACGGTTTTAGTCCTTATTTCTTGCTCTTTTCGCACTGCTGGTTTGCAATGCCGCAGGATGTCTTGCAAGCGGACTGGCAAGATGTCTGGCACTCGCCGCAGCCGCCCTTCTTTGCGGATTCAGCAAGGTTTCTTGTAGCCAAAGTCTTTATTCTTTTCATGGATACACCCTCTTTCAAAATACTTTCACTTTATTTTAACGGATTTTGACCTTTGTGTCAATAATCAATAGCTTTTACCCGTCCTTTAAAGGAGCCCGAGGAGCCTTTAACTGCTACGCCGCATCTGAGGAGCTCATCAGCTGTTCGGAGCACGCTCTCGGTAAATCTTTCACCTGGAGCGATAATGGGGATTCCAGGAGGATAAGCGTAAATGAATTCTCCCGAAACCCTTCCGACAGCTTCATTCAGCGGAATGTCTTTGGTATGCGCCGAAAGGGCATCTGATATTTTGAGGACCGTTTCGCATGTTTTCGGCAATGGAGAAAAGAGTCTTGTGTTTTTCCCTTCGGAAATGGACGAATCGATTTCCGTCAGAGCGTCTTTGAGCCGATTGAAACCCTCGTCGGTGTCACAGATTGACGTCATGGCTATAACGTAGCCCGAGGAGGCCATTTCAAGCTGGATCTTGTATTTTTTAAGCAAAAGCTCTGAAAATTCGCCTCCCGTGAGAGACGAGGAGGTAAGGTCAATGACGATTTTGCCCATGTCACGGCGAAAGCCCTTCGGATATTCCGAGGGCAGGATCTTTATGACTTTGAGTTTTTCCGCGCTGCCGTAAAAACGGTTCAGTCTGTTTTCGTAATTTCCGAAGAGCTCGGCGCCGTCATTTTTCAGAATGTCGAAGCAGCGGTCGATGCCCGCCATAAGGATATAGGAGGGACTGCTGGACTGAAAAATCGAAAGAAAGCGCTGTATGCTGAATTTTTCGCCGAGGTCGGTGCAGATGTGGAGCACCGCAGTTTGGGTAAAGGCGGGGAGGGTCTTGTGAAGGCTCTGTATTACAATATCTGCGCCGAGAGCAGCCGCGCTTTCGGGAAACATGGGGGAAAATCCGAAATGGGCGCCGTGGGCCTCGTCCACAATCAGCGGAACGCCGTATTTTCGCGTTACCTCGCTTATTTTCGCAATGTCGGAGACAACTCCTTCATAGGTGGGGGAGGTGATTATAACGGCCGAAGCGTCTGGATTTTCCAAAAGGGCTTTTTCAATCTGAGGTGCGGTGATGCCTGCGCATATGCCGCATTTACCGTCTGTTTGGGGCATTATGAATACGCTTTCACACTCCGTCAAGGCAGCGGCGTTATATACAGATTTATGGCAGTTTCTTGCGGCGATAAGCTTCCCTCCCTTTGGGACGCATGCGCAGATTGCCGAAAGTATTCCGCAGGTGCTGCCGTTTACAAGGAAAAAGCAGCTGCGGCTGCCGTAAAACTTTTTTCCCTTTTCCATGGCCGCCGCTATTATGCCCTCGGGAGCGTGGAGGTCGTCGAAGCCGTCCACCTCTGTTATATCTATAATATATGGATTTACCATTTTGAGAAATTCGCCGTTGCGCTTGTGCCCGGGCATGTGCATGGGATAGATGCCGCTTTCGGCGTTTTCCTTTAAGCTTTCATAAATGCCCATTTGTCCCTCCGTAAAAGAAAAGCGGCACAGAAAACTGCGCCGCTCATATGTTTAATATAAACCGTGGAGATTAGTCCTCGTTCCAGCTGTACATCTTGCGAAGCTCTTTACCGACCTTCTCAAGCTCATGCTCAGCCTCGATTTTGCGGCAGGCGTTGAAGTGTGCTCTGCCGTTGTTGTTTTCAGCAATCCACTTTGTGGCAAATGTACCGTCCTGGATCTCGGTGAGGATCTTCTTCATCTCTTTCTTTGTCTCGTCTGTGATAAGGCGCTTACCTGTCTCATAGTCGCCGAACTCAGCTGTGTCGGAGATAGAGTAACGCATCATTGCGAAACCGCCCTTGTAGATAAGGTCGACGATAAGTTTCATCTCATGGATGCACTCGAAGTATGCGTTCTTGGGATCGTAGCCTGCCTCAACGAGAGTCTCGAAACCTGCCTTCATAAGGGCTGTTACGCCGCCGCAGAGAACAGCCTGCTCACCGAAGAGGTCGGTCTCAGTCTCTGTACGGAAGGTTGTTGTAAGAACGCCTGCTCTTGCTCCGCCGATACCGAGAGCATATGCAAGAGCGATGTCAAGAGCGTGGCCTGTTGCATCCTGATGGATAGCTACGAGGCAGGGAACACCCTTGCCCTCCTGATACTCGCTGCGTACCGTGTGACCGGGTCCCTTGGGAGCGATCATGAATACGTCAACGTTTGCGGGGGGAACGATCTGGCCGAAATGAATGTTAAAGCCGTGAGCGAATGCGAGAGCCTTGCCCTCTGTAAGGTTGGGAGCGATTGACTCCTTGTAGATCTTAGCCTGACGCTCATCGGGAACAAGAATCATTATTACGTCTGCAGCTTTTGCAGCGTCGGAAGCTGTCATAACTTTAAGGCCTGCAGCCTCTGCCTTTGCCCATGATTTGCTGCCTTCATAAAGACCGACAACAACGTTTACTCCGCTTTCATGAAGGTTGAGAGCGTGAGCGTGACCCTGGCTGCCGTAGCCGATAATCGCAACGGTTTTATCCTTTAAATAACCCAGGTTACAGTCTTCCTGATAATAGATCTTTGACATAAACAGTCCTCCAAACAAATAAAAGTGGCTTCGGTGCAAGTCCGAAGCACCTAAGTCCTTAGGAAATATTATACCACTGTAAAGGGCTACGTCAATAGAAAAATTTGAAAAATTTTAACATTTTACCACTGTAACTGCCTAAAACGTTTGAGGGCCGATTGACAGGGAAAAAGAGTGGTAGTAAAATTAAAAACGGCCTGATTTTTCACATGTGAAATTTATCTGAAAAGGTGAAGAAATTATTGAAAACGGGCTTGTTAGATTACTCGGAAGCGGTGGTATGGTATGAAAAAACTGAAAAGGGGAGAGCTTGACTCTCTCTGCATATACAGGGGAGTTCTCGAAAATCCCGCAGTGAAGGCTGCGGCGGAGCTGATGTCAGGCCCCGACGAAGAAAAAGGTAAGAAATACGGGGAGCTTTTCTGCGCTCTTGCCGATGCGGGGGCCGAGGAAAACTTTGCAGGATATATAGCCTCTCTTATCCTTGCCGACGATAACCCCTTCTCCAGAAGGAGCGCCTTCGGAAAGGAGTGCAGCGAAAGTTTGCTGGAGGGAGTGTCCCATGACCTGAGCATCCTTCAGGAGCTTGCGCAGGCTGAGCCCGCTGACCTGTATGAAGGTGCTGCGGAGGAAAAGCTGCCCGCGTGGAAAAAGGGCAGCGCTCCCGAGCCTCTCGGAGACGGAAACTGGAGCAGGGAGGCCGAGGTGCTCTGGGAATACCATAAAAAGAATTCCTACGGCGTTTTCGCAAAGTACAAGGCTTTTTCATGGCGCAACGGCAGCCTTGAACCTATCGGCTGCACCAACCCCATAAAGCTTACAGAGCTGAAAAGCTACGAGTATCAGAGAGGCCTTGTAGTTGAGAATACAATAAACTTTATCGAAGGACTCCCTGCAAATAACGTATTGCTCTACGGCGACAGGGGAACGGGAAAATCCTCCACCGTTCACGCAATCCTCAACGAGTTTGCGGATCGAGGCCTGAGAATGGTGGAAATGCCAAAGAGCGCCATAGGACAGTTCCCGTCACTTATAAAGATACTCTCCTCTCTTCCCCTTAAATTTATAGTGTTTATAGACGACCTGTCCTTTTCGGCTGGGGACGACTCTTTCGCGGAGCTTAAAGCGGCCCTTGAGGGAGGTCTTTCCGCAAGGCAGGCCAATACCCTTATATATGCAACGTCCAATCTCCGCCACCTTGTAAGGGAGAAGTTTTCCGACAGGGACGGCGACGACCTTCACGCGGGAGACGCGCGTCAGGAGCAGATGTCCCTCTCTGACAGGTTCGGCCTTTCAGTGACCTTTGTAAATCCCGACAGGATGAAGTTTTACGACATCCTTGACGGAATAGCCGCCGACAGGGGACTTGAAGTTGATCCCGACGAGCTTCACGCCAAGGGAGAGAAATGGGCTCTCGAGAGAGGCGGACGTTCGCCGAGAGTGGCAAAGCAGTTTATCAACGTAGTTGAAGCGTCCGTAAAGCGAGGCCTCGACTGGTAAAGGAGAAAAAGATGTCCCGTAGTTTTTTTGCAATGGTTTCGAGAATGAAATATATTACCCGCTGGGCCCTTATGCGAAATACAGTGAGTGAGAACATCAGTGAGCACAGCCATGAGGTGGCCTGTATTGCCCACGCCCTTGCGGTGCTGGGAAACAAGAGGCTCGGCAAAAGCTACAACTGTGAGCGGGCGGCCCTTCTGGGTCTTTACCACGATATGCCCGAGATACTTACGGGAGATATGCCGACGCCGGTTAAGTATTTCAGCAAGGGCACCAGGGAGGCCTACAAAACCGTCGAGGACGCCGCCTGCGAAAAGATAATGACGATGCTCCCCGAGGATATTAAAGATGAATATTCTCCTCTGTTTTTCCGGCAGGAAGAGGACAGGGAGCTTTGGAGGCTTGTAAAGGCGGCGGATAAGATCAGCGCCCTTATAAAGTGCATGGAGGAGGAGAAGGCGGGAAACCGTGAATTCGTTTCCGCGAAGGAGACGACCTTACAGACTCTTGAAGGTCTCGAAATTGGCGAGGCTGATATATTCATAAAGGAGTTTATCCCGTCCTTTGAGCTTACCCTCGACCAGCAGGAATAAAAACAAATACAGTATAAATAATAGATACAGTATTATTAAAAAAAGGTTCTCATGCAGCTTGCGCCGTGAGAACCTTTCTTTCATATTCGTGTTCTGAAATTTAACTTAATTGCCTTTTTTTATTACCTGAAGTGCATTTTGGTAGTCCTCATCCCATTTGTCGGCGTCAGTGTTGGGATTTGTTCCGACGGAGTAATTCTCTTCAATGTAATCCCCGATATAGCGGCTTGCCTTTTCGGCGCCGTAGGCGTTAAAGTGTCCCGAGTCGTAAAAATCCGTTTTGCCGTTTATGCCGAGGTCGTCGTACAGAACATTTAAATCAATGAGATCTACACCGTTTTCCTGAGCCCACTGCCTTTCCGCCTTCATTACACCTGCGATTTCCTCGCTGGTGTGTTCAAATGGGGCGATGAGAAGGAGCATTTTTGCTCCGTTTTCGGTGATAAGCTCTTTAATTGAGTTGAGCGCCTCGAGGGGTACGGCGGGAATATCTTTTGCCTCGACCTTATCGTAATCTATTTCGGACTTTTCATAGGGCTTGGCAGCTGTAAGGAGGACAAAGCCCTTATAGCTGTCGGCGGCGAGCCTGTAGGAGGGATCGTAATCATCTGCCGAGATTTCCCTCCAGCGGGAATGGTATTTCAGAATGTTGAAATAATAATTTTCTCTCTGGTCCGAGGGGACAATTTCTCTTATGAGGGAAAGCTTGTTGAGAGAAAGGCGAAGGGGATCTATAGCGTCATAGGCTACGCCCTCACCGGGATATTCGTCAGGCACATAGCCCATAAAGCCCTCTACTATCACTACCTTGGGCGACTGATATTTAAAAGCTTCTTTAATATAGTAGTAGGATGCGTTGAGGGGCTGCTGCTGAGTGGCGAGGACAAAGGAAGAAACGCCGTTATTGCTCCAGATTTCCAGAGGATTCATTGTGCAGTACATGTGGCTGGAGCCGACGGCTATAACGTCAATTGAGTCCTCGGGCATTTCATAAAACTCGTTGAGCTTGCCCATGTAATTCCAGGAGCCGCTTACTGTTTTGCGTTCGAGCACCATTGATGCATAGGAAAAGAGGAGGGCGGCAATAAGCACGAAAATAATTCCCCTTATCCAGCTGAAGAGATTTTTGCTTTTCATGTTTTACCCTCCTAAAAATTCATATAGATAAACGAGGCGTCGGAGTAGCCGGGGCCGTATATTCCGAAAATCAGAACCGCTGCAAATACGGCGAGATAAAGGAGCCAGCGAAGGGGCAGGGGGAATGAGGCCGCTTTTTCGCGCACGGGAATCTTTTTGGCTCTGAGTACGGATACCGTAAAGAGTACCGCAAGGGCGACAGCAAGGATAATAAAGTCGTAGGTGTCAAGACCCAGCTCCAAAAGCGATGAAAGAGGCGTTTCGTCCCAGTTGAATATTAGACGCTTTGTCATTCTCAGGGCTGTAGTGACGGAATCGCTTCGGAAGAAAATCCATGACTCCACTATGAGCGCAAAGGTGAAGAGCTGCTGAAAGAGTTTATAAGGAGCGGATTCACGGTTTATGTGCAGACGGGAGCAAAGCTTTTTGCGTGCGGGCAATGTTATTCCGCCTGCTATCTGATAGCCGCCGTGGAGCATTCCCCAGGCAATATATTGAAGTCCGACCCCGTGCCAGAAGCCGCTGACGAGAAATACTATAAATATGTTTATGTATTTGCGCACTTTTCCATTTCTGTTTCCGCCCAGAGGGATGTAAAGATAATCCCTGAGCCAGCTGCTTAAAGCGATATGCCATCTTCTCCAGAAATCGGGGATTGAAACGGCGAAATAGGGCTGACGGAAATTGTCGATAATCTTTATGCCGAAAAGTTCTCCCGCTCCGCGGCAAATATCCACGCATCCGGAAAAGTCGGTATATATCTGGACTGTGTACAGAAGCGCCGCCGCAAGTATGGGCAGAGCCGTATACTGGGTGTGGTTGTCAAAAACCGTGTTTACCAAAATGGCCGCACGGTCGGCAATCACCAGCTTTTTGAAAAATCCCCACAGCATAAGCTGAGAGCCGAAAGTGACGGTACGATAGATATCCTCAACACGCTTTTTCGAGAAAAGCTGATCGGCAAGCTGACTGTAACGGGATATTGGACCCTGAAGAATAAGAGGAAAGAAAACAGCGAAGGAGGCGTACTTTATAAAATTGTGCTCGGCCTTTATGTCTTTCCTGTATACGTCGATACAATAGCCTGCGGCCTGGAGAGTATAAAAGGAAATGCCCACGGGGACCAGAAGCTTAAAGGCTGAGAAATCTTTTCCTATAAGAGAGCCTGCAAGGGACACTGTATACGGGAGATATTTAACTATAATAAGAACCGCTATGTTCAGAATCAGCGTAACAGCGAGGGAGAGCTTTCTTTTTTTGCGGTCCTCGTATTTTTCCGTGAGTATGCCGCAGAAAAAGGTGGATATGACGGTAAAGAGCAAAAACAGCGAATACCGTAAATCGAAAGAGAGATAAAAGATTATGCTGCCTGCGAAAAGCACATAAGGCTTGGCTTTACCTGGTACAAGGTGATAAACGGCAGTCAGCAGTGCGAGGAAAGCTAAAAAAGTTACCGAGAGAATCGACACCTGCTATCACATCCTTAAAATTGATGTGTAAATATTAACATAGAGTTCACATTTTGGCAATAATATTATTAAACTTGGGCTGACACAGTCGCATCTAAAAAAGAAGCGGTTAAAATTGTCTGATATTTAAAAAAAAAGCTTGACAAGCCGAAATCCTTATATTATAATAATTTTCGCTCACTTGTGGAGTTAATAAATGGCGGCATAGCTCAGTTGGCTAGAGCATTCGGTTCATACCCGAAGTGTCGTTGGTTCAAATCCGACTGCCGCTACCATTTTTAAAACAAGAGGATTTGCCCCTGCTTTCGGCGGCCGTGAACCCTCTTTATATATATCACGGCCCGGTGGTCAAGCGGCTAAGACACCGCCCTTTCACGGCGGTAACACGGGTTCGATTCCCGTCCGGGTCACCAAAAAAAGCACACTTAAAAGTGTGCTTTTTGTTTTATTAAAATAAAATTACAACCGAAACCGCAAGATTTCATATAATTAAACTTTATAAAAATTTTTATATGAGTTTCTTTGAGTAAATTAAACAAAATTATAACCAATATTTTGCATAATTAATAAGAGAATAAGATGCGCATCTTTGTTGTGTTTGCATTAATATGATGATATACTTTATTTGTGGGACAATAACCTGCCAAACCAGAGAAAAAGGAGAGAATATAATGGAAGAGAAATCTGCCCAGAAGCTTAACTACGGCAAGACCATACTTATCGGTTTCGGTTTCCTTGCAAGCAGTGTGGCTTGGGCAATTTATGACCCCTATGTTACGAGAATACTTAATGAGATTTTAGGACGTTCCGATGTAATAGCCTCCTGGGGACAGAAAATAGCGGAAAGCTTTCCCTTTGTTATAAAGCTCATGGAGGCTCAGGGCGAGAGCACCGTCGATGCGGCGGGAGCTTTTACCCTTGTTCCTCTCTTTGTCGGTATCGTAATGACATTCGACAATATTTTCGGCGTCATATTCCAGCCGTTTTTCGGCAAGCTTTCCGACCACACTCATTCGAGATTCGGAAAGAGGCGTCCGTTTATCTTTATAGGCGCCCCGCTTTCGGCGGTATTTTTTGCGCTGATCCCCCTTATGGACACTATCCCGTCCCTTATGTTCTGCATTATAATGTACGTTATGATAATGTCCTTCTGGAGAGCTCCCGTAGTGGCCCTGATGCCCGACCTTACGCCGCCTAAGCTCAGGAGTGAGGGAAATGCGGTAATTAACCTCTGCGGCGGTCTTGGAAGCCTTATCGGTATGGTTGCGGGAACTGTCGTATGCTTTATCTTCGGATATAACAGCGATCTTCACGAGGAGTTCCCCGCGGTTTTCCTTTTGGGTTCGATAATCATGGTAATCAGTACCGTTATACTTTTCTTCTTCGTCAAAGAGCCCGACTCGAGGCTCAAGCATCAGGCTCAGGCTAACGCCGATGCAGATGAAAAGCGCAGGGCTCAGGAGGAAAAGAAGGCCGAGAAGGAGAGGCTTAAATCCATAAAGCTCACAAAGGGCGAAAAAAGAAGCCTTGTGTTTATGCTCATGTGTCTGTTCTTCCTCTTTGTTGCCACAAACGCCATTCAGACCTTCTTCTCCCTTTTTGCAGATGAGATTCTTCACAAGAGCACACAGGAAGCTACCATAATGATGGCTCTGTTTGCCGTATGCTCCATGCTGGGAGCTATCCCCGCAGGTAAGTTGGGAGCAAAGCTTGGACGAAAGAAAGTCATCGTTGGCGGACTTATAGTGTTCATGGCGATCTTCGCCCTCTATGCGGTAACTAAGGAGCTTGCGATCGTATGGGTTGCCCTTGTCCTCGGCGGATTTGCCAATATGTTCATTACCGTCAACACACTGCCCCTTGTTCTCGAAATTGGCGGAGTTGAAAAGATAGGCACATTTACAGGCTATTACTATACGGCTACTTTCTCGGCTCAGATAGTAGCTCCCATCCTCTTCGGTACGGTGAGAATGTTCTCGGGCACATATATGTCCCTGTTTGTGTTCTGCCCCATAGCCTTTGCCCTTGCGCTTTTCTGCATTATGTTCGTAAAGCACGGCGAGGCAAAGGATACCATTACAAACGAAATGGTAAAGCAGATTGAAGCGGAGAATATGGACTGATAATCCCTTTAAGTTTCACAGAATACATTAAACAAAACGAAAGACTCTGTCAGCTTTTAAGCGACAGGGTCTTTTAAATTCATAATCTTATTAATACGGCCGTCAGGGCTGCCCCCGCCCCTGCGGCCGCGCTTAATTTTGCAGCCGAGGCCCAGAAAGAAAAACGTCTTTTTTTTGAGGGCGGCGGGGGAGACGGAGCCGAAATGCCGCAGGCAACGGTTCCCGCTTTCTTTTTCAGTTTTTTAAGATTCATTGAGGAATACTGAGGCTTTACAACCAGAAGCATCTTCTCAAAATATTCACTGCCTGTTTCGGTTATCTCTATAACCTGCCTGTTTACGCCTTTAATCATATTTAAACCTCCCGTTATCTCTGCTCTGTATATATTTCCCTCAACGGGAAAATTTATTCAAATGTGATTTGTTATCAGAGTTTCTCGGAGGATATGTCAATATCATTTTTTGTGAAAATGTGACTATATACTGTTTGTATATGACTTCCTCGGCGGCAATGCAAAAAAATGTGGAAAACTCTGTGGAAACTGTTAACATACCCTTTCAGAAGTGGATATTTATCTTTTTAACAAGTAAAAAAATATAGAAGTGTTAATAAAATGTCAAATACCGAGCGTTGTTTAAGCTTTACAAAAGCGGGAATTTATATATCGGAGTGATAAATACGGTAGTATAAATCATAAAAATTACGCAATTTTTTATGATTAAAATATTGCTGCAAAATAAAAATCAGCTCTGCATTCTTTTAATGAAAATGCAGAGGCTGGTTCACTTAAAAATTTATTAAAATTAAATTTTATCGATGTCCGTATCTATGCTCAGTGCCGTGGCCGTGGCTTTCGTTATTCTGCTGATTGCTGCCTTCCTGTGGGATATCGCAGGTCTCCGCTCCCGAAAGCTGCTCCTTCAGCTCGCAGAGCTCTTTCATGGTCATGGAATTGCATTCCTCGGCGGTTATGGTGGGATCATATTCAGATATTTCCAAGTAGGCCTGATATTTTCCCAGGGAAAGCCCAAGGTGATGAGCCTGACTTACGGCCTCAGAGGAGGCGTTGACGCAAACGCCCTGATGTCCCGTGGTGCTCAGACAGTGCTGAATCTGAGATATGACCTTTTCATCATTTTTTGAAGCTACGGTGAATGTCAAAAGGGAATCGTCGCTTAAATATTGGGTAAACGTATCGCTGCTTAAAATGTCGTTTATGCCTTCCTCGTATTTCATCCCTTTCACCGAGACCGATTGGAGAATTTTTGTGCCGTCGTCATTATAGGCGTCTGCCGACAATATTCGGTCGAGGCGGTTGACGCTTATTTCCACAGACGGATTTACGTCAATGCTGACGACTGTTACGGGAACAAACCACATTTCGTAAACTCCTGCGGCTATTGTAAGAAACAGGACGGCGGCAGCGGCAAGGGAAAAGGGGATTACTTTTCGTCGGCTGCGGCTTACGGGCTCGGAGCGCTTTGAATCCAAGAACGCAAGGGTATTGTTTTTAAGCTGCTCGTCGGCTTTTATTTCTCCGAAAGCATTCTTTATTTTATTCAAAATCCTCACCGCCCAGTTCTTTTTTTAATTTTTCTCTTGCTCTCGAGAGAAGCGAATAAACAGTGTTTTCATTCTTTCCGAGCATTTTTGCTATTTCCACCGCCGAATAGCCTTCAAAGTAAAACAGGTAGACAACGTCCTTATATTTAGGCTCAAGAGCCAAGACCGCGCTCAGCACTTCTTTTGAGCCGCTGTCGGATGAAGCGCATTCACTCAGCGCTTCATCAATGGACAATGTGTTCCTGCGGTAATAATCTCTGAGCCAGTCCTTGCAGGCATTCACGGTTACACGGATAAACCAGGCCTTTTCGTGACCTTCACTTTCAAAGCTCTCCTCATGGGTAAGATATTGAAGGAAAACTTTTTGGAAAATATCCTGGGTATCGTGATAGTTTTTCAAATGCAGAAAGCATATTCTTTTTACCGTGTCCGCATAAAGCTCTACGGCTCTGTTTACTTCCTGTTCGCTCCTCATAAACATTCCGCCTAAATTTTTTGGATTTTATCTGCCGCAATGGGACTGCAGCCCTTTGCGGGTCCCGCCGCATTGGTTGTCACAATATTCTCCGCGGCAGTTCGTTGAGCCGCAGCCGTTTCCGTTTTCGGCGCTGTACTTGTTGCCTGTGTCGTCCTGGGGGCAGGGAGGAGTGCAGGTGCCGTCGGACGCACAGTTTCCATCGGTATTTGCGCCGTACTTGTTGCCCGTGCCGTCCTGGGGACAGTAGGGAGTGCAGGTGCCGTCGGACGCAAAGTTTCCGTCAGTATTTGCGCCGTATTTGTTGCCTGTGCCGTCCTGAGGGCAAACGGCCTGTGTACACTGAACTGTCGGACAAGTTCCCGTGGTATCTGGCGTATTGTCCGATGCGGCGGTGTCGGCGGCAAAAGCCGAGATTCCGAGCACTGAAACCGCTGAGATAACGATGCCTGCGATAATTAATTTTTTCATTTTAATTCCTCCGTATCAAGTGTTGTTTTTTGATCCCTTCACTGATAATACGAATGAAATAAAAGAATCCTTGCAAAATATAAAAATAAATTTTCTTTTCATTTTCAGTATATCACAGCCTATATTTTTAATCTATTATTATAAAAATAAATTCCCTTGGCAATTTGATTTTTTTCTGCATAAATCCGCCTTAAAAACAAACAATAACACGGCAAGAAAAAATTATAAAAGGAGATTAAGATAGATGAAGGCAACAGGCATAGTAAGAAGAATTGACGACCTGGGAAGAGTCGTAATTCCGAAAGAAATAAGAAGAACCATGAGAATCAGAGAGGGAGATCCTCTTGAGATATATACGGACGCAAACGGTGAGGTCATTTTCAAAAAATATTCTCCCATAGGCGAAATGGGCGATTTCACCGCTCAGTATGCGGAATCCTTAAGCAAAGGTACAAATCATCCGGTGCTCATTTGCGACAGAGATCATGTGATCGCCTGTGCCGGTATGCCCAAAAGAGAGGTTCTCGAAAGAAGAATAACCGCAGCTTTGGAGGACCTTATGGAAAACAGAGGCTCATATGTGGCGGAACGAGACGGCAAAAAATTCGTGCCAATAGAGGGAGTTGCAAGAGACGCTGCTGTAGTGAGCACTATAATCGGCGGCGGAGACGTTTCGGGAGCAGTGATAATGCTTATGGGAGAAGACGGCGCGCTTCCTACCCATACAGAGGTTAAGCTCGCCCATGTGGCAGCTGTATTTCTCGGAAAACAGATGGAAGAGTAAACAGAAAAGGAATGAGAACAGATTCATGCTGAACCTGTTCTCATTCCTTAGAAGCTTATAGAGATTTATTTCGTGCAGATATACTGCAAGAAAGCTGAATTATGAAAATATTACTTATATATCAATACATATAATATCGTACTCATTGACACAATTCTACACCAGTTTTAGTGTAAAGTCAATACATCATATATGATGTGGATTACAATTTTTTCATAAACTGCTAATGAGGTGGATTATGAGAAGCTATATTGATGTGATAAGGGAATTGAGGGAGGATAACGACTTAACCCAGAGTGAGGTGGCAAAGGTTTTAGGGACAACCCAGCAGGTTTATTCAAGGTATGAAAACGGGGAAAATGAGCTGCCGTTGCGGCATCTTATCACTCTGTGCAGGTTTTATCAGGTGAGCGCCGACTACGTTTTATGTCTTGATTTTTCAAAATAAAGAGAAAATCTCCGGGTACCGTAAAGTGTCCGGAGATTTTAAATTATCCGCAAAAGTGTCTGCACGCGTCTGCGTAAGCAATAATATTTTCCCATGGGACCTCAGGTTCGAGAAGGTGAGTAGGCGAGACAAAGAGGCCGCCTTTAGCGCCTGCGATTTTAAGATTTTTTTCCACTTCTTTACGTACATCGGACGGGGTGCCGAATGGCATGGTGGACTGAGTTCCGATTGTTCCGCTGAAAGAAAGCCTGTCGCCGTATGCTTCATGAATCTCTTCAAAATTCATACATTCAGGCTGGACGGGATTGAGAACGTCCACTCCGGCGTCTATCAGATGGGGGATAAAGGGTGTTATGAAGCCGCAGGAATGGTAAAAGACAATAAGATCGGGCTTTACTTTCTTTGCGGAGGAAATTATTTTTTTTAGTCTCGGCTTGAGCCAAGTACAATACATATCGACGCTCATCATGATGCTGCTCTGCATGCCTATGTCGTCGCCCAGAAAGAGAATATCAACTCCTGCCTTTGCATAGGCTGTGGCTCGCTCCAGTGAGCGAAGAGTGATTTTATCCAAAAGATGCTCCGCCATGGGGTCTTCGCACATCATATCCATCATGAGGTTTTCCATTCCCCTGATATACCAAGCACTCTCCCAGACAGTACACTGCATATTTCCCACAGCCGCACGGCCCTTAAGGTGGATGAGCTTTACAGCTGCTTTAAGAGCGTTGAGACTTTTGCTTTCGTCGAGTCTGCTCAGCGGATATTCGTCTATCTGTTCAAGACTGTCTGCGTCGGCAAGAGGACAAAACATCTGCGTCATGTGCATTGATGCAGACGTTTTTTTGTGTCCAACTCCGTCATCATCAATTGAAAAATCGCGGCTGGCAAGATTTTCAGCAGTGTGGTACTTGTTGAAACGGTTTTTGTCGGTAGGCACATGGATGAGACCGCCGGCGTTTTCCCAGGGCATTTTAAAGTAGGAGCGGTAGCTTCTGAAAGAACGGGTGTTTTCCCTGTACACTTTTTCAAGATGAGGGCAGAGGCTGAACTCCACGGGAATGTGGTCGTAGCCCTGACGAGTGAGCAATGAAATAAGATTTTGTCTTTCAGTCATGTTTAATTCCTCTTAAGATTGGCGGCAAAATTCCGCTGCTGCGTCTGCTGCTGAGGCGGCATCGGGGGTATAGCAGTCGGCCCCTATGGAGTCACAGAAGCTTTGTGTTACCGGGGCGCCTCCTATCATGACCCGCACGTTCATGCCGCTTTGCTTTGCCAAATCCACAACATTTTTCATCTCATGCATGGTAGTTGTGAGAAGGGTAGAGCAGGCAATTATTTTCGCGCCGTTTTCCATTGCGGCAGATATAAATTTTTCTCCGGGAACGTCTACTCCAAGGTCGATTACTTTTAAGCCTTTTCCCTCCATCATCATCTTAACAAGATTTTTGCCGATGTCGTGGAGGTCGCCCTTTACAGTGCCGAGCACAACGGTTCCGATTTCAGTGACGCCGGCCTCGGTGAGATAGGGCTTGAGTATCTGTGCTCCCGCATTCATGGCTCTTGCGGCAATAAGAACCTCAGGAACAAAGACTTCGTTGTTTTTAAATTTTTCACCTATGACGGACATTCCGCTGAGAAGTCCTTCTTCAAGTACAGTTTTCGGTGCTGTTCCCTCTTCAAGGGCTTTAAGGGTGAGCTCCTTAACCTTCGGCACTCTTCCCTGCTGTAAATATGTGCTGAGTTCTTCAAGTATACTCACGATGATTCCTCCGTACTTTGTAATGATAAAATTATTTTATCACTGTAAAACTCGGAATTTATATAAAAAAACTGCCCTTTATTGGAATTTTTTACACCACTTCGAAGTTCATGGCTTCAATATATTTTTCCATGAAGAAAGCGTTTTCTGACAGCATTATTTCCTTTGCAGAGCGAACAATTTTGCTGAGAAAATCTGCGTCTTTCCTTTTGACAGCGTCCGCTGCTCCTTTAGCTGCCGCATTTCCCAGGACTCGGGTGACTTTTTTAAAGGAATCGGGGATAAGGCCTATGGCCGCCGCCTCTTCGGGATTTATATAGCTTCCGAAACCGCCGCAGAGATAGAAAGTCGAGATTTCGTCGGGAGTCGTATTGCATTCTTTGAGCAGTGTGAGTATTCCAGCGCTCATGGCTCCTTTTGCAAGCTGAAGCTGACGAATATCGCGCTGGGTTATTTTGATTTTCCCGAAGCTTACATAAGAAAAACCGTCTGCATCGTGGTCTATAAGATCGGTAAAGGAATGGCCTTCTTCGCAGATATAGCCGGTTTTATCCATAATACCCGTTTTGAGCATCAGGGCCGCGGCGCTGATTAGGCCCGTTCCGCAGATGCCGACCGGCGGCTTTTCGCCTATGGTATGGCATTTTATTTCGCCGCTTTCGATATAGAATCTGTCCGCTGCGCCGTCACAGGCAGGCATGCCCATTTCTATGCCTGCTCCTTCAAAAGCGGGGCCTGCCGCAGCCGAACAGCAGTAAAGGGTTCCGCGGGAGAAAAGGGCCATTTCGCCGTTGGTGCCTATGTCTGCTATAAATGAGTTTTCTTCCCTTTCCGTCATTGAGCTTGCCCCTACGGCACACACAAGGTCGGCCCCGAGAAAGGGACCTATACATGGGGGGAAGATTATTTCCGCATTTGGGAAAGCTTCAAAATATTTATCGGATTGCTCCCTTACTCCGAAAAGGCTTCTGGGAGTAAAAGGAGCAGAGGCCATTGTGTCGGGACTAAGTCCCGCAAAAATATGGAGCATTGCGGTGTTTCCCGTTACGGCAATGCGCATCACGTTTTCGTTTAAAGCTCCCGCCTTTACGCAAAGCATCTGAGCCATGGCGGAAAGCTGACTTACAATAGCCTGAGCCAATTTTTCGGAGCCGTTTTTGCAGCAGTAATCTATCCTCGATAAAACATCCGCGCCGAAGGGACGCTGACTGCTCAGTTCGCCCTCGGAGCACAGGAGCCTGAAAGGCTCCAGAGCGTAAATCGAGCCTGCAACGGTGGTAGTGCCTATATCGAAAACCAGAGCGCATTTTTCCTCAGGCGCAGCTTTGAAAGCTGCGCTTTCGATTTCAACCGAGGCGTTTTTGTAGCTGTCGGGCAATATGACGGTGCAGTCGCCCTCGATTTTCGTAAAGCAGGCGAGGCGGGTTCCCGAGAAAGCCTCATCTCCCAGCAGCTTCCTTTCTCTTTCATCCATGGGAGAAACTTTGCCTTTCGCTTCCACTTTACATTTTCCGCATCGGCGGTTTCCGCCGCAAGGCATGGAAAATGGCACGGCGGCGTTTTTAAGAATATCGGAAACAAGAGCTCCCGCAGGGGCCGAGATATCTGTTTCTTCATTATTTTTCAGTATTTTAACATGTGGCATATCAGTTCCTCCGCCAAGTAGGATTATATGAATAACTTTACAAAAAATCGCATTTTTTTGCAAGAAGAATATTGATTTATTTTGTACCATATTGATACAATTAAAGCAAAATGAAGGAGGCGATTTCCCGTGAGTGACGATTTTTTTGCAGACTATCTTCGGCAGGCGGAGAGCGTAAGGGAGCTTTGCAGAGTGGACTGCCGCATATACAGCATTCCGTCGAAAGGTTTTTGCGGGAGTTCGCCGTCTTTTTGTGCCGACTTGTGTCCGCTGAGCGTCGACGGAAAGTGTACCTGCGAAAACACCCATCTCTACGGCTGCTATGAATCAGAACGCTGGAATTCGGGCTATATCTATTACTGCCCTGCAGGACTGATTTTTTCGGCCAGCGCCATTTTAAACGGCGACGGTCATATTGAGGGGGGAGCTGTGGCAGGGCCTGTCATTATGTCGAACTCCTCAGACCTGAGCGAGTGTGCTCTCAGTCTTCCCGAGCAGCTTCTGACAGTTTTGCCCTTGCTGTCCACAAAGAAGACGCGTCTGCTGGGTAATATGGTTCACGATCTGTGCGGATATTCCTCTTTCACGGAGAATCCCTTTGCAGGGGAAGACGAGCAGTCACAGCGTGAAAGACACAACATAATGTACTATGTTTCCGACCTTTATGAAAAGGGGGAGGATAAGGGGTATCCGATACAGTATGAAAAGCAGCTTCAGACAATGGTTTCAGCGGGTGACAAGGATGGAGCACAGAAGCTTCTGAATACCTTGCTGGGGCATATATATTTCAGCTCAGGCGGGGACAGCGCTGCTTTGAAAGCGAGGATAGTGGAGCTTGTTGTAGTGCTTTCGAGAGCCACCATAGATGCGGGAGCCGACATTCATCAGATATTTTGGCTCAACGCCAAATATCTCAACGAGATTGAGCGCCTTGATGACATGGAAAAAATCAACCGGCTTCTCACCAACGTTATCCACAGGTTTATAAGCTGTGTATTTGATTTCGATAATATAAAGCACGTGGACGTTATATATAAAGCCGTTGACTATATTAAGGAGCATTACTGTGAAAAAATCAGCCTGGACAGAGTGGCCGACCATGTTCACCTGAGCAAATCCTATCTGAGCAGAATTTTTAAGGAAGAGCTTAACTGTACATTTACAAGTTATACAAATAAACTCCGCATTGAAAAAAGCAAGGCGTACCTTTTGAATGATGATTTGTCTTTGGCTGATATCGCCATGCTTACGGGCTTTGATGACCAGAGCTATTTTACGAAGGTGTTTAAGAAAACCATGGGGATTTCCCCGGGAAAATTCAGAGAAACAAGGGGAGCAACGCAGCGTAAGGAGAATAGGAAATGAAAGGCCAATGGGAGGATGTAAGGGAGCTGTGCGGAAGGATTTTTGACACAGCAGCGGTAATCGATATATATAAGCTTGTGGTCCGCGACGAAGTGAGGGAAATGTGCGAAAGCGGAAGATGCGGTTCTTACGGCCGTAACTGGGGATGTCCGCCAGGCTGCGGAAGCGTTGACCAGTGCCGCCAAAGAGCGGAAAAATACAAAAAAGGGATCGTTGTTCAGACAATAGGGAGTCTTGAGGACTCTTTTGACTATGAGGGAATGGAAAAAACAGCGGAAAAGCACCATAAGCGAATGACCTTTGTTAGAGAAAAGCTTGAAAGTGAGTTTGCAGATATACTCCCTTTAGGCGCGGGCCCATGCAGAGTTTGCGAAAAATGTAGCTGCCCGGATAAGCCATGCTGTTTGCCCCAAAAGAGACTTTCGTCAATGGAAGCATACGGGCTTATGGTAAGTGAGGTCTGCATCGAAAGCGGACTTCAATACACAAATGGAGAAAACACAGTTACATATACAGGCTGTTTTTTAATAAAAGAGTGATCTATTTTCCTAAAAAGCGCATCTTTTTTCTATCAGATAAAGAAAGGACTGTGATATTATTTTACCGAAAAATATTATGGTAAAAACAGGAGGAAAAACATGAATATGAGAAAATGGCTGGAGGATTTGCTGAAAGAGAATGTGAAAAAGCCTATGCCCGTGCTTTCCTTTCCCGGTGCAAAACTTATGAATATAACAGTGGAAGATCTTGTAAAAGACAGCGTTCTTCAGGCAAAAGTGATGAAAGCCGTTGCTGACAGGGTGAATTCTGCTGCAAGTGTAAGTATGATGGATCTATCCGTTGAGGCTGAGGCCTTTGGAGCGACACCCGTGTTTTCCCGTGACGAAGTCCCTACAATTTCCGGAGCTCTTGCCGACAACCCTGAAAAGGCGCGGGAGCTGAAAGTTCCGCAGGTGGGAGCGGGAAGGACGAATATATATATCGAGGCTATCCGACAGGCAAAG
>CASDTR010000069.1 GCA_949283785.1 uncultured Oscillospiraceae bacterium
AGTGCCTGCAAAAGTTATCTTGGCCTTTTGCTTACTGAGCTTTGCCGCAAAAAAGAAATTGCCGATGCCGAAACCCTTGAGCTTCTGGAGAGATACTTTTCCTTGAATCTCAAAACGACAAGTCTATCGGATTTCGCCGAATCTTTGGGATACAGCAGCGGATATGTAGGCAGAATGATAAAGGAAAAAACAGGCAATAGTTTTTCGGAGCTTCTGAGCCGTTATCGTATAGAATCCGCAAAGAAAATGCTTGAAACTACGGATTTGTCCGTTGAAAATATCTCTTTGGAGGTCGGATATCTTAATCCGTCCGGATTTTATAAGCAATTCTGCGCTCTTTACGGAATGACCCCTAAGGAGTACCGAAATATGTTCCGCTAAAAAACGTCAACGGATATAAAATGGTATTCCCGGGAAATGTTTTAAATTAAAAAAGTCTGATATAGTATGGATAACTAAACAAATGAAAAGGAGCCAAGCTATGGAGGTCAAAAGAATAACTCCCGTATCTCTTTCAAACGACGAGGGCAAAAAATACGCAGTATCTGCCGCAGAATCTGAGCTTAAAAAGAAAGCGGCAGAGGTAAAATATCTCGGCGGCGGCTCATTCGGAAAAGCATTTAAGGTCACTTTTGAGGATAACACAAAAGCGGTGGTAAAGTTTCTCAGGGCAAAAGGGATGCTGAAGAAAGAGGCTTATGATTTAAAGCTTCTCGGCGAAAGCTGTCCCGTAAAAATGCCGAAGGTGCTTTTTGTCCGCGAGGCCGATGAGAAAATCCCCGTTGACTGTTACGGCATGGAAATGCTTGATGGCAGAAACGCCTGTACGGATGTTTCATTTTTTCTTACTAACCGCAAAAAGAGAATGGAATTTGCCGAGAATGTGACATCGGCTCTTCACAGTATCCACAGCCATAAGAGCGAGCGCTTCGGGGATACCATGAATCCCGTCTATGAAACTTGGATTGACTGCTATAAACCCTTTGCCGAAGCGGTTCTCCGTGAAGCTCAGGCGCTTTATGATAAGGGCGAGCTTTCGGGAAAAATCATGGATACCATGAACGCCGCATGGGAAAAGTTCGACGTGATTTTCTCGGAGCCTGTAGCTCAAGGATGTCTTATACACGGTGATCTCAATATAGCCAACATAATGATAGACGAAAAAGGAAAGCTTGCGGGATTTATCGACCCGTTAAATTCAATGTATGCCGACAGGGAATACGACCTGTTTCAGTTCTATAATCTTAACGGAGAGCATTTCTTTCTCGGCAAGACATACAGAAAGAAATACGGTGAAAGCCGTCACTGTGACGATAAGCTTGCCTTTTACGGACTTTGGAACGAGGTTTTCTGTTTTATAAAATCGGGAGTTATGGTAGGCTTTATAATGAATCCTCTTGTAAAGAACATGAAAAGAAGACTTAAAAACTTATGATTTGAAAATATTTACTGAGTTTTGATCCGCTGAATTTTTCGGCGGATTTTTTTGCAGGAAGAATAAGGAATTACACCATTCTCGGTTGTATAATAAGTGAAGGGACCCGATTTGATTATAATCAGTCAGGAGGAGTAATATGGATAACGGCGCAAGTAGCTACCGCCGTTTCCTTGATGGTGACGAAAGTGCCTTTGACGAGATAATGAGGGAGATGTTTGACAATCTCGTTTTCTTTATCGACCGCTATGTGCACGACGTCCACGCCGCCGAAGATATAGCCATAGATACCTTTTCGGATCTTGTGGTAAACCGACGGCGGTACAATTTCAAGGTGACGCTGAAAACCTATGTGTTCATGCTCGGCAGAAGCCGCGCTTTAAATTACATAAAGCACAGAAAAATTCTGACCTTTGAGGAGCTCGATGAGGCGGAGAATATAGCGGACCGTGAGACACTTGAGGAAACCGTGCTTTCCGATGAGCTGAAACGGACCGTAAACGCCGCCCTCGGCAAGCTGCCCGAGGAGATGCACACGGCTGTGCATCTGGTTTATTTTGAGGAGCTCACCTATGAGGAAGCTGCGAAGGTTATGAAGAAAAACAGGAAACAGGTTGATAATCTTTTATATCGCGCGAAGAAAGAGCTTCGTGATATTCTCGGAAAGGACGGTGAGGAGCTGTTATGAAAGATTTTCAGGAGCGCAAAGCGGAAATTTTCCGCCGCAGCGAAAAAAGAATAGCGCAGCGCCGACGCCGAAAAAGAGCGATAATGAGCTGTCTGCCCCTTTTGATTTGTATTGCGGTACTCTCTGCGGTAAAGCTGCCGTTTCTCACTGTCCATAAGGACGGCGTGAATTCTCCCTCTGAGCAGACGGCAATAGATACGGTATCGCCTTCCGACAGCGTTTCCGATGCCACGGTAAGTTCCGCCGTGAAAATACAGGGAGACGGCTATAGTGGATTTTTCAGTGAAGTTATTGAAGACCCGGAAAAAGTGGAGAATATTAAGAGCGTTATGGAAGAAATATGCGGAACTGATTTGTCGTCTGGAAAGTACGAAGCGCCTGCGGGGGCTCTTCCTCAGCCCGGGGGAAACGCCGTGCCTGAGAAGCCGGACGAAAGCAAAAGCACGCCAAGCTATACCGTAACTGTTATTTCTCCCGAAGGCGAAAAGGTGTACAGGATTTCCGGCAAAGAGCTTACAAATGAAGAAAACGGTTCTCAGATAACCCTCACCGACGAGCAGCTGAAAGAAATTACTTCCCTTTTTTTGAGTAATCGGATGATGCCATAAGGAGGTTTTAAAATGAACAGAAAAAAACGCATTGTGATTATTGCTTTTGCCGCAGCGCTTATTCTGCTGGCTTTCCCGTTCTCCCATAAAATTTACAAAGACGGAGGAACGAAGGTTTATACGTCGCTCACATATAAGATAGTGGATTTCAATAAACTTACCGGAGCCGGTGAATTTTATACTGAAACGAAGATTTACCCCTTTCCCATGAACTTTATGTCCGATGATTTTCTCATGGCCGGCGCCAACGGAACCGACATCGGGGAGGCGGACGGTCACAATGATATTTTGTCCGACAAATTAAAGGTTCTGATAGACGGAAAAGGCGGCGGCTCCTCAAAGGGTGAAAATGAGATTTACGAGACGCCGCCCGCCATGGAGATAACCTATGACGGAGGAAATAATATAACGGTCGATTCCGATACGTATTGCTGGAACTATATTGACAGCAGCGGAAAAGCTGAGGGGATCTGCGCCGACGCTCTGCATCCTCTTGAGAGCCGAGAGTTTATGAAGGAATTTACCGCAAGAACCGATAAAGTAAAATTGAGCTTTGCTCTTGAGCCCGAAAGCATCGAGGTGCGCTGCTGGTCCGAATCCTGCCTCAATAAAAGCGACAGCCCCTATGAAAGCGTTCAGGTGACAAACGGAGAGTTTACCCTTAAAGAAGGCGCGTATATCTATCAGGTGATCGGAGTATGGAACAATGAAGTTATTACAGATGCCGACGCTTCTTACTGCTTTTTCGGAGTGCTGAATTAAAGCATAACGTCATCATCTGTGCAGGAAACAAACAGTAGAGGAGGAAGGAGAAATGAAAAGAACGAGAATTTGTTCGGTATTTATGAGTATCGCGCTCACTTTTGCCATGGCGTTTAATTTCGCAGGCTGTACCGAAGAGACGGCGGAGCAGGTGACCGAGAAGGCCGTAAAATCAGGCGGCTCATCATCTGTTGAGCTTACGGCACAGGTTAAAAGGAACAATATTTCGGGCAAGGCCGCCGACGAAAAATTTACGGCGATCCGGTCGGAGCTTTACACAAAGTTTTTCACAAAAGCCGTGGAGGACAGAAAAGGCGAAAATGTTTTTATTTCTCCTTTGTCCCTGCACCTTGCCCTTTCCATGGCGGCAGGAGGCGCCGCTGGTGAGACGAAGGACGAAATGGAAAAACTTCTGGGCGGCGGAATGACCATTGATGAGCTCAACGAATACCTTTATTCCTATTATCAGTCCCTGTCTCAGGGGGACGGATATAAGCTCAGCGCAGCAAATTCAGTTTGGCTCAGAGATGACTCGAACCGTTTGCAGGCAAAGGAGGATTTTCTTCAAAGCTGCGCCGATTATTACGAAGCTCAGGTTTTTAAAGGAGCTTTCGATTCGGGCACGGTGAAGGATATGAATTCCTGGGCTGCAGAGCATACGGATAACCTGATAGAAAAAGCGGTCGAGGAATTAGACAGCGAAACCCTCATGGTTCTGATGAACGCGACAGTCTTTGACGCTCAGTGGGCGGAGCCTTATGACAGGAACAGTATAGTTGACGATTCCTTTACAAGCGTTTCGGGTAAAGTCCGTACCGTCAAGATGATGTGTTCTCAGGAATCACTTTACCTTACAGACGGCAAGGCCGTGGGATTTATAAAGAATTACAAAGGCGGAAAGTACGCTTTCGCGGCGCTGCTTCCCGAAAAGGGCAAGGATATTTACGAATACGCAATGAGCCTTACGGGGGAAAGATTAAAAGAGATTTTGTCAAATGCCCAATACGCCGACATGCTCAGAGTCAAACTGCCGAAATTCAGCGCCGAATATGATGTGAGCTTTAAGGATGTCCTTTCGGAAATGGGCATGAAAACCGCTTTTGACAGCGCAAAGGCAGATTTTACAAACATGGCAATTTCCTCGGACGGCAATATTTTTATCGGAGACGTATTTCACAAAACATATATCTGTGTAGATGAACTTGGCACGAAGGCGGGAGCCGTGACGGTTATCGCCACGGCCGGTTCCGCCGCTCCCACCGAGAGAAAAGAGGTCTTTCTCGACAGGCCCTTTGTCTACATGATTTTGGACAGGGAAAATAACGTTCCTGTTTTCATGGGAGTTTTGGGGGATATAAAATAACGCATTCCTATATTTTATCAAAAAAGTCCGCACCTCTTCCGAGATGCGGACTGAGACTGCCGAAAAACTGAAATTCAGCGCTTATTCCCGCCTCCCTTGTGTAAAGCAAGCTGAGCTTGCAGGCAATTCGCGCACTGAGTTACGGCAGAAAATCAATATAGGTTGCCCGCGGCAGACACGTCCGCTTGCATTTCGCGCACTCAGTTACAGCAGACAGCAAATATTACCTGCCCGCGGGCTGAAATTCAGCACTCACCCCTGTCTCCCTTGTGTAAAGGGAGATGTCACGGCGTAAGACGTGACAGAGGATTGTATTCTGAAAAACTTGATGCTGCACTGTATCGTTTTCCCCTAATCGTGAAAAACGGTAACTCAAAAACTGTTTAAGTATAAAAATAACTTTATCGACAAGCTGAGGTCCGCATCTCAACAGAGGTGCGGACCTTTTGTGCATGAATTTTATTTTACCCGGCCTTTTTTGTACATAAGGTGAGCCGAAAGCATGGATACCACGACTCCGACGGGGATGAGTATGCCGACGGAAATATCGCCTTTGAACATGAGCAGCAGGCAGATTGCCGCAAGGGGTACTACCGTAAGCTTATAATGCTTTGCAAAATAGCTCATTCCCAGCGCTCCGAAGAGGGCGGGGACCACCTGGCTGAAGGCAGGAGAAAAGGGAGAATTCGGGTCGGTGATATAGGGGAGAACGGGACTGAAAAGGAGCACTCCCGCCGCAACTACAAGGGTAGTGACAATTGAAGAGGTGGCGGCGGCTATGGTGGAAAGTATTTCTCCCTCGTCGCTGTTGGCTCTTACGTTCGCCGTGTCGAGGGCGGAGAGAACGCAAGGGAGCTTTAAATTGTTGATGTTTCCCGTGATAAAGCTTATGTATGTGGCTCCCGAGCCGAGTAAGGGAGTGTAGGTCATAACTTCAATTACCGCCGTGGGATAAAAGAGCAGGGCGATGGGGGCGAGACCTTTCAGAACCACCGTGGCCGAAGGGAATGCGTCATAGTAGATGCTTATGAGCAAAGGGATCATGATAAACAGGAACAGCGCCGTAATGACCCAGAATCTGCCGTAAAAGTGGGTTCTGTCGTTATATTTATCCATGTTATCCCCTCCATTCGAGCCAAGCGATGTCTGAGGGCAGCACCTGAGCCAAAAGCATTACAACGCCCATGGCAATGAACATTGAAAAGGGCATGGCCAGGGACTGGAGCCATTTTATGTCGCGCTTTTTGAGTATCTGCATGAATATGAGCATTACCGCCATGGAAACCGCCAGGGCGCTGATTGAGAGTATTCCCGCTCCGTCGCCGAGGACGGCCTTATCGCCCTGACCGACAATGGCTCTGCCTACAAAGGCGCAGATGAGTCCTATAAACGCGGCGGCGCTCATAACGTCGGCCCAGGCGGCGTTTTTGTTTACGGCCTTGCCGATGCCCTTCTGCACCTTTTTAAGGGCGAAGGGGATGATGACCAGGGGCATTATTGAGCCGAGGGTCATGACCCAAGCTGCGGCGGAAAAGCCCAAGGGGGAGTCTATTTCCGTTGCGAGACCGCCTGTGTAGCCGAGGGCTTCGATGGCCGATTCGGCGGCGGGCACTTCGTAGGAGATAGCGCCTATGACCGTGAGCCTTATCCAGGGCAGGACTATTCCCAGAGCTCCCGAAAGGGTTAAAACCGTCGCCACTATGGAAATGGCGGGGGCGATGCTGAAAAGAGCCGACTGGGTTACGGCGGAGCGCATGGCTTCCTCGGACACTCCTATTTTTTTGCCCTGCTTCCAGGCTCTTATGAGGAAAAACAGTGACTGGGCGATGACAAACAAAACGACGATTCCGCCCAGAATGTACATAAATCCGCTTTCTTTAAAATCCATATTTTCGCCTACTTTCCGCTCATGATGCGCATATAGCGCTTAAAGAAGGTTACGCCCTGTTTAAGCTGGGCGACGGGTATGCGCTCGTTTGTTGAATGGGTTGTGAGAAGCAGTGCAGTGTCGATTGTAAAGGGAGAAAAACGGTATATATTTTCGCATACGTTTTCATAGTTATAAGCATCCGTTCCGCCCATGACAAGGTAGGGAGCCACAATATTTTTTTCGTCGATTGCAACGGCAAGGCAGCTTATGGTTTCAAAAGCTCTCGTGTAGGTGGGCGAGACAAGGCTCGGCTCCTTGCCTTTAACGAATTCTATTTCCACGTCATCTCCGCCCATGTATTTTTCGATATGCTTTTTAACGTCAGCTATGGTTTCGCCCGGCATTATGCGGAAATTTACCGTGACGCTTGCCTTCTGGGGCAGAACGTTTGCGGCAGGCGATCCGCTTGCCATGGTCACCGCCGTGGTGGTACGAACGAGAGAAGCCGCAGGCGGAATTTTGCACATGATTTTAAGGAGCAGAGGTTTTAAAAGCCAAAGGTTGCAAAATACAACTCTGCCTATGTATGAAGTGCGTTTGCCTATATTGATAAAAAGGTTATACACAAAGGGAAGTATCTTTCCCTTAAACTGATGCTTTTCGAGACGGCTCACCTTTTTCGCCAATATGCCTATCGCCGTATGCTCGGGAGGCTGGGAGGAATGTCCGCCCTTTGCTTTAACGGTTATCTTAAAGTCTGCATAGCCCTTTTCGGCAACTCCCACTCCCGTGAGATTCGCGTCAAGAAGTCCTTTTACTTTAGCCGAAAGCATTGCGCCGCCTTCGTCGATAATGCTGTCAAGGTGAACTCCGCGCCTTTCGAGCTCCTTTGCCAGCTCTTTGGCTCCGTTGTTGCCTCCCGAGACGACTTCTTCGTTGTGACCGAGGCATATGTAAATGGTTCTTACGGGCTGATATCCCTCTTCCAGCAGTGTCTCCGCGCTTTCCATAAGGCAGATGAGGTGGTTTTTCATATCTATCGCGCCTCTGCCCCAGATGAATTCCCCGTCGTTAAAGCCTTCAAAGGCGGGATGCGTCCAGTCGTTTTCGGTGCCTTCGCTTACGGGCACAACGTCCTGATGCGCTAAAAAAGCGATAGGGTCAAGGGAATCATCGGTGCCCTGCCATTTAAAAAGCAGGCTGGCATTTGAAATCTCCGTGATTTCCATTGTATCGTGGACCTTCGGATACGCTTTTCTTAAAAAATCGTGAAAGCGTTCAAACTCGTTCCAGTCCGTGAGGCTTTCATCCTCGTGGGAGATCGTCCTGATTTTGATAGCTGCGCTGAGATTGTCAGCCGCTCGTTTTTCGTTTACCTGTTCCTCGGGAAACACCTCCCCCTTTACGGAAGGGGCTTTGAAGAAACCCGCCCGAATAAGGGTTACAAGAATGAAAACGGCTAACAGTGTCAGGCATAAGTATAAAATTGTCATAATTTCTCATCCTTTCACGGTAAATTATGTCATAAATGTACTATGATTGTCAATTCAATATTACTCATAAAATGAAGAATTTAATATTTGTACCGTTTAGAATCAAAAGTTAGCCATCAGTGCGAATTTTGAAATTTATTATTTAGATAAGAAAATCTAAATAACAACTAAACGTTATGCATGTTCAATCTTTTCATGGTTTATAATTTTTGATTTCTGAATTTCATAGGGGATAAGCCTGTTCTGCTTCTAAAAATTTTTGTGAAATAGATTTGGTTTTGAAAACCGCAGGCGATGTATATGTCTGAAACAGATAAATCGGTTTCGAGTAAAAGCTGTTTTGCTTTTTGTATCCTTAACTCTATAACATATTGAATAGGTGACATTCCTACTATGTGTCTGAAACACCTGAGGCATTCACGGCGGCTTATAAAAGCGCTGTCAGCAATCTGCTGCAAATCTATATTGTCGGCAAAATTGATTTGAATAAAGTTCAGCATTTTACGGATACGTTTAACTTCAGTTTTGGATTCAGCATTATTATTGATAGGTTTAGAGGAATTCTTAATAATAAGAAGCAGAAGCTCTGAAAGGGCGGATCTTATTTCAAATTCATATCCGTATTTTTTTCATCCATGAGCATAGAAACCTTTTCGGCACGCATCAATATTTCAGCCTGCCACGGATTTTTTCGGTTTAAAAGAATGTGTGATAAAGCTGAAGAGAAAATCAGAGGCTTTATGTATTTTTGATAAAAAACGCTTTCGGCAGTTGCGTATATTAGAGAGGGCTTAAAGAGTATATTCGGCATTGCAGCTTCTGCCGAACCGTCACCTGAATATGCATGAAGAACACCTGCATTAATAAAAATACCTTCGCCTGCTTTGAGGGTACATTTTTGTTCATTGACTGATACCGTTACTGTTCCTTCGGTAACATAAGCTATTTCCAATTCTTCATGCCAGTGCCAGGGATAAAGCTCTTTTTCGTTTCGGTAAAAATCAACATAGCCGGCGCAGGGAAAGCTTATATCTCCGTGCTGTATTGTCTCTTGCCTGTCTTTTGTAATTGACATTTTCACTTCTGAGTTGTCGTATATATTATAATCTTTCACAGCGTTCTCCTCTGTTTCTTTAAAAATTGGCGTTTTTATTATATTTTAAGGTTCTTTGCTTATAGATTCAATGCCTTCGGCTTGTTATAATAAAAAAGAAACTTAGGGGAAGAGGGTAAACAGATGACAGTTGCACTTTTGGTAATAATATACATTGCTTTTATCGGCTTGGGTATTCCTGATTCCTTATTTGGAGCAGCTTGGCCGGCAATTTACACTGAGCTTAATATTCCGGTATCGTGGGCAAATTTTGTTACAATACTTATTTCGGCAGGCACTATTGTTTCAAGCCTGTTTTCGGCAAAGCTTATCAATTATTTAGGTACGGCAAAAATAACCGCCATAAGTACAGCCTTGACCGCATTTGCTCTTTATGGTTTTTCATGTTCGAAAAATATAATATGGATGTGCTTTTTTTCCGTTCCTTTGGGACTCGGCGCCGGAGCCATTGACACAGCGCTGAACAATTATGTTGCTCTTAATTATAAAGCGGTACATATGAATTTTCTTCATTGCTTTTATGGCATCGGAGTTTCTCTGAGTCCTTTTTTAATGTCACTTGCCCTTTCTGATAATTCATGGCGAAGCGGATATAAAACCGTGTTTTTGTTTCAGCTTTGTGTTGCCATACTGACGATTATTTCCATTCCTCTTTGGAAAAAGGTACAGCACGGTTCAGAGGCGGTCAATACGGAAAACGGCAGGACGGTAGGGCTTTTTAAACTGCTGAGAAATAAAAAAATTCGTATGTCCTGTATGTCTTTCTTCGGTTCCTGCGGACTCGAATATACATGCGGCGTTTGGGGCAGCACTTTTCTTGTTGTGTCAAGGGGGATCCCTGCCGATGCGGCGGCATTTCTGGTAACGTTTTATTATGTCGGTATGGCGCTGGGGCGGTTTTTATCGGCTATACTTTCAATACGTTTAAGCAGCAGAAGGATAATAAAACTCGGTCAGGTTATTGTTTTAGCAGCGATTATACTTATTATTTTACCGTTGCCGTCTTATGTTTCGGGTATTGGTCTGTTTATGATAGGCTTAGGCAACGGCCCTGTTTTTCCCAATATGCTTCATTTGACTCCCGAAAACTTCGGAAAAGACATTTCTCAATCCGTTATGGGAGCGCAGATGGCTGCAGCATATTTAGGCATAATGCTGTCGCCGGCATTATTTGGTTTGATTGCGCAAAATATAAGTGCGTCACTGTTTCCCTACTATCTTTTAATAATGTTTTCGATTATGATTATCGGAGGAAGTTATTCTCTGATTAAGAAAAAGTGCGAAAATTAATTGCGTTGTTCTGACTTGAGTTTAGCGGTTTATTTCGGTGACCGTAAAGATTAAAATTTTCTCTGCATGTATAATGAAAAATATCTGCTAATAAAAAAGCAATACGGTGAAAATAACCCGTAATCATGGGAAAATTTATATATTTGAAGAAAAATCCTGTACCGACCAGATTAATACATAACAGAAACACTCCGACTTTTGCCGGAGTGTTTCTTCATGCACTTTATTTAATTTACATGACTTCGCCGTTTAAAACATCTGTGAGCCAGGTGTTAACGTCTCCGAAAATCTTCACTCTGTCCTCTTCATTGAGGATTTCATGCCTGTTGTCGGGGTAGAGGATAACTTCGGGATTGTGTCCCGCACGCATGAGCTTGTCGCATACGCTTATGATGCCTCTGCCGTTGGCGCCTACCGGGTCTCTTGCGCCCGAAATCATCATAATGGGAAGTCCTACGGGAATTTCCTGTGCCCACTGAGCCCTGCTGCATTCGCTCGCCAGCATAAGCATATCCCTCGCAAGGGAATAGGTCATGACGAAACCGCAGTAGGGGTCGCAGATGTATTTTTCCACGTTCTCGGGATTTTTGCTCAGCCAGTCATAGTCTGTTCTGGCATGTGAAGCAAACTGACGGTTCATAATAACGTTGAATTCGTGGCTGAGTCTCGGAGCGGGGGAAGAAGCTCCGAAATTATCAGCAAGGATATTTGCGGGTCCTCCGGCGGCGGAAATAAGCTGAGGGAAGTCGCCTGTTCCGCAGAATATGACGCCTGCAAGCTCGTCGCCGAATTTGGCGGCGTAATTTCTCGCGCAGAAAGAGCCCATACTGTGTCCGAAGAGGAAGTAGGGCAGGTCGGGATATTTTTTCTTCATTATTTTAGTGAGAATGTGCATATCGTCCACCATTCTGATGTGTCCGTTATGCTCGCAGGTGTAGCCCAGCTTCTCAAGGATTTCGGCAGATTTTCCGTGGCCGAGATGATCGTTTCCGCAGACTATAAAGCCCTTTTCCGCAAGGAATCTTGCAAACTCGTCATAGCGCTCGATGTGTTCGCATACTCCGTGGGCGATCTGGAAAATCGCTTTTGGGATCTGCTCTTTGTCCTGCCAGATAAGGCAGCGGATTTTATTTGTGCCGGTTGAAGAATTGAAATATGCTTCTTTAACGGTAATTGCCATTTTAATACCTCCTTGTTAAATATGCGTAACATATTTATTTTCTTTCTCATTATACATTGTTTTTATGAAAATATCATTAACAACAGTGAAAAAGAGTAAAAAATATGTGGAATAAGATTTTTATTTTAATAAAAAAAATAAAAGACCGTCGTTTGCTTTTTAGTACGACGGCCTTTCAGTCAGTGAATTTTACAATATCGTTAGGTGTGCAATCTAAAATCCTGCATAGCTTTTCCATAGTTAAAAGCGTGATGTTTTTATTCTTTTTAAGGGAATCAAGTGTTTTGTTGTCGATGCCGCTTTTAATCAGCTGATACTGCGTAATTCCTTTATCTGCCATTGTTTTCCATAGGGGAGTGAAATCAATAATATCAAACACCTCTTTTAGATAGGATATGTTAATTATATTGTGATAAACATAAAACCTGTATTGTGTATATATTCACAATACAGTATGATGTAGATACTGTGAGGTGTTATGAGTTATGGAATATAAAGACTTTGAAAAGTGTGAAAAAGCAGAAGACGAAGATAACATTAAAGATGTATCGGTTTTTACGGTTGATGAATGGGAGGCTATAAACAAAAGGTGTCCTATGACATACGAAATGTTTATTAACTGTATAGAAAAGTGTGTATTAAGTCAGATTGATGATATTCTTTTTGAGTTACTGAATGAATACTCAGATTTTGTTGATAAATATGCTGAATCAATAGAAGAAAAGGCTATGGAATATCAGCAGGCAAAAATAAGTAAAAGTGCTGGAAAGGTTTCTATATAAAATAAAACCATATTATTTTCAGTAATATGTTGATTTTTTTTTCGCATTAGTCTATAATAAAACACAGATTATCGAACATTTGTACTTTAAAGTTTTGGAGGATTATATATGCTCGACAAAAAGAAAGCACTCGAAACGGCTCTGAGCCAGATTGAAAAGCAGTACGGTAAAGGGGCGGTAATGCGTCTCGGACAGAATAAAGCCATGAACGTTGAGGCTATTTCAACGGGTTCCATCGCCCTTGACGCCGCAACGGGAATAGGAGGACTTCCCAGAGGACGTATTGTCGAGATATACGGTCCCGAATCCTCAGGTAAAACGACCCTTGCCCTCCACGTTGTGGCGGAGGCTCAGAAACTGGGCGGAGAAGCGGCTTTCGTTGACGCTGAGCACGCTCTCGACCCTCACTACGCCGCCAATTTAGGCGTTGACGTTGAGTCCCTTCTCGTTTCGCAGCCTGATAACGGCGAGCAGGCCCTTGAAATTACCGAGGCTCTTGCCCGTTCGGGAGCTATTGACGTTCTCGTAGTTGACTCTGTTGCGGCCCTCGTCCCCAGAGCTGAAATCGAAGGCGATATGGGCGACTCCCATGTGGGACTTCAGGCGCGACTTATGTCCCAGGCTCTCAGAAAGCTTGCGGGCGCTATTGCAAAGTCCAACTGTCTTGTAATCTTTATCAACCAGCTTCGTGAGAAGATAGGCGTTGTCTACGGCAATCCCGAGACCACCACAGGCGGACGCGCCCTTAAATTCTATGCTTCAATGCGTATCGACGTAAGAAAAATTGAACAGCTCAAGGCTACGGGCAATGAGTTTGTAGGCTCCAGAACAAGGGCCAAGATAGTTAAAAACAAGGTTGCACCGCCCTTCAAGGATGCGGAGTTTGACATTATGTACGGCAGAGGAATTTCAAAGGAAGGCGAAATTCTCGACCTTGCCGTTAAATACAATATTATAAATAAGAGCGGCGCATGGTTCTCCTATAACGAAATGCGTCTCGGCCAGGGCAGAGATAATGTAAAAGAGCTTCTGCGCTCAAAGCCCGAGATGATGGAGGAGATTAAGGAAAAGCTTACGGCTGTTATGAAGCCCGATGATTTTACCGTAGATAATACGGGCGTTACGGCCAGAAAAGCTGCGGCTGCCGAGGCTGCTGCGGAGCCTGCCGCAAAGGCTGAAACAGCAAAATCGAAGCCCCTAAGCAGAGCTGCCGCAAGGGCGAAGCTCGATATAATCGTTGACGAGGATGACTGATTTTGATACTTACCGCGCAAAAGGGAAAGGGCAAAAAAATACATATTCTCATTGACGGCGAGTATTCCTTTACAACCGATGATGAATTCTGGTTTACCAGCGGAATGAAATCAGGAGTCCGTATAACCGACGAGGAATTTTCCGAGTTTAAAGAGCGCGCCGATTACCGCTTCGGCATGAACAAAGCCATAGACCTTCTCTCGAGGCGCGACTATTCCCGCGCCGAGCTGAGGGGGAAGCTGCGCGAAAAAGTCTCTCCCGAAACGGCCGATAAGGTTATGGAACGGGTGGAGGAGCTCAGTCTCATAGATGATGAAGCCTATGCCGCGAAAACCGCAGAGTATTATCAGCAGTCTAAGGGTATGGGCAAGAAAGGCATAAAAAATCAGCTTTACCGCAGGGGCATAGACAGCGATATTATAGAGCGTACTCTCGAAAATCTTCAGGGCGACGAAAAAATGTCCGCTGTTGCGCTCATAAGAAAAAAGTATTATAATAGTTTAACAGATGAAAAGGGCCGAAAAAGAGTGTTTTCAGCCCTTGTTCGTCTTGGTTACAGCTATTCAGATATAAAGAGCGCAATGAGCGAATGTGCTCAGGATATTGATTTTTATTGCGAGGATTAAATTATGAGTAAAAGTCATCATGAAGAAAAGAAAAAGGTCGGTATGATTTCTCTGGGCTGTCCCAAAAATCAGGTGGACGCCGAAATAATGCTCTCAAAAATTGCGGATAAGTATGAGATTGTTGACGACGCCTACGAAGCGGATGCGGTCATAGTCAACACCTGCGGATTTATTGCCGATGCAAAGCAGGAGGCAATAGATACAATTCTCGAAATGACGGAGCTGAAAAACGAGGGCGGCGTAAAGTACGTTATAGTGACAGGCTGCCTTGCCGAGAGATACCGCGACGAAATCAAAGAGGAAATTCCCGAAGTGGACGCCGTTGTCGGAATCGGCGCCGATAAGGATATCGGTGAAATTCTCGACAGAGTTTTTGAGGCGGAAGAGGTAAGTGAATATCCTCCTAAAAAGGAGCTTCCCCTTGAGGGAGAGAGAATACTCACAACTCCTCCTTATACAGCTTATATTAAAATCTCCGAGGGCTGCTCCAACTGCTGCACATACTGCGCCATTCCTTCGATCAGAGGCCCCTTCAGAAGCAGAACGATTGAAAGCATAGTGCAGGAAGCCGAAAGCCTTGCGGAAAACGGAGTCAGGGAGCTTGTGGTTGTCGCCCAGGATACCACCCGCTACGGCGAGGACCTTTACGGAGAGAATAAGCTCTGCGACCTTTTAGGGGAGCTTTGCAAAATAGAATCCCTTGTGTGGATAAGGCTCCTTTACTGCTATCCCGACCGCATTACCGATGAGCTTCTTGACACCATTGCGAAAAACGAAAAAATCCTCAATTACATAGATCTGCCTCTCCAGCACTGCAACGGAAAAATCCTTGCCGCCATGAACCGAAGGGGAGACAGGAAATCCCTCACGGCTCTTATAAATAAGATAAGGGAGAGAATCCCCGACGTGGTTATCAGGACCACTTTTATAACGGGCTTCCCCGGCGAAAGCGAAGAGGAATTTGAGGAACTTGCCGAATTTATAAATGAAATCGAATTTGACCGTCTGGGCTGCTTTGCCTATTCTGCGGAAGAGGGCACAAAGGCGGCGGAGCTTCCCGACCAGGTTGACGAGGATGTAAAAAAACACCGTGCAGAGTTGATTATGCAGGATCAATATGGTATAGTTGAATGCAAGAACAACGAATGCATCGGAAAGACTTTCGACGTTCTCGTGGAGGGATACGACGGATATACCGACAGCTACTACGGACGCTCCTACATGGACGCTCCCGACGTAGACGCTTCCGTGAGCTTCACCTGTGAGGATGAGCTCAGCGACGGAGATTTTGTAAAGGTAAAGATTTTCGATGTTTCGGATTACGACCTGATAGGCGAGGCTTTATAAAATTCGGAGGGTAACAGATGAATACACCAAACAAGCTTACAGTATTGAGAATGGTCTTGACGCCGTTTTTTCTTGCGGCCCTCATAATCGACGCCATTCCCCATAACTATCTTTTCGGACTTATACTTTTCAGCATAGCCGCCATAACAGATTTTATTGACGGCAAGCTTGCGAGAAAGAATAATCAGATTACGGTTTTCGGAAAGCTCCTTGACCCAGTTGCCGATAAAATGCTTACTACGGCGGCTTTCCTCGGCTTTATGCAGATGGGAATCTGCAATATCTGGATTGTAATGATAGTCCTTACGAGGGAGTTTGTGGTAACCTCTTTGAGGCTTGTGGCTTCCGCGCAGGGAATTGTCGTAGCCGCAAACTTCTGGGGCAAGGCAAAGACCATGAGCCAGATGGTTTCGATTGTTGTGATTCTCGTTGCAGGCGAAGCCATTACCTTGGGAATACTTCCCGAAGCTTTCAATCTTTCATTCTTCTCAAACTTTCTGCTCTGGATAACGGCAATTCTCACCGTGATTTCGGGAGTAAAATATGCCGTTGACATCAGCCGTCAGATTGACGTTACAATGTAAGAGAAAAAACAGGTGCAATTTTTTCATCTTTGGAGTATAATATAACGACAGTTTAAAAATCAAATGCGATTACCGGGAGAAGTAACCGTTTTACGGCATATAAGAGAGGGCGCGGCTGCTGAAAAGCGCCTTATGCCGGGGCGGCGAAATGCACCCGTCAGCACGCAGGGGGAAAGCTCAGGCGAGTATCTCTGTGCGGCAGGCACCGTTAAAGGCCGTAAGAGTTATAAACAGGAGTGGAACCGCGTTTTTTCGCCTCCGTTGCCCTTTGGCAGCGGAGCTTTTCTTTTTTTTATTCATGGAGGTGCGTAATTTGTTTCAGAGGATAAAAGAGGATATACAGTGCTTTAAGGAGCGCGACCCGGCAGCGAGAAGCGCCCTTGAAATATTTTTCCTCTATCCCGGTCTTAAAGCCATAAGGATGCACAGGAGGGCGAACTGGTTTTACCGCCACGGCTTCTTTTTTATAGCCAGGTGGATTTCCCAGCGAGCCGTGAGAAAGACGGGAATAGAAATACATCCGGCGGCAACAATAGGCAGGAGGCTGTTTATCGACCACGGAACGGGAGTTGTCATAGGAGAGACAACGGAAATCGGCGACGACGTGATGATTTATCAGGGCGTGACTTTGGGCGGAACAGGTAAGGATACTGGCAAGCGTCATCCGACTATCGGCAATAACGTCCTTATCGGCGCGGGAGCCAAGGTTTTGGGACCCTTTAAGGTGGGAGATAATACTAATATCGCCGCGGGAGCGGTTGTCCTCGAAGAAATCCCGCCGAACAGCACGGCCACGGGTGTTCCTGCGAGAGTGGTCAAGCGCAACGGAAAGCGTATTGACTGCCTTGACCAGGTACACATCCCCGACCCCGTCGCTCAGGAAATGTGCCTTATGAAAATGCATATAGAGAGACTCGAAAGAGAACTTGCAAAACTGGAGGAAGAAAAAAATGAAAATCTTTAATACTCTTACAAGACAGAAGGAAGAGCTTAAAACCATAAACGAGGGCGAAGTGCTCATTTACGCCTGCGGACCCACAGTGTATAATTTTATCCATATCGGCAACGCCCGTCCCCTCTGTGTTTTTGACGTAATGCGCAGATATATGGAGTACAGGGGACTTAAAGTGAAGTTTGTTCAGAACTTTACGGATATTGACGATAAGATCATCAGAAGAGCCAACGAAGAGGGGATTTCCTTTAAAGAGGTTTCGGAAAAATATATCAGGGAGTTCTGGACGGACGCCAAGGGCATGAATATCCGCGAGGCCACCGTTCACCCAAAAGCCACGGAGAACATCGATGAGATTATCGACATCATCAAGACCCTTGTGGAAAAGGGATATGCCTATGCCGTTGATGGCGACGTATATTTCAGTCCCTCAAAGTTCAGTGAATACGGCAAGCTCTCACACCAGCCTCTTGAAGATTTGGAGGCAGGCGCAAGAATAAATGTAGGCGAGCTTAAAATGGAGCCCATGGACTTCGCTCTCTGGAAAGCGGCAAAGCCCGGCGAGCCCTACTGGGAGTCACCCTGGGGCAAGGGACGTCCCGGCTGGCACATTGAGTGTTCAGCCATGGTTCGCAGATATTTAGGCAAGACTATCGACATCCACTGCGGCGGTCAGGACCTGATTTTCCCCCACCATGAAAACGAGATTGCCCAGAGTGAATGCTGCAACGGCGTTCCCTTTGCCAATTACTGGATGCACAACGGATATATCAACGTTGACAACGTAAAGATGTCAAAGTCCCTGGGTAATTTTTTCACTGTAAGGGATGTCGCTGAGAAATACGGCTATGAGCCCATAAGATACCTTATGATTTCCTCACAGTATCGCAGTCCCATAAATTACAGCACGGATATTATCGAGCAGTGCAAGGCTTCTCTTACGAGACTTTATAACTGCCGTGAAAGCCTCGACTTTGCTTTGGAAAACGCGGGGGACGCCGTGCCCGAGAACGCAGGCGAAATCAAGGCTGAAATCGAAGCAAAGCGTGATAAATTCATCGCCGCCATGGATGACGACCTTAACACCGCCGATGCTCTCGGAGCGCTTTTTGAGCTTGTGAAGAATATTAATACAAACGTTATCGGCAGCGGCTCAAAGGAGCTTTGTGAATATGCCTCAAAGGTTTTCGACGAGCTGTGCGGAGTATTGGGACTTCTCTATAACAGAAAGTCTAAGGATATCGACGCCGAAATCGAAGCGCTTATCGAAAAGCGCACACAGGCCCGCAAGGACAAAAACTGGGCCGAGGCCGACAGAATCAGAGATGAGCTCAAAGCGCAGGGCATTGTTCTCGAGGATACCGCTGAGGGAGTAAAGTGGCACAGGGAATAATTTCCGCAACGGAGGCAGAAATAAATGGAAAATAATATTTTTGACAGCGGAATCAAGCCCGGCGGACTCAGAGATATTGTTGAGGTAAAGATACTCATTTGCTATCTGCTGAAAAACGTAAAGACAGGGCTTACAAAAGCGCAGATAAACGAGGTTCTGCAAAAGGAAGAGGTGGCCAATTACTTTACGGTAAACGACGCCATTTCGGAGCTTCTAAAGACGGGGAACATTGAGGAAAGGGACGAAACTCTTCTGATAACCGAAAGCGGACGCAGGGCTGCTGAGCTCCTGGAGCTTGATATACCAAAAAGTGTAAGGGAAAAGACGGTCAATTCAGCGATAAAGCTCCTTGTGAGAAATCAGCGCGAAAAAGAGAACAAGGTGGAGACGGAGAAAACCGAAAACGGTTACAACATCACCTTCAGTGTTCTCGATACCGATGAAGAGCTTATGAAGCTTACTCTTTTTGTGGGAGATACGCTTCAGGCCGAAAATCTCAAAGGCAGGTTTCTCGAAAATCCCGCAAAGATATATGAGGGAATAATCGAGCTGTTTACGGATAAATAAAAGAGCTTAAAGACAATGCCGGCACGGCTTATGTGCCGGTATTGTTTTGCGGACAGGCAGGCTGAGCCTGCACCCAATTCGCACGCGAACTGACAGCGGCAAACGGCTATAACTGCCTGCGGCGGACTGAGGGTGCAATCGCCGCTCGAATTATGTAACATAAAGACGTATACTTGACATTTTCACGCTTGTTAGTGTAAATTATTACCATTACGCAGTGGAGGCAAAAACATGGCAAAGAAAAAAGCGTCCTACGGAAACGACAATATAACAAGCCTTAAAGGCGCCGACAGGGTGAGAAAACGTCCTGCGGTTATTTTCGGTTCCGACGGACTTGAGGGCTGTGAGCACTCTATATTTGAAATTCTTTCAAACTCCATAGACGAGGCGAGAGAGGGCTACGGCGATAAAATAATAGTTACAAGATATATGGATAAATCCGTGGAGGTACAGGATTTCGGCCGCGGAATCCCCATGGATTTCAATACGAAGGAGAACCGCTACAACTGGGAGCTTGTGTTCTGCGAGATGTACGCGGGAGGAAAATACGATACAAATAACGGCGGAAGCTACGAGTTTTCCCTGGGCCTTAACGGTCTGGGACTTTGCTCCACCCAGTATGCATCTGAATACATGGAGGCTGAGGTACACCGCGACGGATACCGCTATGTAATGAAATTTAAACAGGGCGAGCCCGACGGAGAGCTTCTGAAAGAAGAGTATACAAAGAAGGATACGGGCTCGAGAACCCGCTGGAAGCCCGACCTTAATGTATTCACCGATATCGACGTGCCTCTCGAATATTACCAGGAGACCATAAAGCGGCAATCCATAGTAAACGCGGGAGTGCGCTTTATTCTGAAGGACGAAACCCCCAAGGGCTTCGATACCTACGAATACCTTTACAAAGACGGTATCATGGACTATGTCAAGGAGTTTGCGGGAGAGGATGCCTTTTCAACGCCCCAGTTCTGGCAGACGGAGCGCGTGGGCCGTGACCGAGCGGACAAGCCCGACTATAAAGTCAAGATAAACGCGGCTCTCTGTTTTTCAAACAAGAAAAGGCTCAAGGAATACTATCACAATTCAAGCTGGCTGGAATACGGCGGAGCGCCCGAAAAAGCGGTGCGAAGCGCCTTTGTATCACAGGTTGACGCATATCTCAAGCAGAACGGCAAATATCTCAAAAGCGACAGCAAGATTTCCTTTCAGGACATTGAGGACTGTCTGATTCTGGTTGTTTCATCTCTTTCCACTCAGACGTCCTATGAAAACCAGACCAAAAAGGCTATCAACAATAAATTTATTCAGGAGGCCATGACGGACTTTTTCCGCCATCAGCTTGAGGTTTACTTTATCGAAAACAGGCTGGAAGCCGAAAAAATAGCTGACCAGATACTTATCAATATGCGAAGCCGCGTAAAGGCGGAGAGCACAAGATTGAATCTTAAAAAGACGCTCCAGAGCTCCAATGACCTTGCAAACAGGGTGCAGAAGTTTGTGGACTGCCGCAGCAAGGACGTAAATGAGCGAGAGCTGTTCATAGTGGAGGGCGATTCGGCTCTGGGCGCGTGCAAGCAGGCGAGGGACGCCACATTCCAGGCAATCATCCCCATAAGGGGTAAGATACTCAACTGTCTTAAATCAGAATACGACAAAATCTTCAAAAACGAAATCATCACCGACCTTATAAAAGTACTCGGCTGCGGAGTGGAGGTTCGCAGCAAGTCCAGCAAGGACCTTTCATCCTTCAATATCGACAATCTCCGCTGGAATAAAATCATAATCTGTACCGATGCCGATGTTGACGGCTTCCAAATAAGGACCCTTGTCCTCACAATGATTTACCGCCTTATGCCCACCCTCATAAACGAGGGCAAGGTTTACATTGCGGAATCTCCCCTTTATGAAATCAACAGCAAGGGCGAAACATGGTTTGCTTACACCGAAAGGGAAAAGACGGACGTTTTGAATCAGATAGGTAATAATAAATATACTATCCAGCGTTCAAAGGGACTCGGTGAAAACGACGCCGATATGATGAGCCTTACTACAATGAATCCGTCAACACGCCGCCTTATAAAGATACAGGCGGAGGAAGCGGAAAAAACGGCGCAGGTGTTCGATTTGCTTTTAGGTGATAACCTTGCGGGCAGAAAGGAACACATAGCCGAAAGCGGACATCTTTACATTGATATGACTGACGTAAGCTGATAAAAGGAGGGAAAGCAAAATGGCAGGAAAGAGAAAAAAGAACGAACCCAAAGCCATGGGTGAAGAGCCTGTAAAGGGACACATAATCGGAGCGGGAGAAATCGTTGAGCAGCCCATAACCGAAACTCTTGAAATAAACTATATGCCCTATGCCATGAGCGTTATCTTGAGCCGAGCCATTCCGGAAATAGACGGCTTCAAGCCCTCCCACCGAAAGCTCCTCTATACAATGTATAAAATGGGACTTCTCACAGGCGGCAGGATAAAATCCGCAAATATTGTGGGACGCACAATGCAGCTCAACCCTCACGGCGACGCAGCTATTTACGATACCATGGTGCGCCTTTCAAAGGGCTATGAAGCCCTCCTTCACCCCTATGTGGATTCAAAGGGTAACTTCGGTAAAGCTTATTCGAGGGATATGGCATGGGCGGCTTCGAGATATACCGAGGCAAAGCTTGCGCCTATATGCGCTGAGCTTTTCAGGGATATAGACAAGGATACCGTTGATTTTGTGGATAACTACGACAGCACCATGAAGGAGCCGACGCTTTTGCCCGTCTCCTTTCCGTCGGTTCTCGTAAACGCAAATACGGGTATCGCCGTAGGTATGGCAAGCTCCATATGTCCGTTCAACCTTAAAGAGATATGCGATACTACAATAGCGCTTATCAAAAATCCCGACCACGAGGTTGCCGACACCCTTGCCGCCCCCGATTTTCCGGGCGGAGGAAAGATCCTCTATAACCGCGAAGAGATTGAGAAAATCTATCAGACGGGCAGGGGAGGTATCAAGGTAAGGGCAAAGTATCAGTACGATAAATCAAATAACTGTATTGATATTACGGAGATTCCGCCCACAACCACCGTCGAGGCCGTTATCGACAAAATGATAGAAAAGGTCAAGGCGGGTACTTTGAAGGAGATAAGCGACGTCCGTGACGAAACGGACAGAAACGGCCTTAAAATAACCGTTGACCTTAAAAGAGGCGTGGACGCGGAAAAGCTCATGGCGAAGCTCTTTAAAATGACCACCCTTGAGGATACCTTCTCCTGTAACTTCAACGTTCTGATTTCGGGCACGCCGAGAGTCCTGGGTGTAAAGGAGCTTTTAAACGAGTGGATAGCTTTCCGCACCGAATGCGTAAAGCGCCGCACCTTCTTTGACCTTACAAAGGCCAGAAATAAGCTTCATCTGCTCAAGGGCCTTGAGAAAATACTGCTTGATATCGACAAGGCAATTGCCATAATCCGCAATACCGAAGAGGAGAGCGAAGTCGTCCCCAATTTGATGATAGGCTTCGGCATCGACGAAACCCAGGCGGAGTATGTGGCGGAGATAAAGCTGCGTCACCTCAATAAGGAGTATATTCTTAAGCGCACGGCGGATATTGAGGATCTCCAAAAGGAGATTGCCGATATGGAAGATATCCTTAACAGCCGCAGCAGGATAAAGAAGATAATCATAGAAGAGCTTAAGGGAGTTGCGGATAAGTATTCTCAGCCGCGAAAGAGCGAAATATGCTATACCGCCGACCTTGAGGACGAGCCCGTAGCTGAGGAGATACCCGATTATCCAGTTACCTTCTTCTTTACAAAGGGCGGATATTTCAAGAAAATTACTCCTTTGTCACTGCGTATGAGCGGAGACCATAAGCTCAAGGACGGCGACGAGATTTTTGAAGCCATAGAGGGAAGCAATCTCGACGAGCTGCTTTTCTTTACGGATAAATGTCAGGTCTATAAGGCTAAGGCCTCGGATTTTGACGATACGAAGGCAAGCGTTCTTGGAGATTATGTAGCCTCAAAGCTCCAGATGGATGAGGGCGAGAATGCGGTTTTCATGGCCGTTACGAAGGATTATTCGGGCCATATGCTCTTTGTCTTTGAAAACGGAAAAGCGGCCAAGGTGCCTCTTAATTCCTATGCCACAAAGACAAACCGCAAGAAGCTCCTGAAAGCTTATTCCGATAAAGCGCCCCTCACCGCCATGGTGCAGCTTTCGGAGGATAAGGATATTATACTTAAATCCTCTGCGGGAAGGCTTCTGCTTATAAATACGGGAGCGGTCAGCGTAAAGAGTACTAAGGACACCATAGGCGTCGCCGTTATGAACCTTAAAAGGGGACAGAGGGTCGAAGAGGTAAGGGATTATGTACGGGGCGAGTTTACCAAGGAACACCGCTACCGCACAAAGAATCTCCCTGCTCTGGGCGCGTTTTTAAGTGCTGAGGACGCAGGGGAGCAGTTAAAGCTCTAAGCTTCAAAGCGTGTCGGGCTCAGTTTCAGAGAAGCGATACATGTTTCGCAGTAATTGAATAATGACAAAAAGACGGTGCCGTGATTTTACGAAGGTCACAACACCGTCTTGCGTTATTTTTTAAAGAAGCTTCCCGTTTCGGCGCAGGACAGCGCCGAAATAAATGGAAAGTCAATTCTTTAAAGTGCTTATCCGCTCTCTCTTTGTTTTTAAGGCATTTTCTCAAAATAAAACAGGCGGGAAAGAATAAAATTTCTTTCCCGCCCCAATTGCAATGAACTGAAACCTCTTGAAAAACTTTGACGTCTCTTTGATAAAAAAGAAGCTTTGTTATTCGTCAATGAACTTAACGGCAGTTCCGTATGCGATAACCTCGGCAGCGCCCTGCATAATGGCTGATGATGCGTAGCGGATATTTACTACTGCGTCTGCGCCCAATGCCTCGGCCTCCTCAACCATTCTCTTTGTGGCAAGCGCGCGGGCGTCGTTCATCATCTCGTTATATGCCTTTAATTCGCCTCCCACCAAGGTCTTAAAGCTTTGCGTAATGTCTTTGCCGATGTTTTTAGACTGGATAGTGCTTCCCTTTACGAGCGACAATGTTTCTAATTTTTTACCGCTGATGTAATCAGTATTTACTAATATCATCTTCTTCACCTTTCTTTATTTCTTTTATTCTTTCTATGCAAACTTTGACCATTACTGCTGACAGTAAAAGGGGAACGATGCTTAACACATACTTCCATATACCGTCTAACAGCGTTATCAAAAAGCCAAAATAAGCAGCATAATAAAGTACCACAATGACTGATATCACAATCGGCGCCACCATTTTCTTTCGATGCCTGTTCACGTTTGTCACCTCAATTAATTGAGATTAGTATACGGCTTCATTTTAGCATAACGGTCTTATAAAGTCTATAAAAATATGGGAACAGTATAAGTACGGTGACACTGTACTTTAAGGCGTTAAAATTACAGAGCACTGCGGGCGATATATCACTGCTTTCAAAAGTCCGATTATGATTGCCGTGTCCTGCTTGTCAGACCGAAGCGTAATTTTAATGACAGAATAAAGCCTGCCGGACCGCCGCCTGTACAATCTCTCATTGATTTTATTTTGCGTATAACCTAATAAGCAAAAGAAATCCCGACGGAAAAATTTCTCTTAAAAATGAAATTACCGTCGGGATATAAAACCGTTAAACCGGGCTTCCCCGAAAATTAACGGACAGCGGGGAAGCCGGCAAACGCATTTTTTTCGGCTGTTCCCTGCTGATAGTATTCTGCGCAAATAGCTTTTGAAAAATACAGGTAATTTTTGCTATAAGCAGTGATTTAAATAGAAAAATAACTTGCTTTTTATGTTTTGTTGTGATAAAATTCATTAGTAAATCAGTTTCTATATTGTGCGGAGGTTTAAAAATGAGCTGGTATGAAATAGTTTTAGGCGTTGCTCTTATAATACTTTCAATTGCCATTATCGTTATCGTCCTTCTTCAGCAGGGACGTCAGGCAGGCCTTTCCGGCGCTATCGCCGGCGGAGCTGAGTCTTTCCTCGGTAAGACAAAGGGTCGCAAAATGGAAGCAAAGCTAGAGCGTGCGACAAAAGCCATTGCGATCATTTTCTTTGTCGTAACTCTGGCAGCTGCTCTTCTGTTGTTCTTCTTATAATTCAAAATCGCAAAAGTTACGGCATATCCATTTGGATGTGCCGTTTTCTTTTTGTCCGAAAACATTTAGATAATTTTCTAAATAACTGTTGACAGGGAAAAAAACGGGTGCTACAATACATTTAGATAAAAATCTAAATGACAGGAAGGAAGGAACCGATATTTGCAAAAATAACAGAATAGGCGGAGAAAGTTATTGTGATTTTTCCGAAAGAAGTGATTTAAAATGAAAAATAAGAGAAAATTTGTTTTGCCCTATAATACTGCGGCTTATATGATTTCGGCCTTGACCTTTTTGTATGCCGTTTGTTTTCTCATAATCTGCTTTGTAATGATAGATAAGCTTCCCGATACGGTGCCTCTTCATTGGTCTGAGCAGAGCGGCTTTGACAGATTCGGGGACAAGTCGGAGCTTTACGCCCTTCCGATTATCTCAATGGCTATTGCCGTAATCGCTTTGCCCTGTTCTGTGCTTCTTATACGCAAAAGCTATAACGGCTTTGCCTATTTTGTAGACGGAGTTTCCGTATTTTCAACTCTTATGACTATCCTCGCTTTCTGGCTTATGGTAAGTCAGGTAATTTAAATTTAATCGCATGGGTTAATGATGCGGATAAAGGAGGCGGTCAGAATGGGGTTTCAGGATACCTTTAAAGCGCTCAGCGACCCGACCCGAAGGGAGATACTCCATATTCTTCGCGACGGGGCGAAAACCGCCGGAGACATAGCTTCCCATTTTTCCATGGCGGGGGCTACGATAAGCCATCATCTTTCCGTTTTGCGGGAGGCGGGACTTATAACCGACGACAAGCGCGGAAAATGCATTTACTATGAAATCAACATGTCTGTACTTGACGAAATAACCCAGTGGATTGCAGCTCTGAAAGGAGAGGAAAATCATGAAAAGTAAAAAATCCATTATAACGATGTGGGTCCTCGCGTTTATTTCACCGATAATGTTTTTGGCGGCCTATTCATATCTGCCTGAAAACGTGCCGATTCACTGGAACGCTCAGGGGCAGGTTGATAACTACGGCAGTAAGACAATGGCGGCGTTTCTGTTTTTCCTTCCCCTGCTTTTGGCGCTGATGTTCCAGTTTCTGCCTAAAATCGACCCGAAAAAGCAGAACTATGTAAAATTCCAGAAATACTACGATATATTCGCGATATTTATGACAGCGTTCTTTGATGTGGTCAACGGTGTGATGCTTACCGAAACCTTAAGGCCCGGCACCCTTTCAATGGGTCTTATCCTTTCCATAGGCGTAAGCCTTATGCTCATAGTTCTCGGAAATATGATGGGCAAAATAAAGCATAACTATTTTATGGGAATAAAGACCCCCTGGACTCTGGCCGACCCTGACGTCTGGAACCAGACCCACCGCGTAGGCGGCATCATGTTTGTCATTATCGGAATAATCGCCCTTATAACCGGCTTTATCTCCACTATGGCTTTCGCCATGGTCATTTTGGTCGGCTCATTGGGTTCTACAGCAGTCCTCTTCATTTTAAGTTATGTGCTGTTCAAAAAGCGCCATCCCGACGGGGACAACGATAAAAAGTAACTTTGGGAGATGAGGTTATGCATTTTGAAGCTATACTGTATCTGGCGTTAGCGGCGATATTTATTGTTGTCGGCATCCTTATTTTCCGTGGAAATACAGATCTCATTCACAATTACCATCAGAAAAACGTCAAGGACTTTGACAGGTACGGAAAAGCAATGGGCAAGGGTGTTATAGGAATGGGCGTGCCCTTTTTGCTCGGTGCGATCGTTTCTTTATGTTTAAACAGCGATAAGGGTACGATTGTCGGCATAGTCATTGTGCTGTCGGGCTTTGCGCTGTCCTTCATTTATATACTTAAAGTCCAGAAAAAGTATAACGGAGGTCTCTTTTAGAAAGACGCCTTAATAGTTTTCAGTGGTCCTGTAATTTATGCCTGCGGATAAGCTGAGCCGAAATGCGGGAAAATCCAAATAGTTAGCCCGTAAAATGCGTCAGATTTCCTTAATAGTATTTATAGGCAGAACGAAGCTCAAAAGCATTTGTGTTAAAAAGCTGTTTTGTCCATATTTAATTTAATAGATGAAAACACCCCTTTTTCGGTTTGATCTGAGAAGGGGTGCTGCGTTTTTTGGGGGGATTTCGGAAGTGAAGGCCGCCGCTGTGCCGCCCTGTATTGCATATGCGTTTGTCATGGGGTATACTTAAATTATTTTAAACTTCCAATACGGAAAAGAGCTGAGAGAATTTGAACACTCACGAAGAAAAAATACAGAGATGGTTTTCTATGTGGCTGAAAAAAGATTGTAACAGCCTTGAAGATATCTTTTCGGCCGATGCGGTATATACCGAAAGCTGGGGGCCGGAATATCATGGCACAGTTAAGATCCGCCATTGGTTTAACGAGTGGAACACAAGGGGAACGGTGCTCAAATGGGAGATAACGGGATTTTTTCATAAGGAAAATCAGACGGCTGTGCAGTGGTATTTTGAAAACAAAATGGATAGCGGCAAAACCGAGGCCTTCGAGGGCATGACTCTTATCGAATGGACGAAGGATGATAGAATAAAGAGCCTTAAGGAATTCGGATGCAATATAAACAGATATGACCCTTATGAAATGGGAGAGACCCCCGTTTTTAGAGAAGAGAAAAAGTCATGGTTTTGAATTTGTTTTATTAGGGAGTGAATTAAATGGAAATAAAAGATATACGCATTGATAACGGCAAGGCCTTCGACTGGGACAAGGCTTCGGCGGACTATGCAAAGTACAGGGATATTTACCCGGAAATATTTTACAGAAAAATCGCAGAAAGAAATCTGTGTGTGTCAGACCAAATGGTTTTAGATTTAGGTACGGGTACGGGAGTGCTGCCGAGAAACATGTACCGTTTCGGCGCAAAGTGGACAGGCTGCGATATATCGGCAGGTCAGCTGGAGCAGGCGGAAAAGCTATCCCGTGAGGCAGGACAGGGTATCGAATACATCCTGACCCCGGCTGAGGAAATAGATTTTCCCGACGGCACCTTTGACGTTATAACATCGTGTCAGTGTTTCTGGTATTTCGACCATGAGAGAATAACGCCGAACCTCAAAAAGATGCTCAAAAAGGACGGAAGGCTGCTGATCCTTTATATGTCATGGCTTCCCTTTGAGGACGAAATCGCGGGCGAGAGCGAAAAGCTAATTTTAAAATACAATCCCATGTGGAACGGCAACGGGGAGACGGTACACCCAATCGAGGTGCCTGATTGTGTTTTGAAGAGTTTTGAGCCTGTATACAGTGAGGAATACAGGTTTGATATCCCGTTTACTAAGGAGACATGGCATGGAAGAATGAAGGCTTGCCGCGGAGTTGAGGCGTCTCTTACCGCCGAGGAGACGGCAAGGTGGGAGAGGGAGCACCGGGCTCTCCTCGAAAGAATAGCCCCCGACGAATTTAAAGTAAAGCATTACGCAGCCATGCTGGAGCTGAAGCCTCGCTGAACCGGAAAATGGAAAATAAATTTTAAGGCGTAAAGGCTGCGTATGTTTTGCGGCAATGTGTTTTTCTCTCCGAAAACATTTTAAAAGTTTATTAATATATATATACTGTTTATTAACTGAGCTTTTGAAGAAATGCGGTTTTTATCGTTTATGTACAAAAAAGCAATTAATATGCGAAATCTATTGATTATTTAAGTTTTATAGTATAAACTTAAATAAAAGGAAAGTAATCAAAAAGTATAGTAAAATGTATATTTTTTCAAAAAAATGAAAATAAATCACAAATTTATTACCTGAAACTAATTTAAATTTTGAAGTTCAAATTATTGAATTAGTTTACTATATGTTATACAATATCAATATATATAAAATTTTGCACTTTTATAAATATTAAAAGAGAAGCATCGGGATTTCTTGTTTGGCAAATAAGCTTATAAGGATTGACACGGTGCTTTTGATTTTCGGTATGTTGTTAAAATATTGTGCTGAACACTGTATCCTTTAACGATATTTGTAGACCGAAGCAATTTTGCGATGACTAATTAATTAAAAAGGGGATTGAGGGGTATTTTTATGGATTTGAGAGCACTTCGTTTTTATCGCAGTAAAGAAGCCTTTTTTAAGAGTGTAGGCTTGATGCTTGTGGATGTGGCACTGATAGTTTGCTGTATGGTCGGTGCGTTGTGGATAAGATATGACTTTAGTTTCACGCTTATTGAACCGGCCTTTCTTGAGTCTGTATATAAATATATGTGGATAAACATTTTATGTACAGTTTTTATCAACGCTTTGTTTAAGCTGTATAAAATTCTTTGGCGTTTTGCAAGCATTGTGGAAATGCGCAATATAGTTATTGCGGTTTTCACTTCGACGCTTGTACAGTATTTAGGTATGCGACTTCTCGGACTGCGTGTGCCGCGCAGCTATATATACATATATGTATTGCTTCTTCTGTTTTGCATGATCGTGCCGAGGTTTTCATACAGATTTATGAGCATTATATTAAAAAAATACAGCGGAGGATCTCGTGCAAAGCCTGTTATAACCTTGGTTGTCGGAGCGGGTTCTGCAGGATACACGCTTGTCCATGAAATCAAAAGCAGTCCTCATTTGAATCGCAAAATACCCTGTATTATAGACGATGATCCCGAAAAGCAGGGAACTTATCTTCAGGGTATTCCGATTGTGGGCAAAAAAGAGGCGATTCCCGAAGCGGTAAAAAAATATAATATTGAAGAGATAATTATTGCAATTCCTACGCTTACTCCTGAAAAACAGAGTGAGCTTTTGGAGATATGCCAGGAAACGGCTTGTAAGGTGCAGCTTCTTCCGAGCATCTATCAGCTTGTAAATCAGGAAATAAAGGTTTCAATGCTGCGCAATGTTAAGATAGAGGATCTGCTTGGCCGTGATTCCATACAGCTTCGCATGGATAAAATTGCGGAATATATAAGCGGCAATGTAATTATGGTTACAGGAGGCGGCGGTTCAATAGGAAGCGAGCTTTGCCGGCAGATAGCGCTGCATAATCCGCGTCAGCTTATAATTGTTGATATATATGAAAATAATGCTTACAACATACAGATGGAGCTGAAGAGAAATTATCCCGATCTAAATTTGGTTACTCTTATAGCTTCTGTTCGTGACAGAAAGAGAATCGAAACAATTTTTGAAGAATACAGGCCTGACATAGTCTATCATGCCGCCGCGCACAAGCATGTACCTCTTATGGAAGACAGTCCTAACGAAGCGATCAAGAATAACGTGCTGGGTACATATATCGTGGCTCAGATGGCCGACAAATACAAAGTTAAGAGGATGGTTTTGATTTCATCTGATAAAGCTGTAAGACCGACTAACGTAATGGGTGCCTCAAAGCGTATGTGCGAGATAATTATGCAGGTGTTCAATCAGATTTCCGATACCGAATATGCAGCCGTACGTTTCGGAAACGTTCTCGGAAGCAACGGAAGCGTTTTCCCGCTCTTCAATAAACAGATTAAGGAAGGCGGCCCTGTTACGGTTACGCATCCGGATATCATCCGTTATTTTATGACTATCCTTGAAGCTGTCAATCTTGTTCTTCAGTGCGGCGCATTTGCTCACGGAGGAGAGATATTTATTCTGGATATGGGAGAACCCGTAAAGATACTTGATATGGCAAAGAAAATGATCCGTCTTTCGGGACATATTCCGGACAAGGATATAAAAATAAAATTCACCGGACTTCGTCCTGGAGAAAAGCTGTATGAAGAGCTTCTCATCGATGAAAAGAATCTTGTACGCACCGAGAATGAACGCATTTTTGTTGCTCAGATGGGAGAAATAGATGCAGAAGGAACCCGTAAACAGATTCTGGAAATCGTAAACAGAGCTTATGAAGAATCTGCTGATATTCGCAAGTATATTAAAGAAATAGTACCCGAATATAAGATTTGGGGAGAGAATAACAGCAGTGAAAACAGTGAAGAAAACATAATGTAAACTAAAACAGCCGAATTGCGCCGCCCGATAAACCCATTTCCGAAAGTCTGAAGACATCGGGAGGTTTTATTGGGCGGAAAAATTGATTTGAAAGAGCTGTAAGATAAAATGTACAGCTAATGGGAGAAAAGAGGAAGAACTTTGAAAGATAATCTGAAGCCGTTCACTCAAAAGCTCTGGCTCAGCAGTCCGACTATGCACGCAGGGGCAGAGCTCGAATACATAGCCGAAGCGTATGAAACTAATTGGATGTCTACGATCGGAAAAAATATTGATGAAGTCGAACGTCTGGCGTGCGAAAAAGTAGGACGAAAATACGCCGTTGCGCTTTCTTCGGGAACGGCAGCTTTGCATATGGCTGTAAAATTAGCAGGAGTAAAGAGAGGAGAGCGTGTATTCTGTTCCGATTTAACTTTTGCGGCAACGGTAAATCCCGTTGTCTATGAAGGCGGAATCCCCATATTTATTGATTCGGAATATGAGACATGGAATATGGATCCATCAGCCTTAGAAAAGGCTTTTGAAATTTACCCTGACGTAAAGGCAGTGGTGGTCGCCCACTTGTACGGAACGCCCGGAAAGGTTAAAGAGATAAAAGAAATATGTGAAAGACACGGCGCAGTTATAATAGAAGATGCCGCAGAATCGCTGGGAGCGTCTTATAAAGGCGGGCAGACGGGTACATTCGGAAAGTACAGTGCAATCAGCTTTAACGGCAATAAGATTATTACGGGTTCTTCAGGCGGTATGCTCCTTACAGATGATGAAGAGGCGGCAAAAAAGGTAAGAAAGTGGTCCACCCAGTCTCGTGAAAGCGCTCCCTGGTATCAGCACGAGGAAGCGGGCTACAATTATCGTATGAGCAATGTTATCGCCGGTGTGGTAAGAGGGCAGTTCCCCTATTTAGAGGAGCACATAGCTCAGAAGAAAGCAATATACGAAAGATATTGCGAAGGCTTCAAAGGTCTTCCCGTTGCAATGAATCCCTATGATGCGGGATGTTCTGAGCCGAACTACTGGCTTTCATGCATGATGATTCATCCGGAAGCCGTGTGTTCGCAGGTGAGAAGCGAATGCGAAGCGCTTTATATAAGTGAAAGCGGAAAAAGCTGTCCCACGGAGATTCTGGAAACACTCAGCAAATATAACGCAGAGGGACGTCCTATTTGGAAGCCGATGCACATGCAGCCGATTTTCCGAATGAATGAGTTTATTACGAGAGAGGGCAGCGGCAGAGCTAAGACAAACGCATATATTTCCGGAGGCACCACAGGTAAGGACGGAAAACCCCTTGATGTGGGAATGGATATTTTCCACAGAGGCTTGTGTCTGCCCAGCGACAATAAGATGACCGCAGAACAGCAGGATATTGTTATTGAGATTATAAAAAGGTGTTTTGAATGATATCTGAAAAGGTAAAAGTAACGGAAAAGACGCAAGTGCCTCACAAGAAAGGATTTTACGAAAAATACATAAAGCGTCCCCTTGATTTTTTGCTTTCACTGACAGCACTTATCGTTCTTTCTCCGATTTTGCTGTTAGTTACCGTTTTGGTGCGCGTAAAGCTTGGCTCGCCTGTGATCTTCAAACAGGAAAGGCCCGGGCTTAACGGAAAAGTTTTTAACATGTATAAATTTCGCACCATGACAAATGAGAAAGATGAAAACGGTGAATTGCTTCCTGATGAAATACGGCTTACGGCATTTGGTAAAAAGCTTAGGAGCACCAGTATGGATGAGCTGCCGGAGCTTTGGAATATAGTTCGCGGGGATATGTCGGTTGTAGGTCCGAGACCGCTGCTTATAAAATATTTATCAAGATATAATTCACATCAGGCGAGAAGGCATGAGGTGCGTCCCGGATTTACGGGATATGCCCAGGTGAACGGGCGAAACAGCATTACATGGGAGAAAAAATTCAATTTGGACGTAGAATATGTAGATAATGTTACATTCTTTACTGATGCAGGAATTGTACTGAAAACCTTAAAAACCGTATTGGTGCGCGAAGGCATCAGCAGTGACAGCAGCGCGACAATGGAAGAGTTTATGGGTAACTGCGAATGAAAAGGCTGTTTATTGTCGGCTGCAGCGGCCACGGAAAAGTGGTTGCCGATATAGCCGTAAAGACATCAAGATATGATGAAATATTTTTTTTAGATGACAATCCGAATGTGACAGAGTGCATGAATATCCCGGTAGCGGGAGGCAGCGACAGCCGTGATTTCGGCCCTGAAGATGAGGCGGTTGTGGCCATCGGAAATTCCGAAGTTCGTCAGAAATTACAGGAAAACCTTGAAGCGAAAGGTGTTAAGATAGCTACTCTCATACATCCGTCCGCTGTTATAGGAATGAATGTAAATATAAAAGAAGGCACGGTTATTATGGCAGGTGCGGTTATTAACCCGAATACGGATATCGGAAAGGGAGTAATCATAAACACCTGTGCCTCCGCAGATCATGATAATACGATCGGCGACTATGCCCATATATCCGTAGGTGCGCATTTGGCGGGCACGGTGACAATTGGAAAGCATACATGGATAGGCGCCGGAGCAACAGTGAGCAACAATATCAGAGTTGCCGATAATGTGACAGTAGGAGCAGGTGGGGTTGTAGTGAAAAACATTGAGCAAAGCGGCACTTATGTAGGTGTTCCTGCGAAGAGAATAAAATGAAGCCGCATCGGAAATTATTTATATAATACTGTTGAAGTTTGCTGATCTACGGAAAACGCACATTTCAAGAGCGTTTCATTCGCAAACGAATGTTAATCCGGAATTGTAATAATTCAGACTGGTAACCTGTCTGCAGGCTGAGCGTTATCTGTACATTGATGATAACGCATTTTGTTTAGTAAACGGCAATTGTAAAGATTTTCGCTCATAAATTTTGTCAAGATATTTTAGCTGCCGATTTTCGTGCAGAAGAGTAAAGGAAAAATAATGGGGGTAAAGAAATTGGCGCTGACATTAATGTATATAACTAATAATCCCGTTACTGCGCAAATCGCCCAAGGTGCAGGAGTGGATCGTATTTGGATTGATATGGAATATATCGGAAAAGACGAAAGACAGGGCGGAATGGACACTGTCAAAAATCATCACACTGTTGAGGATATTCGAAAAATCCGACCGATTGTGACAAAAGCGGAATTAATGGTTCGTGTTAACCCCATTCACGAAGCTACAGCTTTTTATTCCGATTCTAAAAGTGAAATAGATGAAACGATTCAGGCTGGTGCCGATGTGCTTATGCTCCCGATGTTTAAAACCGCTGATGAGGTCGGCCGTTTTGTCAGCTATGTTGGCGGCAGAGCCAAAGTGCAATTGCTTGTTGAAACGGCGGAAGCTGTGGAAAATATCGACGAAATACTTGCCGTTCCGGGAATAGATGAAGTTCATATTGGATTGAACGATCTCCATCTTTCGTACCATATGGATTTTATGTTTGAACTTTTATGCGGTGACATCATTAAAAATCTTTGCCGAAAAATCGGAGAGAAGGGTATAAAATACGGCTTCGGAGGTATTGCCAGAGTGGGATACGGTATGCTTCCGGCGGAATATATAATAGCCGAGCATTATCATCTTGGGTCTACTGCCGCTATTTTGTCCCGCGGATTTTGTGATGCAAACACAGTGAAAGATCCAAGAGAAATTGAGAGCATTTTTATTGAGGGTGTAAAAAACATAAGGCTGAAAGAAAAAGAAGTTTCAGGCTATTCTGAAGAAGAATATCAGCGTAATTTAGATGTGATTCGAGAGAAAGTAGGATTAATAGTAGAAAATAAGAAGCGGAAAAATTAAGGAGCGAGAGAATGAAAAAGATCTGTATATGCACAACCGTTTCAATTACGATGAAAACATTTGTGGTTGAAACCGCGAAGCATTTGCATGAAAATTGCGGATATGATATTACTCTTATATGCAACGAGGACGAAGATTTTGAAAAATCGCTGCCGGAATATTTGCATTTTATTCCTGTACATATGGCAAGAGGCATCGACTTTTCAGCAATGAAATCAATAAAAGAGTTTTTGCGTATTTTTAGAGAACAGAAGTTTGATATGGTTCAGTATTCCACGCCCAATGCAGCCTGTTATGCGAGCATAGCAGCTAAAATTGCGAAAGTTCCCGTGCGTCTTTACTGTCAGTGGGGTATACGCTATGTCGGCATGAGCGGAATATCACGCAAGATATTTAAGGCCATTGAGAAAATGGTTTGCAGAAATTCCACTGATGTCCGCGCTGTCAGTCCGATGAATAAAGCTTTTGCCGTATCGGAAGGACTGTATCCGGAAGAGAAAGCGGTAGTGGTAGGAAAAGGCGGTACTATTGGTGTCGATATGACCCGTTATAATATTGAAAATAAGAAAGAATACCGTGAAAGTGTTCGTACAAAATACGGAATCGGCCCAGATGATTTTGTATACGGCTTTGCGGGACGAGTGTCGGCGGATAAGGGCTGCGGCGAGCTATTAGAGGCATTCAGGAAACTTTCAGATACGGAATCCGATGCAAAATTACTGCTTGTGGGTCCTGTTGAGGATAATTGCGGGATATCTCCGGATTTGATTGCATGGGCAAAAGATTCAGAGCGCGTTGTCATGACCGGCATGATTGACGGCAGCAGAATGAATGAATATTACTGTGCAATGGATGTCTTGGTTCACCCTACATACAGAGAGGGTTTCGGCATGGTGCTTCAGGAAGCGGGAGCTTTGGGGATAGCGATGATTACTACAAGGATACCCGGAGCGTCGGAAGTCATGGAAGACGGCGTATCATGTGTTCTTGTTGAACCGAAGGATTGCACCGAACTTGAAAAAGCCATGGGTATGCTGATTTCGGATCGCGACAAATGTCAGCAAATAGGTCAGGCGGCATATGACAGAACAAAAAAATATTACAGCAGAGATATAATGCTTGAAAACCAGAGAAAAGATTACATCATGATTTTAGGAGACAAAACCGATGAATGAACCGAAAATATCTGTTATAATGGGAATCTATCAGTCAAAAAATAAGGATATGGTTCGCGAGGCGATACAGTCAATTATCAATCAGACTTTTACTCAATGGGAATTTGTCATTTGCGATGACGGCTCCCCTGATGATACATGGGAGTTCCTGAACAGAGAATACGGCGAAGATGAACGGTTTGTGCTGGTGCGAAACGAGGAGAACGGAGGGCTCAGAGTTGCGCTGAACAGCTGTTTGAAGGCGGCGCACGCCGAGTACGTTGTGCGGCAGGACGCGGATGATTATTCCAGAGAAGACAGACTGCAGATTTTATATGATTACGTCGTGGAGCATCCCGAGGCCGATGTGGTAGGTACAGCTATGGTTTCTTTTGATGAGAACGGCCCGTTCGGAATTATGCATCCGAGAAAAGCGGACCCCGTGAAAATGGATTTTTTGCACGGCAGTGTCGTAGCACATGCGACTACTATCATGAAAAAGATCAGCCTTGATAAAGTGGGCGGATACCGTGTTGCCTGGGAAACCACAAGATGTGAAGACACGGATTTGTATATGAGAATGTGCGCTGACGGGGCCGTATTTCATAATATTGACGACGGGCTGTATTATGTCCGCCAGGACAGAGCAGCATATTCCAGAAAGAAATATATGAACAGGGTAAAAGAAGCTGTTGTCAAGTATAAGGGATTTAAGGCTCTGAAGATGCCTGTAAGCGCATATGTATGGGTGACAAAGCCGCTGATTGTAGGTCTTATTCCGCAGCAGCTGCAGCGTGTTATCAAGAAAAAATTAGCCTCCCGTGAGGAGACAAAGAGATAAACAGTGGGTATAAACTATGACTTTAGTATATTGGAATATTTTTATATCGATATTTGCCGTAATTATCAGCAGGGGAAGAACTTTTCTTTCCACAAATAACTATATTAATGAGGAAAACAATACCGGACGTTATAATAAGAGCTTTTTGCTTTTTTTCGTGTTATGGATTGTTTACACCTTTATCTTCGGACTGCGTGAGGGATTTGTTGATACATCGACCTATAAGTCGATGGCCGAGCGTATAGGCTCTGATTTTTCAAATTTATCCAACAGCAGTATTGCGATTGTCGAGCCCGGATTCAATGCTTTTATGATACTCTGCAATAAAATTTCGGGAAACGATTCACAGTTCTTTATTTTTGTGACCACCGCCCTGACGTTTGCGGGAGCATTCATCCTGTTTCACAGAGAGTCGTCAGACAGTGCTCTGTCAGCATTTTTTTTCATTACCTTTATTTCTTTCACTTATATTAACGGTATCAGACAGGCTATTGTAGCGGTTGTCTTTGCTTTGGTGTATTCAAAATGGAAAGATAAAAAGTTTTTAGTTATTGCGGTTTGTTTGGTTTTGGCTTTGTTCCATACAAGTTCCCTGCTTCTGATTCCGTTGTATCTGTGTATAGACGGTAAAGTGTTCAATTGGAAAATAAAGATTTTGTATTGTTTTGCATTGTTCTGTGTTGTCGGCGGAGCAAGGGTTCAGCAGATTTTAAGTACGGTTCTGAACGAGAGATACAGCGAAACATTAAACGTTATGACAAGCGGTACGGGTATTATGCGAGTATTGGTAAACCTGGTACCTGCGGCTTTGGCTTTGATTCAGTATAAAGTATGCGGCATAAGAGACAAGAGAGATGCTCAGATTGCAAACATATTTCTCATAGATGCGGCAATCAATATCTGTTCGCTGAACTCGTCATATTTTGCTCGCATGTCGATTTATTTTGCGCTGTTTATTGCCGCATATTATCCGCGAGTAATCCATAAGACTTTTAACACAAGATCTCAAGTAATCGCATATACGTTTTTTATCGCTTTTTATACTTTGTTTTATTTGTATCAGGCATATACTTTCGCTTCTTATGGATATATGAGAGAGTTTCATTTGGTTATATAGAATTTAATTACAGGAGGAAACTTATATGGGCAGCGTTGCGGCAGTTGTTGTGACATATAATCGTTTGGACGATTTAAAGAAAAATTTAGAGATGCTTAGGAAGCAGACAAGAGTTCCCGATGCAGTTTATGTAATCAATAACGCTTCAACCGATGCTACGACCGCATTTCTGGAGGAGTTATCGGAAAACGACAATCTGTTTCGTCACTGTCTCCTTGAAAAGAACGCAGGCGGAGCGGGAGGTTTTTCTTACGGATTGGAAAAAGCCTGCAAAGAAGGTTATGACTGGGTATGGCTCATGGATGATGACGGACGTCCGCAAAATAATGATACTCTTGAAAAGCTGATGAATGTGGCTGAAAAGGAGTCGAATTATTCGCTTATAAACTGTAATGTGCTCTGGGACGGAAATGAATTGTCGTTCAAAATAGGAACTGAGTATAACACTCTGGAGGAGCAAAGGCTGAATATTCCGTCAGGGATAATTGAAAACTGTGCCTGTGTTTTTAACGGTTCCTTGTTCGGCCGCGAGGTTTATGAACGTATCGGAACCATAAAGAAGGAGTATTTTATAAGAGGGGACGAAGTTGAGTATCTAATGCGCTGCAAAAACAACGGCGTAAAAGTGTTAACGGTAATAGACTCCCTTTATTATCATCCGAAAACTGAGTATGCTCATTTGAAATTTTTAGGAAAGCCCTTTGATTATGAATGTATGGCTGTTTGGAAACAGTTCTTCTTAATAAGGAATTATGTTGCGACTTATTATACTACCGCAAACGAACAGCAGAAAAAGACCATAAAGCGCGGGCTGCAGCTTATTTTGCTCGGCGTAATTTTGCATGACCGCAGTATAAAACGTCTTAGGTATTGCTTGCAGGCAGTAAGAGAAGGTAAAAAAGGTATTTTTGACAACCGTTTCAGAGGTGGAAAAAAATGAAGGAAAGAAATGGAAGCATAGATTTATTGAAATGCTTGTGTATGCTGTTTGTTGTAATCACTCATTTTATGGGGCATTCCGATTATCTGATGGCATTGACAAAAGATACCGTTGTATATTATTGTGCCAATTATGTATCTTCTATGATAAAAGTTGCCGTGCCTGTTTTTGTGCTGATAACAGGTTATTTCGGTATTTCTTTTAAATTGGAAAAAGCGGTAACAATGGAGATCTCTCTGCTGTTTTACAGCCTGCTTACATTTATAATTGCACTTGCGGTTTTCGGCAGCGAAATAGAACATTCAGCGACTTACATATTGAAAACCGTTTTGCCTTTTTCGTACAAGTCTTGGTGGTTTGCGACAAATTATATTGTATTAATGTTCTTTGCACCATACATTAACGCTTTAATAAATGCTATTGACCAAAAACGGCACATGTGTTTATTAGCTATTTGCTTCATACTTTTCAATGTTGTTTCCTCTTTTTCACTGGAACCGATAGACACGACGGGCGGATATTCCTTTGTCAATTTTATTTTTCTTTATTTGATTGGACGCTATATCAGGATCTACGGCCTTTTCGAGAAAATTAAGAGATATCAATGGCTTTTAGGATATTTCTTCTTCAGTTTACTGATTTTGATAAGCTATCGCCTTTATGGAAATTACAAATTCGGAACATATAACAGCGTTTTGCTGTTATTATCTTCAGTTTCACTTTTTAACGTATTTGTAAAGACGAAAATTAAAACCACGGTATTTTCACATATGGTTCCGTATACATTTGCAGTATATCTGATATCTGACAGTTTCTATATGCGAGAAATAATTAATAAGAGAATAATTGATTTTCAGCAAATGACAGATACCTGTATGTCTTTGGTGGTTATGCTTTTGTACGGAATAGCAGTAATGGCGGTATGTATGTTAATTGATTACATATGGAAACTTGCATTCGGAAAGCTTAATAATAAAATAGTTGTGTTTTTCTGTAAAAAAGCACGCATCATTTGGAACAAAGCCGTTGCGCTATTAATGAACTGAGTTTTTGAGGTGTGGAAGGAGCTAAATAATGAGTATTCCGAAAATAATACATTATTGTTGGTTTGGCGGAACCATTCCGGCAAAATTTGAGAAATACATTTCCCAGTGGAAAAAGAAATGTCCGGATTATGAGTTTAAATTATGGAATGAGTCGAATGTTGATTTTGATTCTTCAGAATACTTAAAGAAAGCAGTAAGTGCCGGGAAATGGGCCTTTGTCGCTGATTTTGTTCGGTTGGAGGCGCTTTATAAATACGGCGGAATATATCTGGATACCGATGTTGAATTGCTGTCGGGCTTTGATCAGCTTCTGGAAAATCATGTTGTATTCGGATTTGAAACCAGCAAGCAGATAAACGGGGCAATTATTTTGACAGAGAAAGAAAACCCTTTTATTCTCGAAGTGATTGAGACATACAAGACATTGTCCTTTGAGGGAAAAGATATTGTTGAGAACATGATTCCGATTCCTTATATATTAAGCAGGATGGCTGAAAAAAGGGGTGCGCAGTTAAACGGAGAAACGCAGACAGTCAACGGAATAACGCTGCTCTCCAGAGATTATTTTTATCCTCTTTCCTTTGAAGGCGAAGGTAAATGCTTTTCGAAAAATACCATTGCCATTCACCAATATGCCGGCTCGTGGTCTAACAATATAACGAAGCTCGACGTGTTTTTGAAGAAAAACTTTTCAATTTCCATACAGCCTATAATTCGGGGAATGTCGAAACTGAAAAGAAAATTGCTGCGAAAATAAAACTCAATCAGTGAGCGTAAATGTAAGAACATCAAAGCAAGAGGGTGCTGTAATGATAAAAGTATTGTTCTTTTTGCCTACTTTGGGAAACGGTGGAGCGGAAAAGGTTTTAGTGAATCTTGTGAATAATATGAATACAGAGAGATTCGATATTACCGTTATGACGCTGTTTGATGTAGGTGAAAATCGTGAACGTTTGGCTCCGCATATCAGATACATATCATGTATGAAAAAAGCACCGAAAGGTTTAAGTCAATTAATGAAGTTTGCGTCTCCCGAGATGCTTCATCGTTTGTTTATAAAAGAGTCATACGATCTCGAGATAGCGTATCTTGAAGGAATAGCGACGCGAATCATAAGCGGCTGTTCAAATTTGAAAACGAAAAAAATTGCCTGGGTACACACGGAATTTGCAAATGAGGCTTTTGCGGCGCATGTATACCGTAATTTCAGAGAAACCGTGGAGCGTTACAAAAAATATGATGCTGTTGCCTGTGTTTCCGAGCAGGTGCGCAGCCGTTTTTGTACGCTGCTCGGTGTCGCCGGTGAAAAAGCGGTTGTGCAGTATAATACCAATGAAAGCAGCCTTATCCGCACTCTTGCCGTTGAGCCTGTAACGGATTGTGATTTTTCGGAAAATGAGTTTAAGATTATAGCTGTAGGCAAAATTATCCGCAATAAAGGTTTTGACAGGCTGGCAAGGACTCTGAAAAGATTACTTGACGATGGCTTAAAGGTACATATGTATATTGCCGGAGTGGGCGAGGACAAAGGCAAAATCGAAAAATATCTTGCGTCTGAGGGAATAAGCTCTGCGTTTACTTTTTTGGGCTATCAAAAAAATCCATATCGCTATGTCAGCCGATGCGACCTTTTCGTCTGCTCGAGCTATCGTGAAGGTTTTTCCACTGCGGCGACCGAAGCGCTTATAGTGGGAACGCCTGTTTTAACAGTCGATGTATCAGGGATGAGAGAACTTTTGGGCGATAACAACGATTACGGAATCATCGTTCCCAATGATGATGAAAGCCTGTACAAAGGACTGAGAGATTATATTACCGATTCTCAATTACAGCAAAAATATAAAGAGCTGGCTCGGGAGCGCGGGAAACGCTTTGACAGAGATGTTACCGTGACCGAAACGGAAAATATGCTGCTCGATGTTGCTTACGGTACGGAGGAAATCAAATGCTGAAAGTTGCAATTATTACATTTCACAGAGCTATAAATTACGGAGCGGTGCTTCAAACATATGCTTTATCAAAATACCTGAGTGACTCAGGCTATGACGTTAAGGTGCTGGATTACCGTTCGGAAACTATTGAAAGCAGCTATAAGGTGCGTTTCAAACCGAACATGAATTCCTTTAAGCAAATGCTGTTGCTGCCTTTTTCAGAAAAGAAAAAAAGAAAATTTTATGAGTTCATTGATAAAAATATTCCTCATACCCGTCCGCTGTATACCGTTGAGGATTTGAGAGAGGAAGCCCGTAATTTTGATTTTGTAGTTACAGGCAGCGACCAGGTATGGAACAGTCAGTGGACTGCCGGGGACAACGCATTTTTGCTGAATTTCTGTGAAGATGAGCAGAAGGTTTCATACGCTGCCAGTATCGGAAAAAGCAGCATTTCAGAAGAGGAAGAAGAGCGTCTTAAAAAGCATTTGATAAATTTCCGTGCGATTTCGGTAAGAGAGAAAACAGGAAAGGATTTGCTTGATTCTTTAATTCAAAAGGATATTTCTGTAAATTGCGACCCTGTCGCATTGCTCAGCAAGGGGCAGTGGAAGCAGGCGGCGGCTGTTCCGAAGGAGAAAAATTATATTTTGGTTTACATGCTTGTTAAATCGGACAGTTTAATGAATGCCGCTGTTGAATACGGAAAGAAAAACGGCAAGCAGGTAATTCTTATTAACGATAATATAAGAAAGCAATATCCTGTAATTTATAAGCGTTATATTTCGCCGCAGGAATTTGTGGGTCTTTTCTGTAATGCCGGCTGTGTGTTTACCAATTCATTTCACGGAACCATGTTTTCAATTATTTTTGAAAAAGAGGTTCATGTTGAATTACAGAAGTATAAGGACGCGCCGAATTCAAGATTCGTCGATCTGCTTTCACAGGTAGGAATGGAAAACTGTGTATTTGAGGGTGGACATGTTGACGATAATTATGTGAAACCGCAATATGAGTCGGTTAAAGCAAAGCTGGAGCAGATGCAGAATGAGACGAAAGAGTATTTTGAAAAAGCATTTTGAGAGGGTCTGCTAAAATGAAAGGTATTGATAATACTGATATTTGTGCATATGGTGTAATCAACAAAAACAGCAACACACTTTTGCATTCATCTTCCGGAGGCGTGGTACCTGAGTTGTGCAGTAAAATTTTAAAGGAAGGCGGTTCTGTTTGCACCTGCATTTATAATTATGATTTCCATGAGTTGCGGCATGCTTTGATTAAGGATGTCTCTCAGCTCGGGAAAATGGAAAGTTCTAAATATTTTCAGTCGGATATTACCGAAATATTTTCGATTACCGAGGAATATTTAAAAGGCAACAAAAATAAAAAGCTTTTATTTATCGGTACGCCTTGTCAGTGTGCGGCAATTAAGAGTTATTTTAATACAAAACATGTTTCCGGTGAAAATTTGATTTGTGTGGACATTATTTGTCACGGTGTGGGCAGTAATCAAATTTGGAATGATTTTACAGAAGATATTGAAAAAAAGAATAATGATAAAATAGTAAAGATAAGCTTTAAAGATAAGAGATACGGTTGGCTTATGCCATATGCAGTTGCACAGAGCAAAAGTGGAAAAGAATATGATTTGTGCGATTATATGACTTTGTATAATAAGAATCTTATTATGCGTGACGAGTGTTATGAGTGCCCCTTTTCTTCAGTAGAGAGAGAAGGCGATATTACGGTTGGCGATTTTTGGAATGTAAAGAAGGCTGTTCCTTCATTTTATAATGAAAAAGGTGTTTCCAGTGTTTTGTGTAATACAGAAAAAGGAAAGGCATTGTTTTTATCGGTAATCGAGAAATTTTATACGGTTTTAGTTTCCACGGAGGATTGTATTCAGCCAAATATGATGCATCCGACCGAGAAGAACCCTCTTTCTGATAAATTTTGGATAGAGTATCAAAATAAAGGTTTCAGATATGTGAGAAAAAAATATGCTTCAAAAACAATGGCAGATCGCATTAAGCGACATTTATTTGTGAAGATTGGTTTATGGAAGGTATAAGTATGGTTAAAGACGGTTTCCAAATGTGCAACAAATGCTGTGGCTGCGGAGCATGCGCCGGTATTTGTCCGAAAAATGCGATAGGCATGGAAAAAAATTTTAAAGGCTTTTTGTATCCGAAGTTTGATGAAAAAAAGTGTATAAAATGCGGCTTATGCATAGAGGTATGTCCCCTTAGAAAAACGCAATAAGTGGAATAGATTTAATTTTTTAAGTGATGCAGCAAGTTAATGTTATTTATAATAACGGATGTAAACATGAAAGCGGTGCTTATATTCAAATAAGATTAGAGGAAAAGGAAAAATCATGAGTAAGGTAAGAAAATTGTTGGCAAATCTTGGCATGAGTATAATAAGCCAAGGAGTTATTCTGTTTTTAGGTTTTATAATACCCAGGATAATAATGATTTCCTACGGTTCAGATACAAACGGCCTTACGAGCACAATAACTCAGATTTTCACCTATATGTCTTTGCTGGAGGCGGGAATCAGCCAGGCAACAAGAAATAAGCTGTTTAAACCTATAAATGAGGAAAACAAATCGGAAATTTCTTATTGGATGTCGGTTTCGAGGCGTTATTTCAGAAACATTTCCGCAATATATTTTTGTGCTGTAGCAGTGCTTGCCGCAGTGCTGCCGTTTATTTTAAACACGAATGTAGAATATTGGACAATTGCGTTCTATATTCTCTTTGAGGGCTTGACGAGTGTAGTTTCATTCTATTTTATAAACACCTGGGTAGCGTTTTTGACTGCAAAAGGTGACATGTATGTTGTCAATTCCTTAACCTTATTTAATAAGGTATTGTGCTACGGCGTAAAAATAGTTTTGGCGCTGCTCGGATTAAACATTGCACTTATTCAGGTAGGCTATTTTGCTGTTTCGATTATTCAGGTTATTCTCTATTTCCTGTATATGAAGAAAAAGTACAATTGGATAGATTATTCGGTTTCTGTTAAGGGAGCCGTGCTGCCGGACCGAAGGTCATATATCATTACGGAGATCGCCTGGACGATTTTTTCCTCGACAGATATGATTTTACTGTCAATATTTGTATCGACTTCGATGTCCAGTGTTTATTCTGTCTATAATCTTCCCTTTGTGGCTCTGAACAGTCTGCTGAATGCGGTATATTGCGCACTGAGCTATAATCTTGGAATTACATACCACGAAGATATAAAGAAATATATGAAAGTCCACGATATATTCAACAGTCTGTTTGTAGGCGGCATGACTGTACTGATGTCGGTTACATATGTTTTGCTGATACCGTTTGTCAAACTCTATACAAAGGGAATAACGGACGTAAACTATATTTATCCCATACTTCCGCTGCTGTTTTGTTTGGTTCAGCTTTTGTCATGGAGCCGCTTTGTGTCCGGAAACCTGCTTGGTGTCGCTGGAAGAATTAAACCGTCAGTGAAAATCAGTGTTATTGAAGCTCTGACAAATTTAGTATTGTCTCTCGCCTTCATTCAGAAGTGGGGAATTGTGGGCGTATTGGTAGCTACTGTGGCTGCATTGCCGCTTAAGGTGATTTATTGCAATTATGTATCTGAAAAAATCATAATGAAGCGCTCCGGAATTAGAACGATTTCTATTTTAGGAATAAATTATCTTATTTTTACAGCGACTGTTATAGTAAATATGTTTATTGATCTTAACATTGACAGCTATATATCTTTTATATTATACGGTATGCTGATTTTTTCAGTGATATTTGTTGTTTCGGTGTTGCTCAACATATTGGTAAATAGGGATCTGGTTAATATTAAAGCTATAATAAAAAGAAAAATCCTGTGATGATTCTTGATAAAAGGGAATGTGATTTTATTTCAAAATATATTCGCTTTGTTATTTGATTAATGCCTCATGGCTGTGATAAACAAGGAGACTGTGATGAAATACGATTATTTAATTGTAGGAGCGGGTCTGTACGGTGCTGTATTTGCCAGGCAGATGATGGACCGCGGTAAAAAAGTTCTTGTGATTGATAAGAGGGAGCATATTGCGGGAAACGTATATACTGAGAAGATTGAAGGCATCAATTTCCACAAATACGGAGCGCATATTTTTCACACGAATAATACTGAGGTATGGAATTATGTAAACCGCTTTGCCGTATTCAATCGTTTTACAAATTCACCGGTTGCCAATTATAAAGGGGAATTATATTCATTGCCCTTCAATATGTATACTTTTAATAAAATGTGGGGCGTTACGACGCCTGAGCAGGCCTCGGCGATAATTGAAGAGCAGAAAAAAGAGATAACAGGTGAGCCGAAAAATCTTGAGGAACAGGCGATTTCACTGGTCGGACGCGATATCTACGAAAAACTGATCAAGGGATACACGGAGAAACAGTGGGGCCGCGATTGCAAAGATCTGCCCGCATTTATAATCAAGAGACTTCCCGTGAGGCTTGTATTTGACAATAATTATTTTAATGCTCTTTACCAAGGTATTCCTGTCGGAGGCTATACTAAAATGGTTGAGAATATGCTCAAGGGCGCAGAGGTAAAGCTCGGCGTTGACTATTTGGAAGATAAAGAGCGTTATGATTCCATGGCTGAGAAGGTAGTGTTCACCGGCGCCATTGATGCGTATTTCGGGTATTCTCTCGGATATCTTGAATATCGTTCGGTTCGATTTGAGAATGAAATCATGGATATCCCGAATTTTCAGGGTAATGCCGCAGTGAATTACACGGACAGAGAAACACCGTGGACCAGAATCATTGAGCATAAATGGTTTGAATTCGGAAAAGATGAACAGGGAAACGATCTGCCTAAGACTATTATCAGCAGAGAGTACAGTTCTGAATGGAAACCGGGTGATGAGCCTTATTATCCTGTGAATGATGAAAAGAACGGAAAGCTTTATGAGAAGTATAAGAAGCTTGCGCAAGCAGAAAAGAATGTAATATTCGGCGGCCGACTTGGGGAATATAAGTATTATGATATGGATCAGGTAATTGCGGCCGCGTTGGAAAGGTGCTTGAAGGAATAACGGAGGAGTCGTTTTTAAGTCATATAAGATTTTCTGTGTGACTTTTTTCAATACAGCTTCAAAAATCTTATCAACAGGTGGTAATTGATATATTTAAGGAAATACTGGTTTCGATTTACCGTTTGCCCATAGCAATACTTCTGATTTTTACGGTAATGCTGATTTTCGGAGGGCTGCTGTTCTGGCTGCACTTTATAAAAGACAAGAATAAAAGCTTTGTAAGCCTTGTGGCGCTTTTGATATCTGTATTTTTAATTTTAGCGATTACTGTCTTGAGCCGTGATTTTGGCAGCGTTCGTGAGCTTTCCCTTGTGCCTTTCTCGTCCTGGGCGGACTATTTTAAGGGCAGAAACGAGGAATATTTGCGCACCAATATTTATAATATGCTGCTGTTTATGCCTTTTGGGGCTTCCCTGTACGCCGTGGGATATCCCAACCTCTCCGTGAAAAAGTGTCTGATTATTACGGCTATGGCGGCTTTGTTCCTGAGTGTGGGGATAGAAGCGGTGCAATTTCTTTTGCAGTGCGGGGAGACTGAAACAGACGACGTTATTCACAACGTTTTAGGTGCGGGTTTCGGGACCTTGCTTGCGGGAAACGTGTGTGATTTATACGAAAATCGCGTAAAAAGATACTGAGATAGAGATAGGAACATTTATGGAAACTTATCACGTTTTATTTTTACAGGCTCTGGGAGCCTCACTTAAAAATAAAAAGGTTGCCTGGACCCAGGAAATCCCGTTGGAGCAGTGGGAGCGGCTGTTTGCATTGGCCGATGCACACAATGTTCTGCCAATGATATATGAAGCCGTGTATTCCTGTGAATCGGCAAAAGCCGTTCCCGTGCAGCTTATGGGAGCCGCAGCGCGTAAATCCATGCGCATGGTGTCCATGCAGGCAATGCAGACGGCCCAGTTTAAGCGTCTTTATGCCCGTTTGAGAGAGTCGGACGCGGCGCCGCTGGTTGTAAAGGGAATAGTCTGCCGCAGTCTTTATCCGAATCCCGACTACCGCTATTCGGGCGATGAGGATTTGCTTATTTCTCCCGATAAATTTCACCGCTGCCATGAGGTAATGGTGGATTTCGGTATGCGGCTTACGGACCCCGAAAAGGATATTGAAGCGGCCCACGAGCTGGGGTACGTCAAGGCGGGGAGCCCGATTTATATAGAGCTGCACAAAACGCTGTTTCCCCCCGAATCCGACGCATACGGGGATTTCAATAAGCTTTTTGCCCGTGTATGGGAGCATATTGTTGAAACGGAAGCCGAGGGCGAGCGATTTCTGACCCTCGGTTATACGGACCATTTGTTTTATCTTATCTGCCACGCTTTGAAGCATTTTCTTCACAGCGGTTTCGGCGTGCGGCAGGTGTGCGATATAGTATTGTTTGCCAAATACTACGGAAAGGATATCGACTGGCAGGACGTATATAACAGATGTAAGGCGGTAAACGGTGAAGTGTTTACGGCGGCTCTGTTTAAAATCGGCGAAAGGTATTTCGGCTTTGAGCCCGACGCAGCGTATCTGTCAAAAGCTTGGCGAAGCATTGAGACTGATGAGGAAATGCTGCTGGAGGATTTGCTTGAGGCGGGTATTTACGGCGATTCCGATTTGAGCCGCAAGCACAGCAGCAATATGACATTAAGCGCTGTGACGGCCGATAAGAAGGGGAAGAAAGCCAAAGGCGGAGTGATGAAATCGGTTTTTCCGTCGGCGAAGGCCTTGAGCGGACGTTATCCTTATCTTAATGAAAAGCCGTATCTGCTGCCTGTGGCGTGGACTGACCGTTTGCTGAAATACCGAAAAGAGACTGCTTCAACGGCAAACAGCGATATTTCGGAGTCTTTGAAAATCGGCGGCAGGCGTGTTGAGCTTTTAAAAGAGTACAAAATAGTCAAATAATTTCGCAAATCATGCCTATTAATGGTTATTATAATAAAAATGCTTTTACGTTGTTGACAGTCAGAAAAAATATGATACTATATATAGTGTTGAATTAGATACTTAACTGTATTTTTGTTATGTATCTGACACATTCAGCGGGAGGAAAAAAATTGGAACAGATTTTACAGGATAAGCGCTTTAAGGCAAATCCCGATTTTCTTTTGAGGGAAATCGGCGGCGAGGCCGTACTGGTTCCCCTGGGGGATGTGGGTATTTTTGAGAACACCATGCTCTCACTTAACGAAACCTGTGCCTTTCTGTGGAAGGTTTTTCAGTCTCCTAAAACTGCTCGGGAGGCAATCAATGAGGCTAAAGAGGCCTACGAAGGAGACGCTGCCGAAATAGAGCAGGGGGTTCTCAGTTTTATAAGAGACTACGCAAAATACAAATTATTACTGGAGGAATAAAAAATGGTTAGATCAGCTTGGGTCAAGCCTATGACCCTTGTACAGAAATTTGAGGCAAATGAGTCGATAGCAGCATGCTATGAGATAGTGTGTGAAAGCGATCGAGAAGGAAAGGTTGATTGGGGTAAAGATACAACAGTTGGAAAAACTAATCATCCAGCAGACATTGATGGTTCAAATCCTTGGAATATTGATGATGATTTATGTAGTGGTTGGATTACTAAGAAGCACTCTGGCTGTAAAACAGCTTCTAATAATAATCTTATTTTCGCGAACGGTGATGTCACCTATGGTGGAAGCGATGGTTGGGTTGCACATACTGTTGATGTAAATGAAAACGGTGTAATAGATGCTGATGACCGTGTTTATTGGTGCACAGAAGAAACTTCGGCGGCATATTTTTGGCGTTGGAATCATTGGGGAACAGTTGCGCAAAGCGCCAACCGCTCATAATTACATAAAACTCTATTCAAAACCGTACATACAGGAGGCAGGCGAAAAGCCCGCCTCTTTTACTTTTGCCCGAAATCAAGCACAAACCCCGCCTCCCTTGTGTAAAGCAGGCTGAGCCTGCACCCAATTCGCGCACCTAATTACAGCAGACGGTAAAAATATCTGCCCGCGAGCTGAAATTCAGCACTCACCCCGCCTCCCTTGTGTAAAGGGAGGTGGCAAGGCGAAAGCCTTGACGGAGGGATTGGCGGACACGTCCGCTATTCATCCGCGCACCAATTGGCAGCAGGAAACAACTATAGGTGCCCGCGAGAAGGTCTCGTATTGACGGAGGGATTGGCAGGCTGAGCCTGCACCCAAGACGCGCACCGAATTACGGTAAAAAACGGCTATAAGTGCCCACGAGACAGTTTACACATTGACAGAGGGATTGGCGGACACGTCCGCTATTCATCCGCGCACCAATTGGCAGCAGGAAACAACTATAGGTGCCCGCGAGAAGGTCTCGTATTGACGGAGGGATTGGCAACGTAATGCTGCACCCAAGACGCGCACCGAATTACGGTAAAAAGCGGCTATAAGTGCCCACGAGACAGTTTACACATTGACAGAGGGATTGACGGACACGTCCGCTTTCAATCTGCGCACGTACTTACAGTAAAAAACAACTGTAAGTGCCCACGGGAGGATTCCTTTTTAACGGAGGAATTGCTGTTACAAAGCCGTACTAAAGTAATTTTTGGCTTTCTGCAGCGAGAAAAAGTGCAGAAAATAATTTTGTGCAGGTTGTTATATTTTCTATAACTCATCAGCATGTAGAAAATATCAATGCTGAACCGTCAGGAAGCATTGTCGTTTTCAATAAAAGCAAGGCTTTAAATTCTCTGAAAGCAATAAAAATATGGCAAAAAAGAAAAAAGAAAAAACGTTTTACCAAACGAATATTATAGATGAAATGTAATTAATGCCCAAATAAACAAATTTTTATATAAATATTTGTATTAACAATTGCCATAAAATCTAATAATATCCTTGACAAATAATTAAAAAGTGATAAAATTACATTAAAGAAATATTTGAAATTTATTTGTTGTTGTCAGCTGTTATGTTGAAAATAACGTGTGAGAACGAAAAAGCTTCTAACGTTAACTTGGCTTCTATTTGGCAAGTTTTTCGGAATTTCGCTTATGCATTTATGAATTCCGAAAATCGTTGAAAGGCCTTTGCGGCTTTCGGGTAAGCTTCTGCTTCCGAGACCGACAGAGCAAATAACCTTCACGGCAGCTGCTCACGGCGGCGCATAGCGGACGTAAGTAAAGTTTTCGCTTGGCTGATAAGTTTCAAATATTAATACTGGAGGTATGAAAAATGGGAAGAACAACATGGGTTAAGCCGATGACCTTGGTACAGAAATTTGAGGCGAATGAGGCTGTGGCATCATCATGCTGGGGAGTAGGATGCGATACTGTTGCTGCGAACGCTTGGGATGGAGATCATCCTCAGTATCATCCAAACGCTGGTTCTAAGTTGTTTCCTTATTATCCTAATCATGATCCGGCATCTTGTGGTGATATAACTCATCAGTTTTTAAGAGATATAGATGGAAACGGTACCGCTGACGTAATGTATGAGCTTAAAGATGGTAAGGAACTTGAATGTGCCATTTATTCTGATTCGAACTACACAAATCCTATCTCTGTTGATAGCATAACACCCGGCATGACAATATATTGGACGACAGTAACCGATACGGGTAAAATTTGGCCTAATCCGACAGAAGCAACTTGGCATCATGTAGGTACGGTTGAAGCGACTTATCCCGGTCATCCCCTTCGCTCATAAGAGTACATATTGACAGACCTATTTAAAGAGGCGGGCGTAAATCGTCCGCCTCTTAATTCTTTATAGACAAATCTTATTTCAGCACTCACCCCGCCTCCCTTGTGTAAAGGGAGGTGTCAAGGCGAAAGCCTTGACGGAGGGATTGGCAGGTTAAACCTGCACACAAATCGCACACCAAGTTACTGTAATCTTAAAGCTTTCTGCCTGCGTTTAGCACAAAGCCTTGACGGAGGGATTGGCAAACTGAGGTTGCGTCCAATTCGCGTACTAAGTTACGGTAAAAACCAACTATAGTTGCCTGCGAGAAAGCTTCATTTTGACTGAGGGATGAGCAACGTAACGCTTCACCCAATTCACATATCAAGGTACGGAGCACAACGTATATGTCAATCGTCACCCATAACAAAAAGCGTGAAATAATTCAGTTATATCTTCATAAACAATCCCTCAGTCAGCGTTGCTGACAGCTCCCTTTACACAAGGGAGCCGACGAAACACCTGCTTTCTGCCGTAAAATTCAATTCTGTTTGGAGAAAAATATGTTTGCACAGCTGAGAAAATATACTTTCCAAGCCGTTCATAAATACATATTAATCGTTTAATCAGACAGGCGGGCGTTTTGCCCGTCTGTTTTTGTCTGTCAGGTGCGGTTCCTGTCGGCTCCTTATTTTAATGTTTCTGGCAGCGCAAAGCCTTCTGTTACCATTGACAAATACATATAAAATGATAAAATTATAGAGATTATAATATTTTATGCCGCAGATTGTCGTCGGCCTTTCCGTAAACTCAAGGGGCGGGCTATTTAACTCCCGCCTCTTTTTATATAAAGGAGCAATTATGAATCATTATACTTCTGAGGATACCCTCGAAAAAAACATGATAAAATATGCCGCCGCCAAAAGTGTGCCCATAAACGGCAGCTTCGAGCTGCTGCCTCTTTGTAACATGAACTGCAAAATGTGCTATGTGCGTCTGAGCCGCGAGGAAATGGAGCAAAAGGGCAGGCTGCGCACCGCCGACGAATGGCTTTCCCTTGCCGAACAGATGCAGAAGGCGGGAACACTTTTTCTGCTTCTTACGGGAGGAGAACCTCTCATGTATCCTGATTTCAAAAAACTTTACATGGGTTTAAAAAAGCTTGGCGTATTTATAACAGTAAACACCAACGGAACTCTTTTAAATGAAGAGTGGGCAGATTTCTTTGCCGCAAATAAGCCCCGCCGCATAAACATGACCCTTTACGGCGCCGACGAAAAGGCCTATGCGGATTTATGCCGCTATCCCGACGGATTTGAAAAGACCATGAACGCATTCAGGCTTCTCAAAGAGCGCGATGTGCCCGCAAAAATCAGCTTCAGCGCCACTCCCGCCAACGTTTCTTTTCTTGATGATATTTACCGTATCGGCAAGGAACTTGATATGCTTGTTGAAACGGATACCTATATGATACCTGCTATTAAAGAGCGAGGTCTGCCGATTTCCGAGCAGTCCCGCCTCGCCCCTGAGCAGGCGGCGGCGGCCCGCGTCAGGGTGATACGTCACGATATCGGAGAGGAGAACTTCGGCGAATATGTTGATGCGGTTTTGAATCAAATTGAAAATGACGACTCCGTTCATCCCGACGGGGTCACCTGCCTTGCGGGCAACTGCGGCTTTACCGTAAACTGGAAAGGGGAAATGAAGCCCTGCGTCACCTTTGACGAGCCCGCTGTCTCTGTATTCGATGTGGGCTTTGAAGAAGCATGGCGTCAGATTTCGCAAAAGACGAAAGAGTTTCGCTTAAACCCTAAATGCGTAAGCTGTAAAATTCGGATTTTATGTCCCGTGTGCGTTGCCACCGCAAAGCTTGAAACGGGCAGTCACGACGGTGTACCCGAGTATCTTTGCCGCTACGCCGAGGAAACGCTCCGTCTGTTCAGAGAGGAGCAGAAAAATTATAAAAGCGAAAAACAGGAAGAAACGACTGTCCCCGCAAAGGAAGATGAAGAATGATAAAAAAATGGTATCGCTTCGGTAAAACGGCCATGTACATTCAGCGCCCCGACAATATGATAATCCCCGAAAATATGAGCAAATTTGAAATCTCCGAGCCCTCCGTCGAAGATAAAAAGGTCTATTATGAAATAGAATTTGTTGACGATACGAAGCCTGTGTGTGAAAAAATAATAGCGAATGAGCCGAAAGTGCTTGCAAAGCGGATAAATTTTATCGTAATGGAAACCCCTGCGGGAGAGTGCAGATTTTTATACCTGATAGGGTGGAGCCTTCCCTTCGCTGTCGCTCTTCAAACCGCCGAGGACAAATGGAAGGTCTTTATAGATACCAAGAGCGCAGGGGAGCTTCACTGGGATACGGTATTTATTTCCGTTCTCAGTCTTGAGAAACATATAATTTCCTGGGGAGGTATGATTCTGCATACTGCCTTTTTGTGTCATAAGGGAGAAGCCATACTGTTTTCGGGTCCCTCCGAGGTGGGCAAATCAACTCAGGCAGGGCTTTGGGAAAAATACACAGAAGATTCCCGCACCGTAAACGGCGACCGCTGTCTCCTGCGAAAGGAAAACGGGGTCTGGTACGCCTGCGGCTGGCCCATATGCGGCAGTTCGGGTATTTGCAATAATGAAAAATATCCCGTAAAAGCTATCGTTATGCTCAGGCAGGCAAAGGAAAACCGCTGTGAACGTCTTTTAGGGGCAAAAGCCTTCGGTGAGGTTTTTGCGCAGCTTACGGTCAATAACTGGAACCCTGATTTTAAACGCACCGTAATTGATAATACAGAGTCATTGCTCAACGAAATAGAAGTTTATGAGCTTTACTGCGATATTTCAGAAAACGCCGTAAAAAGTCTTGAGGAAAAGCTTTATCCGCAAAGCTCTGTTTGAGTATTTTGCAAGAACCTGTAAAAATCTGTCGCCTATTGCGAATTTTATATATTATTGTTAAAATAAACATTAAGCATTAAAAAGACAGGGAGCGTACTTATGGACGAAGAAAACAAGGAAATCCAAGGCAGTAAAAGCTTTGAATCGCTTGACATACTTATACGCCGCTGGAAGGACGGTACCTTCGGCGAAATAATCGACGACTGGAAATGGATATTTACTTACAGCGCCCGCTATAAAAAGGTAATTGCCTTTTATTTGATTCTGGGTATTTTAAGCACTACCCTCGGTCTTGTCAGCAGTGTTGCAAGCAAATATCTGATTGATATTATCACAGGCCACGACACGGGCAAGCTGTGGATACTTATAACCGTTGCGGTGGGCAGTACGGTTTTCAGCCTTGTTTTCGGCAGTATTCTCAGCCGAATCAATGCGAAAATAAGCATAGATATCAGCAACGACATTCAGGCGGATATCTTTGACCAAATCGTTGACGCCGACTGGCTGGCTCTCAATAATTATACAAACGGCGATATCCTCAACCGCTTCACGGGCGATGTGAGTACTATAAGCTCAAACGCCATAAGCTGGCTGCCATCCATAGTTCTCGCCATTTATAACTTTATCGCCACTTTCTGTCTGATTCTTTACTACGACTGGATTATGGCCCTTTTCGCCTTCGGCACCGCGCCACTTATGCTGATTATGTCCCGCTTTGTAATTAAAAAGCAGAGGGACTATAACAAAAAAATGCGCGAAATGAGCAGTGAGGTAATGACTTTTGAAGTTGATACCTTCTACAATTTCGATACTATCAAATCTTTCGGCATATCTCATCTTTACAGCAAAAAGCTCCGCTGGTGGCAGCAAAAATTCAAGGATATCAGCCTTAAATACAATATGTTTTCAATTAAGACGAACATCGTCATGTCGGTAATGGGCTCCGTTGTACAGTTCGCTGCCTTCGGCTACTGTCTTTTCCGTCTTTGGACAAACGGCATTACTTACGGTACCATGACTCTGTTCTTGCAGCAGAAGAGTAAGCTTTCCAGCGCTTTCAGCAGTGTTGTTTCCATTATTCCGTCATTTCTCAACAGCTCTGTTTCTGCTCACCGTATCCGTGAGATTGTGCAGCTTCCCAGAGAAGTACATATCCCCGAGAGCAGCAAAATGGATGAGTTTATTAAAGACGGCTTTACCGTAAAAATGGAAAACACCAATTTTGCCTATAAAGAGGGAACTCATGTAATTACTGATTCCGACTTCATAGCGAGACCCGGCGAAATTGTCGCGCTGGTAGGACCTTCGGGTGAGGGAAAAACCACTATGATACGCCTTATTTTAGGTCTCGTCAGACCTCAGAACGGCGACGTTACTTTGTGCGCTGCAAACGGCGAGAGCGTTCCCATGAATACGGAAACACGCCATATGTTCGCCTATGTGCCTCAGGGCAACACAATTTTGACGGGAACCATTGCGGAGAATATGCGTATGGTAAAAGAGGAAGCCACAGATGAAGAAATAATCGAGGCACTGAAAGTTGCGTGCGCATGGGATTTTGTGGAAAAGCTTCCCGATACGATAAATACAAATATCGGAGAAAGAGGCAGAGGTCTATCTGAGGGACAGGCTCAGCGTATCGCCATTGCCCGCGCCATACTTCGTGACGCGCCTATCCTTCTTCTTGATGAAGCGACCTCGGCTCTTGACGTTACGACGGAGCGCATGGTGCTTAAAAATATCGTGCATCAGCATCCCAATAAGACATGTATTGTCACCACTCACCGTCCCAGCGTACTTAATCTCTGTCAGCGTGTTTACAGAGTTATGCAGACTAAGGTAACTCAGCTGAGCGAAGAAGAATCAAGCCGCATGGCTATAGATTTTTAAATGTGAGGGACTTTATGCAAAAGGGAACGCTCAATACAAGGGAATATGTAGGCATGCTAAAGGAGCTTGTGGAACAGGGTGATACGGTTTCCATGCGGATTGTCGGCAGCAGTATGTCTCCTTTTCTCATACATAACCGTGATATCATTATTTTCAAAGCTCCCGACCGAAAGCTGCGAAGAGGAGATATGGTATTTTTTCAGCGAGATTCGGGACAATATGTAATGCACCGCATATATTCCGAAAAAAAGGACGGATACTATATTATAGGTGATGCGCAGACCGAGCTTGAAGGCCCCGTAAGGCCTGAACAGATTTTTGCACTTGTAATTAAAGTTAAGCGCAAGGACAAATGGCTTGAGCCGGGAAATTTCTGGTGGGAGTTTTTTGCAAGGGTATGGATTCGTTCAATACGCTTGAGAAAGGTTTTTACGAAAATTTACGGCGGAGTTCATAAGCTTTTCCGAAGGTAGAGTTTGCCTGTTGTGAAAGAGGATAAGTTATGGTATAATACATATTTATACAACGCAAAACAAGGAAGAGGACTGCCCATGGTTGATATTCACTGCCACATTCTGCCCGGCCTTGATGACGGGGCCGCCACTGTGTACGATACTTTAGATATGGCGTATTTGGCATATAAAAGCGGAACTGAGCAGATAGCGGCAACGTCCCACTGCAATATTCCGGGACTGTATAATAATTACTATGATGACGTATACCGAAACACTTTTAAATTAGCCCAAAATGCTATTGAAAATGAAGGTATCCCCATAACACTGATGCCGGGTATGGAGGTATTTGCAACGGCGAATCTGCCGCAGCTGATAGCTGAAAAAAAGGTTATAGGCTTGAATAACACACGCAATATTTTAATTGAATTTAATTTTTCAGAGGATCCGGAGTTTGCGGATTTTATTTTAAATAAGGTATACAGCAGCGGAATGACTCCTGTAATAGCTCACGCTGAAAGATATGATTTTGTGCAGGAATATCCCGAAAGAGTATTTCAATGGCACAGCAAGGGATATTTTGTGCAGGTAAATAAAGGAAGCTTTTGCGGCAGGTTTGGCAGAAGCGCCGAAAAAACAGCTTTTTTATTGCTTAATCATAATTTGATCACTGCTGTTGCCAGTGACGCTCACAGTCAGGTGCGTCGAACTCCGTGTATGTCTGAGGCTTACGATTATCTTGCCCCGGAGTATCCGGAAGAATATTTGAACGATTTATTTATAACAAATCCAAGGAGACTTTGCCGCGGGGAAGCACCGATACAGTTTCAAAAAATTCCTTTTGATGAAAAGGTATAAATAAGAAGGAGCAGCATCAATGAAAAAAATACGAATAGCGGTTATTGCATTATTTGCCCTCTCTGTTGTGGCGTTAGCGACGTTTACAATATGGTCAAACTTAGATAAAGATGAGACGCCTCCCGTATTGGAGTATGATGAAAGCAGCATTATTGTCAGCGTAAAAGACGGCGAAAGCGCATTGCTCAAAGGTCTGACTGCAAGTGATGATGTAGACGGTGATATTACTGACGCCATTCGTATCTCCTCCATTTCTCATTTTGCCGAACAGGGCAAGAGAACGGTGGAATATGTTGTTTTTGACTCGTCAAACAACTTTGCAACATGCAGGCGTACCGTACAATATAACGATTATGAGTCTCCGCGCATTTATCTGGATGCTCCGTTCAGAATCAGCATGTCAGAACTTGATTCCATAGATACCACCTCCTGCATGAGGGTAGAGGATGTACTGGACGGGGATATTTCAAATAAGATACGCCTTTCCTTTGACGACGGATCATACATACAGGGACCGGGGTTCTATAATGTTACGGCCCAGGTCAGCAACAGTGCGGGAGATACTGTTTCCCTGGCGCTTGAAATGAATATTATTGATTCCGGCAACAGCAGTGAAACCCAGAAATACTATCCGACGCTTTCTGATTATGTTCTGTATGTCAAAGTGGATGAGGCTGTTAATCTGAAAACGTATTTGACCGGTGTGACGAGAAGCGGGCAGCAGTATGACTTTTCCGGAGGCGAATCTGAGAGCGTACTCAATATTACCCGTGACGATATCAATATTGTCAATCATGTGGATTTCAGTACACCGGGTACATATACGGTTGATTACAGTTATACATCCCCGTCGGGTGTTACGGGGCTTACCAAGATGATTGTAGTGGTAGAGGAGTGAAAAAAGCATGAGCAAAGACGCTAAAATTAACGATATGTTGGAAAACGGACGCATTGAGCCCTTCACAATGCTTCATGATGTGTTAGTCAATTGGTGGGTGATTGTGATTGCTTCCCTTGCGGCTGCAATACTGGCCTATGTGGGAATTGCTTTTACATATGAGCCCGATTATACCACATCTGCAACATTTGCCATAACCAGTAAATTTGAGACGGGTTCCTATTCTAATTTGACCACTGCAAATCAAATGGCTGAAACATTTCAGAAAATTTTAGAGAGTTCGGCAATGAATAAAATCCTGTGCGAAGAACTGGATGTGGATTCAATTGATGCTGAAGTAAAGAGCAGTGTTATTCCAAATACAAATTTACTGGAGCTGTCTGTCACTTCATCTTCTCCCCGTGTAGCCTACGATACAATCCACGCAATTATGGATAATTATACAAAGGTTTCATATTTTTCTCTGGGAAATGCCGTTATGGAGCCGCTTAATAAACCGCAGATACCTATGTCTCCTTCTAATCCGCTGAATCCTCAGAGAATTATGAAGCTGGCTTTTTTAGCAGCGGCCATTTTGTCAGCAGGCGCTTTTGCAGTGCTTTCATTTTTCCGTGACACAATTAAACAGGAGTCTGAAATAGAACTTAAACTCGATGCACGAAGCTTAGGTGAGCTTCCGTTTGAGATGAAATATAAAACGCTTAAGGATCTTATAAAGCACAGGAAAAGCGCTATATTGATAAATCAGCCGCTGGCCGGATTTTCTTTTGTGGAAGGATACAGAAAATTTGTATCGCGTCTTGAGTACAAAATGGAAAAACGCAACAGCAAGGTGCTTTTAGTCAGCAGCGTTTCGGAAAATGAAGGAAAATCGACGGTAGCGGCGAATATCGCCATCAGTCTTGCACAGCGTCAGAAAAAAGTCTTGATAATTGATGGAGATTTACGTCGTCCTTCACAGTTCCTGATTTTAAATATACAGCCTCAGGAGATAAAAGAATTAGGTGAATTCCTCACGGATAAGGTAAGTTCCGAAGAACTGGTGACCAAAACAAATGTAAACGGATTGTTTTTCATCGGCGGCCGAAACAGCTATGCCATGAATTCGGATATTCTACAGTCGAAGAACTTCAAGAAAATGCAAAAGCTTATCAACGCCTGCAAAAATTTAGTGGATTATATTATTATTGACAGTCCGCCGGCAAGTTTTATCGGGGATGCCGAGCTCCTTGCCAGATGTGCCGATGAGGTGCTGCTCGTTGTGCGCCAGAACTTTATTTTAGCAGAGGACATCAACGATGTAATGGATACCTTCCGAGCCTCCGGATGCCATGTTTTAGGCGTGGTGCTCAACAGAGTAATATCATTGAAGCATCTTACTGTTCAAACACTTGGACATTACAGCTACAGTCGCTATACACAATACGGTAAAGATAGAGGAAAAGCCAATGAGTGAAAATAATAAAATCGAAGAAAGAAAAGTTTCCGTTCCGGAAAAAATAGATTTGATCGGTGTTTTATCGGATATTTTGTATGGCGTTAAAAAGCTGTGGATTATAATGATAGCTATTATTGCAGCCTGTACTTTGAGGTCATATATTTCCACCACGCGCTCTTACACTCCGCAGTATGAAGCTTCGGCGACTATGGCTGTTGTAACTACCAGCGGAAGCAGTCTCGATACGCAGTCAGCGCAGCAAATGGCCTCTGTATTTCCCTATGTGCTTACAAGCGGAGTTTTGGCTGATGTAGTAGCCGATGCCATGGGAGTGAGCTCTCTCCCGGGCTCCATTCGCGTTGAAGCTGAGGAAAATGCTAACCTTTTGACGATGACTGTAACGTCCGGTGATCCGCAGAAGGCCTATGATTTGCTGCACGCGGTGATTGAGTATTATCCGCAGGTAGGTGAGTTTGTCTTTGGACAGACCAAGCTTCAGATATTGGATGAAACCGGAGTGCCCGAAAACGGAAACGAAGAGGTAGTCATTCGCGGTTCTTACAGAGACGGAGCCATACAGGGAATAGCTGTAAGTGCGGTAATTTTGGCAGCGTTTATTTTGCTGCATAAAACAGTTAAATCCACCAACGAAATTAAAAAGCGTATAAATCTTACACATTTGGCAAGTATTCCGGCTATCAAAGTGAAAAAGCGCAAAAATCATGCGCAGGCGCCTTTGTGTGTTCTGAATCAGAGAGTACCGGATTTGTATTTGCAGTCCATGAGAAATCTCTGTATGAGGCTGATAAAGGAAGTAGAGGAACAGAATCTGAAAACACTGCTTGTCACAAGTTCTATTCCCGGTGAGGGTAAGACGACGATCGCAGTAAATCTTGCTATATTAATGGCTCGTCAGGGCAAAAAGGTTATTTTGGCCGACTGTGACCTTCGCAGTCCGGCAGTTGCAAAGGTGCTCGGAGAAAAACATACCCATGCGGGTACATGTTCCGTCCTGAAAAACAATTCCACCCTTGAGAAAGAATTGTGTACCATACAAGTAGATGAAGAAAATACTTTGCAGGTATTATACGGCGGTGAACCGAGTAAGACAGATTCAGGACTTTTGGCCAGCAAGCAAATGGAGTCACTTGTTGAGAAGCTTTGCGAACGGGCGGATGTAGTAATTCTCGATACTGCTCCGGCGCAGCTGCTTGCGGACGCTTCCATGATGGCCCGCTATGTTGACTCGGCACTGTATGTAATAAGATACGATTATACCAAGATGAGCCGCATCAGAGAGGGCATACAGTCTCTTGATATAAGCGGAATTAACATGCTGGGATATATTTTTAACAGCGATTCAAGTACCAAGCGTAAACGCTATAATTACGGTTACGGTTACAGCTACGGACATTACGGATATTATTCAAGTCAGGGAAAACTTCGTGATACAGGTAAGAGAGAAGATTCTTCCGGACGAATAATCAAAACCTGATTTTGGTTAAACATCGCATTAATGCGTTGCGGCGTATATGCGATGTTTTGCTTTTTTCGATTTCCGTGAATTGGATTTGTTGGCTGAATTTTAAAAGCGCCTTATTACAGTATGTATTTGACATTCATTTTTTGTAATGCTATAATACACAAAAAAAGCAGTGAAATTTGTATATTAAAAATAATTTTTGACAAGCGGGGAATTACTATGGCTGCGAAAAAAGGGAAAAAAGGTAAAATAGTTGCTCTTATACTGATTTTTCTTGTTGTGGTTGTTTTAGCTTCGGCTTTTGTTTTTGTTAAGGGTAAGCTTAATATGATTCAATATGACGACGGAAAAAAGGATTACGATGTTTCAATAGAAGCAGGGGACGAGGATGAGATTGATCTCGACCTGTCAGGACTCGATGAAGTTGATCCTCAAGGCATTCCCAGCGGAGAAGTATACAAAGATGAAAATGTCCTTAATGTTTTGATTTTGGGAACCGACGAAAGAACAAAAGACTTTTCTGATAATGCTCGTTCCGACAGTATGATCCTTTTGAGCATCAATAAAAAGGAACACACGGTAAAGCTTGTAAGTCTTGAGCGCGGAATGGGAGTTCCGATTTTGGAAGGTCCGTATAAGGGACAGTACGATTGGCTTACTCATTGCTTCCGTTACGGAGGAGCGGATCTTGTTATGGAAGAGGTCCGTGAGTGTTTCAAGGTTGATGTCGATCACTTTGTGCGGGTTAATTTTACCAGTGTTAAATACATAGTTGATCTTATCGGAGGAATTGACGTTAACATTACCGCCGCCGAAGCCGAACATCTTAATCTTACTCCGGGAAGAAATTTCACTGCCGGTGTAAATCATTTTAACGGAGAAGTAGCGCTGGCTTATGCAAGGCTTCGTTCAATAGACAGTGACTGGCAAAGGGTAAAACGTCAGCAGTCTGTTATTCAGGCCTGTGCCGATAAAGTGAAGAATTCCAATATTTCGACGCTTAACAATCTTCTTAATCAGATTCTCCCCATGATTCAGACGAATTTTACGCAGGGAGAGATTGCAAAGCTTATGTTTATAGCTCCGGATTTTCTCGGAGTTGAGTTTGAACGCATGACCATTCCGGAGCAGGGAACCTACGGCGGTATGACAGGTATGGGCGGAAGGAAAATGTTTGCTCCCGACTTTGCCGAAAATGCCAGAATACTGAGAGAATTCCTTTACGACTGAGTTGTCATAAGGTCAAGAGATTTGCAAATAAATATAGTCCTTTCGATGCCTTTGGGCATTGGAAGGGCTTTTTTGTCCACAATCCACGGGAAGATGCTTGATAAAAATATCAAAAGGGTAAATTACGCATGTTTACAAACTAATTTGACATAAAACATTATAATATTTTTTCTGAAACATTGAATAAATAAACAAAAAATGATAAAATAATCAGATATGAAAAGGGGTGTATTGATGAGAAGAAGCAAATGGAAAATAGCGCAGTACAGTAAGGAAAAAGCGGCTATGGCGGCAGAACGCTTTGAACTTGATCCCCTTGCGGCGCTTCTGACAGTTTCAAGGGGTGTTGATACTCCTGAAGCTATTGAGGAGTTTTTCTCATCGGATATAATCCTTTCCGATCCTTTTCTGTACGCCGATATGGAAAAAGCCGTTGACAGAATAAATCTTGCCATTGATAACTTTGAGCGTATAGCCGTTTACGGCGACTATGACGCAGACGGAGTTACAGCTACGGCTCTGCTTTACTCTTATTTGCAGGCAAGGGGAGCGGACGTAATCTGTTATATCCCCGACCGTGAAGAGGACGGCTACGGTTTAAACACGGAAGCGATAAAGGAGCTTTATGATAAAGAGGTAAAGCTTATCGTAACAGTTGATAACGGGGTAAGTGCGCTGGAGGAAGCCGAATATATATCAAAACTCGGAATGGATCTTGTGGTAACGGACCACCATCAGCCGGGAGAATATCTTCCGAAAGCCGTTGCGGTTGTAGACCCTCACAGAGAGGACTGTCAGGGAGAGTGCAAATGTCTTGCGGGAGTTGGAGTTGCCTTTAAGCTGGCGACAGCCCTTGAAGATGAGGGGCCTGAGGCGCTTATCGATGAATACGCCGATATTGTGGCCCTAGGCACCGTGGCGGACGTAGTACCCCTTACGGGCGAAAACAGAATGATAGTGAAGTATGGCCTTAAAATGATTAATGCGTCTCCGCGGCCGGGAATAGCGGCGCTTTTAAACGCAGCTGGCTGCGGCGGCAAAGCAGTTGATTCTACGACGATAGCTTTTGCCCTAGCACCGAGGATAAACGCCGCAGGCAGAATGGGAAGCGCTGGCAGAGCTTTAAGTCTTCTTCTGAGCGAGGATGAGGAGCTCGGCGAAGAAATTGCAGGAGAAATCAGTCTCGCCAATGAGGAAAGACAGAAAACCGAACAGAATATACTTTCCGAAGCTTTGAGTATAATAGAGAAAAGCCCGTCAAAGAAATATTCAAAGGTCATTGTGGTAAACGGCGAGAATTGGCACTGCGGGGTCATAGGAATAGTGGCGGCGAGAATTACAAGGCAGTACGGAAAGCCCTGTTTTGTAATAAGCGTCGATTCACACACGGGAGAGGCAAAGGGCTCCGGAAGAAGCATTGAAGGCTTTTCCTTATACGACGCTCTTGCCGACTGTTCTGAGCTTTTTACAAAATTCGGAGGCCACACCTTGGCGGCGGGCCTCTCAATGAGCAGAGAAAATATAGATGAATTTGAAAGACGCATAAATGCATATGCGGCAAGCTTTTCGAATATTTTCCCGACTTTGGTGCTTTCCTGCCGTCTTAACCCCTCTTACATAACTCCTTCAATCCTTCCCGTTATAGAGAGCATAGAGCCTTTCGGAGCGGAAAATCCGAAGCCGGTTTTCGGCCTTTTTAAAATGACCGTGGACAGGGTAGAGGGAATGGGCGGAGGCAAGCATCTGCGCCTTACCGCTCACAGGGGAAACGGCAGCGTTACCGCCGTAAAGTTCGGCGTTTCTCCCGAGGAGTTCGGATTTATCCCCGGCGACGTAATAGATCTTGCCGTTACCGTTGAGGGCAATATTTATAAAGGGGAAAAGAGGGTGAGCGTGCGCCTTGCAGAGGCTAGGCCGTCCGACGAGGACGAAGAAGAGTTTTTCTCTTCAGTTGAGCTACATGAGAAATGGCAGAGGGGAGAAATCCTTAACGACGATGAAAAGGAAAGGGCATGTCCCGTAAGAAACGATATAGCCGCTGTCTTTAAATGCGTAATCGCAAATTCGGGCTGGCGTCTCCCCGTAGAATTTTTAAGCTGGCGGCTTAAGAGATATTCTCTTGATTACTGTAAAACGGCGGTTGCTTTGGAAGTTCTCTGCGAAATGGGCATACTGAAAAGGAACGGCTCTTTTATAGAAATACACGATCCGTCCACAAAAGTAGACCTTGCAAATTCCGAAATACTTAAATCGCTGAAAAGGGGTGAGGCAAATGGATAAAACACCGAAAGAATATTATGACGAACTGCGTCAGCTTCTTGTGACGATATTTTCTGACGAGGATGTTGAGCAAATTGACAAAGCCTTTAACGTAGCTAACAGGGCTCACGAAGGACAGCTTCGCTGTTCAGGTCAGCCATATGTCATCCATCCGATTTTAGTTGCGAAAATCGTGGCTGAACTGGGAATGGATAAAGAGTCGATCATATCGGCACTCCTTCACGACGGTGTAGAGGACACCGATTTGACTCTTGAAGACGTAACGGCAAAATTCGGAAAATCCGTAGCCGCTCTTGTTGACGGCGTTACAAAGCTCGGAAAAGTACCCCTTTCCACAAGGGAAGAGGTGCAGGCGGAGAACGTAAGAAAAATGCTCCTTGCCATGTCTGAGGATATAAGGGTAATAATCATAAAGCTTGCTGACAGACTTCACAACATGCGTACTCTTCAGTATATGCCTCCTCAGAAGCAGAGAGACATAGCTCTTGAAACCCTCGAAATATATGCGCCTATAGCACACCGCTTGGGAATCAGAGCGGTGAAGGAGGAGCTCGAGGATCTTGCGATAAAGCACCTCGATCCTGTAGGATATTCGGAAATTGAAAAGTCCCTGGAGATCAGGGGTAAGTCCCGCAGGGATTACCTTGATGAGATCAAAGGGAGAATAGAAGAAAGGGTCTGCAAGTCCGTTAAGGATGCCCATATTGACGGCAGAGTCAAGAGTATACACGGCATATACAGAAAGATGTATATGCAGAATAAAAATTTTGACGAGATTTACGACGTTTACGCCATAAGAATAATCGTAGATACGGTCATAGACTGCTATAACTGCCTCGGAATAATCCACGATATGTTCCGTCCCATTCCGGGAAGGTTCAAGGATTACATTTCGACGCCGAAAGCCAACATGTATCAGTCCCTCCATACAACGGTTATCGGAAAAGAAGGCATTCCCTTTGAGGTCCAGATAAGGACATGGGAGATGCACTATACGGCCGAATACGGAATCGCCGCACACTGGAAATATAAGCTGGGCATTTCGGGAACGCAGAAATTCGAGGAGCGTCTTTCGTGGATACGTCAGCTTCTTGAAAGTCAGAAGGACACTGAGGACGTTGAGGAAATAGTCCGTACAATAAAGAGTGACCTCGTACCCGAGGAGGTTTTTGTATTCACTCCCAAGGGCGACGTTATAAGTCTGCCTACGGGTGCAACGGTAATAGATTTTGCCTATGCAATCCACTCTGCCGTAGGTAACAGAATGATAGGCGCTAAGGTGGACGGCAGGATCGTGCCCATTGACTATAAGGTCAAAACGGGAGAGATCGTTGAAGTGCTCACCTCCTCACAGCAGGGCAAGGGGCCGAGCCGCGACTGGCTTAAAATCGTAAAGACAAGTGAAGCTAAAAACAAAATCAGGTCATGGTTTAAGAAAGAGAAGCGTGAGGAAAATATCGTTGAAGGCAAAGCGGAGCTGGAAAGGGAGTTTAAGCGCAATTTTATACGCCTTTACGACCAAGAACTTCAGTCATTCCTTATAAAACTGGCTGAAAGACAGCACTGTGCCACCCTTGACGATTTTTATGCCGCTATCGGATACGGAGGAATTTCCGTTATCCGCATGATGCCTCATATTAAAGAGGAATATAATAAAATTCTTAAAGCAAAACAGGATTCTCAGGTTAAAATAGTTCCGGAAAAGAAAAAGAAGAGCAGCAACGGAGTGATCGTTGAGGGCATAGACAACTGCCTTGTTAAATTCTCAAAGTGCTGCAACCCTCTTCCGGGAGACGAGATAATCGGCTTTATTACAAGAGGACACGGCGTATCAATCCATAACAGGAACTGTACCAACGTGCCACGCGATATAGCTGCGGCTGCGGAGCCCGACAGATGGATACCCGCTTACTGGAGCAACACTGTCAAGGAGGAGTTTAAAGCGACGCTCCTTGCCACCTGTATTGACAGAGTGGGACTTATCGCCGATGTTTCGGGTCAGCTTGCAAACATGCACGTTATGATCCATTCTCTTTCAACAAGAGAGTTAAAAGACGGCAGATGCACACTGCTGATGACCATAACGGTAAACGGTGTGGAGCATCTTAACTCAGTTATAGGCAGACTGAATAAAATTAACGGCATGCTGTCCGTGGAAAGGTCCGGAATGTAAAATGAAAGCAGTTATTCAGCGAGTAAAAAGAGCAGAAGTTGCCGTTGAGGGGAAAATAACGGGAAGTATTGAAAAAGGATATCTTGTGCTTCTCGGCGTAATGGACGGAGATACTGAGGCTGAGGCCGATTTAATGGCGCAGAAGCTCACAAAGCTCCGTGTTTTCAGCGATGAGGAAGGCAGGATGAACCGTTCGGTGATGGACCTAGGCGGCGGAATACTTGTGGTGTCCCAGTTTACCCTGTGCGCCGATTGCCGTAAAGGAAACCGCCCTTCCTTTACCGCCTCGGCGCCTGTTGATACGGCGGTGAGCCTTTATGAAAGGTTTACTCAGAATCTTAAAGATTTAGGTGTAGAAAAGGTTGAGACAGGTGTTTTCGGCGCAGATATGGATGTCTCACTTGTCAACGACGGGCCTGTTACAATAATCTATGATACTCAGGAGTGGAAAAAGCAATGAAAATATATACTCTTCCCATAGGTCCTTTGCAGGCCAACTGTTATGTGCTTGTGGATGAAACCACGGGTAAGGCGGCGGTGTTTGATCCGGGCGGATATAACGATCGCCTTGCAGCACTGGTTGAAAACGAGGAAATCGAAAGCGTAGATTATATTTTCCTCACTCACGGTCATTTTGACCATCTTCTGGGCGTATGGGCGTTAAAGGAAAAGACGGGAGCGAAGGTTGCCGTTCACGAGCTTGACGCAATGTGCCTTGAAAGCACGGATTACAGCCTCCTGCCGACAGAAGGATACGGAGAGCAGACCTTTACAAAGGCCGACATAATCCTTCATGAGGGCGACACAATAGAGCTGGGCAGCCTTGAAATCAAAGTGATGCATACCCCGGGACATTCCCCCGGAAGCGTATGCTATATATGCGGCGACGCAATGTTCTCAGGGGACACCCTGTTCTGCCGCACCATAGGAAGAACCGACCTTGAGGGAGGTAACCCCGCGGATATGGACGCTTCCTGTCACAGGCTGGCAGCTTTGGAAAAGGATTATACGGTTTTTCCGGGTCATAACCGTTCTACGACGCTCAGTGAGGAAAAAATTAAAAACCGCTATTTGAGAAAGATAAAATAAGAAGAGCTGCGGAGCTGTTAGCTTTTTCACGACGATGAATTTTAAAAATTAGTTTTTACGGAGAACAAGATGATTATTTTTGTTGACGGACATAAATTCCATTATGAAACTGAAAATCTTTGCAGGGTGTTTTTCCCCTTTGACAATATAAAAATCCTCCGTGAAAGCTGCGACTGGCAAATTTATACGGGAGAAAAGGTTACGGCGCAGGAGTATACAATCACGGTTTCGGCCAGATTTTCCGATTATGCCAAAACTCTTACGGTCTCTCTCGGGCTTCAAGTCTCGGAAAGTGACCGTGAGCTTAAAATGGCCACTCTGCTCTATACCCTTCTTACCGAATATACGGGCTATACTCCAAAATGGGGACTGCTTACGGGTGTGAGACCCTCGAAGCTTATGAATTCCCTTATTGAAAAGGACGGGGAGGAAAAGGCCAAAGAGTATTTTAGGGATTCTCTGCTTGTGAGCGAGGATAAAACCCTTCTTGCGGCCACCGTCGCCGAGGCGGAAAAGGAAATTATGGCCCGTTCAAAGCCCAATTCCTTCAGTCTCTATGTTTCGGTGCCCTTTTGTCCCACAAGGTGCAGCTACTGCTCCTTCGTCTCCCATTCGGTGAAAGCGGCGGCAAAGCTTATTCCCGAATACACCGAGCTTCTTTGCAGGGAGCTGAGGATTTTCGGAAAGACGGCGAAGGACCTCGGCTTGAGGCTTGAAACCGTCTATTACGGGGGAGGCACACCTACAACGCTTTCGGCGCAGCAGCTGAAAACGGTGGGTGAGACCATAGAAAACTCCTTTGATTTATCCTCGGTTTCGGAGTATACCGTTGAAGCGGGAAGGCCCGATACCGTAACCGAAGAAAAATTAAGGGTTCTCAAAGATCTCGGAGTTTCGCGAATAAGCATAAATCCCCAGACCTTTGAAGAGCATGTGCTTAAAAAAATCGGCAGATGCCATACGGGAGCCCGGACCGAGGAAGCCTTTTTACTTGCGAAAAAAATCGGTTTTGACAATATAAACATGGATATTATAGCAGGACTTCCCGATGACACCGTCGAGGGTTTTTTCAGAACACTTGAGAAGGTGGTTTCCCTTGACCCCGAGGAAGTCACTGTTCACACTTTGGCACTTAAGCGCTCTTCCGAAATAGTAACGGGAGGGGAATTAATAAAAACAGGCAATATGGTAGCTCAGATGCTTGACGGCGCTCAAAAGGAGCTTTCCGTCAAATATAAGCCGTACTACATGTACCGCCAGAGCAGATGTCTCGGGAATCTCGAAAATGTCGGCTGGTGCAAGGAAGGATTTGAAGGGCTCTACAATATCTACATGATGGAGGAGTGCCACACTATTTTTGCGGCGGGAGCGGGAGCCGTTACAAAGCTTAAAGAGCCGAGAGGCAAATATATTGAGCGCATTTTTAATTATAAATATCCTTTTGAATACAACTCTCGTTTTGACGAGCTCATGAAGAGAAAAAAACGCATAAAAGCTTTTTACGATACATATTAATCCTTTAGTGACAAGCCGCCCGAAAGGAGGTTTTTAAGTGGTTTATTCTTTTGAGAATTTAAACAGAGCCGTTGCCGAATGTCCTGAAAAAATAGTGGAGCGGGCTGAGAGCAAATACGACGAAAACCTTTTAAAGGTGTGCGGAAAAATTGTCTCGCAGGACATCGAAACGGTGTTTCTTGCAGGCCCCAGCGCATCCGGCAAGACCACAACAGCCGCCAGACTGTGTCAGGATTTAGAGGAAAACGGGAAGAGATGCATAACTGTATCCCTTGATGATTTTTACCGTGTCAAGGGGGATTATCCGCTTTTGCCGAACGGCGCTCCCGATTATGAAACGGTTCACGCTCTTGATCTGCCTCTTTTTAAAAGCTGTTTTAAAGAGCTGCACGAAAGGGGAGAATCCGACTTTCCGATTTTTGATTTTAAAATCGGCACCCGAAGCGAAGAGGTCAGGACAATAGATTATTCCTCCTACGATGTTATGATTATAGAGGGACTTCACGCTCTTAATCCCCTTATCACGGAATTGCTTCCCGAAGGGGACCGCCTGAGAATTTTCATAAATCTTACAGGCGGCTTTGCGGACGAAAGCGGAAACGAGCTCCTTTCAGGCTGGCATTTAAGATTTATCAGGAGGCTTATAAGGGATTATCACCACCGCAACAGCGGAGCGGCGAACACGTTTAGGCTTTGGGATATGGTGGTGGACGGAGAGAAGAAATATCTTTTCCCATTTGAAGGAAACCGTGACATTGCCATAAATTCCATTCACGAATATGAGCCTTGCCTGTTTGCGGGGGAGGCGCGCGAAATCCTTTCGGAATTGCCGAAAAGTGATTCGCACTTTAAAATCAGCAGGGATTTGATCGGGCGTCTCGAACTTTTCGAGAGCCTTGATGAAGATATGGTACCCGAAAGCTCAATGCTCAGGGAATTTTTGTAAAGCTAAGGAGATTTAAAAATGAGCACTTTTGATGATTTTATTCAGACCGCTAAAAACGCCGCAGCAACGGTGGGCAGAAAGGCAACTACAGCAATTAACAGCGCGGAGATTCAGAACAAAAGGAACCGCGCGTTGGAGAATATCGGCAGGCTTTACTACGATACCTGCAAAAACGGTGTCGATCATACCGAGGAAATAAGCTTGCTCGTTGAAAGCGTGGATAATTATACCGACGCGCTGGAGAAAATCAGCAATGAGGAAAACAGCCTTAAAAACGAGGTCGAGTGCAAGGTGTGCGGAAAGATAAACAGTGCAAATGCCAATTTCTGCTCAAACTGCTCAGCAAAGCTTAAATAAGAAAACTGAGGACAGATAAATAGGAGGATGTCAAAAAACAGCAATTCAGATTGAATGGAAGTGTTGTTTTTGGCAGAAAGAAAAAAACAATCGCTGCTCAGCGGAGCTCTCGTGCTGGCTGTGTCGGCGATACTTGTCAAAGTTATAGGGCTGCTCTATAAAATCCCTCTTACCGCCCTTATAGGCGAGGTAGGCAGAGGATATTTCAGTGCGGCCTATAATCTTTTTACTCCTGTTTACGCTGTTTCAATGGCAGGCCTCCCCATTGCGGTTTCAGGTATGGTATCCCGCAATATGGCGCTGGGCAGATTCAAACAGGTAAAAAAGACATTCAGGGTTGCGCTCTCAATGTTCGCCGTTACAGGCATCGGGGGCACGGCCCTGCTTTTGCTTCTCGCCTATCCCTATTCCTTTTGGCTTATAAATTCTCCCGAAACCTTTAAATGCATAATCGCTATCGGTCCGTCAGTGTTTTTCTGCTGTATCATGTCGGCCTACCGTGCCTATTACGAGGGACTTGCCAACATGGTGCCAACAGCGGTGTCACAGGTGATAGAGGCGGTGGCAAAAATGGTTTTGGGTCTCGGATTTGCCTACGGTGTCATGAAATACGCCATGAATGAATACGCAGCATCGGGGACAGTGTTCGGGACGGCGGCGGAGACCTCACAGCAGGCTCAGAGCTTGCTGTATCCTTGGACGGCCTCAGCGGCTATACTGGGCGTAAGCATCGGAACGGTATCGGGATGGCTTTATATGTGGATTTATAAGAAGGTGCAAGGCGGCATATTTACGAGGACGGAGCTTATAAATTCACCGCTGGCGCAAAAGGGACGTGACACAGCCCGTGAAATGATAGCATTTTCGATGCCTGTGATGACAGGCTCGATAATTCTCAACATTACAAGTTTTTTGGATAACGTGGCGGTGCAGAACCGACTTGGCTCAGCCGTAATGCGCGATACTGCCGTAATTAAGGAAATGTACGGTGCGGCGCTGGCGGCGTCGGGAACTCTCGACAAGGATATAAGCGTATATTTGTACGGTGTCTACGGAGCGGTCATGGATTTCCGTTCCCTTGTACCCACCGTCACAATGACTCTCGGGATAAGCGCCATACCCGTAATTTCCGCAGCATGGGCCGTAAATAACAGAAAAGCTGTGCAGAGAACTGTAAATTCGGTCATAAGGACCGTAATGCTTCTGGCGCTTCCCACAGGTTTTGCCATGGCCGTGCTCTCCGAGCCTCTTCTGAGTCTCATATACGGCGGTACCCGTACTGCCAATATGGTAAAGATCGCTGCTCCAATGCTTACGGTTTACGGTTTTGCCACTCCCGTAATGGCTGTCTCGGCCCCTGTTACCCATATGCTTCAGGCTGTGGGAAGGACCGACGTTCCCGTAAAGTCGCTGATGATGGGGGCGACGGCGAAAATAGTTGCCGATTACATATTGGTGGGAAATCCGCAAATAAATATTTACGGAGCTCCCGTTGGCTCAATACTTAACGGAGTCATAGTGGTCTTCTATGAGCTCGCCTGTCTGGTAGCTGAAACGGGAGCAATGCCCGATTTTAAATCCGTATTTTTAAAGCCCTTTTTCTGCGCCTGCATAAGCACCCTGACTGCGCGGCTCACCTTTTCTTTTACTGCGGATTTGCCGTCCGTGATAAAGCTTTCGCTAAGCCTTATTGCTGCCGCTTTGGTCTATATACTGCTTCTGGTGTTTACAAAAGGCATTTCAGGGGAGGATCTGAGAATGATTCCAAAAGGAGAAAAAATTGCAAAAAGGCTTGAAAAATTCGGTCTTTTAGGTTAGTATAGTAAGGTAATATTTTCAGGTAGTTATGAAGGACGAGAAAATGGTCGAAAGCTTTGAGTTTAAGCCGAATTACGGCGTTGACGATCTTAAAGAGATAGTAAGGCTTCTGCGCGCCCCCGGAGGATGCCCCTGGGATGCGGAGCAAACCCATGAGAGCATAAAGAAAAATTTTATCGAAGAGACATATGAAGTGGTTGAGGCGATAAATAAAAAAGACAGTTCAATGCTTCTTGAGGAGCTGGGCGACGTATTGCTCCAGGTGGTTTTCCACACGGAAATGGAGCGCGAAAAAGGCGGCTTTACTTTGGAAGACGTGGCGGACGGAATCTGCAAAAAGCTCATTGAGCGCCATCCTCATGTTTTCGGTACCGTTGAGGTAAGCTCAACAGACGAGGTGCTTTCAAACTGGGACGCCATAAAGAAAAAGACTAAAGGCCAAAAGAGCCAGACTCAGTCCATGCTTTCAGTTCCCCGCGAGCTGCCGGCTCTGATGCGAGCCGAGAAAATACAGCACAAGGCTGCGAAGGTAGGTTTTGACTGGGACAGCGCTGAGGGAGCTTTCGAAAAGCTTAAGGAAGAGGTAGCAGAGCTCAAAGAAGCCATGGCGGAAAAGGATGAAGACCATGTTTTTGAAGAAATGGGCGACGTTCTGTTTTCGGCAGTGAATGTTTCCAGATTCGTCGGATGCGACGCTGAGGAAGCTTTGACAGGTGCAACCGATAAATTTTTGGACAGATTTTCCAAAGTTGAAGTTCTTGCCGCCCAAAAGGGAATTGACATGAAAGCGGCAGGCATAGAAAAGCTTGACGAGCTTTGGGATGAGGCAAAATCCAAAAAATAAAAGTGTAAATAGGGCACAAAATTCGCCTTATATATAAAACAAACAAATTGGAGGATCACTAAAGATGAACAAAACAGAGTTTGTAGCAGCAGTTGCTGAGAAAGCAGGACTTTCAAAGAAAGATGCAGAGAATGCAGTTTCTGCCGTATTTGCAACAGTAACTGACGCTCTTGTTAAAAATGAGAAGGTACAGCTTGTCGGTTTCGGAACATTTGAGGTCCGCGAGCGTGCCGAGAGACAGGGACGCAACCCCAAGACCGGCGAGGCTATGACAGTTGCAGCATCTAAGGTTCCCGCTTTCAAGGCAGGCAAGGCCCTTAAGGACGCTGTTAAATAATTAAACTTAAGCTTAGGGAAGAGGGGATTTTATGAAGTCCTCTCTTTCTTTATTTTAAGAATAAAATAAACCGAAAGGAACGGTACGACGCGGGGCTTAAAAGCAGCTTCTGCGATACCGTGCGTAAATAAAATGAGACTGGACAAATATCTTAAGGTATCAAGAATCATAAAAAGACGCACCATAGCAAACGAAGTGTGCGATGCGGGAAAGGTCACAGTAAACTCGAAGCCGGCCCGCGCTTCTTACAATGTAAAAGAGGGAGACATTATAGAGATAACCATGGGAACGGGCACTATAAAAGCCGAGGTCCTGACAGTTACCGAGCACGCTACGAAAAACGATGCGCCGCTGATGTACAAAATAATAGAATAAGATTTAAAAAAACGTTCTGAACGCCTTCTTTGCCGCATATATTTTTATATAACGCAAAGGAGGTTTTATTTTATGGCAGAGGTAAAAAGCACGGGTGCCGTTACAATGCCCCATAATCTGATTCTGGAGGACAGGCGTTCCCTTTCTGTGTCGGGAGTTTCCGACGTGGACAGTTTTGACGAGCAGACGGTAATAGTCTATACCGATAAAGGTGAGCTTACGGTAAGAGGAAGCGAACTGCATATAAACAGATTGAGCGTCGATACGGGAGAGCTGCTTCTTGAAGGAAATATTACTTCTCTGACATACGCGGACGAAATGCCGAAAAGCGCCGGATTTTTCAGCAGGGTGTTCAGGTAATGCCGGTAATTTCTATTACCGAACAGACGCGGCTTTTTCTGCTTTCCTGCGGAACCGGTTTTTTGCTCGGCATATTTTATGAGGTGTTTCGGCTTTTGCGTATGCTGTTATCGGCGAAAAAAAGAAGCGCATTCGTTTTTGATATACTTTACTGTTTGCTTGCGACTTTTTTCACTTTCGTGTTTATTCTCACTGCGAATCGAGGAGCGGTAAGATGGTACATACTCTTCGGTGTGTTTGCAGGATGGGTGATTTACTATTTTGCTTTGGGCGGAATTGCCGTGAAGTTTTCAAAAGCTTTGACTGTCTGCGTCAGGAACACATTGTCATTTGCATATAAAATCATAGCTGCGCCTTTTAAAGCGCTCGGAAACGTATTTCGCAATATATCGGATAAATTAGTTAAAACTGCTAAAAAAGAATGAAAAAATTTTTAAATAAATTCAGATTAGATATTGAAACTTGAGGACATTATATTGTATAATCTACTAAACAGAGTATGTCTTCTTGTTGAAAATGAAAGAAGTTTATAATATGAAAAAAGTTAAAAATAAGAAAACAAAAAGAAAAATGAGTTTTTTGCTCGCCTTGGGTGCTTTTGCCTTGGCGGGTTCATTTGCTATTACGCTTATCCAGCTTCAGATACAAATCAGTGATAAAAAGGACGTTCTTGCACAGGCCCAGGCTCAGTATAATGAAAAAGTTGCTGAAAATAATGAGCTTGAAAGACTTATCGAGGATGGCAGCGAAGACGAATTCATGGAACGCATCGCTCGAGAACGTTTGGGTTATGTAAAACCGGGCGAGAAAGTCTATTATGATATTTCGTACGGAAGCTGAAAGCGAAGATAAAATTGGAGGTTAATTCTTTTTTATGCAGTTAGAGGTAGGAGCAATCCTGGAAGGCAAGGTAACAGGTTTAACGAATTTCGGAGCATTTATAAGTTTGCCCGAGGGCAAAACAGGAATGGTGCACATCTCAGAAGTAGCGCCTACATATGTAAAAGAAATTCGTGATTTCCTCAGTGAGAATCAAGAGGTTAAGGTTAAGGTCATGAGCATCGGCGAGGACGGAAAGATAAGTCTTTCTATCAAGCGCGCTCAGGAACCCGAACGTGCGGAGCATAATGAGCGTCCGAGAGGAGGACAGCGCCGCGGTTCAAGGCAGGGCAGGCCTGCTGCCAATGTTTGGCAGGGACAGAAATCCGCCTCTACCGAAAACATGTCTTTTGAAGATATGATGGCTCGCTTCAAGCAGGTAAGTGAGGAGAAGATGTCTGATTTAAAGCGTTCCTCGGAAGCTAAACACGGTGGCTTTTCAAAGCGAGGCTCTTCAGGCAGACAGTGATCTGCAAAGCAGAAAATATTACGGAGTGTTTTCGCACTCCGTTTTTTTGATATTGATTTAAGAGGTGCTGAAAATGAGAGAAATCGACGTTTCGCTGATTTCGGAAACAGTTAAGGAACTTTGCATAAAGGCCAATAAGGTGTTGCCGCAGGATCTTGCTGCAAAAATCGAAGCTGCCTACGGGAAGGAAAGTGACGCTCTGCCCAGATCCATCATGTGCGATTTGTGCGAAAATCTGAGGGCGGCCGATGAGCTGGATGTGCCCATATGTCAGGATACGGGAATGGCTGTGATTTTTGCCGAGGTAGGTCAGGATGTCCATATAGTAGGAGGAAGCTTTGAGGACGCGGTAAATAAAGGCGTCCATGACGGCTATGTGGACGGACTTCTGCGCTGTTCGGTAGTCGGAGATCCCCTTGAAAGAGTCAATACGGGGGATAACACTCCTGCTGTCATCCATATAAGGATAGTTCCGGGAGACAGAATTTCAATTACGGCGGCGCCCAAAGGCTTCGGAAGCGAAAATATGAGCCGCCTAAAAATGCTTACTCCCGCAGCTTCATCTGAGGATATCGTGGATTTTGTTGTGGAAACCGCCCGCCTTGCGGGAAGCAATCCATGCCCGCCCATGGTACTGGGCGTCGGCATCGGCGGCAATTTTGAGGGCTGTGCTTTCTTGGCTAAAAAAGCTCTCTGCCGTCCCGTGAGCGAAAAAAATCCCAACCCGTTTTACGCCCGCATGGAGGAGGAGATCATCGAAAAGGTGAATGCTCTGAATATAGGTCCACAGGGCTTCGGAGGCAAAACCACCGCTTTAGCGGTAAATATAGAGGCGGGAGCGACGCATATCGCGGGACTTCCCGTATCGGTAAACGTTGGCTGCCACGTTACACGCCACGCCTCCAAAATCATATAAAAACAATAATTTATTCATATTATATCTATACTTTTCTGTGTATATGTGCTACAATATAAACACGGAAACAAAGTTTCCGGCAAATCAGGTGAAAGGTTTCACCGTTTTAAAGGGGATGGAAATATGAAGATTACAGTTATCGGACGCAAATGCACACCGAGAGAATCCTTTAAAGAGCGAGTCGCAAAGAAGCTCAGCAAGATTGAGCGTTTTTTCGGTGACGAGGCGGAGGCCAAGGTTACGGCCACCGTGGATAAAACATCCCAGGCAGTTGAAATCACCGTTTTTAACAGCGGAATGATTTTCCGTGCCGAAGAGAGAGCGGAAACCCTCAATGAGGCTCTTGACAGATGTGCAGATTCCCTGATAAGACAGATGAGAAAAAATAAGACGAGAATCGAGAAGAAGCTTCGCCAGGGCGCCTTCGAGGCCTATGCCGATGAAGAGCCGATAGCAGAGGAAGTGGAGTATGATGTGGTAAGAACAAAGCCTGTCAATCTTCGTCCCCAGAATGTTGAAGAGGCAATTCTTCAGATGAATATGCTCGGTCATCAGTTTTATATGTTCCTTAATGCTGAATCAGGCGATGTAAACGTGGTTTACTCCCGTAAGGACGGCGGCTACGGCGTTCTTGAGCCTGAAAGATAGATGTGAATATCGGGCGGGGCTTGTGCCCCGCCTGTTTTTTTGGTAAAATCTATATTGCGATTTGCCTGAAACGCAACGAACAGGCGGCGCAATGCTTGAGCAAGGGATGTTGAAATTATGGATATAAATATGTCAGCTCCGTGTCTTTTGGGACTTGAAGGTCTCGTAGCTGAAGAGCTGAGAAATATGGGGGCGGAAAATGTAGCTGCCGAGAACGGAAGGGTATTTTTTGAGGGCGATGAGTATATTCTTGCCCGCGCCAATATATGTTCGCGATATTCCGAACGTATACAGATTGTATTGGGTTCTTTTGAGGCAAAAACCTTTGATGAACTTTTCGAGGGAACAAAGGCTCTCCCGTGGGAAAACTGGATTTCAAAAACCGATACTTTTCCCGTAAAGGGATATTCCCTTAACTCAAAGCTGTTCAGTGTAAGCGACTGTCAGGCTATTGTAAAGAAGGCCGTAGTGGAAAGGCTGCGTTCAAAATACGGTGTTTCATGGTTTGAGGAAAGCGGACCCGTTCATCAGATACAGTTTTCGATAATGAAAGACAAAGCTCTCCTGCTTCTTGATACGTCGGGGGTCGGGCTTCATAAGAGGGGATATCGCCCTGCTTCGTCTGCCGCTCCGATAAAAGAAACCCTTGCGGCGGCAATGGCGAATCTTTCACGCCTGAGAGGATATCACACCTTATATGATCCTTTCTGCGGTTCGGGCACCATTCTCATAGAGGGAGCCATGCTGGTGCAGAATATAGCCCCGGGCCTTAACAGAGCTTTTGCCGCTCAAAGGTGGGAGAGCGTTGAAGAGGCTGTTTGGGAGACTGAGCGCTACAGAGCGGAAGATTTAATACAGTATAATCCCGATTTTACGGCCTTCGGCTCAGATATAGACGAAGAGGCGCTTCGCCTTACGAGAATAAACTCAAAGAGGGCGGGAGTCGAAAAAAATATCGTGCTCAACTGCCGTGATATAAGGGATTTTGAGCCGCAGACGGAGAGGGGAACGGTAATCTGCAATCCTCCTTACGGCGAGAGACTCCTTACCGTTAAGGAGTGTGAAGAGATATATCGGATTATGGGTGAGAAGTTTAAGCAAAGAAAGGGCTGGAGCTACTGCACCATAAGCCCGTCGGAGGAATTTGAAAAATTCTTCGGTAGAAAGGCGGATAAACGCCGCAAGCTTTATAACGGAATGATAAAATGTCAGCTTTATATGTATTTTAAATAAAATTTAATTTACTGTTTTGTGCGGCCGATAAAGTTTCTCTTTGTCGGCTGTTTTTTTAGAAAAAAGCTTTATTATGCTGAAAAATCAGTTTTTTGCTTTGATGCGGTATGTACTGCCGTCTTTCAGAAAAATTTATTTCATTTTGCCGTTTTTCAGAATTAATGATTTTACAAATATATTTGTACGCATATTCGCACTTGTAAATAATAGACAAATTAATAAAAACTCTATTAAAAAAATTGACAAAATCATTTAAATGGTTTATTATACTAAAGTCCAAAGGTGCAGAACTGATTACAATAATCATATTAATAATTATCAACGTCGCCTTAAAAGGAAGACAGAATTTCAGGAGGAGCGCTATGAAGTACTATTTTTTAATCAATCCCAACGCCGGAAAGGGAAAGGCGGCGGAATTCATAAAGCCAAAAATCGAGGAATATGTTGCACAGACGGGAATAGACGCGGAAATATATATGCCCTCTTCAGGAAGCGACGGAAGGGAGTTTGTACATAACAAATGCATGATGGGAGAGCGAATAAGAGTATACGCATGCGGAGGAGACGGAACCCTTTTCCAGATAATAAACGGAGCATACGGCTTTGACAACGCCGAGGTAGGAATAATCCCTCTCGGTTCAGGAAATGATTTTGCGAAAATGCTCGGCGATAAGGAGACTCTTCTCGACGTTAAAAATCAAGTTGAAGGAGCAGCGGTAAAATTTGATCTTGTGAAATCAGGCGACACAGTCGGCATAAGTCACTGCTCAGTCGGAATTGATGCTGTTATCTGTGCCAAAAAAGATGATTTCAATAAATTTTCTTTTATGACAGGCGAAATGGCCTATGTGGCTTCTACTCTTTATTGCTTCCTCGGCAATATTGCGAGAAAAATCACTGTGAGAATTGATGACGAAGAGCCATTTACGATAAATTCCATTTTCTGTCTTGCTGCTAACGCCCAGTGGTACGGCGGCGGTTTTAAGAGCGCACCTTACGCAAGCCTCACCGACGGAAAGCTTGACTTTATCGTAGTTGAGAAAAAGCTTTCAAAGCTCAGGCTTTTCCCGATTATTGCAGCTTATAAGTCGGGCAACCACCTCAAGGGTCAGTATGACGATTTTGTAACGTTTAAGCAGGGCAAAAAGATAACTGTTCACAGCGATACCCCGATCCCCATGATCTGCGACGGAGAAAGCACTACCATCACCGACGCAACCTTTGAAATCGTAGAAAAGGGCATTAATTTTATAGTTCCTAAAAACTGCGAGTATTACAATACTCACAAGGATGAGTTCCTTACCCCTGCAAACGTGTAAACAGTATAAATCGAGGCAAATAACAGCTTTTAGAGGCTGTTTCATAAATCCGCGCCTTAGGGAGCGGATTTATTTTTTTACCGTCTTGTCAACTAAATTTAGTTATATGGTTGACAAGATGAAACGCAAAGCTTATAATAAGCAGGCGATGAAAAATATGCATAACATTTTATCGGTAATATCCTGACTTTACGGAGTGATTCAAATGGCTGAAAAATCCCAAAAAATCTATTATCTTTGTGCCTGTGCCGTTTTTGCCGCCCTTATTGCGGTGTGCTCACAGATACAAATCCCCCTTCCAATGGTACCCATTAACCTTGCCCTGTTTGCGGTAAATCTCGCCGGAGTGCTTTTAGGCGCTAAATACGGAACACTGAGCGCAATTGTCTATGTGCTTCTGGGACTTGTCGGAGTGCCTGTATTCAATGGCTTCTCGGGCGGAGCAGGCGTCCTTTTCGGAAAGACCGGCGGATACATAATCGGCTATATATTTGCCGCCCTGATAACCGGACTTTTCGCAAAAAGGTTTAAGGAGTCGCCTGTTAAGCTGTATCTTGCCATGACATTGGCTACCCTGACCTGCTACGCCTTCGGTACGGTTTGGTTTATGGTAATAAACAATTCGGGCCTCTGGGTCACCCTTACATATTGTGTTTTCCCCTTTATCCCAGGTGACCTGATAAAGATGCTGGCCGTTGTTTTGATAAGCAGAAAGCTCATGAAGCCTTTGGCTAAATTCCTTCCGAAGCAATAAATCATATAAAGACAGTTTTTCCGACTGAAAAGACCGCTTTTGAGCGGTCTTATTTTATTGTATAACGAAAACCACGCGATAGTCGCGTGGTTCAAAAGAGCTTAAGCGATGAACAAGAAATAAAAACTCCTAATGTGTTAGAATGAAAACGTGACCTGCCAGTTACGCAAAAATAAACACATTAGGAGGACATTAAAATGCAAGAGCAAAATAATGTTGTAAAAAGTTTAGCACATACAAAATGGAATTGCAAATACCACATAGTGTTTGCGCCCAAATATCGAAGGAAAGTATTTTATCAAGAGAAAAGGGAAGCGATAAGAGATATCATAAGGACATTATGTGAATGGAAAGGAGTAGAAATTATAGAAGGAGAAATATGCCCCGATCATATCCATTTGTTAGTAAGTATACCACCAAAGATGAGTGTATCAGGTTTTATGGGGTATCTAAAAGGAAAAAGTAGTTTGATGATATTTCAAAGATATGGAAACATGAAGTTTGCATATAGGAACAGAGAATTTTGGTGCAAAGGATACTATGTAGATACGGTAGGTAAGGATACCGCAGCAATAAAATCATACATATCAAATCAATTGAAAAGGGATAGAGAAAGTGATCAGCTAAGCTTCTTTGACCCAAGAGACCCGTTTACGGGTAGCAAGTAATCCCATGCGTGGCTGGCAGGCCAAGAAAAGACGCACTTGTGCGTTGCCTGTAGTATTAGGGCTATGCCCGAAAAAGAAAAACCACCCGCTATGCGGGTGGATATTTATTTTCCCTCTCATCCGAAAACATGGTTTATTTTTCAGCGCAATCGGCGGGAGTATTTTTCTCACTTTAATATGGCATTATGCAGTCAAACTTACCAATTTATATTGAAAAAATGACGCTTCTCCTGTATAATCTGGTTATGCTGCTTTAATGCATAAACGGAGGAATTTTATGACGGAATACAGTATGTGCGGAATAGTTTGCGAAAGCTGCAAATTTAAATCGGAGCAAGGCTGCCATGGATGCAGGAACGGAAAGGGAAAGGTTTTCTAGGGAAAATGCGAGCTTTATGAGTGCTGCAATGAAAAATCCCTTGAGCACTGCGGAGAGTGTGATGATTTCCCGTGTGATAAGCTCAGGGAGTGGGCCTCTTCTCAAAATCCTGAGAGAATAGATAATTTAAGAAAGCTGAGAGCTGATTTAAGATAAAGCAGGTGAATGTATGCGATACGGGTGGATTGACGATTACCTTATGGAAAAGAAAGGTGTCACAAAGGACTTTAAATCTGAATGGAACTGGATACGCTATCAGATCGGCGGAAAGATGTTTGCGGCGATTTGCCTTGACAGCGACGGAAAGCCTCATTATATCACTCTGAAACTTGAACCGTCTGAGGGAGAATTCCTGCGTGGGCAATATAAAGACATAATCCCCGGTTACTATATGAATAAAGTCCACTGGAATTCCGTAAATCCTGACGGAGAAGTACCCGACGGACTGCTCAGGGAAATGCTGGATAAATCATATCTGCTGGTTTTTAACGGACTCAGCAAAAAGCTCCGTGAGGAAATATCGTCGCAGCAGCTTGTTTGCAGCAAGGTGTGACGGGCAGCTAAAAACAGGATTTTATCAATAAAATAAACAGGCTCAGCGCGGTTCGGCTAAGGCTGCCGCCGAGTCAATGATTGTAAATTGGAGGAGAGTATGAGAAATATTAAAATAACCGAAAACGAAATACTGTTTTCAAGGAGCGGAGAGCTTGTGCGTCTGACGGCTTGTTCTGAGAATGCCATAAGGTTTCAGGGCTTTCCCGATTGCTCCGTTATTGATGAAAATTACACCCTCATGCCTGTGCAGACGGATTGTGAAATAGAGGAGAGCGGCTCGAGGGTGGCAATGACATGCGGAAAAATGAAGGCCGTGCTGGAGGAGAGCGGAAAAGTGTCCTTTTATTGCGAGGAAAGGCTTATTCTCGAGGAGCAGCCGGAGCTTACCTTCCACAGCGGATACAGGAATTATTTGAATAAGCACAGCGGTATATGGAAATGCAGGGTCACCTTTGAGCCCAACGAAAATGAGCACTTTTTCGGCTTAGGCCACAGCATGAATAACCCCTTTGATTTAAAGGGCGGAGTTTACGATATACTCAACACAAACGCAAACTGCGTGATACCCTATGTCTATTCGTCACTGGGTTACGGATTTATCTGGAACAATCCTTCCGTGGGTACCGTGGAGCTTGCTCTGAACAGAACACGCTGGAGCAGCGAGGCGTCAAAATTTATCGACTATGTTGTGATCGGCGGAAATCCGAAGCAGGTGAGCGAGACCCTTGCCGATCTTACGGGCCACGCCCCTGAGATACCGTACTGGGCAACGGGCTTTTGGCAGTGCAGGCTCCGCTATGAAACTCAGGAAATGCTCCTTGAAGTTGCGAGAAGATACAGGGATGAAAAAGTTCCCCTTTCGGTTATCATAGCGGACTATTTCCACTGGACAGAGCAGGGAGATTACAAATTTGACCCGAAGTATTGGCCCGATGTCAAGGGCATGGCAGATGAGCTTCACTCCATGGGCACAAGGCTTGCGGTATCCGTGTGGCCTACGGTAAACGAAAACAGCGAAAACTACCGTTATATGAAGGACAGAAATTTGCTTATGCGAACTGCCCGAGGCTCTGACAGGGTTTTCGAGTTTTACGGCTGGCAGGCTGAAATCGACGCCACCAATGAGGAGACACGGGAGTTTGTCTGGAGCAAGCTTAAAGAAAACTACATCGATAACGGAGTTGACACACTCTGGTTTGACGAGGCGGAGCCTGAAATACATCCAGAACAGTTTGACAATCTGCTGATGAAAAAGGGCAGAGGCGACGTGATAGGGCTTCTCTATCCCTATTACTATGCAAAAATGGCTTATGACGGATTTAAGAGCATGGGCCGTGACGACATAATCACCCTTACGCGGTGCGCATATCTCGGCAGCCAGAAATTCGGAGCATTGGTGTGGTCTGGAGATATTGAATCCACTTTTGAAAGTCTCAAATGTCAGGTGCATGCAGGCATGAATATGGCCATGTGCGGTATTCCCTGGTGGAACACGGATATCGGCGGATTTTATAACGGTGACACCACAAGCGACTATTTCAGGGAGCTGATTGTGCGCTGGTTCCAGTTCGGAGTCTTTTCACCTGTTATGAGACTTCACGGCTCGAGAATAAGGCATATTGAAAAAAGCGATCTGAAGGAGCCCAGCGGAGACCCCAATGAGATATGGTCATTCGGTGAGGAAAACTTTGAAACACTCAAAAATCTCATTATGCTCAGGGAAAAGCTCAGGCCCTACATAAAAAATCAGATGGATATTGCAAGCGAAAAAGGCTATCCCATTGTGCGCCCTATGTTCTTTGAGTATCCCGACGACGAAATCTGCTATACCCTTGATGAGCAGTATATGTTCGGTGACGATATTATCTTTGCGCCCGTTGTAAATCGGGGACAGAAGGTAAAGAGGTTTTATGTGCCGCGGGGCGAATGGGTGCTTACCATGGATAAAAAGGCTTATTCACAGGGCTGGCATGAGACTGAAGTTGATATAAGGGACTTTGTAGCTCTTGTCAAAAAGGGAAGCGTCGCCGCAAATTGCTTTGATTAAGTGCCGGAGCTGCGGAGAAAATACAGACAAATTATCAAAATAAAAAAGCCACCGTTCGGTGGCTTTTGAGACTGTCGATAAAACTAAAATTTAGCACACACCCTTGTCTCCCTTGTGTAAAAGGAGATGTCAAAACGCAGTTTTGACAGAGGGATTGGCAGGCTGAGCCTGCACCCGATTCGCGCGCTGAATTACGGTAAAAACTAATTATACCCGCCCGAAGGACGGCTTTCATATTTACATCATGGATTGTATATGGAAAAACCTCGATACTGCGCTGTTCTCTGTGCCGCATTGAGTTTTCCCATGATCGTGCAAAACGGCAATTCTGAAATTGTTTAAGCATAAAAACAACTTTATTGACAAGCAAAAGCCGCCGAAAGGCGGCTTTTGCAGTCTTGGCAATATAGAGAGCTTTTAAAGATTTGATAAATCATAGGGTGTTTTCTGGTAGACGAAATAGTTGAGCCAGTTTGAAAAAAGCATGTTTCCCGTTTGTCTCCATGTCATCGGCGGAACTCTGTTGGGGTCGTCGTCGGGGAAATAATTATAGGGCAGCTTCGGGTTGAGGCCGCGGCGCAGATCTCTGAAATATTCGTTCGAAAGGGTGTTTCTGTCATATTCAGAGTGGCCCGTGGCGTAGAAGTTTCGGCATCCCATATCTGAAATCAGATGAACCCCTGCCATATCTGAGAAGGAAAGTATCTGCAAATCCTTAACAAGGGCGATGTCTGAGCGCTTTGTCTCTGTATGCCTCGAATGGGGGACGTAGTATATATCGTCAAAGCCGCGCATAATGGGATGATTTAAATCGAGAGGCCAGTGAGGGAATACCCCGAAGCATTTTTCTTTAAGAGGATGCTTAGGCACGCCGTAGTGATAATAAAGAGCGGCCTGTGCTCCCCAGCAGATATGGAAGGTGGAATAGACGTTTGTCTTGCTCCACTGCATAATTTCACACAGCTCAGGCCAGTAATCCACCTGTTCAAAGGGCAGATTTTCGACGGGAGCTCCCGTTATAATCATGCCGTCGAACTTCTCATACTTGACCTCATCAAAGGTCTTGTAGAATTTGAGCATGTGCTCCTGAGAAGTGTTTTTCGCCTTATGTGTAGCGGTGTGCAAAAGTTCAACCTCAACCTGAAGGGGAGTATTACTGAGCAGACGCAGTATCTGGGTTTCAGTTTCGATTTTTGTAGGCATCAGGTTAAGGATTATAATTTTAAGGGGACGGATATCCTGAGCGACAGCTCTGTCCTCCGACATAACGAAAACGTTTTCGAGCTCAAGCACATGTTTGGCAGGCAAAGCGTTATCTATTTTAATAGGCATACCGAGCACCCCTTTCTTATCCATAATAGTAGAACAGCTATAAGTATAACAGAAGCGAAGGAGCAGTGCAAGAAAAAATAAGGAAAAAATGAAAAAAGGTGTTGACAAAGGCAAATCCTTATGGTAATATGTACAAGTCGCCGCAAAACGGAGGCGCCCAAAAGCGGGAACGAAAAAAGAACGGAAAAGTTCAAAAAAGTTCTTGACAAGGGCGGGAAGCTGTGATAAAATAATCAGGCTTCAACCGACGAGGCGAAGCGACAACGGACCTTGAAAATTAAACAACGAGAGACAAAAAGGAACCCTGAAAGAATTTGAGATTCAGTATTCTGATGGATACGAAAGAAATGCGATACGTCAGTATCGAATGAGCGAACAAAAGCTCTGAATTAGGTTAGAACACTAAGGTGTTTTGATAGAATAATTTAGAGAGTTTGATCCTGGCTCAGGACGAACGCTGGCGGCGTGCCTAA
>CASDTR010000070.1 GCA_949283785.1 uncultured Oscillospiraceae bacterium
ATATCTTGTTTGGACATATTCCTTCCTGCCTTTCTTTAGGTTTGAGCAACTTTATTGTATTGGCTTTTGGGGGATATGTCTATTTTTTTGCTAATAAATAAATGTTGAGGTCTTCACCCCAACATTTATTATAGAACCTTAAATTTTCAGCACACTTATTTGAGTGTGAATGTAACCTTACCGACACCTACAAGGTCAGCTGTAACGGTCATCGGTCCGAGAAGAGAGGTCTGGCACTTACCTGTGATAACCTCTGTGAAATCAAGAACAGCCTTGGACATCTTGCCTGTTGTCTTGTCAACTGTTACTACAAGCTGGCCGCCCTGAAGCTGGATGGTGGATTTATCCTTCTTGATGTTAACTTCGAAGCTGTCGCCGCCGATCTGCTTACCGATCTGGTTAACAACTGTAGCAACCTCATCCATTGTAAGGAAGTACATATATCCGCCCTTACCGTGCTTAAGATCCTGTCCGCCGCTTACGGTATTAAGCTTGAATGTCATAACGTAATTGTTGCCGCTCTCGGAAATTGAGTAGCTCGATACGTCGCCTGCGCTGAGTGAGGAAAGCTTAACATTAACGTTGCCGCTTCCCTTTGCAAATGAATCGGAAACCGGTCCGAGGCTGTTAAGGTCGCCGATAAGTGTAAGATCCTGCTTTGTAAGTTTACGGTCAACATAAGTTGTTGTGCTGGAAACCTTAGCAAGAGCGTCGTTGAAGAGCTTAACGCCTGCAGCCTTATCCGTAGGCTTGGAAACTGCGCCGCTTGTTGATGTGCTGCCGCCCTGATTTGCGTTGTCCTGGGATTCGCCGTCAGCAGATGTCTCACTGGGAGTCTGTGCGTCGTCAGAAGTATCCTCGGAAGCTGTGGTGTCGCCTGTTGCGTCTGTGTCATCGCCGGGTACTGCTGCATCCTCAGTAACAGTTCCGTTCTCTGTGTTTGTCTCTGTGGGTTCTTCGTCTCCGCCGCATGCAGCAAAAGAGAAAACGAGAACAAGTGCCATCAGCAAAGCGATGATTTTTGCGAGATTCTTTCTCATGGGTATGTATTCTCCTTTCAAAATGTACAGCCACAATCACGGCGGCTGCTTGGTGTAATGCCCTTAGGGCAAAAGTTATCAGTAACAATTTACAACATGAAAAGGCGTTTGTCAAGAAGAAAAAGTGATTTTTTATATAAGAATTGCATTTCCATGCACAAAAAACAAATTTCTTTTTTGTCAAAATTTTACAAGAAAAAACGCTGATTAAATAAATCTAAAATATTAGTTAATTAAATTTACTGAATTTATAGGATTTTGCATGAAAAAAGTGTGTTTTTTAAGAATATGTCGGGAGAGTAGCCGTGAATTTTCGGGAATATTTCCTGTTTTACTGTTATTTTCCGATAATCAGGGGAAGCGTACAGTCGTTGTCGTCAAAGCCGCCGTCGTACAAAATCTCCTTTATATATAATGGTAAGCATTTGATAATATCGGGACGTTTTTCCTCGGGCAGAACTTTGGCAATAAATTCTGAAAACCTGTATACCGCTCCCATGGCCGCCGCATATTCGGCTGTTCCGGTGCGGAATGGATGTTCTCCGCCGTAGAGACCGCGTATTGCGTCGGCGACGAGATTTTTAAGCTTTTTGTCCTTAATTTCCTCGAAGTCGGCTCTGGGCTTTATAAGCCTAGCGGCGGCTCCCACGGTGACTTTGTCCAGTATCGTGCCCACTGTTTTTATGAGAAAGGTGTTTTTCTCCACAAAACTTCTCGGTACGCTCATTCCGTTGAGAATGTCGGCCAGTTTTTCGTGGTCGTTTACCGCGGCGTCGATTCCTCCCAGAATGAGGGTGTCAAATTTTTGCATGAAAAATTCCTTAGCGGTCATTGCGCAGGGGAGTCCGTCAAATCCCTCTATGTGCAGAGTTTCGATTTTGACCTCATTTTCCGAAAGCTCCACTCTGCGTATGGGCGAAGGGTATCCCACAAGAGAAGCGGTGTTTACATCGTAAAGACGGTTTCCATTTTCGGTATCCCTGAATTTGACGTTTTGTATGTGGCTGTGACCCGTAAAGACAACGCCTATGCCCGAATCGGCAAAGAGCTCTGCGGTTTCTCTGTAATTACCGAGCATATCCCTTTCGCTTATTACGGGATAGAGCTCCATGGGCGGCAATACGGGATGGTGGGTCATGGCAAAAACAGTCTCTCCGTTTTTTGAAGCTTCGGCGGCCTGCTCCTTAATCCACTCGATGCATTTCGGGAAATAGCCGCAGAAGGAGCGTCCGTTGCCGTCGTCGTTGAGGGCGAGAAGACGGGTCTTTTCGCCGAGCATTACCGCATAGGAGGAGCTTTCCTCTTCAATGCTTACGGCTTCGTCTATGCCGAAGGGCCGGTACATTTCCCAAAGGGCTTCACGGGGAGTGGGCTTAGCGGGCGTCTTTACATCTGCGAAAAAGCAGGCCTCCGATGAGTATTCGGGGAAGCGTTCATAGGAATTGAAATCGTGTGTGGCTGTGGTGACGTAAACTTTTTTGCCTGCTTCCTTTAAGCGTTCCAGCTTTTTGATTATCCCCTTATGGCTCAGGGCCTCTCCGTTATTGGTAAGGTCTCCGGGTATGAGGACGATATCTGTTTCTTTGTCGGATATAATCAAATCGAAGGCCGCGTCAATTATGGCTCCCGATTCCTTTAAAAAGACCTGATCTTCTCTTTCACGTCTCAAATAAGCCTTTCCCGTAGTACCCAATTCAGGGGCGTAGTAATGGAGGTCGGTTATCAGATAGAATTTTATCTTTTCCATAATATCCTCAATATCCTCTCTTCATAACCCATAAGGTTATGATGAATTTTATACGTCGTAGGTGTGGTCGCAGATTTCCTCTATCTTGCTGCGCAGCTTAATAAAATCTTCGAGAGCGGCGGGTTTTTGATTGGGGTTTCTCAGAAGGGCCGCAGGGTGGAAGGTGCCCATCATCAGCACTCCGCCCTTTTCAAAGAATTCGCCGTGCTGCTTCGTAACTTTAAAATTGGGTGAGATGAGCTTCTGAGCGGAGATTCTTCCCAGGCAGACGATGATTTTCGGCCTGAGCAGACGGAACTGCTCTCTGAGCCATTTGATGCATTCCTCCTGCTCTTCGGGCTTCGGGTCGCGGTTGTGAGGAGGACGGCATTTTACCATATTGGCTATATATATGTTTTTATCACGGCTCAGGTCGATGGCCTCCAGATATTTGTCCAGCAATTGCCCGCCTCTGCCCACAAAAGGCTCGCCCTGCAGATCCTCGTTTTCTCCGGGGCCCTCTCCGACGAAAAGCACTTCGGCATTTTCGTTGCCCGTACCGAATACAAGGTTTGTCCTGGTCGCTCCCAGGGGACAGTTTTGACATCCCATGCAGGCGTCTTTGAGCTCCTGCCAGCTTGAAAATTTCATATTATTGAACCTCCGAATTTTTACAATGAAAGATACAAATTTAATTAAAATAAATTATAACATAACTCAAATTATATTAAAAGTCTAAAGTAAGAGCAAAAAGTATGTGAATAGGTACTTGAATAAAATAAATATATATGTTAAAATAATAAAAATCTTACATACAGGAGGCTTTTATTATGTATGAAGAAATAGGCGGTAAAATAAAGATAGTGGCTAAAATTATTGGGTTTTTAGGTATTGGAATTTCAGCAATTGCAGGATCATACATAATGTTTCTTTCTATTTTTGAAAAAGGGCTTACTTATTTCGGAATAGGAATGTTTGTTTTTTTAGCCGGTTCTCTTATATCGTGGGCTTCTACTATCACGTTATATGGTTTTGGTCAGCTTATTGAGAACACAGATATTTTGGTGCAACAGTGTAATGATCGAAAATCAAAAGAAACAAGCTTCAAAGACACGTCAAAGAATTCTTTACAATAAAGCGAGCATTAAAGAGAAACTGTTTAAAAATGATGGAAATATTAATAAGATTATCCATTGTTGTAATGTGGTAACGAGATGGCGCTGAAGTGTAGAATTTTTAACGCATAAAAAAATTAAAATACAAAAATATGGTTCTATGTCAAATGTTGGGGTAGCCAATAAATAAAGGAGCAGGGGAGCAGGCGAAAGTCGGAGACTTTTGCCTGCTCAATTTATGTTAAGCGGCGTCGGCAAACATAAAAAGTATTCTTTTTCTGAAGCGGTCAA
>CASDTR010000071.1 GCA_949283785.1 uncultured Oscillospiraceae bacterium
ATATCTTGTTTGGACATATTCCTTCCTGCCTTTCTTTAGGTTTGAGCAACTTTATTGTATTGGCTTTTGGGGGATATGTCTATTTTTTTGCTAATAAATAAATGTTGAGGTCTTCACCCCAACATTTATTATAGAACCTAAAAAAACAAAAGGCATTGCCGTCGGTCAGCTGATGGCGATGCCTTTTTAATATTTGTATTTAAACCGTGCCGAAACAGCATCTTGTAAAATTCGGAATTGTCAAAATGCCGTCTTTACTGTACTTGTCAAAGAGTGCTTCCAGAGCCCTGACATAGGGGGGATAGTTTTCATCATCTTCTTTTAAAGCGTATGATGAGGAAAGATTGCGGCCCACAAAGCCCTCCTTTGAATAGGCCAGGGGATTTCGGAACACTTTAACGGTATATTCGCCGCTGAAAAAATCCGAAAGTCCGTCGCCTGCCGCCGCACTGTTCATACCTCCCGAAAAGCCTTTGAAATCGGGGCAATATTTGCGATTTATTGAATCATTCCCCATAACCGACTTGCTTTCACTGTCGCGGGAGTTCCAAACCAAAACAACTCTTCCGCCGGGTTTTAGTATTCTCTGACATTCTTTTTTAAATTTTTGTCTGTCAAACCAGTGAAAAGCCTGTGCAACAGTTATGATATCAATACAGTTATCGGAAAGTGCAGTGCTTTCGGCTGTACCCTTTACAGGTATAAATTTTGCAAATACTTTTAAGTTATTTTCAGCCACTTTCCGCATATCGTCATTTGGTTCCACTGCATAAACTGTGACGTCTTTTTCGAGCAGCTGTTTTGTTAAAATACCTGTTCCTGCTCCGACGTCTGCAAAAACACAGTTTTTCGGTAAATTAAGGTTTGTGAAAAGGAAGTCAATAAAAGCCTTAGGATAATTTGGACGAAATTTAGCGTAAATATTGCCCATTCCATCAAATTTGTTCTCGTTCAATTATATAACCTCCTTGAATTTATGTAATAGGTTTAACTTGTTTTCAATTGGTCTGTTATTAATGCCTGTCGGATTCCAAAATAGCATAGTAGAATTTATCTCCTATGGTCCCGTCTTTTTGATAGCAATATTTTCTGAATGTTCCCTCAAGAGTCATGCCGATTTTTTGCATAACTTTGCCGGAACCAATATTTCTTGTGTCACAGCCGGAAGTAATTCTGTCATAATGAACTGTATCAAAAAGATAGTCAACAACTGCCTGTGCAGCCTCTGTTGTTATTCCTTTATTCCAATAGGGCTCATCAATTTGCCATCCCAAATGGCAGCTGAAGCATTCATCGTCTTGTAAGACAACGGAAATATTTCCTATAACAACTCCTTCAAATTCAATAGCCCAATTGTAAGTGTTCTTTTTTCGGTAGCTCATAACCCAGTTTCTCAGAACGGCATTAGTGTCTTTAATTGTTTTATGAGGCTTATAAGAAAGATATCTGACTACTTCCGGATTACTTGCCCATTTGAACGTATCTTTATTATCACTTAGTTTAAATCTTCTGAGAATCAGTCTTTCGGTTTTAATTGTGTTGGTCCCGACATGGTTTAACGGACGCAGTAATTCTATGTCAGTCATTGTAATCGCCTCCTGCACATTTGTAATTTTTTAGCAACAGAATTTATCAGTAAACTTATTTTATGTGTATTATATAATTTTTACTATGCTTAAAGCAAGCTTGATTTAAAATCAGACTCAAATAAACGGTATTCATATTCAATATTCATAATACATTTCGTTTAAATTGAACCAAAATCAAATTTTGAACTTCTGAAAATTTAAATTGAACCCAAGGCTGAAAAGTGATATAATCTTACTCATAATTGAACTTTAGCTGAAAACTGAACTTTTGGAGGAGAAAGAGATGTCAAAAGAAAGTTTTGCTCAGAGACTCAAAACTGCTATGGATAAAGAGGGCAAGAAGCAGGTTGATTTGATAAACGCCGCCGCTTTGCAAGGGGTTAAGCTCGGTAAAAGCCATATGAGCCAGTATGTGAGCGGGAAAACCGTTCCCCGCAGTGATATCCTGCGATTTTTGGCGGGGGAGCTCAAGGTGGATGAAGGGTGGCTCAAAGGCTCTGAAGCCGAAATACAGCAAAGAGAAATTGAACCTGAACTTAATAAAACTGAACTTTCGGAGGCAAATACAATGCGCACTTTTAAAAAATCTTCAAAGCTTGACAATGTTTTATATGACGTGAGAGGCCCCGTTGTGGATGAAGCTGCAAGAATGGAAGAGGCGGGAACAAGAATTTTAAAGCTCAATATCGGCAATCCTGCTCCCTTCGGTTTTCACACACCCGACGAGGTCATATACGATATGCGCCGTCAACTCCCCGAGTGCGAGGGATATTCTCCCGCCCAGGGCCTTTTTTCGGCGAGAAAGGCCATAATGCAGTACGCCCAGATAAAAAAGCTTCCCAACGTATCAATGGAGGATATTTATACGGGAAACGGCGTCAGCGAGCTCATTAATCTGAGCATGTCGGCTCTCCTTGACGACGGGGACGAGATCCTTATACCCTCTCCCGACTATCCCCTTTGGACCGCCTGCGCCACTTTGGCGGGAGGAAAAGCGGTTCACTATATCTGCGACGAGCAGTCGGACTGGTACCCCGACATGGACGATATAAGGAAAAAGATCACGAGCAGAACAAAGGCTATTGTAATCATTAACCCCAATAATCCCACGGGCGCCCTTTATCCCAGAGAGGTTTTGCAGCAGATTGCGGATATCGCAAGGGAGCACCAGCTTATAATTTTTTCAGATGAGATCTATGACAGGCTTGTTATGGACGGAGAGAAGCATATTTCAATCGCGTCCCTTGCCCCGGATTTATTCTGTGTAACATACAGCGGACTTTCAAAATCCCACATGATAGCGGGATTCAGAATAGGCTGGATGATTCTCAGCGGCAATAAAAATATCGCAAGGGACTATATAGAGGGACTCAGGATGCTTTCAAATATGCGCCTTTGCTCCAATGTTCCCGCTCAGTCCATAGTCCAGACAGCCCTGTGGGGATATCAGAGCGTCGAGAACTATATTTTGCCGGGCGGCAGAGTTTACGAGCAGAGGGAATTTATTTACAAGGCTCTTACGGATATTCCCGGCATAACAGCGGTAAAGCCCAAGGCGGCCTTTTATATCTTCCCGAAGATAGACGTTAAAAAATTCAACATCACCGACGATGAGAAATTCGCTCTCGATCTGCTGCGTGATAAAAAGATTCTCCTCATACACGGCGGCGGCTTTAACTGGCAGCAGCCAGACCATTTCAGAGTCGTTTATCTGCCGAGGATAGAGGTGCTCAAGGAATCCGTAGAGAAAATAGCCGATTTCTTCAGCTACTATCACCAGTGATATTTGCCCGTATGAACGGCGCAATTTAATCCTGCTTTTCGGAGGGATTTACAGGCGATGACAAAGACATCTGTCCGCACCGTGAAATTCGGTTCATCGGAAATAGAGTATACCCTTGAGCGCAAAAAGGTAAAAAACATAAATCTCCGTATAAAAAGGGACGGCGCCGTCAAGGTTTCGGCGTCGTCAATAGTGCCTGCAAAAAGTATAGACGAATTCGTTTTGAGCAAGGGCGAGTTTATCCTTGCGGCGCTGGAAAAGTATGCCGAGAGGGAGGAGTTTTCCGAGGCCGCGGGGAAATATGAGGACGGCGACTCGTTTTATATAATGGGGAAACGTCTTGTCTTAAAGGTTTTATCGGGAAAACCTTCGGTGGAGGCCGACGGTGGATATATCTATCTCACAGTTCCCGACGCCGAGGACACAGCCCAAAAGCAGAGGCTGATGGAAAAATTCAGGGACGAGGAGTGCCTTCTGAATTTCGGAGAGATTCTCGATGAAGTATACCCTGTTTTCGGCGCCATGGGAGTTGCAAGGCCGCAGCTTCGCATAAGGAAAATGGAAAGCCGCTGGGGCTCCTGCGCATACAGAAAAGGCGTAATTACCCTGAACAAACGTCTTTTGGGAGCTCCCAGAGAATGCATAGAATATGTAATAGTTCATGAAATGTGTCATTTTATTCATCCCGACCATTCAAAGCGTTTTCACGCTCTTGTCGCTTCCGTAATGCCAGACTGGAGGGAGAGAAAAGCCCTTCTCGAAAAGACGCCTCAGTGCTGGTACTGATAAATAGTTTACACATAAATAAAGCAAAAACAGCATCGAAGAAGCTTGCGGCTTTTGTCGGTGCTGTTTTCTCTTTTGAGACGTTATAAATTTATGCATATGGGAGCTTGCTTTATTTTTCCGTCAGAGTAAAGCCCGGTTCGCTGTCTCCGCTGAGGGAAAAACGGTAGCTCAGTCCGTACTGTACGGGGAACTTTTTATCTTTGCAAACGATGTATTCCTTTCCGTATTCGTCCGTAAACTTTAAATCAAAGGAGAATTTTGCCATTTCATAGTTCTGAGTTGCAGGCGGAAAACAATCGGGGACGAATCTGAACTCGAAAAAATCACCTTCCGATATATCGGAATTATCGGCGTTTTGGGTTCCTTGAGCGCCAACAAACTCCCCGTCAAGATAACAGTCGATTTCTGCGCTTTTGATATTTGCTCCGCTGTTGTTTTCGATATCCATGAAAAAGACTTCTTCGGTAAACAGTGTCATTCTGCCGTATTTGCTCATCTCGAGCTTTTCCAAAAGCAGCTGCACCTGAGAGACAGAGGAAGAAAACTCCTTTATGTCCCTGCCTGTAAAATCTGAAGCGTCACCGGCGGTTACGGTGTATTCCTTGTGTTCTCCCTCTGCTCTGTATTCCCATTTTACATAGTCCAGGTTATCTATCAGAGCTATAAGGACACATGAATTACGCAGCATAACGGCGTGAACTTCATTTTCACGATAGGGTATAAATTCCTCGTCAAAAATAATGGACCAGCCGTAGGGCTCCTCGGCGGTGTGGAGTTCGTTGGCAAAGCTTCCCAGTTGTCCGTAAATATTCAGAGCTTCCGCAATTTTTAAATCATCTACGATATGTCCCATATACGGTATTTTCAGAGAGTAGAGCTTTGCGGCGTTTTGATTTATTTTTTCGCCGTTTTCCCAGAGGATAAGGCCGTTTACGCGAACTTCCTTTACGTCGCCTTTCGCTTCGTATTCATCGGAGAAACGCTCTTCGTTTAAAAAGCATTTGGGCGCAGCATATATGGTTATATCCACTGCTGAGTCATTTTCGGAAAATACTACGCGGGCAAGGCCGCTGCCGTTCCTGTCGAAAACACCCTCTATTTTTACGGTGCTGTCAGTGACTGATATATCGCTGTAAAGGCCTTCCGTTCGGGCTACTTCTCCGATATACAGGATTTTGAAGGCAGCTGCCGCCAGAACCAGAGCCACAATTACGGCGCAAACTATAAATCCCTTTTGCAGGGAGCGGCGGCGTATTTTTTTAAGATAGTTTACCTCCTCTTTAGGTTTCCCGTCTGTTTTTTCCGGCTCCTTCATGCGCTTTAAAGCTTCGGTACACTCCGGACATTCTCTTAAATGCTCGTTTACGGCTTCGTTTGTGGCTTCCCTTGTAAGCCCGTCTACATATGACGGCAGCAAATCCAGTACAATATCGCAGTTAAGCTTTGTATTCATCTGCTTCAAGCTCCTTTTTGATTTTTTCTTTGCCTCGGTAGTAGTTGACCCTTGCCCAGTTTTCCGTGCGGGACATTATGTCGCCTATTTCACGGAAGGAGAGGCCGCCCAGCAGTCTCAGATACATGACCTCGCGAACTTCCCCGCTCAGAGAATGCATCATCTTCATCAGCTCCAAACGGCCGATATTTGAGAGGATTTCATTTTCGGGAGAAGGGGAGGAGGCGGTATGTTCCTCTAATATGTCGGCGGGAGGATGCTTTCGGCAGTAGCTTGAAAATACGTTTTTGGCTATGGCGCAGAGCCATGTGGTCGTTTTGCAGCTTCCGTCGAATTTCTTGACCGATTTTACCGCCTGATAAAAGGTTTCCTGAGTGAGCTCCTCTGCGGTATCTGCGTTTCGGGTAAGGGAAAGAAGATAGCGATAGACCGTCTGCGAATGTTCACGGTAGATTTCTTCCATTGACTGCATCCGGTTGTCTCCTTTCGGTGTATTTGTCTGTTAATGACGGAAACAGGCAAAACGTTACAGTTTTTTTAAAATTTCTCAGGCTTTAAAGCAGTGAGCTTTAATATGTGAATATAATCAGCTTGCCGATAAGGTTGTTTTTATGCTGAAATAATTTTTTGAATCGCTGTTTGGTACGATTAAGATAAATCAGATACAGCACAGAAAATAACGCAGCGTCAAAGCTTTTCGATGCGCTTTCTCCGTTAAGAGAACATTCCCACGGGAGGATATTTTCCGTGTGCTCTGCCTTAAATGGGCGAAATGCATTGGGCACAGCCTGCCAATCCCTGATGTCAAAACTGCGTTTTGACATCTCCCTTTACACAAGAGAGACGGGGGTGAGTTGTGAATTTTAGTTTGTCGACAGTCTCTATAATATCATATTTTATATTTTGCGCAATTTAGGATCTTGATTTTGATACAAAAAAGCCGGCCGCTTTCGCAGCCGGCTTTTTGCATTATCATTTTTTGTGGTTCTATGTCAAATGTTGGGGTAGCCAATAAATAAAGGAGCAAGGGAGCAGGCGAAAGTCGGAGACTTTTGCCTGCTCAATTTATGTTAAGCGGCGTCGGCAAACATAAAAAGTATTCTTTTTCTGAAGCGGTCAAAGCG